>CBDDRW010000021.1:0-66445 GCA_965233175.1 uncultured bacterium
ACGCCAATTCAATTCCTTGTTCTGAAAGGCCTTCCCCATCGCCAGCGCGACAATGGCGTGGGAAAATGCAGATGCCATTCACCACCTCATACTGCAATCCGAATACCGCAAAACTCTACGCTCGGCATACAGGCGCGTCAAGAATGCAGGAGTCTTGTGGTGAGACGTGTCCCAGCAAGGTACAGATCTTTCAAACAGGCAGGCTGGGCAACTGGCGGAATTCAGAAGACCGTTATTCGTGAGGTGATTCCGGCCCTGAACGAGAGACGAACAGAGTCACGGTAGATGGCTGGGAAGGCTGAAGTGGATTATTGAGACTGAACTTCTTCCTACTCATTTTTCTGGTCGACCGTTGGGATATGGCCGTTTGTGCACCTGTCAGGAACTTGATCCTCAATCTGAGGCAGATAGATTGTGAACGTAGTGCCCTGCCCTACTTTGCTGGTCACTGCCACATGACCGTGGCTTTGCTTCACAATCCCATAGACGATGGACAGTCCTAAACCGGTTCCCTTTCCCGGGGCTTTGGTTGTGAAAAATGGTTCGAACAATTTGGCCTGCGTCGCTTGATCCATGCCGGATCCGGTATCTGTGACCGAAAACAGAACATACCGCCCCGGACGGAGGTCTGTCGTTTCATAGACATACTCGTCGTCCAGCTCGATTCCCACCGTCTCGATAGTCAGCGATCCACCATTCGGCATGGCATCGCGGGCATTCACGCATAAGTTCATGATGACTTGTTCGATTTGGCCTGGATCGGCCTTGACCTGGCCAAGGCGCGGGTCCAAGTTCGTGAACAGAGCCACATCTTTTCCGATAAGCTGTTTCAGCATCTTTTCAATGTTGGACACGAGATGGTTCAGATTGACGACTCGAAGTTCCACCACCTGCTTTCGGCTGAAGGTCAGCAACTGATGCGTGAGCCCTGAGGCCTGTTTGGCAGCCTTTAACACTTCGTCTGCGTGTTGTCTCGAAGGAGCTGCGGGGTCCAGTGTCGCGATGATCAATTCGGTAAATCCTCGCATGACGGTCAGGAGATTATTGAAGTCGTGGGCGACGTTTCCCGCCAGTCTGCCCATCGCCTCCATCTTTTGTGACTGTTGCAGTTGGAGATCTTTCTGACGCAGCGCCTCAGCATTGTTTGTCCCCTCGATAGCGGCAGCGGCGACGGAGGCGATCACAACCAGGATGTCGAGATCGTCTCGGTTGATCTGGCCAGTGACCTTATTCAGGACCTCAATCACGCCGATCGCGGTTCCACCATGGCGTTTGAGTGGAACCACGATCATATCCCGTGACTGATACCCGGTAATCCGGTCGGTTGCCGACAAGTGCCTGGAATCCTGCTGAACGCCCGAGATGACCTCTGCTTGGCCACAGCGGAACACTGCGCCGGCAATACCCTTGTCCCATGGGATCGACGTGTTGTGAAGGCAATCGGCATTCTCTCCGACTGCATAGCGAAAGACTAATTGCTTGGTTTTTTCGTCTGCAAGTAGAATTGATCCCGCATCAGCCCCTATCACATCGATGGCGGTGTGCAGAACCTGGCTCACCATGTCATCGACATTCGAATACTGAAAGAGGGCTTCGCTGAGATAACGGATGGATTCTAACGGTGACGGCATCGATTCAATCCTATGGCAACATTTGAATTAGAATGGCATCCTCATAATTCTCAGGGTTCTGGTCAGTATCGCCTCGGATCGGCATTTCACCAAACAATATCGAAGATTTTAAAGAGAGACTTATCGCGCAGTTCTTGCCATCCTTGACGCGCTACCGTTGAGGGAAAAGGAACAGTACCCCTCAGATTTTGTGAGCGTTCGCACGGGATGTGACGAGATTGAATACACTGATGACTGGACGCTGAGCGGTGACCACTTGGGGATCAAGAGGGGAACGACGCTTCACACACAAGACAGCACATTGAGAATTTCATTAGACGCGCGGATTGATCGTGCGAGCTAACCTTCTCGATTGAGCAAATCCTGCGAGTCGCGTCTTTCTGAACGGGCCTTCAGGAATTCGATGAGTTCCATTCGTAGGGTGGTATTGAGACGTTGCCGCGCTTCAAGCGGCAGGCGGAGAAACTCCACTCCGAACTGACAACCCTGAACCCATTTAATCGCCCCGAGATCGATTGACAGCGCCGGCGTCTTATCTGGAAGCAGAACACTCACACGCACATCACTGCCACAGAGCACCTCTCGATCGCACAGAATGGAACATCCCATCAGTGATAAGTTGATTAGGACGCCCTCGCCGACAAACGGAGCACCACCGAAGATCACAGGATAGAATAGTGGGAATCTAGGATAGATCCGAGAATGGGTATGAGGCGCCATCAACATCCTCCATGGCGTCGGATTGTATCGAGGAAGGCAGGGTGAGCGGTATCCTACCTTGGGAGGGGTGCCTCACTCCAAATCGTGAAGCCTATCTCGCTCTATGGACGCGAATGGCTGAATACTGACTGGAGAAAGGCCCGATATCGAGAGAGGAACAATGTGTATGAGAGGAGAGGCGCGAACGGAGCGTGACTGGGGCATCAGAAGAGTCGATTGTGCCCATTCATCTTCATCATACGTCGCATTGTCTCTGGATCGCCCATACCACAAATAAAATTTCTCTTTGGAGAGACCCGCCCATATCCTACACTGGTCTGCTAGAAGGGGACCGTGTTATGAGAAGAGGACAGGGGATAAGCCTAGGAAAACAGCCTGGCGTTGTGAGCGCCATCTTCGGTTGCACCGTCGGCCTTTGGTTATTCATGCCGGGAGAGCTGACTGGCGTCTTACAGGCGGCCATTGAGAAGGGTGAACCTCCGACATTTGTCACATGGCCCGAGAAGGGCTTGGGCCTTTCGATCGACTTATCCGGCTTCAAAAAAGACATTGATCAGATCAACCCTGACGGTCGTCGCAATCTCATTGCCTCACATCCAAAAACAGGACTGAACGTGTCTGTCACTCTTGAAAAAGTTCCGACCCATGCGACCATGCATGGATGCATCGAACAGCTCCAACTGATACAGAAAAGTCCGTCTGTCGCCCGTGGGCAAGACATCGCACTCAACACCACCGGTGCCATACCGACCCTTGAGTATACCTTGCACAAATTCCGGGGAGCCCGATTGGACCAAAAGCATGTGTTTGCCTGCATAGCACAAGGCAACGTGTACGCCGATATCCATCTTTCGAAGACATTCTATACCAACGCCGATGCACCGCTCTTTCAATCAATTCTCAAAACCATTCGCTTGCAACCAGAACCCTCAACGATCTTACAGATCACGCCTCCAGCACCACCGAAGGTCATCCAGATCAAGAAAACAGCACCTCTAAAAATCGTGCAGTTCCACCCACCAGCACCGCCCAGCAGCAGAGAATTACTCGAAATAGGAAACGCACTCTATCGGCAGAACAAATTCGCCCAAGCCATTTCACCCTATTCGAAAGCGTTTGATCTTGAAACAGCCGAGCCGCAACTCGACCGGACTCTCTGGCGCACGTTGATCAACAAATTGGGGATGGCCTACGAAATGACCGGTCGTCTCAAGGAAGCAACAGCCCTGTTTGAACAGGGAATACAGGCCGATCCCGCTTATCCGATGTTCCACTACAATCTGGCCTGCACGTTTGCAGAAATGAATGAGCTTGATCATGCGATGCAGTCCCTCAGGACAGCCTTTCGCCATCGAAAAAATCTGAACCCTGGCGACCAGGAAATGCCCGACCCACGCCAGAGCGTCTCCTTCCAGCGCTTCATGAAAAACGAGAGCTTTCTTAACTTGGTCAACGACTTGACCGCTATAAAAAGTTAGCCCGCAGTACTCATAACGATGTAGCGCGAAACCGTGCCATCCCATCGCGAGCTTGATCAGCAGGGGTGAAGAGTTAAGCGGCAAGATACGAGCGAAGAGGATTGGGCAGGTTGAGATCGGCAGGATGAGTTATGAAAGAGCTGCCAAATAACCACCCTCACCCTCTATGCACGCACTCACACGACAAGGGTGTATCGAGACAGGAATCGGCAGTACAATGCAGCTATGTATACGATGGGTATCTCACTCATGATTGTGGGAGTGGCGTGGGCGAACATGCTGCTCGCCGCTGAGGAGCCGCCACCTCAAGTGCCGGGCTTTAACGAGCGCTTAGACCAAGCACTGGGATCCGAAGGTGGCGTGCAGGTGTATAAGGACCCTGCGGGAAATGTTGGAACCATTCTCGATCTGCCGGGTGGCGAGCGCCGCATCACTGTCCAGCCCCCGCAAAGTCCGTCGATGAACCTCGGCCCTCCCCTGCAGCTACATAACCAACCACTTCAATTGCCTCCAGCCGTGACTCCTGCTCACCCACCCTCTCCAAGTTTTCCGCAGAAGGCTCGTTAGCCCGCATCATTCATGTCGGTTCTGATCAGGCTTATTCTTCCGACCATAACCTCGGTTTTTCTTCACGAGCGTTCGCGCCACTCTCTCAATTACATCACTCTGTGAGCTTGACCACCGCTATGCCTTCTCGAGACCGCCATAGCGGCGCTCGACTTCATGCCGTCACAGGACCAGAGTGCGCTGGTCTTATAATGTTCAAATTGTCCTTCTGCCGCATAGAAGGAGACCCGTCGCCGAAGCTGCAACATTTCCTCCTGCGTCATGGGAACGAACCGCCGGGCGATGGCGATATTCTGACGCAACACCTCTCGTGAATCGATGCCGCTCACGAGCGTAGATACCGGCAAGGACAGCACATATCGCATCGCCTCTTCGGCCGTCAGGACACCCCGTTGGATCGGCTTTCCATTTCCACAAAGATATTTCATGGCAATGGGTGCGATACCACGCCTGAGAAGTTCCGGAAGAACCTGCTGTTCAAAAAAACTGCTGTAAGACGCATCAAAAACATTCAGTAGAAGTTGGCAGGTATCGAACGGAAGTCGTACTTGAGCATGTTCAAATGCACGGACGGATTCGTGTGACCGGTAAACCCTATGAATCGTACTTTCCCTTGCTGCTTTCCTCTACTCAATGCCTCAATCGCTCCCCCTTCTCGGAAAATACGTTCAGGATCATCGTCGCAGCCAACCTCATGAATTTTCCACAAATCCAGGTAGTCAGTACTCAAACGACGCAACGACTGCTCTAAATGCAGCATGCCGACATTTTCCCACAGCCGTGAGTACACATCTTGGTCATTAAAAAGACATCGTGACGATGCCGTTCAGCGGCTTCCCCATCATCGCTTCGCTCCGATTGTTGTGATAGTTCTACGAGTTGTCGGAAAAACGTCAGTCCGGCGTCGATGGCCTCCTGCACGATTCGACAACCTTCTTCCTCGCTTGTTTTCAGAATGTGCCAGCCTCCGAGCGCTAAAATCGGAACCGTGACACCAGTGCGCCCCAGCTGACGACGTGGTAGCCCTGCTCCCCCATCCCCGCCAGCAAAACCGCCGACCCCAACAGACCGATTCGTTTGCACAGCTCACGTCGATCAGTCATCGGTTGGGCGTTGCTTTCCCCTCGATCCTCATATAGCGGCATGCCTATAATCCTCCAGGCATCTATCGTATGATCCGCGTGGCGAACTGGCGAGAGCACACAGATGAGTTTCCATTTGCCTCTCCCCACCACCCAACATTGTTTATCCTCGAAGAAGATTCGTCAAGACCGGCATGGCCGAATCACTGACAAGCAAACAGCCGGCTTGCCGTCAATTAAGAACGAGCAGGAATAGTGAGCTCCCAGCCTGAGCTGGGTACGCGTGTCATTGATGAAATCGTTCAGGGCTAGAACAGGCGGGGGGAATCTTGATTCTCCAGCTTTTTGCGCAGCTCGATCACCTCCTGTTCGAGTGCCAAAAGCCGGTCGCTGACGGGGTCTGGCAGATTGCTGTGGTCCATGGTGGCGTCGGGTAGCCGCTCGCCTTGCGTTCTAATGACACGGGCCGGCACTCCAATGACAGTGGAGTTGGCGGCGACATTCTTAAGCACGACAGAATTGGCGCCGATCTTCACATTGTCGCCGATTGTGATCCCGCCGAGAATCTTGGCACCGGCTCCCACGACGACGTGATTGCCGAGCGTGGGGTGGCGCTTCCCTCGCTCCTTTCCTGTCCCTCCAAGCGTCACGCCCTGGAAGAGAGTCACGTAATCACCGATCTCCGCCGTCTCACCGATCACGACCCCCATGCCATGGTCGATGAAGAATCCGGTGCCGATCTTCGCCGAGGGATGGATTTCAATGCCCGTGAGCACACGCGCGACCTGGGAAATCGCCCGAGGAAGGAACGGCACGTTATAAGACTTCACCCAATGGGACAGGCGGTAGGCCAGCAAGGCATGAAAACCGGTATAGGTCAGCACAACTTCAAGCCAGCTGGTCGCAGCTGGATCTCGGTCGAAGACAGCCCGCAAGTCTTCTTTGATCGCTTTCAGTACCATAGGCAAATATCTTACGCTGTCGGAGGCCGCTCGATCAAACAGACCGCCTGCGCGGCAATGCCCTCCTCCCGGCCGATCATGCCGATTCCTTCTCCACTCTTCACCTTGATGTTGACAAGGTCAGGGTCGACCCCGAGCACCTGTGCTATCTGTTTCTGCATGGCGGCCAAGTGCGGATTGAGTCGAGGAGCCTGCGCGATGATGATCGTATCGACATTCACGATGCAGTACCCCTTTGCCCGCATCTTCCCAAGAACATCCTCCAGCAGCTTCAAGCTCGAAATATCTTTGAAGCGCTGATCGGAGCTGGGATAGTGTCGACCTAAGTCTCCTTCACCCATCGCGCCGAGCAACGCATCGCAGAGGGCGTGGATCAAGGCATCGGCGTCGGAATGTCCCAACAGACCCTTACTGTGGGGCACCTCGATCCCACCGAGAATCAGTTTTCGCCCCGGTCCTAATGGATGGATGTCATAACCGCAGCCCACACGCATTGCCATACCCGCTCCTCATCATGTGCCACACGCCGTCCGTCAGCGATGCTGACGGGGTCGGCGTGACTGATTCCTTCTGCCCTTCAGGCGCTTCTCGGCCGGTTCGCGCCCCTTCACCCGCGACGCCAGAATAGCCTCGCCGATCACCAGGTCTTCAGGCCTCGTCACTTTGATATTTTCCCCACTCCCCTCGACAACAGTCACCGAATACCCCAGCCATTCCACCAGAAACGCGTCATCGGTGGCCCGAATCCCTTCGACATGCGCTTTCTTGTGAGCAGCCTCAATCCAATCGCGTCGAAAGGCCTGAGGAGTTTGAGCGAGCCACAAGGGCGCGCGATCGACCGTTCGCTCAATCGTGCCGTCCGTCCGCACCTGCTTCACGGTATCCCGCATCGGAAGCGCAATAATCGCTGCGCCCCGTTCCTTCGCCGCCGCCACAACCTCGGCAATCATCTGAAGTGTCATAAAGGGCCTCACCGCGTCATGGATAAGCACGATTTCGGTCTCTGTGTGGACCTGCGCGAGCGCGTATCGCACGGAATCTTGGCGTTCGGTGCCACCGGCCACCACCTTTGTCACTTTGGTCAATCCATGCCTCGAGACGATCTCATTCTCACAGTACTCGACGTCGGAAAGCGGAACCGCGAGCACGATTTGATCGACGACGGGAGCGGCTTGCAATGTCCGTAACGACTGCAGGATAAGCGGCTCCCCACCTAATGAGAGAAATTGTTTGGGGACCGCACCCCCCATCCGAAGACCACGTCCGGCAGCCGGCACGAGCGCCACGACCAACGGGACCTGATGGGAAACCGGTTCGACGGGGGATGGGCGAGCCGTAGTCATAGGCAAGACCCTCTGCCAGCATGCAGAGCCGCATCGGTAGAGAGCATCGTTCGGAGCCAAAAATGAAGCTTCGGGCTGTAGACTGACTGAGGCAGCAAATTGGTATTCCCGCTCAGGATCTCCCCCTCAGGCAAGGTGTTACTCTGTTGCGCCACACATGTCTGCCGCGATCCTGCCGGCTCATGATTCATGAGGGCGTCTGCCGTACAATCACCGGGGCTATGGCCGCAATGTAAGATAGATCGCCTGACCCTTCCGTTTGAGCAGCAAGAGAACCGCTTGATCCTTGGCAAGACCGGACGCGGCTCGTTCGTAGGACTTGAGCGAGGTCACCGCCTTGCGATTGACTTCGAGAATCATATCGCCTTCGCGCACACCCATTTCTTCTGCTGTGCTTCCGGACTTGACCCCCACCACGACCACACCACGCTCGCTGGACTTCACTCCATATCGAGAAGCCAGTTCATCATTGAGTTCCCGGACATCAAGATCCGAGAGAATTCCTGTTGGTGCAGCCGATTCTCTGTTCTCTTCTGCGCCGGACTGTCCTAACGATTTCGGCTGCTCCACAATGGTCACATCGATCGTTTTAGGCTTCTTATCGCGAATCAACTTCACCGAAACTTTTTTTCCGATCGGTGTCTGCGCGACGGCATTGCGCAAATGGGTTGGTGAATCCATCGGCTTGCCGTCATATTCGACAATGACATCTGCGCGCTCAAATCCCGCTTTCTTTGCAGGACTCTCCTCCATGACATCGCTGACCAGCACGCCCTTCGTCTCGGTGATCCCGAACTGCGAGGCTAACTCAGGGGTCAAATCTTGAATGGCGACACCGAGCCAGCCACGGACGACCTTCCCTGTCCGCACCAGTTGATCCATGATGGCGCGAGATAGATTGCTCGGCACCGCAAACCCGATACCCATGTTGCCGCCGCTTTGACTGAAAATCGCCGTATTGATTCCGACCAATTCACCGCGCACGTTGACTAACGCGCCTCCGGAGTTGCCCGGGTTAATCGCCGCATCGGTTTGGATGAAATCTTCATACTCGGCAATGCCCATACTGGCTCGCCCAACTGCGCTGACAATCCCCATCGTCACGGTCTGTGTCAGGCCGAACGGACTTCCCACAGCCAGCACATACTCTCCAACCTCCAGTTGGTCGGAATCGGCCCACGGGACGGTCTGGAGCCCTGTCGCTTCGATTTTCACAATCGCGATATCCGTCTTCGCATCGGTGCCGATCAACTTCCCTTTAAACTCCCGCTTGTCAGATAAAAACACCCGAATCTCGTCGGCTTTGTTCACCACATGATTGTTGGTGACGATCAACCCATTGGATTCCACAATGACCCCGGACCCTTGGCCCCGCTCTTTCGGCTCTCGCTGAGGATTCTCACGCTTAAAAAATTCATCGCCGAAGAACTTGCGAAAAAATGGGTCTTCGAGCGGCGAGCCGTGCGGACCTTCGCCGGATTTTCCGCTCCGCGTGGCCGCAATGTTGACGACCGCAGGCTTCACCGATTTGGCGATCTCAACGAAGTTTTTCCCATTCCCCCCTGCCATCGGCAACTGTGGCGCAGTCGCCACTGGACGCACCATCGGGGTAGGGATTTGGTAGGGAGCGGGCTCAGGACCGGCCGTGCCTGTCGGCAGCCACCCCAAGTTGGAAGCCACCACGACACCGATGATGATTCCTCCGGTCACCAATGCAAGCGGAACCAGCCCTGCGCGAACGAGTCTCATAGGTGATCCTTGCCCTTCATCTCTCATGACCTCACAGAATGCTGAAAAAGTCGTCTTTTCTCACCCGCCCATCCCCGCCGCGCCGAGACGCGCCCTTTCCCCATGCTTCATTCTCGGTTCATCAAAATCCTCAACGGGGACCCAGCCGCCTCACCGACTCGGCGGCGCGCACAAACGTGGTGCTCCTTATTCGTCGCACCGTGCGCCCCTGAGGGTACGCTTCAGGTTTCGGTTCGCCTGCGGCCTCGCTGGCCGGCCTTTTTTAAGCATCCTGAATCTATTGTAGTATCGTCGTCAATCTCTAAGGTGCCAATGCCCTTAATGCTTAACCCGAGTTTCCCTCAGTCAGTTAAACGATTCATACCAACCGCTGCATCACTGCTTTTTTTCACCGGAATAGATGTCCATGATGGCATGAAGAAACTTGACCGCATCCGCCTTAGGCCGTTGAAACGAGTTCCGCCCAATGATGGAGCCAAACCCGCCGCCGTCACGAATAGCGCGCGCCTCCTCAAACACATTCTGATCCTCGCTCTTGGCCCCTCCGGAGAAAATGACGATCCGACGCCCATCGAACGAGCTCTGAACCACATGCCGGACTCGTTCCGCCAGTGTGGCGACCGGAACTTTGACCGATTCATATACCTTCTTCGCCGCAGCCTGTTCAAGATGCGCAGTGGGAAGCTTGACCTTAATGATGTGGGCGCCGAGTTGCGCGGCAATTTGCGCCGCATAGGCAACCACATCGATGGCAGTCTCTCCCTCTTTACTCAACACCGACCCGCGAGGATACGACCACACGACTACAGCCACGCCACAATCCTTCGCTTCCTCTGCAATCGCGCGCAGCTGCTGATACATGCTGTTGCAGTGCGATGACCCGGGATAGATCGTGAATCCGACTGCCGAACACCCGAGCCGGAGCGCATCCTTCACACTGCCAGTCACCGAGGGCAAGGGGTCTTTCTCGTCGTGCAAGACATCATGATTATTCAACTTCAGAATCAGCGGAATCTGTCCGGCAAATTCAGCGGCCCCGGCTTCAAGAAATCCCAGTGGAGCCGCGTAGGCATTGCAGCCGGCATCGATGGCCAATTGAAAATGATAGAGTGGATTGTACCCTCCCGGATTGGAAGCAAAGCTCCGGGCCGGTCCATGCTCGAATCCTTGGTCCACCGGAAGGATGACCAGTTTTCCCGTCCCGGCAAGCTTGCCTGACCGCAGCAGGCGCGCAATATTCGTTCGTGTTCCCGCATTATCGCTGCTATACCAGCTCAGAATCTCTTGTATCCGGTCACCCATGCTCAACCTCCCGTGAATGTGTCACAAACCCGGCCGCGTTCCCATCGTTTCGCGCGTATCGATTATGATACACATTTGCCTTGGATAAACTCCTCAGCCTCATGCACGTCGTTCGCACTGCCGATGATTAACGGCACCCGTTGATGCAATTGCTTGGCCTCCACCTCAAGGATGCGCATGACGCCGGTGCTGGCCTTGCCGCCTGCCTGCTCCACAATCCATGCCAGTGGATTGGCTTCGTACAGCAACCGGAGCTTACCTTCCGGCTTGTCCAGTTCGCCAGGATAGAGATAGATGCCTCCCCCGAGGAGAATCCGATGCACATCAGCGACCAGACAGCCGGAATAACGGACGCTGTACGGCTTCCCTGCATTTTTATCCGGGACTTTTAAGTATTCCACATACTTCTTCGTGCCCGCCGACCATTTATGATAATTGCCCTCGTTCACACCATAGACCTTACCTCGGGCAGGAATACGGATCCGCTCATGAGACAGGAGATATTCGCCGATGCCAGGCTCTAATGTAAACCCGTGAACGCCTTGTCCAGTCGTATAGACGAACATCGTGCTGGCGCCATAGAGGAGATAGCCGGCGGCCACTTGTTCTGTTCCGTTGTGGATAAGGTCGTCCATGGTCGGCATCTGATCTCTATGCTTTGACTTCACGACGGAAAAAATGGTGCCGAGCGGCATGTTGCAATCTGTGTTCGATGAGCCATCGAGCGGATCGAAGAGCAGCATGTACTGGGCCTGAGGCCAATTCTCCGGAAGCAGAACCGGCTTTTCCATTTCTTCAGACGCTATGGCGCACACATGTTCACTCTGGTGAAATGCCTTTAGAAAAGTCTCATTCGCAATCTCGTCCAGCTTCTTGACTGTCTCGCCCTGTATATTGACCTCGCCGGTCGTTCCCAGGATATCGATGAGCCCTGCACGCCTCAGATCCTGCGCAATGAGTTTCCCGACAAGACCGATCTGATCGAGGAGACGATCAAGTCCCCCTCCAGCTTCCGGGCAGGCCGTCTGCTTCTGGGAGGTAAATCTGCTTAAAGTAAGAAGAAACTGGCTCATGGTCGGAGTAAGTATAACCGTTTTGAACAGGGTGGGCAACGAACGGTTGGTTCTCTCATTGGATCGGCGAAGACGATTGGGTCGGGGAAGAAGCCAGCCATCGACTGACGAGGTCGGCCACGATCGACCCGATGATGACTTTGGCCTTCATTCGAACCGGAATACGCCGATCATCGTTGGTAAACCAGACCCGGATATTGCCCTGGTTGAGAAATAGACCTTGGAACGGCATGACGACCAGCACGCGAGCTGCTTCAACTTCCCCCCAGGGACCGCTGACCGTCTCGATCTCCTCAACGCGCACATCCAGTTTACGGTTCTTTTTATCATGAAACACGTTCATGGTGAGAGATGAGCCCGGCTGGAACGAGAGCTCGCTCCGTGCAAAATAGAGGCTGGAAATGACGTCTTGGGTGCCGGAGGGCATCTCTAACGTTTCGGTCTCCCCTCCCTTGATAACGGTGACCGTCCCTTCTTTCTGATGAAACGCGTACTCGATATCTTCTTTCTTCTTCCCTTCTCGGCGCTTGAAGAACAAATGTTCTGGAAACAATGTGGCAGGATCAACAATCGACTCAACCCGGTTATCCACAGGAAAGAATTTGGTGATGACTGGCCTCGACTTCGCCATCGTAATCAACTTCGCCAGCGGCCGTGCTCCATCCATACCGGCATCATTGACCGCCATCACGGCTGTGCCGGCTGTCATGTTCAGCCAAGAAATTTCATAGGTGAGCTGTTCCCCAACTTGAAAGGGCCGTACGGCGGGGAGAGGGCTGTTCGGTTCAGCCCATGAGATCGCCCCGCCCACCGATCCTATGATCAGACATATCACTACCAGCCAGGCGCGAACCTGCACACTGTGTAGAAGGGAAATTGCTCGCTGGCGATACCTAGCAGCCAAGCGCGCGTTTAGCCATGGTCAACTCGCCTTCAATCACTGCACGGAGCATGGCCAATCGCTCTGGCGAGGTGGCTTCGAAACGTAACACGAGGGCCGGCTGGGTATTTGAGGCTCGAATCAGGCCCCACCCATCGTCGAAGATGGCACGCACACCGTCGATGGTCACAACATCACGGATCACCAGCTTGAACGGACCGAGCGCTTCGCGGGTCTTTGCATAGTCTGCCAACCGTTCCTGCACATGTCTGACCAACTCGAACTTAATGGAGTCCGACACATCAACCCGAATCTCAGGCGTGACAGACGTGTTGGGGAGATCGGCCACCAACGAGGAGAGAGAACGAGTCGTCTTGGCTAGAATCTCCACCAGCCGGCACGAGGCATAAATCGCGTCGTCATACCCAAAATATCGATCGGCAAAGAACATGTGCCCGGACATTTCGCCCGCCAGGACAGCCTGCTCGCTTTTCATCTTCGCCTTGATCAGAGAGTGGCCGGTTTTCCACATAATCGGCCGCCCCCCCTGCTTTGCAATATCGTCGTAGAGACTCTGCGAGGACTTGACCTCTGAGATGATGGTACTCCCGGGCTTTGCCGCGAGAATATCACGTCCGTAGATCACCAACAGACGATCACCCCATAATACGTGACCCTTCTCATCGATGGCCCCAATGCGATCGGCATCGCCATCGTAGCCGATCCCGACATCCGCCTTGTGCTCTTTGACTGCGTGAATCAGATCGTCAAGATTCTCTAAGACCGTAGGATCCGGATGATGGTTCGGAAATCTCCCATCGAGGTCGCAATAGATCCCCGTGACTTGACAACCGAGAAGCTCCAAAGCCTCCTTCGCCACCAACGCCGCCACTCCATTCCCACAATCGATCACAACGTGTAGGCGGTTGGCATTGACGTGGCTGAAGTGTTTCTTGATATACGCCAAATAGTCGGGAATGATAGGATGTTCCGATATCTCTCCCGCTCCAGAGACAAAATACCCGGCTTCCATCACCGCTCGCAGCGCCTGAATTTCCTCTCCATAAATCGCGTCCTTCCCGATACAAATCTTCAATCCATTGTATTCTGCCGCATTGTGGCTCCCGGTAATCATGATTCCGCCGTCAACTGGCAGCTGAAACAGAGAGAAATACACGAGCGGTGAAGGACAAATACCGATATCCACGACATTCAATCCACCGGCAAGGAGTCCTCGCACAAGCGCTGTATGGAGCCCCGGTGAACTCAATCGGCCGTCTCGCCCGACCGAGATCGTCTTCACTCCCCGGTCTTTGACATAGGTGCAGTAGGCGCGCGCCACTTGCTCTGTGATTGAATCGGTGAGTTCCTGGCCCACGATGCCACGCAGATCATATTCACGAAAAAGTCCCATAACTCCTCGATCAGGTGGTGGAGAGACTGAAGGTCATTTGGTGGAACGTCTGGGAGTAACGATGCTTAGTTCTTCGTTCTTCCATAGTCATCTTGAAACCGGACAATATCGTCCTCTCCAAGATACGGCCCGTTTTGTACTTCAATAATGTGCAGGGTCTCTTGACCGGGATTTTCCAATCGGTGTTTGGTTTCGAGTGGAATTTCTGTACTATGACCTATGCTGAGATCGAAGACCTCTTCTCCTCTGGTTACACGCGCCGTGCCGGCAATCACGACCCAATGTTCGCTCCGTCGATGGTGCATCTGTAATGAGAGCCGTCCTCCCGGCTTCACCGTGACACGCTTCACTTTGTATCCCCGTCCTTCTTCCAAGATCGTATAGGAGCCCCAGGGCCGATGCATGGTCAGATGCTCCAGATGTTCAGGCGCATTCTGCTTCTTGAGCACGTCGACCAATTGCTTCACCTCTTGCGCACGGGACTTTGGACAGACCAATGTCGCGTCAGGCGTATCGACGACCACCATGTCGGTAAGCCCAATCGTCGCCACAAGCCGGCGATCGCCATAGATGATCGACCGACGGCTATCAAGGTCAACCACACGACCGATCACAACATTGCCGGCCTTATCCTTCGACGCCACTTCATCCAAACTCCCCCAACTGCCGACATCAGACCACTGGAACGACACAGGCACGATCGCCGCTTTCTTGGATTGCTCCATCACACCCGTGTCGATTGAAACCGGCGTCAGTGCCCGATAGGCATCGTCAATGGCCTGTTGGGCCTTCCCCGCCTGCATCAATTGGCCGATCCGTTCGATCCCACCAAACAGGGCGGGTTGATGGCGTTTGATTTCATCAAGGATGGCCGAGGCGCGCCAAATGAACATACCGCTGTTCCAATAGTAGTCTCCTGCCTTGAGATACTGCGCAGCTTTGACAGCGTTGGGTTTTTCAACGAATCTGTTGATCGGATGTCCTTTGAGGCGCCCCTGTGTGCTCAACGTCACGTTCCTATTGGGCCTGATATACCCGTAACCGGTTTCCGGACGGATCGGCTTGATGCCGAACGTCACTAGATAGTCCTGGGTTGCCAATGCCGCCGCCAACGAGACTGCCGCATCGAATGCGCGCTGGCCTTTCACGATATGATCGGCAGGCACCACCACCATGATCGCGTCAGGATCTCGACGGACTAATTCTAACGCGACCAACGCAATCGCCGGAGCGGTATTGCGCCCTTCTGGTTCGAGCACAAAATTATCGACAAGCGCGTCTTTCCATTCACTGAGCTGAACCCGAATAGAATCGGCTTGGGCGGGATTTGTGGAAATGATCACCCGGTTCGGCGCCGACGCGCACACCACCCGGCGCATGGTCTGCTGAATCAACGTTTCATCTCCCATAATCCGCAGCAACTGCTTGGGAAACAACTGCCGACTCAGCGGCCAAAATCTCGTGCCACTTCCGCCGGCCATGATCACGGGATAGAGATGGGAATTCAGGTCGTGACTCGGCGTGCGTGAATCGTGAATGGCCATATATGAAATCCTTCTGCGTGTGGAACCTTCAACGATTGATGGTTATCGCAACTTGACCCTGCTGGGCATCCAGAATCATGTCAATGATTTCCCGAACCGCCCCCTCCCCGCCCCTCTTCCGGCAGATATAATCGACCACCGCAGCGACTTGTGGCATCCCGTCAGCCGGTGTGGCGGAGAATCCGACCGCCTTCAGTGTCTCGAGGTCGTTGATATCGTCGCCAATATAGGCGACCTGGCTGAGTGTAAGCCCATAGCGGTTCGCCATTTCACGAACCAGCGACAACTTATCCATGACCCCTTGGTGCAACTCCGGAATGGTGAGCTTCTCGGCGCGCCGCGCCACCAGTTTCGTCCGTTCCTGCGTAACGATGGCCGTAATGATGCCAGCCTTCTGCAGCAATTTGATTCCCATGCCATCGCGTGTATTGAATTTCTTCCATTCGTCGCCGGACTCGGCATAGTACATCCCTGCGTCCGTTAGCACCCCGTCAACATCGGTGGCAAACAGTCGAATCTGACTGAGTAGTCTGCGTGCCACTTTCCCGGGTCGCGATGTGCTCTGAAATCCGTATCGTAGAGCCATTATGTGAACTTCAAGTATTCCCTGTTGCCATATTACTGACCATGTCTATCGCTGCAAAGCGAAAACTGAAACAGGCAAAACATGAAATGACAACGAGCGCAATGCAACCCCCCTGTTAATTCATGGTGGATGCAAGACGCGGAGCGTGCCTCATAAATCTGGCGAGAGCCTCTTTCCAATGAGGCAGCAATGCTCGCACCGTACCGAACTGGCCTTGGGCAAGAACGGAATAAGCGGGACGCCTAGCAAGACGTCCTGCTTGAGCAGTCGTAATGGGCCGAACCGGGGTGGAGAGTTCCATAAGGCTGACGATGGCCTCCGCAAATTCATGCCAGGTGCAATCGCCGGTATTCGTGACATGACAGATTCCTCGCAGATCACTCACAAGGAGATCTTTCAAGGCGATAGCCAGATCGTCCGCATTGGTTGGGCAGCCTCGCTGATCTCCCACGACTTCGAGGAACGGCTTCTCACCCGCCAGCCTCATAATCGTCTTCACAAAATTATTCCCCGCATATCCGTAGAGCCAGGATGTTCGAACCACCAACGTGTTGGAACAGCCCTTCGACGCGGCTATTTCTCCCGCTCGCTTAGATTGCCCGTATACATTAACGGGATGGGGCTCGTCTTCTTCACGATAGGGAATCGTTTGAGTTCCGTCGAAGACATAGTCCGTCGACACATAAATCAGTCTCGCATTGAGCGTCGCAGCAGCGCGGGCTACAACAGTGGTTCCTTGAGCATTCACCGCCATCGCGCGATCGGGCTCGCGCTCCGCTCCGTCGACATTCGTATAGGCGCCTACATGCAGGATAACTGAGGGGTGAGCAGCCACGATTTGAGATTCGCTGTCGGGTCGTGTGAGGTCGAACTCCGGCAGATCTTTCAGAACCAGATCTTCTCCCGATAGGGCCTGTTGGAGCGCGTGACCTAATTGCCCCTGCGCACCGGTGACGAGTATCCGCATGACCAGACGCCCCTGTCCTTTCTATCCCTCTACCCGCGCCCCTGCTACCCCTTCTTGAAGCCGCCGACGATACTGCTGTTCATAATACTGGCGAAATTCGCCGGACTTGATTGTTCGCCACCAATTCTCATGCTCCTGATACCATTGGATAGTGGCGCGCAGCCCCTCTTCAAATGGTACAGCAGGGCTCCACCCCAATCGACGCAACTTGTTACAATCTACCGCATAGCGGCGATCATGCCCCGGACGGTCTCTCACCAATCGAATAAGGTCGCAGGACCTGCCTAGCTGGCCGACAATCTGCTCGGCCACGGTAATATTTTCCCGTTCATTGCCCCCGCCGACGTTGTAGATCTGCCCCGGTTCACCTTGAAGAAATACCTGCTCGATTGCCGAACAATGGTCCTGTACGGCCAGCCAGTCACGGCGCTGACGTCCATCTCCATAGAGCGGGAGGGGTTGGTGGTCGATCGCATTGGTCACGAACAGCGGAACAAATTTCTCTGGATATTGGTTCGGCCCATAGGTATTGCTGCCTCTGGTCACCATCACCGGAAACCGATAGGTTGCCCAATAGCTGAGTGCCAAGAGATCTCCACCGGCTTTGCTGGCAGAATAGGGACTTCGCGGAGCCAGGCAATCATTCTCCGTCGACGTCCCAGTCTCGACGCTTCCATATACTTCATCCGTGCTGACTTGCAGAAATCGCTGCACCCCAGCGCGACGAGCCTCTTCAAGCAATACGCCGGTTCCCACCACATCGGTCCGTGCAAAGGTTCCGGGGTCGAGAATCGATCGATCGACGTGGGTCTCGGCCGCAGCATTGATCACCCCCTCAATCCGGTGTTCACGAATGAGGCGTTCAACCAGGGACTGATCTCCGATATCCCCGTGCACAAATGTATGCCGGGCATGCGTCTCGATCTCCGTGAGATTTGCGGGATTGCCGGAATATTTCAACGCATCGAGATTCACCACCTCATGACCACTCTCAACAATCAGGCGACGAACAAGGTGCGACCCAATGAATCCGGCCCCTCCGGTTACGAGGATACGCATCTTAGGGCCTTGCCTGTGTGAGAGATTCGAGGTTCATCGCGCGCGAGTCTTACATCTTATTTGCGCCGGTTTGCGCCACAAGCTGATTCGCCAGGTGAAGGGATTCGATCGTCCCCGCGTCGGTCCACCACCCCTCCAAAATACCCCAGGTCAGTGTTCCATCCGCAATATAGGCATTATTGACGTCGGTAATTTCAAGTTCACCTCGGCCTGACGGCTTGAGGGTCTTGATGATGTCGAATACGTGCGCATCGTAAAAATACATGCCCGTGACCGCATAGGATGATCGGGGATTCTCAGGTTTCTCCTCAATCTTCACGACACGATCTCCTTCAAGGATGGGCACTCCGAACCGTTGCGGGTTCTTGACCTCTTTCAGCAAAATTTTCGCTCCCTGCTGCTGCTTCCGAAAGTCATCTGCCGCGTGGGCGATGTTGCCCTCAATAATATTGTCGCCCAAGATCACACAGACAGGTTCACCGTCGACAAAGTGCTCGGCCAATCGCAGCGCGTCGGCAATCCCGCCCTCCCCTTCTTGATAGGAGTAATTGAGCCGCTTCAGGCCGAAGTCTTTTCCGTTGCCCAGTAACTTTAGGAAATCTCCTGCGCTGTTTCCTCCCGTCACCAACATGATCTCTTGAATCCCGGCATTGGCCAATGCCTGAATGGGATAGTAGATCATGGGCCGATCGTAGATCGGCAACAAATGTTTATTCGTAACTTTGGTGAGTGGGAGTAGTCTGGTTCCGAGTCCGCCTGCAAGTACGACGCCCCTCATCCTCTACACACCCCTCTCAAGACAGGACTGTGGCGCATGGTTTGTGATCACGATGGGATTGTACACTGATCGCACGGAGGTACAAACCGAAAATACATCTTGGAGTCGGGTGGGCAATGACCATTGAGCGATCGCTCAATGGATATGCTCGATGCTGCGGGACAACATCGATGTAAAGGTTGGGACAGCCTCACTGAGCCGTCGGATCAGTTCATCGTCATCGCCGTGACTCACGGCAGTCTCAAGATGAGTGATCGCCCGATCGAAACGATCCAATTGAATGGCTGAAGCATTGACGGCTCGACGAATCTTTGCATGCGCCGTGGATTCGACTTGTTCCGTCTCTTCGAAGAGTTCCTCGTACAGTTTTTCCCCTGGACGCAAGCCGCTGTATACAATCTGAATATCCTGATTCGGCACAAGACCGGACAGCACAATCATATTCCTCGCCAGATCAACTACTTTCACCTGCTCACCCATATCCAGCACGAACACTTCACCGCCCTGCCCCAATAAACTGGCCTGCAACACCAATTGCACCGCCTCTGGAATCGTCATGAAGAAGCGTTTGATTTCTGGATGGGTTACCGTCACCGGCCCTCCCCTTCGAATCTGATCCGCAAATAATGGAACAACACTCCCGTTACTGCCCAACACATTTCCAAATCGGACCACCGTAAATTTCGTCCGTCCTCTATGGCTCAGGCTCTGCATCAAGTCTTCGGCCACCCGTTTCGTGGCGCCCATAACACTCGTAGGATTCACCGCCTTGTCTGTGGAAATGAGGACAAAACGATCGACACCGCTCGCCAACGACGCCTCCGCCACAGTCTTCGTTCCAAACACGTTATTGCGGACGGCCTCTTTCGGATTCAACTCCATGAGCGGCACATGTTTGTGGGCGGCAGCATGAAAGACAATCTCCGGGTCCGTCTGCTGCAACACTTCTGCCACTCGCTCAGGGACGGTCACATCTCCAATAGCCGGGATGATCGAGATCTTAGGATATTGTGCCCGCAGTTCAAGGTCTAGGGCAAACAGGCCATTCTCATAGCGCTCCAAGAGAATCAACGTGGCCGGGTTGTACCGGGCAATCTGCCGGCAGAGCTCAGACCCAATCGACCCCCCGGCGCCTGTCACGAGCACTCGTTTCCCTTCAAGCAATGGATACAACTCCTGCCGATCCATTTGAATAGGTTCACGTTGCAGAAGATCCTCCAGGCTCATTGGCCTCACCTGTCTGAGCGCCTCCGGGTTCGCCAGCAATTGTTTCACGCTCGGCAAGGTCTTGATGGGAACCTTACACCCCTCCGACGCAGCAAGGATTCGCTGCTTCAATGCTGTTGAGGCCGAAGGAATCGCCACAATGATCTCATGCACGACGAGGTCTCGCGCCAGACGCGGGATATCGGCGATAGTCCCCGCAACGGGAACTCCGTGTATCTTCATATTCTGCTTGATCAGGTCTTCATCCACCAACCCAACCGGACGGTAATGAGAGCCCCCGTCGCTCAGCATATCCCTGATCAACAACTCACCCGCATTGCCCGCTCCGACTACCAACACTCTTCGAGCTGTAGGGCTCACAACGTGAAGCCATTCACGGAACCAGCGAACCACCAACCGAATACCGGCGAGAAAGAGTCCGCTCAGTATACCAGTGAGAATAATGATCGAGCGGGGATAGGCGAGCCATCCGAAAAGGCCATGCACCACACCATAGAACACCACAGAACTGGTGACAGAGGCCCAGAAAATTCGACCTAAATCATGGAGGCCGACATAACGCCAGAGCCCGCGTTGAATGCCGAATACTACAAGGCCGATCCCATATGTCGCCAATATTATGGGGAAGCCTCGCCAGAACAGTCGTCCATAATCGGGGGGGATGTCTCCCTCGAATCTGAGAGCAAACGCTGTCACATTCGCCGCTGCAATCAGACCAAGTTGTGTGCAGATAACAAAGACCGATCTGTACCGAAGCACGGCTTGACCATAGCGGCTAACGAGACGATGAAACAATGATATGACGACTTTTCGCATTAGATTTCTGTGACAGCTCCAGATCTTTGAGTCAGAATTTTTTCAGCTGCCCGATTGTATGACGGATAACTTAAAATCGCCATCGCCAAAAGCACCCAGAAAAGCACGGCCAACGACCCGACCAGCATTTGATCGAACTGGAGACGCAGCATCAACCCTACCACGCTGACAATGGATCCCACGAGTACCGCTTTTGAAAGCCCATCGTGCGCTTGGCGGTATTCTTCAGAAGACTTCAGAACGACCCGAACAACAAACCACCCGAAGAACAGCATCCCCGGGAGTCCGATATGGAGCGCCAGATAGAGAAAAATATTATGAGTCCCTGCGTGCGTGACGGCCGCATGCCCAGGTAAGACCACTTCATGGTTCTGGCCATAGAGTAAAATATAACTCTGGCTCCCATATCCGATCCCAACCAACCAGTGTTCAGTGATCTCGGATAAGGTAAACCACCAAATATCAAAGCGATGGACCACAGAGCCAAGACCACTTTTGAGGGGAAGCGAGGTCGTAACATCAGCAGTCACTCCTGCTACAGGGGTCGAATTCGCATTGAAAACGATTACGACCGCAGTGATCACACATACTGTTGCAAGCGCCGCAACCATCTTGGCGGAGACCGAACGAATGAACCACGCCATCACCCAAAGCTCCCCAATAAAGGCAACCAGGCCTGCGCGCGACTGAGTCGCAATCAAGCTGACCGTCATCAGCCCCACCGCAAGCACACCGCCAACTCGAATTTCTGCAGGCCCCTCCCCTAATGCCACAGCCAACCCGAAAGGAATGACCATGACCAGAAATGTTGTCAGCCACACCTCAGCGGGAAGAAACGAGACCACCGCTTGAGGATTTCCGAGGTTGAACTGGGAGATTCCATATCCAGCGACAACAATTGCCATGACCCCTATCAGACCCAACAGCACTTGCCGATAGCGCGGCTCCTTGAAAAAATAGATCACCGCATAGAAGACCACCAATTGCTGAAGCAGTTTGCCATACTCCATCACACTATAGGACGGAGCCACGGAAAATGGGATCGTGAGCCCGACCCACACAACAAAGGCCAGTAGGACCATATCGTACGGAGTCCGTGAATAGAACAGACGCCGATTGATCGCACTCCACCCAACGAGTAAACCAAGCAGGAGAATAAACCCGTTTCGTTCGACAATGAGAAGCGACTTGAAGGGGAGCACGACAATGTAAACTGCCAGCACCACACGGACAACCATGTCGAAATAGGGCACCCGTTCGGATGACGGCATGGCAATTGATGAAGTCGTTGGCACCGCTCTCCTCTCAAGAACCAACTGGCTGTATACGTTGCCCCACACTCCTCACAGCAAAAGCAAGGGAGAGAAATACTATCCCCCAGACCCCCAACACGATGAGTCGCCACCCTTCAGATGCATACTGATAGACGAGCGCCAACCCCCCGCACAGAGCCATTATCCCATATTCCGCTAGAACAGTTCGCCGGTGACCCCACCCACTTAATACCAATCGCTGGTAATAATGGTCACGATGGGCTTCCCATATCCGCTGTCGTTGCCATGCGCGACGAAGTACGGTGACTGTTGCGTCCAGGATAAATGGCGAGAAAACCATGATCGGAACCCAGAGGTCAAACAGTCCATCTCGCAGGCCTACAAGCATGAGGGCGCCGCCCGTGAAACCCAACGAGATGCTGCCGACATCGCCCATGAAGATGCGGGCCGGAGGAAAATTGTGAAACAGAAAACCGAGCGCGCTCATTGACACAACAGTCGCCGTCAAAAGCATGAACGGATGTCCGGCTCTCCAACCAAAGTACGCGAAAAATCCAAAGCCCAAGGTGGTCATTCCGCCGGCGAAGCCATCCATACCGTCCATGAAGTTATACAGATTGGTCATCCACAGCAAGAACAACACCGTCACCGGCGCCGCAAGCCAGCCAAGCTCGATGGTCTTGACGGCTGGGATTGGGATGGACGAAAGAGTCAATCCGACGCCCCATACCACAATTACAGCGGCGATGACCTGCACTGCGAAGCGAATTCCGATGGGAAGCCCACTTCTGTCGTCAAGAAAAGAGACTGTGGCGACAAGGACAATCGAGCCGACGATCCAAACACTAGCCGATGCGAAATCATTCGGCGGAAATCCCGCCGAGGGTGGCACGACCGCAAAGCCAAGTGCCGCAACCCCCAACCCAAACAGAACACTGGCAAGAATAGCCACCCCTCCTGTCCGTGGCGTCGGCTTGGTATGCAGAGACCGGTCGTTCGGGTGATCGGTCGAACGAAGAAGCGAAGCCTTGCTCACAAACAAACCAGTGATCCACCAGGAAAGCGCCGCGACCCCGGCGGCAAGCAGCAGCAACATCACAGTGAAGAACTCCGGTAATGCTGGATGAGTTCCGGGACAGCCGCTTCGAAAGCGTAGCGTGGCTGATAACCCATGTCACGAATCAGCGCCTCGGGACTGTACCAAGCCTGCCCAATCAGCTTTTCCAAAGTGGAGGAAGAAAGGAGCGCGGGTTTTCTCAAGAGAGCCTGAAAAATATCTCCACATTGTCCTCCTACAGACAGTGCCCATAACGGCACTCGCACCATGGGTGGTTGCAGGCCTAACCCCTTTCGCAGGAGATCGTATACCTCTGGAATAGAATAGGGCTTGGCGTCTGTGGCCACATACATGGGCTTGAGAAATCCGGGCGACTGCAAGACTGCACGCACCGCGAGCACAAAGTTCTTCACATGCAACATGCTCCGAACAGCTTGGACAGGAGGAAGCGGGGGGAACTTGCCCTGATCGATCGCTGCGATCATGCGATAGAGATTCCCCTTCTCTGTCGGACCATAGACAAGGGGAAGGCGAAGCGAGAGAGTGGCAAGGCTCCCTCCCTTCCCATAGGAAGCAACGAGCTGCTCCGCCATCCATTTGGATCGCGCGTACGGAGACTGGGGAGCAGGCGGTTCCCCCTCATCGACACAGCCAGTGGTTGTTTCACCGAATACCTTCACCGAGCTCGCAAAGATGAATGTTCGGACGCCGCCGGCCACCGCGCCGTCTAAGAGATGTTTCGTCCCGTCGACATTGACGGTCTGATAGTCCTGGTCACTGACATGGTCGTCATCCAGCGCATGTGCTTGTCCCGCGAGATGGACAATCGCTTCACATCCGACCGAGGCTTGCCTCGCACATTGTGGATCACGAATATCTCCAACGACAATGTGAACCGTCTTGGGATAGGATGAAGATGCCGTATGCTTGACGAGCGCACGAACATCATTACCCGATTCAAGAAGTGCATTCACCAAGGCTCTGCCGAGAAAGCCTCTCGCCCCCGTGATGAGCACAGTAGTCATGCCAATCCCACAGGCTGTTGTCCAGCCTTCCGCTTAGCGAGAAGCTCTCGATAGAGACCGACTACTTGATCCGCTATCTTCTCAACAGAAAATGCGCCAATAACCTTCTCTCGTCCAGCAATTCCCATCGCCGCTCGGAGCGAGGCATCCCTGAGCAAGGAATCGATCGCCGCAGCCAGTGCAGCTGAGTCGCGGGGAGGTACTAGGAGACCATTGACTCCATGCGTGACAATATCCCGACATCCGGGAACATCCGTTGCAATCAATGGTTTCCCACAAGCGGCCGCTTCCAACAACACTTTGGGAAGGCCTTCCCGATAGGACGGCAACAGGACGATGGTTGCCGATGCGAGCGTTGAAGACATCTCGTCACGATGTTCCCACCACTCGACCACACCTTCCTGGACCCATCGACGGAGCTGAGTTGGCTCAATGGCAGCGGGGTTGTGCTCATCGCACCGTCCGACGAGCACATAGCGGGCTGATAGTCCATTCTGTTTGAGACGCCGGGACGCCTCGACAAATTCACCGACCCCCTTGTCCCACAACATCCGGGATGCGAGCATGACGATGGGACAGTCTTCAGCTGATGGGCGGACATTGAAGGTCTTGGTATCGACTCCAGAGCCGGGAATAATGCGAGTCTGTTGAATCTCAACCACTCCCTCTTCGAGGAGCAAATCCCGATCATCCTTGTTCTGAAAAATCACGACCGACTTACTCAATCTCAATAGAATCTTGAGCGCTCTGCGAAGATACATGTGCACCTTAGACCCTCGCCGCTTCTCATCGGTGAAGGCGTATCCAAGCCCTGGGAAGGCATTAACAACGACGGGAACCCCGGAAATCCATGCAGCCAGTGATCCATATAGGATGGGTTTCATCGCCACATGGTGAACGATCGCAGGCCGTTCCCGACGGTACAGCCTGACCAACTCCAGCACAGCAGCAAGTTCCACGAATGGGTTTCTACTTTGGCGAAACAGGCTGATCGGAAAGAGCCGGAATCCTTCGCGCTGAACTCGTTCACCATGGTCAGTCACTCTTGTCGCAATTGACACGTCAAATCCTGACTGGGCCGCAGTCCGCGCCAGATCGAGCCGGTGAGACCAGAAATACCAATCTTCGGTAATCAGAAAGAGAAGGCGAGGGCGAACTTTCATCCACGTTCAAGCCAAGCCTGAAACATTAACACGTTCCACAGCCAATGTTGCCAGTTTCGCTTGCCTGAAAGATGCTCCTTCCACTTTTCTCGAATGGTCGCAGGATGCAAGTACCCCTCGTGACGAAGGCGGTGTTCATCCAACAATCCCTCGGACCACTCCCGCAAGGGCCCTCGCAGCCATGTATCGAGCGGAACTCCGAACCCCTGTTTGGGCCGATCGATCAACTCGCGCGGCACATAACGGTCGAGCACTTGGCGTAGCAGCCACTTGCCCTGTCCGTCGCGGATCTTCATAGCCAACGGTAGGCGCCAGGCAAATTCGACGAGATGATGGTCTAGCAATGGCACGCGGGTTTCCAGGCTCACAGCCATGGCAGCCCTATCCACCTTGGTCAGGATATCGTCGGTGAGGTAGCCCACGAGGTCGTGAAACATCATACGCTCGGTGAAATCGCTCCGGCCTAAGGTTGCCACCTCTGCATCAGCCCAAATCGGCTTCTCGTCAGCGTCGACGATCAGCGAGTCTGGTTCCCAGTGCTGGGAAACGAGCCGGCGATATAATTCGTCTGGGCCGTCGACATCGATAATGCTCGCCAGCTTGTGAATACGGTCCCCCAAAGTCGGTTGCCGCAGGCGCCGCGGGAGAAGCTTGCCAATGCGATCCCATGCCGTGGGGCTCAGGGCCATCATCATCCGGCCTACTCCGTGCCTAAAACCTTGTGGCACCGAGCCGATCCGGTTCCAGATCGACCGCCCCCAGAAATAGCGGTTGTAGCCTCCGAACAGTTCGTCTCCGCCATCGCCTGAGAGAGCAACCGTCACATGCTTGCGTGCGAGCGCGGCGAGAAGATGAGTCGGGATTTGCGATGAATCGCCGAACGGCTCATCATAGATTTTCGACAATCGCGGAATGACATCCAGTGTCTCTTCCGCAGACAGATAGAGCTCAGTATGATCCGTGCCCAGATGTGCCGCGACCAGCTTCGCATAACGCGCCTCGTCATAGTCCGATTCACTGAAACCGATCGAGAACGTCCGCACGGGACCTGAAGACTGGCACTGCATCAGGGCGACGATGATGGACGAATCGATGCCTCCGGACAGGAACGCGCCCAGTGGCACATCGGAAATCATCTGCCTGCCCACTGCCTGGCGCAGCAGGGAATCGAGCGCACCCGTTGCCGCTGCATCCGAAAGATCGGTGAGCGGCCCCTGCATCGCGACCTCACGCGCCGACCAGTACGTTATGGGCACAGGCATATGCCCGGGCTGGTCATCGGCGGAAATCTTGAGCCACGTACCCGGTAAGAGTTTGCATATTCCCTGGTAAATTGAATGGGGTAAGGGTACATAACCGTATCGCATGTAGCTGGCGAGCACACCCCGGTTGATATCCCCGCACCACGATGGATGGGCACACAGGGCCTTGAGTTCGGATCCGAACAGGAAGGATTCGCCACACCAGCCGTAATACAGTGGCTTCTCGCCCAGACGGTCACGCGCCAAGCTAAGATGTCGCTCGACGCGGTCCCAAAGAGCAAAGGCAAACATCCCGACAAATCGCTGTAGGGACTTCTCAAGGCCCCACATTTCGAACGCTGCCAGCATCACTTCCGTGTCAGAATGACCGCGGAATCTTGCGCCGGCTATCTCCAGTTCAGACCGCAGCTCAGAGAAGTTATAGATTTCGCCATTATATGAGAGAACATAGCGGCCGCTTGAAGACAACATCGGCTGGTGGCCTTCAGGCGAAAGATCCAAAATCGACAGCCTGGCATGTCCGAGTGCTAGACCATACGAGGTATCACACCAGATTCCCGAATCGTCTGGACCACGGAAGCGAATGGCGTGAGCCATTATCGAGATAGTTGATTCCAACCCAACCCCTTGATGACCAAGCACGCCTGTGATACCGCACATGTTCTAGTTAGATCGCTTTCGGCAGGAATGGTTGCATTCTGAAAGGAAGAAGCGAACATAGCATGATCACTTGATCATCTTTGTCCCGGGAATAGACAAGGCCCCTCGATTCGTTGACCGGCGGCCTCTGGGATTCACAAATGCCTGACTGGCGTTCCCCTAATCAGCCTCCAGATCGTAACGACGCGTCGCATAATACGGGTCCAGGCTTTTCGATCTCCACATAGAGCCATTTTCAGGCGCATCCCAATGCCATGACGATATTGATAGAGGTGCTCGACCACCAACCATACTCGTGCGGCGGAAACCAGAGGGGCAAGGAGTATTTTCCGAAAATCTCTGGTTCGCTTACTCGGAGCAGTGCTGTCAGTCTTCAATGGCGTTTCCAAAGGAATATTCTGAAGTGACGATTCAAGGTCCCAGAGATTGCAATGGAGCACTTGTGCTGCTCTTGCTTCAGTCTCTTTCCACCGCGCGGTTAACTCTCGAGAATGCCACCGGACCGGCTGAAAGAAGATGCGACGCTTCAAGGAATCGAACACCCCGCTGAGCAGGGTTGCGCGCAGGATACCCCCTTTGAGCACATTTCCAATTACCGGAAGTCCTTTGAGCGGATTTTGAGCCAGGCTTTGACGGCGATCCGACAACGGGGCCCAACTAACCAGCATCATTTCATCAGAGTCCCTGACCACATAATATGCGGTCTCGCTATTTCCGAAATTGCGGTACACATAATCGCCATCCATCGTCCAAGTATCGAGCGCGCTGGTATCGTGTTCCTCGACCATCCCATAATCACAGAGAAATGGCGCCCAGCTCAATGAGTGCAGAACAATGCCGTCTTCCTCAGGCACGTGCCACCAGCAGGCGACGGGAAAATTCGAAAAGTATGATGTATCCCATTCATATCGCTGTGTTTCGCTGTGAAAACTGCCCAGCCCGGCCGCTACCATCTGCCGGCCCGTGATCACAAGCGGGCTGCCTGATTCGGAGTACTCATGCTTGTCCCGAATAACTCCCATGGCTCTAAGATTCTCAAAGAGTGGTTCCTCGCCAAAGCGAAGGGCCGCCGTGAGGACGACCTTGTAGCCGGCACGAGCATGCCTCTGTAGCGCGCGCACAGTTCCATCCGAAACCATCAAATCGGGAGTCAGAAACACGCCATAGACCCGATCGCGATAGGCCATTTGCGCCGCAAGCTTGTGTCCGATGCCCATATGCTCACAGCCAGACCTATCCGGAGGTGCAGGAGGAATCTCGATGAAATACGGCTCGATATGTTCCTTCAGGAGGCCGAATATCTTCGTTCCGGCCAACGCATGCCAATCGTCTGCCGTGGTACAGAAAATAAACTTATCTCGCCCTCCTGGCAGGAGAACAGGAATATTATGAGGCGACAATAGACTGGGGAGACAAAAATCCACGAGATAGCTGCGGAACTGCTTGCCCCAGAACACGACAACGAAATAGAATGGGCGTAGTTCAGCGAGCGCGGGCCGCATATCCTGCATCACATCCGAACACACCGTCTCGCTCATTGCGTGACTCCTACAGTCCGAACGCCGACCGAGCGAGGATGTTGTCTTTGACAATGCATTGGTGCCTTGCTAGTCTCACCAGCCCAACAGGACCTAGTCCATTCATAAATTATTAGAAACACTCGCAATATACGCTGAGCATAGATGAATGAGAAGCCAGAGGGCAAGCAAGGATCCCCGCCCAATAGCAAAGCTGACAAGTCTCTCCGACACCGTGCGCACTGAAGGCTTCGGCTGGCTCATCCGCCGTCTCCGGTACCGAACTCCGATTAGCCCATTAGGACGTTTCGTACACCGCAGGCTCCGTCGACTCATCAGACTTCTCTTGGCAATTCCACGTGCGGCGCTCCGGAAGTCCGGTGAAACAGAGGCCATGAATTCGGACGCTCTCTATGCTTTCTTCGATCTCCAGGTTGCCCCTATCACCTATGATGTGGGCTGGTTCGCCGCAGCAGCCGACCGGATGCGGCGACAGAAAAACCTGGCTCGGATCCATTTCGTGATCGTCCCGGGCAACACGGGAGGATTCCGCGAGGAACGCGCAGCCTACGAATCCGTCGTCGATACATCGGCACGGCTTTGGCGACTGTACAACGTGGTCCTTCCGATTCTGACACTGGTCCCTGCCTACTCAGGACTGTCGCTGCTTCCCCGTCGAGACGCCGTCCATTCACTCCGAGCCACCGCAGGAAATCGTGTCTATCCCTTGGACTACGAGCCCCGCCTGCCGGTTACCCATCTCCCGGTTGAGTTACTCCAAAACCCTCCCAGCCGGGATGAAGAGATAGGCATCTTGCGCAGTCCCCTTCAAGCCATGCGCTACATCGAACGTTGGACTGCGCCCCGTCTTTCTGGTCGAAAACTTATCACCATCACATTGCGAAACTATACGTTCATGCCGGCACGCAACAGCAACACGGAAGCCTGGATCTCTTTTGCGCGCCGCCTCGATTCAACCAAGTATTTCCCACTGTTCGTCCTCGACACTGAACGCACACTCGACCCCTTGCCTGATATCTTCTCCGGTTTTGAGGTGCTCCGCGAGGCATCCTGGAATGTCTGGCTGAGAATGGCGCTCTACGAATCGAGCCATATGAATCTCGGCGTCAACAATGGCCCGTTGTTCACATGCGCGCTGAATGCGCGCACTCGCCTCCTGATCTTCAAGATCATTACGCCTTCTGTCCCACAGACAACGGAAGAACTGATATCCAAATTGGGTTTTGAGATCGGCGGGCAGCTACCCTTTGCTACGCCATTTCAGCGGCTCATATGGGAAGACGACACCCTGGAAACAATCGAGCGAGAGTTCTATCGTCTCGCAACGGAGATTGAGAGCGATAACGACGGGAAATCATAGCCACTGAAGCCTCCTTAGCAAACAGCACAACGGTCATAATTATAGCGAAGGAGTAGATTACTTATCTGTGTAAGCCTCTCCTCAATCTGAGACAGGCCATCAGGAGACTTTCTGTTTCATCAGTCGACTTTACAAAGTGCTTTCGGTTTATCTCACCCCAGTTCTTTTTTCCCCCGGTCAAGGATCCGTCCACGGACACGCTGCACCACAAAGATGGCAGCCCTCCTTGCCACTGCTGTCATCCCAATCCGATCTAGAACGGGCTTAACTAACGGACTGAAACTTTCGATTCGGATATTCAACCAGCCGGCTAAATGATCTCTTAGTCTTCCCCTCCTGAACGCCTCGACTTTTGCTGCAAGAGTGAGCAGTTTTCTCAGCAAAATTGGTGACTTGGTATCGATCTGACCCAGGAGCTTCGTAGTCTTATGTCTAGTGCCCTTCCACGCTGAAGTGATCTCTCCAGAATGGAGAAATACTGGGAGAGGGAAAATTTGACGTTTGAGCGGATCCATCACATTGCTATCACGAAGGGCTCGGATACGTTCAATCTTGATCAGTTTGGCCACCCACCCTGGAAGACCGGAAAACCCTGGATTGAGTTCAAAGTGGAGATCGGCTTCCTTGGTAAAGCTTACCAGCACGATTTCGTCGCTGTCGGTTACAACATACACATCCTGCGGGTCAGGGAAATTGCGATAAATATAATCCCCGTCCATGGTCCACTTATCGAAGGTACTCGTATCGTGCTTATGAAGCGCCTCGTAATCCACCACCAGCGGCGCCCAACTGAAGCTGTGAATAATGATGCCCTCTCCGCCGGGAACCCGCCAATACACTGAAATTGGCTGATCCGCGAAGTAGGGCTCATCGAACTCATAGCGAAGCGTTTCGGTATGCAAATTGCGCAGCGCCATCCGCATCAGATCGCGCGGCGGGAGCACCAATGGCAGACCAGGCGTGAGGTATCCCTCGCGCTGCATCTCTTCCAGCAATATCTCCTGACGAAACCGGATGGCCACTGACAGCACGACTTTTCTGCCCGCTTCGGCCAATCGCTCCATCGCCGCGACTGATCCGTCAGAGAGAACCAGGTCAGGAGTGACGAAGACGCCATACGCGCGGTCCTCGAATGCCTTAGTGACGACGAGCCGGTGCCCTTGGGACATCACCAGCATCTTGAGTTCGTCCGGACCTGGAAACGGCATCTCGAACCAGACTGGCTCCACAAACCGCTTGAGCTGGTTGAAGATCCCATTGCTCTGCAGCGCGTCCCAATCGTGGCGGGTCGTGACAATGAGAAATTTGCTTGTGCGCCCCGGGTTCAGAGCCGGAATGTTGTTCGGGGAGAGGAGCGAAGCCATTAGGAGATCCGTGCAATAGCTGCGATGCACCTCTCCCCAAAAGATGACTGCGAAATAAAACGGCCTTAACGCGTCATGCGCCATGGAATCGCCTTAGACATGATCCAGGGAAACTGGCGCTGGTTTCACCCCCGTCGAGGACGATTCAATGCTTTCATCACCAAGCCGTCATCGCACGAGCAGAGGGAGTGGAACGAACGGGCATCATTATAAAGCCAGACTCGCACTGATCAAGTTGATTGACCAGGCGGCCAGGTCGTGCTGGGTTTGACAACCGCGTGCATAGCACCTGCCCGGAGCACCAGTCAAACAATACGTAGCAGATCCAAGTATCTTACGAAAGTCTGAGATGCTTGAGTCAGCCATGAAGGCAGCTGAGACAGGTTATCTGATCCACATCAGCAGCCCGTCTGGTCATCATGTATGCCCGAACGCGTACAAGCACCTGATCGCTCGTTCGATAAAGGCAGCACCGGGAAAATCAGATACTGCAAGATCTGATTGATTGAAACAACGTGTGGAGGAAATACATCGTCGACGGAATGGCACATGTCTGCAAGATCAGCGTGTTGAAGAGCTGGCCGATCGCTCATAGATTGAAGGACCATGGTAGATGCTGAAACGGACGCGGGAGCCAAATGGTCAGCAAGCGAGTATCCGCATGTTCTCCGATCATGATAAGACCATCAAAGATCTTGCATCCCCAGCCTTCCATGACAACGAATGACAGCAGGGTAGTTGCCTAGCCAGCCGCTTGATTCAGTTTCCGATACGCTTCGATCACTTCGTCAACCTTGCCTTCCTCAACCACTCGCCCGGCTTGCAGCAGAATGGCTCGATTACAGAAAGACTGGATCAACGCATCGGAATGGGATGCCAGGATCAGAATGCTGGCGCGTTGGATCAAGGCATCCACACGTTTCTTAGCCTTTTCAGCGAAACGGGCATCTCCGGCCCCCAGCCCTTCATCCAGGACCAGAATCTCCGGATCGATTGCCGTCGCGATCGCGAACCCCAGCCGCGTCAACATTCCCGTCGAGTACGTTCTCGTCGGCAAGGACAGATATTCTCCCAGCTCCGTAAAGTCCTCAATGTCCTTGGTCTTCTTATCGATTTCCTCCCGCGTCATTCCGAGATACAGGCCACAGGTGATGATGTTCTCGTATCCCGTATCGTCATGATCTAGACCCGGCGACGTATTGAACAATGGCGACACCTTTCCTTCGATGTATACCCGTCCATGGCTCGGTTCGTAGACACCTGCGCAGAGACGCAGCAGTGTGGATTTGCCGGCGCCGTTGTGCCCAATGAACCCCACGCGATCCCCGTGTTTAATCGTCAGCGTGAGATTCTCCAGCGCGCGGACTGTGACGTGCCGCTGATTAGTCCCCTCTCGCCGAATAAGCCCACCAGTCGCACTGCGGAGCGCGCTCCGGAAAGTCTTCTGTGCGCCGTAGATCGGAAAGTCGACTGTGACGTTTTCGAGAATCAGGGAGGCCATGCGCTATATTTGGATTAGAGCCAATATGGTAAGCGTCGTCGGAATCGGCTGTAGAGAATCAAGGTCAAAGCCCAGCCGACGAGTGTCCCGGCCACGACTATCTCCCAGCTCCACATCGATGGTGCACGTCCCAACAATGGAGAACGAACGATATCCACGTAGTGATACAGCGGATTAAAATCCACGAACTTTATAAATCGTCCTCCCAGTTGCTCAGGGGCCCAGAAGATTGGCGTCACGAACATCGAGACCTGAAGGACGCTGCCCACAATCTGTTGGATGTCCCGAAACCGGCTACAAATCATCCCTAGCAGTGTACTGACCCAAATCCCATTGATGAGAACCAGGAACAGTCCAGGCAGGACCAACAGGGTGTTGGGCGTCACTGCAATACCGGCATAGAGCATGACCACGACATAAATGGCAAGATGGTGCAGAAAGACAATGAAGTTTCGCCAAACCACCGTGCAGGTCAGCACGGTGTATGAGAACGGCAGAGACTTGATCAGCGCCTCGGCCGAAATGAAGGACACACAGCCTTCGGTAATGACCGTGGACACCATCCCCCACGCCAGCATCCCGGCAGTCAGGAACGGGAGATAGGTCTTGGGGTCCTGCTTCCAGAGCTGTGACCAGAGTATCCCCAGTGTGAAGATGAACACGCTGAGGCTGAGCGTCGTCCAGAACGGTCCAATGATGGTGCGCCGATAACGACGTTTCGTCTCCAGCCAGCCTAGCCGGCCCCACATCGGCCAGTTGGAGAGGCCGTCAACGACATCGGCCAACGCAATCTTATACTGAGGATCCATCACTCCTCCCGTTTGTCTTCCAGGCTTGTTAGCAGACCGGTTAGAACTCTCACGATTAAACAGATGGCCATCCACGATGCCGTGAACGGCAAAGTCGGCGATGTGGGAGCTATCTTACAATGGGTTGATCTCGCTCCCGGCTCAGGCCAGAGCTTCGACGAGTTCCTGGGGAGGCGCAGGGTGACCGCCTAGAAGATTCCCTTGCCAGTTCTTCAGTTTGGCGATCTTGTTGTAGTACGAGTATTGGGGCGACTTGCGAATCAACAACCCATCGCGTACTTCTTCCGCAAACTCATATTGTGCCCAGCCGTTACACGGCTTGCAGAACGGTACTTTATCCCACTGGCGGGTTTCATGATAGTAGCGAGCCTTGGCAAACTCTTCCCCTTGCCACACCGCCTTCGCCCCGTCCTTGAACACATTCCCCATATTCGTCGTCTTGAAGCCATCGAGGCAGCAGACGGTGACGACCCCGTCATTGTGGATCGGCAAAGTATTATAGATTGCGGGGCACGGAAGACGCTCGAGCGGAGTTTCCATGTCCGGAAACGTTCCGTTCTCGAAAAGAATTCCCATTCGGACCACATCCACAACCCCGACCCAACGCGCGACAAATGCATCGACTTCGTGGCGATTGTCTCCTTGAATCGTAAACGACACCCCAACGCGAGGAAAATCGGCACCTCCTCTCATTTTCAAGAGACGGAACACGGCCGTTTCGATTTTCTCAATCTTGTCGATGCCGCGAATCTTCTTCAGCGTCCCGCGAGAGACCGCATCGATACTGAACATGACAGAATCGACCTTCTGATCTACAAAAAACTGAGCGAGGCTTTCATTCAACGTCAGCCCGTTGGTGTTCATGGCGACCGCCATCCCACGTGACTTCATGTCCATGATCTGATCGCGCAGATTGGGAGCGAGCAAGGGTTCACCATACATATTCGGCTGAATCAGCGGCTTCGCCGCCATGATTTCATCGAGAAGCCTGCGGGATGCTTCGAGGTCCATCGTGCCCGTCACCGCGTCAATTGCCGCTTCATCTTCAGACCCCCAGACCGGACACATGGGGCATCGCAGATTGCATTTCGTCGCCAGATCCATGAGCACACGACCCGGCAGCTCCGGAACCGGAAGCGGCGTCCAGTTCAGCGAAGGATCGACCCAGGATGCTTTCGACCAATTTTGCATGACTTCTCCATAGATATCGGCATCATACGAAAACCTTTTCACTAACGCAACTAAAACACATCCACTTTCGTCGCACGTTCATCGAGCCAAGGCATAGAGCACTGTCTCGATGACACCTCCGTCGTGCTGTCGTAAATACAGACGATAGTCCGGACACAACGAGCGGATCAACTCCGGCACTTGCCACAGATCCGAAGGCCGATGATAGGCGGAAATGGCCAGTTTTGGCTTGCACCTGGTAATCACTTGCTCTGCTCCCTTTAGTGCGTCGAGTTCCGCTCCCTCGATATTCATCTTGATATAGGTCACCCGGTCTTCTCCAAGAATCTCGTCTAATCCGACGACCGGAATTTCGATACCACCCTCCTCGAGGAGGATCGATCCCCGCGTCCCGGCATTGTCAAAGCGCAGCGTCGCCTTTTGCCGATGCAAGCCCGCATTAATCGGCTCGACGCGAACTTCGTCTATGAAATTGGTGACAAGGCGATGAAATGTGTTCCGGTCCGGCTCAAAGGCTAGGATGCGGGCAAACTTATTCTGCACTCGCTCGATGAAGAGGCGGATCGTATCGCCGTCGTACGATCCTCCATCTACATACACTTCGTCTTCCCCATAGGTGAGCAGGGTCGCAGGTCCGTACAGATCCCACTCGACAATGGGCAAGAGCATGTCCGCCTCAAGTGTCAGCCGGAAACCGATCACGGCATCGAGTACGCGCCGGGACAGATCGTCAGCAAGCAATCCGGCAAGGATGCGATAGCGGTCCCGATGCTCATACAAATCTTCCAGCCAGCCTTCATAGAACATGTGCGGCGGAAATGCTTTCGAATCCAGCGCCTCCAGGAGCGCGAACGGAGCCACGTGCCGAAATCCCATCCCTTTGAGCCGCTCCAAGGCCTTGAGCACACGGTGGCTGGCGATGATTACCGGAATGTCCCGATTGGTGTCTTTCAGCACGTCCACCGACTTCACGGTCGTGGCGCCAACCTTGAGCCCCTGCTTCTTCGGATTGTCGTCGCAGATGGCGACCACCTCAATCTTGTGTTTGCCACAGAGTTCGACCAGACGGAGGCCCTCATCAGCAGCTCCCACGACTACGATCTGCTTCAGGCATATCGGATCGAACACCGGGTCGCGGGCAATCAGCCACGCACGCATCTCGCCAGCTGAATTGAACGTGGCCAGTCTGTTGAGCCAGGCCATCGCAGGAAAATGCTGATCATTCGATATATTCACCATGCTACTCCACATCAAAGTCCCTTACCTTCTCCTCTCTCAAGGGAGAGGAATCATCTTAATCTTCTTGTCCCCTGCACTCCCTCTGCCAACCTGCCCCGAGCCTCTGTCTCGCATGGTACAAGAATAAAGCAAACGCATCGTAGGGCGTCACGCGCAGCTCCTGGAGAACCGCCTCGCCGGAAAAGGCTTTCACTTCCCGCCCTTCGTGCAGCACGAGGCAATCATGCTCGGCGCTGGTCATCGGGGTCACGTAGTAGTTACGGTAGTACTGATCCATTCCAAGCTCGGCTAGATCAAAATCAAATCGCGTAAAGTATGCAATCTCACGAGGTCTGAACTCAATCTCCTCGTGGAGTTCCCGCTTCAATGCCGTAATCGGATCTTCCCCCTTATCCACCCCACCCCCGAAGCACCCCCAATGGTCGGGATACCATATCTGCGGGATATCATCGCGATGTTGCAGAAGATATCGTCCATCCTCCAAAACAATGATGGCCGCCACGGCGTCCGATCCGGTCAGTCTCGCACTGGCTTCGCCTTCATGCTTCATCACGTCTTTCACATCATCCGGTAGCGCTGGCCGGGTCTTGCGATAACGGCATCGGGGCACCGGATCAAAGTTTCCGTCACAACCCGCACCATGTCGATGGCGCGAAACGCCCGACAGACCGAGCTGTCGATGCGCGTGACGCGCAACAGCCCCTGCGCGGCCAGCAAATCCTGAAACTGCCAGTAGTCGCGCGGCAAAAAGAGGTGGCGTCGCAGCGGCACCTGCACCTCACGGCCATGTCGATCACGGCAGGTGTAGGTCTCGCGTTTAGACGGCGGACGGACATACAGGTCCGGCGCCACCATTTCCTCGACATGATGGATTAACGTGCAGCAATCCATGCTGATCCCCAACATCAGAACCCAGCCATCGTATTTGGCCAGCAACCCGACCGGGCTGACTTCTGAACAAGGCGTTTCGTTGAGATGATGCGATCCCAGCAACTCCGCCGCCAGTTTGCCCTGCCCGGCAATAGAATGGGTGGGATGTAGGCTGCGCACCGTGGCGTACTGAGTCCGGAACAGCTCGGTGAGGATGCCCGTATTGGATGACGTCTGCAACTCATCGAACCACGGCTTGTCCGGCTTGACGAAGCGCCAGGACATGGTCGGCAGCAGCAACGTGCCCGGCTCCATATAGTCCACCAGTGCCTTGAGTACTGCTGCAGCACCGTGGCCGTCCCGGGCCAGCCCCTTGAAGGAACTGTGCACCAATAGCACTCCCTCGCGCGGGATGCCGAGAAAGGCAAGTATCTTGGCGACCGCGGGATCAGCTGATCCGGCCGTATGCTCACGATTTGCGGACAACAAAATTCCCGATGACAAGCGCGTCGAGCCCGCAGCCATAGAAGGTCATCAGCGCATCGCGCGGTGATTCGACAATTGGCTGGCCTTTGAGGTTGAAACTGGTATTGAGGATCACTGGAATCCCGGAATATGCGTTGTACTTGCGAATCAGCTCGTAATAGATCTCGTTCGATGAGCTCCGGACAGTCTGCACGCGGGCGGTGCCGTCCACATGCACCACAGCCGCAATGTTTTTGGCTCGGCCGTCCGCCACATCCAGCGTGAATGTCATGTATGGGAAGTCGGACATGCCCTGAGTCTTGAACCACGCGGCCGCTTCTTCCTGAAGGACCGACGGTGCGAACGGCCGAAACTCCTCACGGTACTTGATACGGGCATTCACAAGGTCTCGCATCTCGGTTGTCGAACAATTGGCAAGAATCGACCGATTCCCGAGCGCCCGGGCGCCGGCTTCCGACCGGCCCTGATGCCAACCGATAATCTTGTTTTCAGCCAACAACTTGGCGCCGGCTTCAGTCGGATCATTCACTTCCTCGTAGCGGCATCCATTACTGTTGAGCTCCTTCCAAATCGTATCGTTCGAATAACTCGTTCCTAAATACGCATCCCAATAGGGCCACGGGGAGTCGCCGACCATGACGGCTCCCAGATACGCGCATCCGAGCGCCAACCCGCGATCCGATGACACCGGCGGGACATAAATGTTATCGAACTGTCCGCTGTCCAACAGCCGTTTGTTAGCCGAGCAGTTCATCGCTACGCCTCCGGCGTAGCACAGGTTTCTGGTATGCGGCACTCGCTTGTGCAGTCCGTCGACCAGATTGAGCAGGCATAGCTCCATCATATGCTGCGTACTCCGAGCCACATTTTTGTAGAAGTCATCGAGGGGCTCATCGGGACGCCGATTCGGCCGTCCCAACACGTCACACACCTTCTTAGAATACAGCGGCTCAAACGGTGACTTGGGTACGGGTTCCGATCGAACGAAGGACCAGTCGAATTCCCACCCGCCCTGGACGGGATGAAGGATCTCGGTCAGGTCGACCGTGGGCGTGCCGTAAGGCGCCAATCCCATCACCTTGTACTCGTCGCCATCCTCGAAACCGAGATAGTACGTCATCATCGTATAGAAGTAGCCGAGTGAACGGTTCGTCGGCATGTCTTCGAGAACTTTGATGCCGTCCTTCTTGGTCGCGTACGCAAGCATGCCACAAGAACCATCGCCGGTGGCATCGAGCGAGAGACAGACCGCCTCGTCCAAACCGGAACCATAGAACGCAGCGGCAAGATGCGCCTGCTGGTGATGGACAAGTTCCAGCCGTGGACATGAGCCGAATGTATGACGGAGAAAGTCGCGCCACCTGGCCGAAAAGTCATCATAGGTAATGCCAGGCGTGACGATGAGGTCGATATCTTCCCACTTCACGCCGGCCTGTTTGAGGCACGCTTTGATCGCGCGATGCGGCAGATACCCGTAGCAGGATTTGACACGCAAATATCGCTCTTCCTCGCACAGCGCGACAATCCTTCCGTTCACTGCCAACGCTGCCGCCGGCTCATGCTGGCCAACCGTCACACCACCGTGGAGCCCTAAAACAATCATGTCCGGCCGCCTTTTCTACGAATCAGGTGAGTTGAATTTACAAGGAATGAGGAATCTTAATTGGATTTTTTCTTCAAAAGAGTTTCTTTGAAAAGATTGGCCATGGCTTGAGCGTAAATTTCTCACGCATGCTAGTCAGAGACCAGCTCTCTATTTCCTTTTCATCGCTTGAAATAGACACATACTCTCGCATGTCGACAATCTTCAAGTCTGTGTCAGCGGTCTCGAGTTGTTCATCAGGGCAAATGTAACCATGGACGGAAGAATTTCTGCGATGTTCGCGTTGTGGGTCGCAGTACATTGGCGCGTCGTTGACGATTGCTCTCAAATGTTTTCGCGCTTGTTCGATCATCTGCTGATTGGAGTGTTTGACAGAGAATCTCACTGCCTATGGGAGGTCGGATCAGGCGTCATTTGGTGAAATATCGCTCAGCCTTGAGGATGGCGGCAACCGTATCGGCGGCTTCTCGCTCGCCGTAATTCTCATTGAGATAGAGATTGAAGGAGCTGTCGCGAATGTTTCTGGCGTTCGGCGTATCGAAAGTGTCGACCAGATACGGCTTCACCCATGGCCAATCGGCCACCACGTATTGATAATGAGGGTTGAGCCCGATCCCTTCCTTCTCGACAGCCCGCGCAAATTCGAGCTTGCTGCAGGTGATCTGATCGGTTTCGACAATGATCGGGTAGATGAAGGGCGAATCAGCCGGCGAATAGCCGTAGGGCCGACAGATCGTCGCGTCGTCCACCAGCCGGGCCGATACATCACCGATAAAGGCTAGTCTTTTTACAATTGTGTCGGTGAGTCGCCCAAGTGACGCAAGGCCGATCGCACAGGACAGTTCGTCAGTATGTAAATTGAGCGCCGGAAAAAGAAATGTGTTCGGATCGCGATCGTCAAAGCCCGGCACCCAACGCGGCTTGCCACGATCGGCATGCGCCAGCGCCAGGCGGAACAGTTCCAGATCGCGTGCATACACTACTCCGCCCGTGGCACCCGTGACATGGGCCTTCCGGTACATGGTCGAAAATGCCGCGATGTCGCCAAATGTGCCGACGGGCCGACCCATGACCTTGGCACCGTGGGCCTGGCTGCAATCCTCCAATACCTTGACGCCGCGCGCATGCGCCTCAGCCACGATCTTGTCGATCTCACAGGCCTGCCCAATCGAATGCACCACCACAGCCGCTGTAGTGCTGGGCGAAATCCGCTCGACCAATTGCTTGACGCCGATATTGTAGCTCTCCGGCTGGCTATCCATCAGACGCGGCTTGAGGCCGTTGAGAATGATGGCACTGAGCGTGCCGGGATCGGTGATCGGGGATACCAGCACCTCGCTCCCCTTCGGTAGGTCCAATGCAGCAACTGCCACATACAGCGATGCGGTGCCCGTCGCCACCGCATCGGCGTATCCACCGTTCATCATATTCACGAACGCATCGGTATAGAGCTTTTCAAACGCGCCCTGGTAGCCGGGATCTATGTTCCGTTCGCGATAATAGGCAACCGCCTGATTAAGTATCTTGATTTCCGCATCGCCCAAGGCCATCCGCGCAGGCATCGGCTCTTCCCGCACCGGTTTGCCTCCGTGTATGGCGAGCGTGGGATTCGGAGTCAATGGCTCTACGACAGGGATATCTTTCATGCAAGATCCAGTTTTCCCGAGATGGTATTCAAATCAAGCCCGTGGGAAGCCAGCAGATCATTGTGCGAGCCGTAATTATGGATGAACTCGTCCTGAAGCGTGAAGGTATCCAGCTTGCAAACCGCGCGCCGGTCCCAGGCAATTTCCTTCACCAGACCAGCTAAGCCGCCTCGCGGTACACATTCCTCGATGACCACCACGTGCTTGTGAGCGGCGAGTGCGGCGGCGATGCCGTCCCGATCGAGCGGTTTGAGCGTATGGACGGAAACGAGGGAGACGCTCTTGCCCGACTTCTCGAAACGCTCGGTCAGACCGGCCGCTACCTTCATGATGGGACCATAGCTAAGAATGCAGACGTCATGCCCCTTTTTCAGATAACGCGGTTTGCCGAACTCCCAGGGGTCCGGCGCTTTAGAGGTAAAGTCCGGCTCTCCTGCCTTGCCCAGTCGCAAATACACTGGCCCGCGCGTCTGCTCGGTACACCACAAGGTGGCGGCTCTCGTCTCCGCTGGATCGCACGGCGCGATGATCGACATATTGGGAATGGCGCCGGCCAGCGCCACGTCTTCCATGGCGTGGTGCGTTCCGCCCAGCGTCGAATAGGTGACGCCGCCGCCGATGCCGACGATGGTCACCGGCAGGTTATGGTAGCAGAGATCGTTGCGGACGAACTCGTACGGACGGAACAGTGTAAAGGTCGCGATGGTGTAGGCGAAGGGACGCAGGCCGCGCAGCGCCATCCCGGCGCACATGCCGATCATGACCTGTTCGGCAACGCCGGTGTTGACGAACCGATCGGGAAAATCCTCGCGGAATTTTTGAATCGAGCCGGCGGGTGAGATGTCAGCCACGATGACGGCCAGCCGCTCGTCCTTTTTACCGGCTTCATAAAAGGTGTCAGCGAAGGTATTCCTCACGATGCAATCTCCGTCAATCCAGCCATCGCTTGGGCGTACTCCTCCTTGTTGGGCGAGCGATAATGCCAGATGTTCACGTGTTCCATAAAGGATACGCCTTTCCCCTTGACCGTCTTGCCCACGACCATGAACGGTTGCTTCCTACTCCGACTCCTCACTGCATCATACACCGCGCCGGCGTCGTGGCCGTTGACCTCCACCGCTTCCCACCCAAACGCACGGATCTTGTCGAGCAGTGGATAGAAGGCCGGATGGCCTTCGCTCATTCGCGTCATCCCCCCAAAATCATTCAGATCGACAAACGCGATGAGGTCCCTGAGATTGAGATTGGCAGCCATCATCATGGCTTCCCATGTGGACCCTTCCTGCAATTCACCGTCGGAAAGCACCACGTGCGTGAGGCGGTCGGTGCCCTTGAGCTTCTCAGCATAGGCCATGCCGGTCGCGATGCCCATGCCGTGGCCGAGCGAGCCAGTCGAGGCTTCAATACCCGGCACGCCATAGTCAGGATGCGCGCCGAGCCGTCCGCCCGGTGTACAATAGCGGTCGAGGTCGGTCTTGGACAGAATTCCCATGTCCTCAAGGATCACGTACTGCGACAAGCAGCCGTGGCCCTTCGACATGAGAAACCCGTCGAGGAACTGCTTGGGACGTGAATGCTGCGGATCGGGCCGCATCAATTCGTGATAGATGAGATCCACCATCTCCAGGCAGGAGAAGGCCGGCGCCACGTGCAACGCCACCACTTGTTGTGAAATATCAAGAATGCGCCGTCGGTAGAACAGACATCGCCTGCGCGCGGCGGCGAGATCGAATCGGTTGTTTGCGCTTCCCTTGGTCACGTCACGTTCCCCATATGTCGCTATGCCCGAAGAGTATACTCCATCGGCCAATCGCGAAGTTGATCCACGTATTTCCGTCCCCAGGCCACCATCTCGGCCAGACCCTCCTCGATGCCGATTTGGGGCTCCCAGCCGATATCCCGCTTAATGGCAGAAGAATCCAACCAGTACCGGGAATCCTGTCCGAGCCGATCTTCGGTGATCTCGCAGAGTTCTTCGAATTTCATCCCAAGCGCCGTTGCTGTTTTTTCCACCAACGCGCGTATGGAAATCGGCTGCGATGGACCGACGTTATACACGGTTCCCAACGGAGCCTTTTCCGCCACCATGTGGATGGCGCGGCCCAAGTCACGGGCGTGGATGTACGACTTCTCCGCCCTCCCTCCGCCCTGCAGCGGAAGCTTTCGTCCTGTTAAGCCGCAGACGACGGCCTTCGGAACCACCCGATGGAGCAACTGGCCAGGACAATAGGCATTGGATGGACGAATGATGTTCATCGGAAATTTCAGAAACTTGTGCACGGAGATGAGATACATGTCGAAGGCGACCTTCGATGCCGCATAGGGACTCGTGGGTTTGATCGGCTCATCTTCTTTGGTGGCATGATTGACGGAACCGTACATTTCCGACGTACCGATCTGAATGAATCGTTCCAGATATGGGCGCTGCATCAGTTCTTCAGCCAACCGCGCCAGCGCCATCGAGTTCGTCTCGAAGAACCGCCAGGAATGCTTCCATGAGACGGCACCCTCTCCTTGCGCCGCGTAATTAATGATGACCTGCGGCTTCTCCTTGTCGAGCAGCTCCAGCAGAAGATCCAATTCATGCGTGACGTGATAGGCATGATAGGAATACCGCTTATCGCCTTTCCCCACATTGAGCGCAAACGGTTCCGGTCGAGCCGGATTGCGACCGACCGCGATCACCCGATCGGTCTTTGCGTGATCAAGGAGATATTTCGATGTGTGGATCCCGAAAGACCCGCCTCCGCCCAACACCGCGTATCGTTTCATAAGCCTCTCGCTTTGTAGTGATTATGGGACTGCAGCCGATTATTCAATGATCGTCCAGTACCAGTCGCCGGTGTAGCCGGCCTCCTGAAACAGCTTGATCCAGCCGACCGGATAGTCGTGGAACTCTGCGGTCAACACCCAGCTCTCGAACATTTCCTTCTGCTCGGGCGTGTAGTAGCTGTCCACCTGCACAAACGCCCTGCCGCCGGAAACGCGCTGGATTTCCTGCATGACTTTTAAGGCTCGTGGTCGCGGGAAATTGTGCACGGTGTTCAGGCTGAGTACACAATCGAAGCTCTTGTCCGGGAACGGCAACTTCTCAGCGGTTCCGAGGTGCAGGCGGCCGATGACTTCCGGCTCGCAATGCACCAGTGCGTAAAGCGAGACGTCGAGCCCGAACACTTCCAACCCTGGACAGACCTGCATCAAGTCCTTGACGAGGAAGCCTTTGGCGCAGCCGACGTCGAGCACTCGGTCTCCCGGCTTGAGGTTGAAGTGCTTGACAATGTCCTCGGCGACCGGAATCCAGCGACCGTCATATTTATAGCCGCCGTAACCGTACTCGCGCGGGCCGTCGAAATACATCTCGCTGTACTGTTTGGCCATAGCGATCACAGCCGGATCTTTGGCCTCAGCCCGCTTCTGAATATTGCGCTTGGTCTTGGGTAACCGCGCCAGCAGATTCACTTCGGCCATGTCGAGTTGCTCCATTTAGTCCTAGCAGCCGTCAACTATCAACGTGAAGCAGTACGGACCTGACCCAACCCTCCGGCCAGCCGCGTATAGTGAAATGTCGGAAACGCCTTCAGACAGTTCGTGATGTCGAAGAATCGGTGCAACAGGTGCGGTCTCGGGCCCGGGCGCGGCTGGCTCGCCACTTTCACCCCGTATTGTTTCGCAATAATCTGGGCTATCTCGTTAAACGAGGTAGACACGCCGGTGACCACATTGAGCGCACCGGTGCTGCGATGAGCCAGGACCAATGACGTGATTTTCGCGACGTCATCCACCAGCACATGGTCACGCCGCTCTTCCCCTTCACCGAAGATCGTGATCGGTTCGCCCTTGGCGGCGTGCCGGCGGAATCGGTTGGGGCCGTACCCGTTATGCGGATCGGCACCCCCATAGATCAAGGTGGGCCGCAACATGGCCACCGGCGCCTTGGTGGAGCTTTTCAGCATCAGCTCACGCGCCGCATGCATCATGCCGTGAATGGTCGAAGGCGCAATGCCCGACTGTTCCGTCACGGGATTGGCATCATCCACGTAGACCGCGTCGGAGCTGATATAGACCAGGTGCGCGATCTCCGTGTCGGCCAGTGCCGCACAGACGACTTCAGCCATTTTCAGATTCTGCATCAGTACCGACACGGTCTTCGCCGGCGCAATGGCCGACACCATCACGACGCTGTCGGTTGGTCTCAGTAAACTTTTCAACTTCGCCAACGCACCGTCCGCTAAAAGATCCAGTTCCTTGCGGACGAGCGGCACCGTCTCGACGCCATCGGCATCGAGTTGCTTCTGGATCGCGCCTCCGACGAAACCCCCTGCGCCGATTATAACGACACGGATTGGTTTCGCGGCCTCGGCATTCAGATGGTCAAGCATGAGCTGCCCTACCTGCTGCCAAGAGCGGCGGTGCGCCGAGCGTAAAATACTCCAGCCCAGCCGCCACGACGGTCTTGCCATCCAGAACGCGATAAGGATCAATGAGGGTGGGGCCCCTCATCGCGCGAGCAAGCTGGTCGGTCTTGAGGTCGCGGAACACTGGCCAGGGTGTCATGATCGCGAGAGCATCCACATCTTGCGCTGCCTCCAGCGCGGTGACGCAGCCTGTCGCCTCTGGATGCACAGCGGCCGAGGCCGGCACCACCGGATCGTGGACCCGCAGGCGCCACGGCTTGAGTTGCGCGATCAACGCCAGGGATGGTGAGTTCTTGGTCGAATGGGTATTTTCCTTGTACGCGAGACCGAGTATGCCGATCACAGCCTTGGGATTTGTCGCCAGCACTTCCGTATGCAGCGTGCGGAGCACCCAGTCCCGGCAATGTCGGCTGCTTCGCGCGAACGATTCGATGACTCCGACTTCACTACCCGTGGCCTCGGCAAACCGCAAAACGGTCGCCAGGTCACGCTCGAGATTGCCTCCTGCCAATCCCAGACCCGGAGACAGGTAGGCATAAGGCCCGATACGCTTGTCGAGCTTGAGGGCTGGCGCGATCTCCGACCAGTCTGCGCCGAGCCGCTCACTGAGTCCAGCCAGCGTATTTGCCACAGTGACCGACGCGACGAGACAGCAGTTGATCGAGATCTTGGCCAACTCGGCGCTTTCGTACCGCATGGGTAAGATTGGACATCCGAAAACCGATAGGAACGTATGGAAGGCCTGTGGTAATGGCCGGGCAGGATCGGCGCAGCCAATGATGAACTGCTCAGGGTACATGGCGCGCTCCACCGCCCGCCCAAAGATCAGCGTCTCGACCTGATAATAGAGACGCTCTTTCGGTAGCGAGAGATTGCGTGTGAAACCCGGTGGCACTTGACAGAGGATCACCAGGATGGCGTCACGCTCCAATCCCGCCGCAACGGTCTCAATCAGCGCCCGGATGCCCGAGAGGTCGCTCAGTCCCTGATCGTCAGTCGGCACATCGGCCGCAATATAGACCACGCTACATCGTGTCAGATCCTCGACTTCGGCTGTGTACGTGATACGCGGATTGTTCTGTTCCAGCAGTTCCGACAACCCTGGCTCTAGGACTGGCAACTGTCCTGACTTCAGCTTCGCGATAACCGCAATGTCGGCATCGAAGCAGACGGCCTCACACCCACGGCCCGCAGCCGCCGCGGCGGAATTGATGCCGAGGTGGGTCATACCGGCGAAGCCGATTACGGGTTTGCTCATATCGAAGCGTCCTTCTGCACGTCCTGCCCCAACCTGCGCAGAAGACGGTTCAGCCACAGATCGTTGGCCAGGTCGGTCGCCGCTCCCCGCTGACACAAGGTCTTGAAATGCTCGTATTCAAGCGCCCACGTCGGATCGTCCTGCACGAGAGTCACGGACTCCTCGGGCGGGTGTCCGGACGGCAAGATGCGCATGCGGCAGGTGAAGGTGGTAGGACCCCACTTGCAGAGCGAGCAAATGTGCGCAGTGCCTTTCTCTGCGAACACGTCGCAGGTGAAGTAGTTGCGCCAGGACAGGAGGGTCATTTCAAATTCCAGCTTAGGCTTTTTTGCTTTCGAGACCATGACCACATGGTCAGGTGCGCGGTTTTCAAAACAGTCGGCAGACACAATCTCAAAGTCCTCGCCGAGATCGCCGAACCAGAACTTTGCCGTATCCAATAAATGAGAGCCGAGATCCGGCAGGACGCCCGCTCCCTGATCGCGCCAGGCCGAATCGCGCACGAGCCGTGCGGTGCCATTGCCGTAAAACATGCGACAGCGGTAGATCGTGCCTAATTGGCCGGAGGCAATGTGGTTGCGCATGCTGACGTAATGCGGCTCGAAGCGGTGGTTATAGGCGGTATAGCAGACCACACCTTTGTCACGCGCGAGCTGCTGGAGCGTACCGATCTGTCGGTCGTCCGCCGCCCAAAGCGGTTTCTCGACCAGCACATGCTTGCCGTTCTTCAACAGATAGCTCAACACCTCGATTTTTGGCTCGTCGGGGATACACACGAGGGCCGCGTCGTAGCTGGATACGGGCACATCCTCGACGGAGCGATACTCCGCTTCCCTATTGACCGGGTCGACCGAGGCGACGTAATCCGATCCGGAGAATTTCCGTCGCTTGTGTCCCTGGATACCGAGACCGACGATGATGGCTTTCATAGAATACAAATAACTTTCAGCGGCAGGCAATCTGCTGCGGGATTCATACTAGATGTTACATTTAGTGATACGCGGCCTGCCGTTCGATCACGTCGATCTTGCGGCGCACATCATCCGGCGTGACAGGGATGTTCCCATCGTACTCGCACTCACACGCAGCCGCGAGGGAACCCAGAATAGTGGCAAGCGTATCCTTGCCCGTTTCCAACATGGCCAATGTCGCATAGGCCAGTAATGCATCGCCCGCCCCGACCGCATCCACGACCCGGTCAACGAAGGAATCCACCACAGCAAACGAATCCAGCGATTCATGATCGCTGTCCCGGCAGGTGAGCACGCCACGCTCGCCCAGCTTGAGAATCAACGTCTTACATTTGGCGACATCGTATAACGACGACGCGAGCGGACGGATACCGGAATCCTGATCCGCGAGCGCAAAACGAGCTTCTCGTTCGTTCGGGGTAATCAGGTCGAAGTCTTTGAAATCCGTAATGTTGCCCCACCGGCTGGCCACCTGGCTATCCGCCACTTTATACACGCCAGCCGGGATCGCTTCAATCAGTCGCGGAATGGTGCGACGGTTGAACATGCCGTGCCGGAAATCACTGAACACCACGGCATCGCACGGCGTAGCCACAATAGTCTGCGTCAGCTTGTGGACGATGTCATCCGAAATAGATCGATTATCCAGCGTATCGACCTTCAACAACCGATAGCCGCCTGCCACAATTGCGTTCTTGTTGGTGGTCGGCCTGGTAGAATCAATGATCGGATGACATTGAACACCTGACCTTTTCAGTCCTTCCAACACGAACTCTTTCAAGGCATCATCACCCAGCACAGTCGAAAACAGGACTTCTGCGCCGGCTGCCCGCAAGTGCTCGGCAACAATTGCGGCTCCGCCGATGTAGTCATCTCGGCGCTCATAGAGGACGCTCATCGTCGGAGTCTTGGTTTGACCACCAGTCATAGCCGTTTGCGTATAGCTGTCGACGATCGTATCTCCAATCACATGCACACGCTTGCCCTTCAGTCGGTCAAGGGAATCGCGCAAGCGCCTGAATGTCAACTTCTCGCTGTCCATAAGCGTCAACAGCTTTTCCAGCCTAATGCTGGGCGGGGCGAGATCGATGAGCTTGGACGAAGAATAGACAATATCACCCGGCGTGAAGATGATTTTGCCGCCATAGGCCCGCACGATATCCGTTTCTTCTTGAGTTTTAGGGGGGAGTCCGCTGACCGTATATTCGTAGCCCTTGGCAAAAATATCAGGCTGCAATTTGCTGATATGTTCAATGGGAGTTGGATTGGGATCAATGATGACGTAATCGACAATTTCATAGGCTGCCAGATTGAGGGCCCGCAGGTTCTGCGGAACGTGCGGACGATGATGCCCCTTGGTAATATGCTTATCCGCCGTCAGGCTTGCGACGAGAACATCGGCCTTGCCCTTGGCGTATATCAGGTGGCGAAGATGACCAGGATGCACGACATCGAACACGCCATGACACATAATGACCTTCCGCTTCCGCGGGCGTGACCCGAGAATTCGGCACAGCTCTTCGAGGGTTTTGATCTTATGAGAATATTGCTTGGTCAGCGACGGTGGCATACTATCTACCGACTCCCCAGAAATTCAAACCAGGTTTTCGTAGCAGCCGCGATTGAATCCGGATCCCATAGCGGCGCCTCTCGCCAATAATCAATATTGTCGATAATACGGCCCACACCTTCTTCGAATGAGATGCTCGGCGACCATCCAAGATCGCGTCCGATCTTCGTGATATCCGCCCACGTGCAGTCCGGCTCTCCAGGGCGTTTTGGAATGTGCACCACCGGTCCTCCCAACAGTTCAACGAGCCGATTAACAGACTGCGGATTGCCGGCGCCGAGGTTCCAGATCTCTCCCGCTTTGTCCGTCCCTGCAGCCGCGAAAAAGGCTCTCGCCACATCCGTCACATAGAGAAAGTCGCGCTTCTGAGTTCCGTCTCCGACGACAGTGAACGGTTTCTCTGCGAGTTTCTGACGAAGAAACACGCCGAACACGGCGCCGTAGGCACCAGACGTGCGCGAACGCGTCCCGTAGGCATTGAAAATGCGAATCACGTTGACCGGAAGACCATAGACGTGGTGCCAATGCAGCACGGCTTGTTCGCCCATATATTTACTGAGTGCGTACGGATACTGCGGTGCGATTGGATGGTCTTCTCTGGTGGGAACGAGTGCCAAGCCATAACAGGATGAGGAGGCGGCATACACAACCTTCTGCGCTCGGGCATAACGAGCTGCCTCCAGCACATGCACGGTGCCCTGAACATTCGCCGACATGTAATCAGTCGGCTGTTCGATAGATGGCACAATGTCGCCGATGCCGGCATAATGAAAAACAAACTTGACGTCAGTAAACAATTCATCTGTGGAAGCCAGCGTGCGAACATCCCGCTCATCAAGCACCACATCTGGGTTCGCCCGATGTTGCGCCAGATTCGTCGCTCGCCCACCGATTAGGCTGTCGATCACGTGCACCCGGAATCCTTGATCGACCAAAAGGTCGACCATGTGACTCCCGATGAATCCAGCGCCACCGGTGACGACGGCAAGAGGACGACTGTTCATTAGGACGCCCGAATTTTCTTGAGGACTTTCACGTTGTAGTAACGGTCGTCAGTCATGCTGTGGGGGAGTTTCTCTGCACGGAATGCCCGGCACAGATCTCGAACGGCGTCCTCGATCGTACGTTTTGGCGTGAACCCCAGTTTCGCAGCAATCTTGTCGGACGTGATCCGGTAGGACCGGTTGTCGTTCGAGGGAGTGGTCGCGATAGGGATCTCGCCTTTCTCCGTAAATTCTTCCTGGGTGACATGTTTGACAATCGTGGCGATCTCCATGATGCTCTGGTTTTGATACCCAGCGTTGAAGGTCTCACCGGCAATCTTTTCGTCAGGGAGTTCCAGCAACAGCGTATAGAGATCGCACATATCTTGAATATGCAGGTTAGGGCGCTGTTGTTCCCCGCCGAACACGGTGATCTTATTATTATTGACGGCGTGGTTGGTCAGGATGTTGACCGACAGATCCAAACGCTGGCGCGGGCTATATCCACAGACGGTGGCTGGCCGAATCACGACGCAGACAAAGTCCTTAGACTGGTGCTTGAAGAGCAACGGCTCACACAAGCCCTTGAACTTGTTATAGAGCGTCAGGGGGACAAGCGGATGTTCCTCCGTCACTCTTGGAGACTCGGAATAGCCATAGACCGAGGACGAGGAGGCATAAATAAACCGCTTGACCCCTTGCTCTTTGGCAGCCATCACCATCGGCTCGAAACACTTGTAATTAATTTCTTCGCTGAGCTTCTCATCCAATTCAAAGCCGGCATCGTTGGAAATACACGCCAAGTGGATCACCGCATCGACACCCCCGCACGCATCCCGCAATTTCGTGGTATCGCGAATATCCCCTTCGATAATCGTGAGGTGCGGCTGGGGTTTCAGTTCGCATCCGTAATACATGATGTCGTACACCGTCACATTGTAGCCGGCCGCCAGCAACTGCGGGACCAAGAGTGTGCCAACATAGCCGGCACCCCCAGTAACCAACACATTCTTTATCATCATGACTCCTGAATAATTTTCTCAAGCCCAGCCATATGGTAACGACTCGGGACGCACACAGGAATGGTGTATCCGGCGGCCGAGGCGTCGCGATGGAACATCACCACCGTATCGAGCGAATAGGCAGCATGGTCTTTCCCCAATAGAGGAAGTTTATTGAGGATATCGTTTGTCGCGGTGATGATGTGACAGCCGACCTCGTCGGCCTGAATGATATTCAACACCTCACGTGGGCTGGCCCATATGAGCTCAGCATTCGGCTTCGCTTGCATAATCCTGAGCGCCTCGCGCATGACTGGCACCGGATCAACACCGGTATCCGCAATCCGCCCGGCAAACACCGAAATAATGGCCGGCGTGCAGTCCGCGAAGGCATCCGTAATGGCTTTCACTTGCTCCACTGTCATCACCGCAGTGACATTGAGTTGGACTCCAGCCTCGGACAGGCGGCGAATAAGCGGGCCGGCAAATTGACGTTTCGTGTTGGTGACGGGAATTTTGACGTTGACGTTGGATCCCCACGAGGCTATTTCCAGCGCTTGTGTCTCCATCTCGTCAAACTCGTCGGCAAACACCTCAAACGATACCGGAAGATCCGGCACCTCGCACAGCACTTCTGATGCGAAGGACTTGTAGTCGGCAATGCCGACTTTGCGCATCAAGGTGGGATTCGTGGTAAATCCTTTAATCCAGGGTTTGGCATACATTGCCCTGATCCCCTCAAGGTCTGCACCATCGGCAAAAATCTTGATTTTCAGATCACTCAGTGTAGCCATCAAGCTCTCCTCTCTGTGGGTTCAAGATTGGAATGGCGAAGAATAAAGGCTGATGCTTGCACCAGATCTGTACAGGTAACATCCGGCGCATCCCGCAGGGTTTCTGAGTAGCCTCGATCAATAAAGATGGTGAAACAGCCGGCGGCCACGCCACATCCGACATCGCGCCACCGATCCCCAATCATATAGCTTCGAGAGAGGTCGATGTCTCGTTCCCGTGCAGCTTCTAACAGCATTCCCGGCTTGGGTTTGTAGCATAGGCTGGTCGGGCTTTCCACTTCGTAGCAGACTTTAATATCGTCAAGCGGAAGCTCTTTCCGTAATCGCTGATGCATCGCTTCAACAATTTCACGCTGCTGAAGACCTCGTGCCACATCAGGTTGGTTGGTCACAACAATAAGTAAGAATCCAGCTTCATTGAGTTCGCGCAGAGCGTCGAGGACGCCAGGCAAGATTTCGAACTCTGCCAACGTGGCTGGCGGATACGGCTTCCCCTCACGCACCATTGCCCGGTTAATAACTCCATCACGGTCAAGAAACACGGCGCATAGCATGCCCTCAAACCGGAGATGCCATGAGGGTGTTCTCCCACTTTGTCCCGGCGATCTGCAGCTTGGGATGAGACACCAGGCAGTGCCACACAACCGCCTGAAAGGCTTCAGTGTGCGGTGTCACGTGCGCGGCGTTGATGGTGGGGACGACAACCACCGCATCTCCCACTTGTTTGGTATACCCTCCCTGCCGGCCCACGACGCCAAAGATTCTCAGTCCTCGTCGTTTCGCTTCGTCGAGAGCGCGGACGAGATTTGCGCTGATATTCTTTTCCATGTCGCCACCGCCCACGGAAAATATCAGCACGGCATCGTCGCTGCATGCGCGACTAACCTTCAACCAGCCCGCGAAGACCGTGTCCCACCCTTCATCATTGGTACGTGCGGTGAGTTCCGAGACATTGTCCACCGGCGTATACGCTTCAATGCCGCACAACTTCCGGAAGTCATTCACGGCATGGCTGCAATTAGCAGCGCTTCCACCGACTCCTAGGAGAAACAGTCGACCGCCCCGATCGCGCAGATCAGCAAGGCCTTCAGCGATTCGCTCGATCATTTCATAGTCAATGCGCTCAGTGATCTGAGCGGCCTCGGTGAGATACAGCTTGGCATGAGACACTTCGTGCTTCCTCCTAAACCTTTAGACAAACGAGGGGTCTTTTAGCATAGTCCCTCTCCCCTATCAAGAAGTGTGCGGCTCAAATGCGTGCATTCGTTCGCGCGTCAATGACTTTCCCATTTTCGTTCAGCGGGATCCCCTTAATCTGGTAATTCTCGCGCATCCGCCGGTTGCCTTCGATACACAACCCCGCCTTCAACGCACCGCAGCCTCCAGACTGCACGACCCGGAGTGCCTTATCAAAAAAGTATCAAACGTTTTCAAGATAAAGCATTGGGAAAACCCCCAGCAGCAGGATGCCAATGCTCGTCCAGCAAGGCCGCAGCCCACGAAGAGGCGGTGCGCGCTCTGTTCAGCACGTGGAGCCTCTGAATAAAGCGAGAACACCTCTTGGCAAAAGGTGCGTCGTGGTACACCAAGTTTGGCGGGTGAGAAAGAGACTTTTTTCAGTGTCTAGCTAGACCGGCACGACATCACTTACATCGATCTTCACCGCTGCGGCTTGCTGAATAAGCCGGACACCCAACACGAGACGATGACGATTGTCTTTGCGCAAGAGAATTCCGTGAACTCCTTGTAGCGGGCCCCGGACCACTTCCACTTGCATGCCTTCGTGCAGATACGGATGCGGATCATAAGGGAGCACACTGGTCATTAACGTCTTGATCGCCGCAATCTCCTCGTCTGGAATCGTTTCCGGACAATGACTGGCCCCAACAATATCGACCACGCCGATCGTCTTGAGTACCGGCAGCTTTTGCTCCGATGCAAAGCGGACAAAACAATACCCTGAAAAGAGCGGGACTTCGATTTCTTTCTTTCGATCCTTCCATTGACTCAGGCGCTTGACCGTGGGCAATAGCGGCTCGATGCCTTGATTGGCGAGCTGTTCACGCACAAGCTTTTCGTGACGGGATCGTGTCCGAAGGGCATACCAATGAAGAGCGTTTGTCTCGTTTATTTGGTCTGTCTGGTTCATCTAGTTGATTTGGTGTGTTTGGCACACAGGTATTGAATGAGACCAGAGATGATTAATCCATTTTATCAGCCGCGCGTATATCGACTCACATGTCCTTGGATGCATATCCTTGGTCCACCGCGATAGACAGATGGCTTTGAACTTCGACTGGTTAGGACATGGCGATGAGCAGAAACTGCACGAACTTTTTGCTCGAGCGACGTACAAACCCTTCAGCGATATTAGCCATGACCGAACCCGTGGCCCTCTGAATCTGATTAGAGAGACGACGCGCATCTCGTTTCCACGCAGAACTCTGTTCGATGGCTTCGTGGCAATTCGATTGGCTATTCAAATCACCCGTTCTTCCAAGTAGACAAACCAAACGAACCTCTTCGATCAAATAAACCGTTTTCGGCACAGCTCCGCCCTTTCACTTACAAATCCCGATCGCCCCGCATACGATGTCGAGCATGCGCGGAAGCGCCAGGCCTCATTTTGGCAGGCCGAGCCGTAGGACTTTTTCCCGGGGCACCCCTGACCCGACCAACTGTTCTTCACAGGCTGCCGCACATTCGAGATCTGTGATCAACACATGATCAAAATGCCAGCCGGCGATCCTTTCCGGCGAAGAGAGCGGGCAAGAAAGAAATGACTCACGCGAGCTTTCATCTATGAATCCCACACAGTCGATATTCATTTCTCGAAGGGACAGATAGGTCAATTCGGCCAACGCGGTCGTTCCATAAATCACCACCCGTTGGCCATGAGTACTATCGAACGTCGACATCATTTCTTTTAACCGAGTACGCATGTCCCGGTACTGCAAGAGTGAGTATTGCATGTAGAGATAAGTCAGCCGTGACTTTTCCGAAAAGCCCTGTGGCGTCAAAAGATACCTGATTCGACTATGCGGAATGGTCGTGACCTTAATGTAGCCCTTGCGGGCCAGACGCTTGAGATAGAGATTGGTCAGGCCCAGCGCGACACCAAGTTTTGTCGATAGCGATCGCTGCGTAACGCCAGCGTCGCGCTCGACTTCGGAAAGCAAAAGGAGATCCCGTTGACCTCGCACGTTCATTGATCCACCCCCCACAGAGGGTTACGTTCAGGATATGAACATACAAGCTATTGCGAATCAAGCAAAACTATCGCCCTCATGGAGCTTGGGTAAATTGGACAACACTGAATGACTATCAGAAAAGACAGCGGCTACGAAGAAGGAACACCTAAAAGAAGCAGGTGTAGACTATGGGCGACTCGAACACGCAGGCTAGATGGGCGGGAACCCAATCATCGTCCTTATCATCCGTCTCACTTCTCGACCAAAGTATGCCCATATCTAAAACGCTCATACCGTCTGATCCATTTGTTCTTTAGGTTCGTCCACCGCCGTTCAACCCAGCTGCCTCGGACGGTTCGATTCCACTTCTTTTTGAAATGAGCAAGATTCCGGTCGGGGTAGGCCTTCGTTTCGGATCGCTTGATGGCATCCTGCGTCACCATGCTAAAATGATGAATGAGCACAGCTCCAGTCATGCCGACCGAGAACCCGGCTGCCCGTGCGCGCCAACAGAAGTCGATGTCTTCGCAGCCCCCGTAGGCAAACTCCTCGTCGAACAGACCGACACGATCGAACACGTCCCGCTTGATCACCAGACAAGCTCCATATAATTCTGCCCGCGTGGCTTCTTTGCATGATCGCGTAAACTCAATGGCGTAGGCGTCCAAATCGTACTTCAAGTGTCCCTCGCGTGCAGCAGGGCTCACGATCCCGTGACTCGTCTTCTCCATAAATTTCAGCAAACCCTCGATCCATCCCTTCGTGACGACAATATCGTTATTCAGAATACCGATAATATCGCCATGGCTGGCACGCACGCCTTGATTCCACGCTTTGGCGCAACCGAGATTGTGTTGATTTGCAATGATGGTCGCCTTCACACTGCGAAGAAACTCCTGCGTCCCATCGGTCGATGCATTGTCCACGATGATGAGTTCATAGGGCTGGTCGGTGCACCGTGCAATGGAATCGAGGCACTGCCGAGTATAGTCCAGCTGGTTATACACGGGGATCACAAGACTCACTTGTTTTGTGGACATGGTGCACTCATGGAATGTTCCCCTTCCCTAACAACGGGGAGATTGGCCGCTAATAATTATGCCGGTTTACTTTACAACTCGATGTACCGCTTTAGATCGCCCTGCGGCAGATTCCTAAGAAATACTCAGCTCTCCGTTCGCAGGTATGGTATTGCAGCAAATGTTTGTACCCCTCTGCCGCGATTGTCGCGCACCCTTGCGGATCCCTTGCATAGATTCGAACCAGATCAACCAGGTCACTCAGATCAGGCCGAAAGAAAAGGGCATGTTTGCCATGCACAAAATTGTTGGGAATCTCGATGTCTGGCTGTTCCGAAAGGAGCAACGTTCCAGAAGCGACGATCTCCCAATACCGAAGGGTGTCGAATCCGCCGCCTCGAATCGACAATGCCATTTTAGATCGTCCGAATAACGTATGGTATTCGACTTGCGATAACTTTACTCCCTTTTGAGCAACCGTGACAACAGGATCTCCTGTAAGTTTTATCAAGAATCGAGGCAATCCGCTCAAAAACTTCGACTGGCGATCGTTCGCCTCCGCGTAAATTGCCCCTTGAAATTTAACCCCAGGCGCCTGGCTTAGCATCTCAACAGCTTTCCTACGCTTGGGATGAGAGATCCTGCCAGCATAAGACACGTCGATCTCCCGCTGAAGAACTGGAACAGTCGGGATCGTCTCCAGTACAGCGGCAAACGGAAGAGGATAGGCTCGTTGAGAAAGTGTGGCGTCCGCTCCCCATGTGCTCCACTCAAGCCGTCCACGAACTCCCCCGTTAGAATGAGCGCGATACTCACGTTTGAAATAGAGCGCGCATTGATACCGATGAAACACCTCGCGCCGGAGCAGTGCATCATCCTCGCCATCGATTAGGACAAGGGGAGGCATCGGCCCGTATTTCAAAAGCGACTCCCAAGCCGCTATAGTCCCGTACCTCGGTGAAGACAGAACGGCAAGATCAAACCACTGGTCCCGCAATAAAGCAGCGACATCCGCCTCTTCATAGAGGCGTCCAAGAACTTGTGGAACATGATGAACCCGGCGCAGGGGATCGTGGTATAGCGCCTTATATGGATAATCAATCACCTGCTCGCAACCAAGAGTTCTACAGAGACCCACATAGACGAGATCAGCAAGATAGTCAGAACCCGAATCTGTAAGGTAGAGAATGTGCATCTTTTTTGGCGAATCTCAAACGAGATTCAATACCGCAGCTCTACTCGCTCCCACTTCGCCTCAATCCTTCACAACACGAAGTGTGACAGACATGTTATCGACAACATTCCAGAGATAGCGCCGACATCGTTTCTGCAGGTATGCGGGCAACCATCGGAAGGGTTTTCGTACATCATACGTAATCTTCTCAATCTTGAAATTGGTGCGTATTCCGTAATCGGTTGGAACCTCGAAATATTGAAACGTATCTTCTGTAATATAGCGGACATGTGTAGGGTCTCGGAAGGCTCCCCGCGATGTGTAATACGGGACAACGACCTCGACCGCCGCTCCGTGCCGGCTGATTCTATACACCTCTTCCATCAGCCCGATCAGGTCCCGAACATGTTCGATAACGTGCCGCAACCATACCACCTCAACCGACGATGCCTTGAAGGGCAAGGTCTGTTCGATGTCACAGACAAGATCGACCCCCGATACGGACCGTACATCCACACCGAACGCCCCGCGAACCTTGTTGGGCCCGCACCCGAGATCGATCATCCTATGTGATCGCGGTTTCTCTACCATCATCTCATGATCCTCTGTATTCAGGAGCGGAATCGGCCGATGACTTGAATGCCGTTATGCCACCCGTGATCGCGCCTGGGGGAAAGGAAGTCGAACAAAAGTTTCCATTCTCCGTGCTTGGCAAGCCAGTCGTCATTGGCGACCCTAGCCTCGCTACCGTTGATGCCCTCTTCGAAAGGGTTGGTATCATCGACAACGATCAGACTTTGCGACGCCATGAAGGGCAACGCCAACTCCAGACCATCATACTGATCCTTGTATGTGTGCCCACCGTCGTAGAAATAGACGCCGACGGTCCGATGAAACATCGGCAACAACTTCCTGAAATCTCCCTCTATAAAAGTGACGCGGTAGGTTCTCTTTGCGCGGTGCAGCATCTTATTCAACGACCGCTGCGGTTCGGGCTGCGAGAAGGGGCGATACCACCGCGGAGGTTTCGTAAAGTCCGAGAAATTGTCTATTGCAAAAAATTCCCTTTCGGGGTGCCCTTCCATGGCGTACCGAAGCGTTCGCCCCTTCCAGGTTCCGACTTCGAGATAGCATTCGTCCGGTTCCATCAGAGACACGGCGTGGTTGAGCAGGCACCCAGTGTTTTCCGTCGCCATTCCCCGGTGGCTCTCCGTGATCCACTGAAGCTTGCGATCCTTAGGAAAAGTCGGATTTTCCATATGCTCCCACTGGAGCACAACCGTTTCGACAAACCTCCTCACATCCATAGGCTCCTCCTCTCCGATATCAGATCGAACCCCCAAGACGCGAAATGGCCGGCAATTCCGGCCCAACCACTTTCGTGACAGCCTCAAATACCTCATCAACTGAGATTTGTCGCATGCAATTCAGCTCGCCCCGTTCACAGGTCGGGTGAAAACAGACGCGACAGTCGAGTCCCTTGTAAAGCACCTCCATAGGACCACCACGAGGCCCCCACTCGCGTGGATTCGACGGACCGAACAACGCCACTACCGGCGTGCCCATGGCAGAGGCAATGTGCATGGCGCCGCTATCGCTTCCGACGAATAGCGCTGATTGTTTGGCAATTGCCGCAAATTGTTTAATGGTTGTCCGCCCGGCCATGATGACGGGGCTATTCTTCTTCGCCATATGAAGAATCTGTTGTGCTAGATCAATGTCGTGATCGCTGCCTCCGATCAACACCTGGCAATCACTCTGAGCTGTAAGTTGATCGGCCAGCTCCGCGTACCGCTCCGGAGGCCAAGCCTTAAACCAATAGCGTGCGCCGGGTTGCAGTATCACATAAGGCCGCGATCTCAGGACGCCCAATTGATTCAGCAGTTGATCCGCACTATTCTCCTCTCCCGGCGTCAGCCACAGTTGCGGATTCACTGAGACGGCTTGAATGCCGATGGGTTTTAGGGCTTCCAGATCGCGATCGATCCGATGCCGCTCGTCCCCTCCGGGCTGAACCACTTGTGTGTAGTATTTCCCTCGCCAACGATGCTCATTGTTGAATCCAATCCGAACCGGCGCCCCACTGACCCAACTCAGAAATGCCGACCGGTCTCCATCCGTCAAATCAATCACCGTATCGAAATCCCGATGGCGCAGTCCGGCGATGAGGCGCGATTGGGCCGTCAGAGATTCTTTGTCGAGAACGATGATCTCATCCAGGTCTGGGTTTCCTGATAACACATCTTCCGTCCCGCGATTGACCATCATCGTGAGCCTCAGATTGGGTTGCGCCGCTTTGATCGCCCGCACAGTCGGCGTCGCCAATAAGACGTCGCCGATGTAGCGGAGCTTGATGATGAGGACGTTTTTCATGAGAGAGATCTGATGGCCTATAGCTGAGCCAGAAACAAGAACTGACCGCTCATGGCAATGAACTTTTCCCATCACACAACTCCCGATACAGCGCCATGGTCTTTGCTGCAACCTGCTCCCAGGAGAACTGCTTGGCTCGCGCAAATCCTTTCACCTTCAAGTCGGCTCGAAGCGGCTCATCCTCAAGCGCACGAACCATCGCCTCTCCCAGGGCCCGCGCGTCTTGAGGATCAATTAACACCGCCGCACCGCCCGCCACTTCAGCTAATGCAGTCGAATCAGACGTAAGCACCGGCGCACCGCAGGCCATCGCTTCCAACACCGGCATCCCGAACCCTTCGTACAACGAAGGGAAAACAAACAGATCGGTGGAGGAATACAATAATTGCAGATCGCTCATGGACAACCGGCCCGGGCAGAGCACCTTGTCCGTCAAACTGCGCCTTCGGGCCGTCTCTTCATAGTTCCCGAACGGATGGATTGGCGAGCCGACAAGGACCACCATCCTCGGCCCCAGTTTCTTCCGAACCCTCTCCGCCGCCTCAAGAAATATCTGGTGATTCTTGCGAGGATCTGCCCCGCCAATAAATAAGATATAGTGCTCAGCCGTGAGACCAATCCGTTTTCGCAACTCCGCCATCGCCTGCTCGTCGCGACGTGGCGAAAAATCCTCCGACACTCCGTTGGGAATGACTCTGATGTGCTCGCGCTTCAAACCATAGAGATCCATGAGCTCTCGAGCGGAAAACTCGGACACCGTAATGGTTTTTCTGGCCCGTAGCGCGGTCTGTCTGGTCTTGAACGACGAGGGCCATTGACCCAACATCTTCTTCGAGTACTCGGGATGGCGATCCAGCCACAGATCATGAATGGTCACGATCCCTCCATAGCGCCCAACGGTCTGCATTTTGAAATTCGTGCCATGGTAAAGATCCAAGTGATCGGACGAGCCCCGTTTTGCCATACCCCATTTGCTTGAGTTCATCCACCCCAGCCGCTCGACACCCTGCCAGGCTCCCACAGTGTCAGGTTGGTCAGCGCCAGGCCTCGCATAGGCCACAAAGTCAATTCCATTTTTCTGCGCCAGCATTGTGCGGAGTAGATGATAACTGTGCCACCCTACTCCACCCATATCGCCCACCATGGGATTGGCATCGAAACCGATTCTCATCTCCATCCTGTCATGTTGCCGGTTTCTCGATTCTTTCCCATATACACATCAATAAACCTCACGCTTGGCTCGCCGACCGACTTAGGCACTCCCGACTTTGGTATATACCTTAACCATCTCACGTGCAGTGTGTTCCCAGGAAAACTGTGACGCACGGGTTAAACCATTTCGACTGAGTTCTTCCCGGAATCCAATATCCGTAAGCACCCGCTCCATATGATTGGCAAATGCGGCTGCATCTGTCGGATCTGCAGAAAGCGCAGCATCTCCGAATACTTCCGGTAGTGAGGCGGCATTGGAAGAAATCACAGGGCATCCACACGCCATGGCTTCGAGAACAGGCAACCCGAATCCTTCATATCGAGAAGGAAACACGAACACTGCGGCATTCTGATAAAGGGCGACCAACTGATCTTCCGCTACTATGCCTGGGAACACAGTCTGCGACTGAAGATTAAGCTGACGTACACGTGCATGGACTTCAGACACCTTTCTCAAGTCTCCTGCCAAGACCAGATTATGGCTTTCGCGAATCTGGGTAGGAAGCTTGGCAAATGCCTCAACGAGTGTTTCCACGTTTTTCGTTGGGTCAGAACCGGCCACGCTTAACACATAGGGTTTCTTTGATCGGACGCGTTTTTCGGCGTCGAGGGGCCGAAAATGAATTCGATCCACACCAGGAGGCACCACACTCACGTGATCCTGAGGAAGATGTAGATGCCGAGTAATATCACGTTTGGACCACTGAGAAACTGTCACAACATGATCCACCTGCATATTCTGCTTCGGAATCACCATGCTCTCGATCATTGTATTGAGATTTCGTTTCCGGTTGTTCAAACCGAACAGCAGAGGTTTCACATCATGAATCGTCACAATAAGCTTTCCTCGTTTCCAGGCTACGCACGAATCGTAAGGAAAATGCAACACGTCATACGGGCCTACTAAGTTTGGCGCGATCTGCTCCCACATTCGCCTGCGAAAGAATGGAATTCGAATAACATGGTAACGGATGTTTTCCATGACGGGAAACTTAGAGGCATCATCCGGCATCAGAATCTCATACTGGTTTGTCGTATCTACTCGACCAAGCGTCTCAATGAGTCCGTTCGCGTAGCGTCCGAGGCCAACGTTGGAGTCCCGAAGGTGCCAGGCAGCAATCACGATCTTCATATTTTTTTGGTCTGAACTATACAATCCATAGACTACGATTGAATTCGTCAAAGGAGGATGAGTGTGGACTCACATGTTCTCTTAGCGATTATGATTCCATCAATGGAGGGTGGAGCCAGTACATCCGAGCCTTGCATGAAAGGTAAATACGGGTGGTTACACCGACTAGTCTTCGCGTACGCACTACCTGACATCCGGGTGAGTGGGGGCCTGCCTGGTTGCATCCCACAGTTTGGCATATTTCACAAAGGTATACATGCTGGCGAACACACAGATAATGAGTCCGTGCACTCCATCGCGAAACCCCTGCCTTCTGAAATAATATTTCCAAAAGGTAAACAACGGGCGCACTGTCAGATCCGTCCATCGAACTGTCTTCTTTGTTTTCCCGCGCTCTCTCGCTGCCAATGTCGTAAAGTTATTGAACTTCTTGAAGTGGTCTTCGATCGTCCGTTCCGTGTAATGATCTAGCGCATTGGTCAGATATCCGTGCAGTCCCTCAAACACAAACCGGTTGTGGGGCTCGCTGGCATCTAATCGACCGACGCCACGTCGGAACAATCTAAGTTGATAGTCTGGGTATATCCCTCCCCACCGAATCCACTTCCCATAATAATAATTCTTCCTCGGAAGCGAATAGGCCACCGGACCTGCTTGACCGGAAGCCTCTAACACGCGTTGGATTTCTGCGCGCAGATCGTGACTGACTCGCTCATCGGCATCCAGAATAAAAACCCAATCTGTTGTGGCACGATCGATCGCGGAGTTTTTTTGTTCACCAAAACCATTCCACTTGCGCTGGAAGACATGCGGCGTAAACCCCCGGCAAATCTCAACGGTATTGTCCGTGCTATAGGAATCGACTGCGATGATTTCATCCATCCACGCTACCGAGTCGAGAGCGTCGCGAATGTTCCGTTCTTCATTGAATACGACAATCGCGCAGGAAATCGTTTGAGGCATATCGCTTCCTCTGTGAAATATTGTAAAGATGATTACCTAGCCCACATTATTCACGAAGACTTCTGCTGCAACCACCGATACACGCCGCTACGACAAGCTTCACGACGAGTGGGCTCGCCACTCAGTCGGTCGCTATACTGTTCAAGTATGCCTTCGTCCTTTGGCGGTTCCTCACGCCCGTCTCGCTTGGCGTCTCAGCAGTTTTGTCACAAACTCTCATGAGTATTGCGGGCTAACAGCATGCATGACACTCACCCAACCACTCATGTTACCCTCGAAAGCCGCGCCGAAATATTTCCCGATAAAACTGGAGATTCAGCCAGCGATTGCGCCGAGCTCCCCAGCGCCGGGAGGATCGGAGACGATTCGCCATCACCACTGGATGCGATCCACCGAATTCCTTTAACACGCCATAGTCCTCAAACTGGAAACTGTCGTGAGCGAGCTGCTTGGCTTCTGCGGCAGGAACATGGCCTTCTCCATGATAAACCGCTACTTGTTCCCGTTTTTTCTCCAGCATCGTCTTGGGGTCTTTCACCCACCCATAGTGAAAAACTCGCCCTCCCGATGGGGTAATCCATTCCTTCGGCCCGCTTTGGAGATACTGCTGCGTCGCCTTGAGATGGAACCCAACAGCATCCCCGCATGACTCCACCTCGCCGTTGTTCCTGATGATCCGCACAGCTTTGTGGTAGAACCAAGGATTCGTCGACCAATAGTCTGCGATAAAATGCAGATACCGAAACAGGAGCCCTTTAACTTCGAGATTGCCGAGATGGCGGCGCATCGCATCCTGGATGATCGGCAAATCGTCTTCGTGCACGACCTCATCGGCCTGAATGTAAAACGCCCAATCTCCTACACAATGCGCCAGCGCAATGTTAGTCTGCTGGGCATAGATTAACCCATCCTTTCGCAACGTCTCATCCCAAACCGACTCCACGATTCGAATCTTCGGGTCGCCGATCGAGCGAATCAGTTCAAGCGTGCCGTCGTCGCATCGCCCAACATTCACGATGAACTCATCGACCACCGGCAAAATGGAACGGATCGACTCCACGACTGGATAGTCGTACTTCACCACGTTTCGTACGAATGTAAATCCGCTGACCTTCATAGCTTATAGAGTTACGCGGTTAGTCTGGTTATTTCCGTTACTCACGTGGATCAACTCAACGAACAAGACAAACCAGACACACACGGTTCATGATTTCGTGAGCTCCCAGAGTTTCGCGTACTTCATGACGGTGTAATAGGCATAGAGTCCGGAAAGAATCAAGCCAGCCTTTCCGTCCAGGAAGCCAGCCCGCTGCACATACATCTTGAAAAATGCGCCGAGCGGATGGGTGATCAGTTGAGGGGCAGAGAACCGACGGCCCTGCTCGGCCATGCGACGGGCCATCAGGTTGGAATAGCGGTCCTGCTTCGCCACATAGTGATTGATGTCTCGAAATGGATACTGCAACGCGGGGCTTTTGAGAAACCCAACCGGCCCGTCACAGTCGAAACTCTCATGGACCAGTTCTTCACGATAACGAAACCGCCCCTTTCGAAACAACTGCGGCTGCCGATAATCGGGATACCAACCGCAATGTTTGATCCACTGGCCTAAAAAATAGTTCTTTCTCGGGACAAAGTACGCATCCACTTCCGGCCCTCGGTCGAGCACCAATCGAATCTCTTCCCGCAACTCGGGCGTCATCCGCTCATCACTATCCAGACTGAAGACCCACTCATGGGTCGTGCGTGCGATCGCCTCGTTGCGCAACCTCCCAAATCCGTGAAAATCTATCTGGTAGACCTTCTCCGTAAACTCGCGGGCTACGGCAGATGTCCGATCCGTACTGTGGGAATCCACGACGATCAACTCATCGCCCCAGCCTGCCACCGACTCCAGACAGGCCCGCATATTGGGCTCGTCATTGTAAGCGATGACGTACACCGACAATTTAGACATGCACAACCTTGAGCGGCGCAGGCTGTTTCGTGACTTCCATCACCTGATACGCGACCGTTTCCACCGTCAGCCGGTCGAGACAGTCCCAATAGGGACAGGCTTCATAAATACATTTTTCGCACGTCGGCACATCAGGGCGCAGGACAACTCCCCGACCGAGCGGCTGCCAACGCGTCGGAAGATTATTACGTCGTGGATCGAACAGACTGACGTTTGGCACCCCACAGGCTGCGGCAATATGAGCCGGGCCTGTAGCTCCAGAGACCACGGCCTGACTTGCCGCAATTACCGCCATCAGCTCACGCACCGAGAGTCGGCCCATGAGATTAACAACCGCATCAGGAATTGGCACGTCGCCTAATCTATGCTGGTTGAACATGTCTGCTTCCACCTGGCTTCCCGTCAACACCACACCGACGCCCTTCCGAGTCAAATCGACTGCGAGCGAATGATACTGTTCAATGCGCCAGCGCCGGGCCGCAAAACCACCAGGGTGGAGTACGACCTTTGGGGTCGGGAGGTTACGTAATCGCTCGTGCCCCGACGCTCGCTCTGCATCCGTCAGCACCAGACTCGGTGGAGAGACGGGACCAGGCTGCAATCCAAGCCCTGCAAGCATGCCGACGTTATACGCCGTTTCATGTTTGGAAAAATCTTTCCGATGTTCATAGATCCGACGATTTGCCAACACACTATACCAGCGATACCCTGTCGCCACTCGAATCGGCACCCGCGCCAGGAACGCCGCCCACATCAACCGTTTAAACGGTTTGAGAAACACCACCGCGTCCACGGCCCGGCAAAACAACGCCTTCAACTCGCGCAGGGATTCCCGGCCAGTGACCGTCCAGACCTCATCGAGATCCGGATGGTGCGCCAAGAGCGGGGCTGCATACTCGCTGGAGAGAAACGTGATCCGTGCTCCCGGCAGAAGCCGGCGTAGTGCGGACGCGACCGGCAGGCACAGAATTTCATCGCCGATTCCGTCAGGCCTCACTAAGAGCACGTTCATTGGGGAGCCATTCGCTGAGAAAGCTGTGCTCGAGCCGCTGCCAATACTTGTTCTGGCGACACCATTGTCAAACATTCCAACGGCGCCGTATTGTGGCAGGTTCGACTGAAACAAGGACTGCAGGGAACCTTCCCTGACAAGACAACATGGCCCGCTCCATAAGGACCAGTCCGAACCGCACTGGTCGGTCCGAA
>CBDDRW010000022.1:0-65271 GCA_965233175.1 uncultured bacterium
AGATGGTGATGCCGGGGGACAATGTGAGTGTGACGGGGGAGTTGATCAGCCCGATTGCGATGGATCAGGGGTTGCGGTTTGCGGTGCGCGAGGGGGGCAAGACGGTCGGCTCCGGCGTCGTTACTGAAATTCTGGCGTAAAGTTTAGTTGGATGAATAGAGGAATGCATGGTTAAGGTTGAACAAAGAATCAGGATTCGGTTACGAGGGTTTGATTACCGCGTCTTAGACCAGTCGGTGGCTGAAATCGTGGAGACTGTCCGCAGGAGTGGAGCCAAAATTGTGGGCCCTATTCCTCTTCCTACACGCATCGAAAAGTTCACGGTGCAGAGTGCGACGCATGCAGATAAGAAGGCTCGCGAGCAATTCGAGATCCGAACGCACAAACGTTTGATGGATATCATGGACGCGACTCCTGAGACCATGGATTCCCTGATGAAATTGAATTTAGCTGCTGGTGTGGATGTTGAGATTAAGCTCTAAGGGTCGATGACTGACAAGGAACTTGACGCATGACGAACGGGTTGTTGGGTAAAAAGCTGGGGATGACTCAGGTATTTGATGAAACAAGATTCACCCCTGTGACAGTCATTGAAGCAGGCCCTTGCCGTGTGGTCACAATCAAGACGAAAGAGCGTGATGGCTATGAGTCTGTCCAGCTGTCTTTTGGCGAAGTAAAAGAGCGTAAGTTGTCCAAGGGCGAGTTGGGACATCTGAAGAAAACGGAGGCTCCAGCCACCCGTGTCCTGAGAGAGTTTAAGAAAGTTGGTGAGGTGGCAGTAGGGCAATCCATCAAAGTCGATATTTTTAAAAAGGGCGACTGGGTCGATGTCACTGGTATCTCGAAGGGTAAGGGATTTCAGGGGGTAGTGAAGCGGCATCATTATGCCGGTGGCCCTGAGTCTCACGGATCGATGTTCCATCGTCATCCTGGTTCGATGGGAGCCAGTTCGTATCCTTCTCGCGTCTGGAAAGGGAAGACTTTGCCTGGGCATATGGGGGCAAAACGGATTACGGCTCAACGATTGAAAGTTATTGAATCCAGGCCTGACGAGAACTTGCTGTTCGTTCGAGGAGCCATCCCTGGCGCAGCAAATGGGCTGATCATGGTGAAAAAGTCGAAGAAGGGGTAGGGCATGCCCACGGTTGATGTCGTTGATTTAAAGAAACAGAAAGTTGGATCTGTTGATCTTCCTGAAGAAGTGTTCGGCTGTAAGCCGCACTCTGCCTTAGTTCATGAAGCGGTAGTCATGCAACGTGCCTGTGAACGTCAGGGTACGGCGTCGACATTGCGACGAGGGGAAGTGGCAGGCTCTGGGAAAAAGCCGTGGAAGCAAAAGCATACTGGGCGGGCTCGAGCAGGGTCGATTCGTTCGCCGGTATGGCGGCATGGTGGATCGGTATTTGGACCGAAACCACGTGATTACTCTTACAGCATGCCAAAAAGGAAGTACCGTGCGGCGCTTCAGAGTGCGCTGTCGGCAAAGTTAGCCGATGGGCAGGTGATGATTGTGTCGAATTTATCGTTGGCGCAACCTAAGACGAAACTGTTGGCTAAAGCATTGACGAATTTTGGCGCTGACACATATGCCCTGATTGTGGCAGGTGCTGGACATGCCGGATTGGCTCAAGCTGCAGCGAATCTTCCTAACGTGTGTGTGGTGGGCCCTGAAGGATTGAATGTCTATGACATTGTTCGAGCTGAATTGATCCTGATTCTTGAGCGTGAGTTGACTCGGGTGAAGGAGGTCTGGTCATGAAGGCGGGTCCCCACAGTATTCTATTGCAACCCTTGTTGACGGAAAAGATCACCGCGATGAGGGAAAGCAATAATACGGTAGGCTTTCTCGTCCATCCTGATGCCAATCGTGTTCAGATTAAGCACGCAGTCGAAACCTTGTTGAAGGTCAAGGTGGAGCGCGTGAATGTGATGAATGTTCGCGGAAAGGTGAAGCGTCTGGGGCGTTTCTCTGGAAAGCGATCGGATTGGAAAAAGGCCTTTGTCAAGCTGAAGGAAGGCGAGAAGTTAGAATTGTACGAGAGCGCGTAGTAAGCATTGCACCGGTCTGACCGCGGTGTGCTGGAAGGATGCCTGTAGTATGGGAATCAGAGTATACAAGCCGAGGACCCCGGGACGTCGCGGGATGACTGCGGTGACGACCGAGGAGCTATCAAAGAAGAGGCCTGAGAAATCACTCACGTCATTCCGGCGCAGTACTGGCGCTCGGAACAATGATGGGAGGACGACTGTACGTTTCCGCGGGGGAGGACATAAGCGGCTCTATCGGAAAATCGATTTTCGGCGTGATAAGACGGGAATTCCAGGGACCATTGCCGCGCTTGAATACGATCCCAATCGGTCAGCTAGAATCGCTTTGGTGCATTATAAGGATGGTGAGAAGCGTTATATTCTGGCCTCGGTTGGCTTAGAAGTCGGACATGTCGTGCAGTCAGGTGTTGGGTCTGAAGTTCGCACGGGGAATGCACTGCCCTTGTCAAGCATGCCGCTGGGAACGACTATTCATAATGTGGAGTTGCGGCCAGGCAAAGGTGGACAGTTGATTCGGAGTGCGGGTGGTGCGGCTCAAGTGATGGGACGTGATGGCGACTATGTGCAGGTGCGGCTCAGGTCCGGTGAAATGCGTAGAATCCTTTCGACCTGCATGGCCACTGTCGGACAGGTTGGCAATACGGATCATGAGAATATTAACGTGGGGAAGGCGGGACGGGTTCGCTGGTTGGGCCGGCGTCCGAATGTACGCGGGGTGGTGATGAATCCAGTAGATCACCCGCATGGTGGTGGTGAAGGAAAATCTGGACAGGGAAACCCCCATCCGGTTTCACCCTGGGGATTACCGACTAAGGGCTACAAGACCCGGAACAATAAAGCAACGGACAAGTTCATTATTTCTCGCCGTAAGTAGGAGTACGCGATGCCGAGGTCAGTCAGTAAAGGTGCATTTGTTGACGATCATCTGCTTCAGAAAGTGGAGCGGATGAATCAGAATAAAGATCGGAAGATTATTAAGACCTGGTCGCGGCGGTCTACGGTCATTCCGGATATGATCGGACATACGTTCGCAGTTCACAACGGCAAGAAGTTCATCCCGGTTTTCGTGACAGAAAACATGGTCGGGCACAAGTTGGGAGAGTTTGCTCCAACTCGGTTCTTTAAGGGACATGGGCACGCCAGAACAGAGAAGGCGGTCGCTCTTAAGTAAGGCAAGAGAGTAGCGTGCGGTTTTGGTACACCTAATTGGATGTGACTGGTTATGGCTGAAGCACGAGCAGTTTTAAGGTTCATACGCGTCTCTCCGAGGAAAGCCCGTCCGGTGGTCGATCTGATTCGTGGGCAACAAGTGCCTATGGCCTTGGCCATGCTCAGGGGGTTGCCGCGTCAGGCGTCAAAGGTCGTTGAAAAAATTTTGCGATCTGCTGTGGCCAATGCGGAACAAAAAGAGATGGGTGACAGCGAGTCGATGGTCGTCTCAAAAGCATTTGTCGATTGTGGGCCAACGTTGAAACGTTTTCGATCTCGATCGCAGGGGCGTGCCAATGCGATTCAAAAGCGGATGAGTCACATTACCGTCGTGGTGTCGGCCCCGAGCGTGAAAGAAAAGAAGTAGATAAGGCAACGGACTCATTTACTATCCGAGCGAGGCGTAAGAAGTTATGGGGCATAAGACACATCCGATCGGATACCGGCTAGGATACAACGTGACGTGGTCCTCTCGATGGTATGCCAGCAAAGACTATGCAAAGCTACTCCATCAGGATATCAAGATTCGTAAGATGGTCAAACAGCGCCTCTTTCACGCCGGTGTGGCCAAGGTCGAAATCGAGCGATCCGGAGACCAGACACGCGTCATTATTCACACCGCGCGCCCCGGTATCATTATCGGTCGCAAGGGGGCCGAAGTCGATAAACTTAAGGCAGAGTTGGAAAAGACGTATTCCGGCCAAGTCTATATTACGGTGAAGGAAATTAAGAAACCGGAACTAGATGCACAGTTAGTGTGTGAAAACGTCGCGACTCAGTTGGAGAAGCGCGTCGCATTTCGTCGGGCGATGAAGCGAAGCGTGCAGTCCGCACTTCGCCTTGGCGCACAAGGTATCAAGATTATGGTGGGGGGCCGTCTTGGGGGAGCAGAGATCGCGCGGTCAGAGTGGTACCGAGAAGGCCGTGTGCCTCTCCATACTCTCAGGGCGGACATCGACTACGGATTTGCTGAAGCGCATACGACAATGGGGCAAATTGGAATTAAGACATGGATTTATAAAGGGGAAGTACTTCCATTGCAACCCCTGAATAAGGAATCAGCATTTGACCGCAGGCTTGGGTAACTGAAGAGGGGATTGTGTTAGCACCAAAGAAAGTAAAGTTTCGTAAAATGATGAAGGGGCGTATGACCGGCAAGGCCTATCGCGGTGGTCAGATTACCCTTGGAGAGTTTGGGCTCAAGGCGCTTGAGCCAGGGTGGATTACCAGCAGGCAAATCGAGGCGGCACGCATTGCGATTACTCGATGTGTGAAGCGCGGTGGTCAGGTATGGACGAGAATTTTCCCTGATAAACCGATTACCAAGAAGCCAGCTGAGACTCGAATGGGTAAGGGAAAAGGCAACCCGGAGTACTGGGTCGCCGTGGTCAAACCTGGCCGTATTCTTTATGAGATGGATGGCGTGACGCTGGAGGTTGCCAAAGAGGCGTTTCGCTTGGCGTCACATAAATTGCCCATTGCCACTAAGTGTGTGATCCGGGGTGAGTTTTAGCATTCATTGAAATAGACGTAGGGGCAAGGAGAGTATTGTCATGGACTTAAAGGAGTTACGCCGGCTTACGGAGCCTGAGTTGGCAGAGAAGGCACAGCAGCTTACGCAAGAACTCTTCAATCTTCGGTTCCAACTGGGAACGGGGAGGCTGGAAAACCCTATGCAAGTTCGAAAAACGAAGCGGTCTATTGCCAGGATTAAGACGCTTCAGCACGAGCTGGTGCAGGCCGTCCCAACCTCGACCGCGGCGAAAGGGGTTTGAAGATGGGCGACTCAGCAAATAAACGGCGTGAGTGGGTCGGACGTGTGGTTAGCAATAAAATGAATAAAACTGTCGTTGTCGAAATCGAGCGTTCGGTTATTCACCCACTCTATAGGAAAGTGCTTCGACGGGTCACCAAATTCAAGGCCCATGATGAGGACAACGCCTGCAAGATCGGCGACCGTGTGCGCATGGTTGAAACGAGACCGATCAGTAAGGACAAGCATATGCGGGTGGTTGAAGTTGTGGGTAAGGGACGTACTGAATAGGTTGTGATTGGGTAAAGGGCTAGAGGGAATACTTGAATTATGATTCAAAGTTATACCTACATGGACGTGGCTGATAACTCCGGTGCCAAGCAGGCCATGTGTTTTCATGTGCTTGGGGGCACCAGGCGTCGATATGCTTCTCTCGGAGACATTGTTGTCGTGGCTGTCAAGGAAGCTATTCCGGCAGCAACGGTCAAGAAGGGCGATGTGAGCCGAGCCGTGGTGGTGCGGACAACGAAGGAAGTGCGCCGGGAAGATGGTTCCTATATCAAGTTCGATCGGAATGCCTGCGTATTGATCAATAAGGATGGTGATCCGGTCGGAACTCGTATCTTCGGGCCAATCGCGCGCGAATTGCGGTGGAAAAAGTTCATGAAGATTATTTCTCTTGCTCCAGAAGTGTTGTAGCGAGGGTGGAGACGGCGCGATGAATAAGCAGGAGTTGATAAAGAATCGAATTCGTAAGGGTGATGTCGTGGTTGTGATTGCCGGGCGTGATCGTGGTAAATCGGGGAAAGTGCTTTCGGTTGATCCTGGAGCGGGCAAGGTCGTGGTTGAAAAGGTCAATATGATTAAGCGCCACACCAAACCGAATCAGAAGGTCAAGCAAGGCGGTATTCTCGAACGCGAGGCCCCTTTTGCAGTCTCCAATGTCATGTATCTGTGTCCCGTGACACAGAAGCCGACCCGGCTTGGTGTGCGTACGCTTGATGATGGCCGGCGGGTCCGGTTCAGCAAAAAATCGAACGACTCAGTCGAGTAGGAGTGAGGACGCCGGATGGCGAAGGTTGAATCAGGAAAAGGCAGTAAGTCGTCGGAACGCCGCGTACCCAAGAAAAAAGAGGGGTCGTCGGCACCGCAAGCAGTAGACCAAGGCAGTGACGAGTCTAAGTTTACTCCACGGTTGCGCGAAGCCTACTTGCAGAAAGTCGTTCCTGCACTCATGAAAGAGTTCAGCTACAAAAACATCATGCAGGTTCCAAAGCTTGAACGTATTGTGTTGAACGTAGGCATGGGCGAAGCAATTCAGAACGTGAAGTTGTTAGAGAGCGCCGCTGCAGAGTTGGGCGCAATTACAGGCCAAAAGCCTCTGATTACAAAGGCGAAGAAGGCGATTGCTTCATTCAAATTGCGGCAAGGGATGCCGATAGGCACGAAGGTGACGTTGCGGAGCCGCAGGATGTGGGAATTCTTTGACCGGCTTGTGACGCTGTCGTTGCCACGGATTCGTGACTTTAGGGGCGTCTCGCCAAAATCCTTCGATGGTCGAGGTAATTATACGCTTGGCCTCAAAGAACAGTTGATTTTTCCAGAGATTAAATACGATGAAGTCGCCTCAATCCATGGAATGGACATTACCATTGTCACGACCGCGAGAAGCAATGATGAGGGGCGGGCGCTGTTAAAGCACTTAGGAATGCCATTTCGGACGTAATGTTTAGCGAAGGAGTTGCTGGTGTCGAGATTAGCGCTTAGAAATAAATCAGCTATCAAGGCAAAATTTCCCGTTAGAGACTATCACCGCTGTGAGATCTGCGGGCGAGTGAGGGGATTTTTACGGCGGTTTCGTATGTGCAGAATCTGCTTCCGGTTATTGAGCTTGAAGGGTGAGATTCCTGGGGTTCGAAAGTCGAGTTGGTAAGGCATCCATTTTCCGGGTTACCGGACTGATGAGTATCATCAGATCATACGGCGAATGTTGGTGAAAGGGTTGGTATGGTTACAGATCCCATTAGCGACCTATTAGTGCGACTGCAAAACGGATTTCGGCGGCGCCACGATATCGTCAGCGTTCCTGCCTCCCGTCTCAAGCGAGAGATCCTTCGCATTCTCCAGCATGAAGGGTATATTCAGGGCGTTCAGGCTGAGGTTGAGGACGGACACCCTGTACTGAAAGTGCAGCTGCGCTATGTAGCGGAAGGGCAGCCTATGGTTACCGGTATGCAGCGGGTGAGCAAGCCTGGCCGCCGTGTCTATGTAGGAATCAAAGGTATCCCACGAGTCAAGAACGGCATTGGCATGGCGATTTTGTCCACCTCGAAAGGGCTGATGACGGATCAAGACTCTCGCCGCGCTGGACTGGGCGGAGAAGTCTTGTGCTCAGTATGGTAATGGGCAGTGTAAGCCAGATTGTCATTGGACGGCTGGCTAGAGGAACGAGGCATCGATGTCGCGCATAGGGAAAAAGCCAATCTCAATTCCAGCGGGAGTGGATGTCAAAGTCGCAGGGCCGATTGTGTCTGTGAAAGGGCCGCTTGGGAAGCTTGATTGGTCGTTATCGTCGGGTCTGGGAGTGTCGGTTACAGGCGGGCAGCTTGTAGTGAACCGATCAAATGAGGACCGTCACGTCCGCGCCATGCATGGGTTGACCCGTGCAGAGCTGTATAACATTGTTCAGGGTGTCACAAAGGGTTATGAGCGCAACTTGGAAATCACTGGGGTTGGGTATAAGGTCGCTGTGCAGGGTCGAACCATGAGCTTTAATTTGGGGTATATCAATCCAGTTACCTACCCGATTCCAGTTGGAATCGATGTGAAGGTGGACAAGCAGACGCTGATAAATATCAAGGGGGCTGACAAGCGTTTGGTGGGTCAAGTGGCGGCGAACTTGCGGGCCATCAAGCCCCCGGACGTCTATAAACAAAAAGGCGTTCGTTATGCCGGGGAAGTGTTGCGCAAGAAAGCCGGGAAGACCGGAAAGTAGGGTGACGCATGAATATTGCTGATAAAGCAAATCAGTTAACCAGACGGAAGCAACGGGTGCGAAAGCGTGTGTTCGGAACGACTGAACGTCCACGTCTCAATGTGTTTCGCAGTCGCTCTCATATCTATGCTCAGATCATTGATGATCTCCGGGGGGCGACGTTGGTTGCCGCATCCTCCCTGGATAAGTCGTTACGGGCAGCGGTGAAATCTACTGGTAGCATTGATGGCGCAAAGGCTGTTGGAAAGCTGTTGGCCGAACGGGCGAAGGTCGCTAAGGTGCAGTCTGTGGTCTTTGATCGTGGCGGTCGGATGTATCATGGGCGAGTCAAAGCATTGGCTGAGGCATCGCGTGAAGGCGGGTTACAGTTCTAGGTCAGACCTCGCTCCTGTTACGATATGGGAGTAAGGGGAATAAAGAGGAGAGACGATAGGTGCGAGTTAATCCAGATGAACTAAGCCTGAAAGACAAGGTTGTATTTATCAACCGTGTGGCGAAAGTCGTAAAGGGCGGCAAGCGCTTTAATTTCTGCGCATTGGTTGTGGTCGGGGATGGCCAGGGATGGGTTGGAATTGGGAAAGGGAAAGCTGCCGAAGTACCTGTCGCAATCTCTAAGGCGGTCGAACAGGCCAAAAAAAACCTGGTGCATGTGGCCCTTACGTCCGGGACGATTGCGCATGAGGTGCACGGGTTATTTGGCGCCGAACATGTTCTTCTCAAGCCCGCAAAGAAGGGGGCAGGCATTATAGCCGGAGGTGCTGTTCGTGCGGTGGTTGAAGTTGCCGGCGTCCATAACGTCATTGCGAAGACGCTCGGTCGTGGAAATCCGTTTAATACGGTTCGTGCCACGCTCAACGGCCTTTGCCAGCTCCGCAATGCTGAAGATGCTCTTAATAGGCGTCGTACCGCGGTGGGTGAGGTACAGAATAGGGTGAGAGTCTAATGTCTACAGTGCACACCACCGTGGCTGCCCCAAAGGGGTTCGTGATCACGTTACGGCGAAGCCCAATTGGCACACCGCAGAAACATCGGCTTGTGTTGAGTGGCCTTGGCTTGAGGAAGATCAGGCAGCGAGTGACTCGTCCCAATACTCCACAAGTTAGAGGGATGATTGGCAAAGTCGGCTATCTATTGGAAGTACAGCCACAATGAACTTACATGAGCTTGGTCCTGCAAGAGGATCCAGAAAAAAACGAAAACGGATTGGGCGGGGCCCAGGTTCTGGTCATGGGAAAACGTCGGGAAAGGGGCATAAGGGTCTGTTGGCCAGATCCGGCGGTCGGAGCCGCCAGGCCGGAGGGTTTGAAGGTGGCCAGATGTCCCTCATCCGTCGAGTGCCGAAGCATGGGTTTACCAATGTGTTTCGTAAGGAGTATTCGATTGTCAACCTGAAGAGCTTGGGTGACATGGTGGTCTCTGGCACCATTACGCCACAAACATTGGTCGATGCCGGCTTGGTCAAGCGCAAGTCATTGCCGATCAAGATTCTAGGAAACGGAGATCTTACCAAGGCGATTGTCGTGCAGGCGCACAAGTTCAGTAAGTCTGCAGAAGCAAAGATTCAAGCAGCTGGAGGGAGAGTCGAGGTCATTCCCGGTGTTTGAGAGACTCCTGACCAGTTTTCAGAATATTCTTAAAATTCCCGAGCTACGTACCCGCATCCTCTTTACCATGGGGATGTTGGTGGTGTATCGGATCGGGGCGCATATTCCTACGCCTGGGATCAATGGCGAGGCCCTCTCAGAATTTTTACAAAAGGAAGGTGGCGCGCTCCTCGGGTTTTTAGATATTTTTTCAGGCGGATCGCTTTCCCGATTGACGATCTTGGCGCTGGGCATTATGCCGTATATCAGCGCCTCGATTATTCTTCAGCTCCTGACCGTGGTTGTCCCGCATCTCACGAAGTTAGCCAAAGAGGGCGAGCGCGGTCGGAAAAAAATTATTCAATACACTCGATTCGGAACAATCGGTATTGCGGTCATTCAAGGATTCGGGATCGCCATCGGCCTCGAACAAATGAATAACGGCGCATTTGTGATGAATGCTGGATGGGGATTCCGTCTGATGACGGTCATCACCTTGACGGCTGGCACCGGCTTTCTGATGTGGCTCGGTGAGCAAATTACTGAGCGAGGTATCGGGAACGGTATTTCTCTGATTATTTTTGCGGGGATCGTTGCCCGTTTGCCTGCCGCCGTAGGTCAGACCTTTGAATTATATAAGGTCGGGCAACTCAGCATTATCTTGCTGGTCGCCCTTGCGGTACTGATGATCGTGGTAGTGGCTGCCATCGTCTTTTTAGAAAGCGGGCGCCGGAAAGTGCCGGTTCAGTATGCAAAGCGGGTCATCGGACGCAGGGTGTTTGGTGGGCAGAGCACTCATATTCCGTTGAAGATCAATACGGCAGGGGTGATCCCACCTATTTTTGCTTCATCGATTATCGCGTTTCCAGCGACGATTGCCGGATTTTTTGAAACGCCTTGGGTGAAGGCCTTCGGCGCTCAGCTTGCGCCAGGGTCGTTGCTCTATACGCTGATGTATGTCGGCCTTATTCTATTTTTCTGTTTCTTTTATACTGCTGTGGTCTTAAATCCAGTGGATATGGCAGACAACATGAAAAAATACGGTGGATTCATTCCAGGAATTCGCCCAGGAACGAGGACTTCTGATTATATCTATAAGGTCCTCACAAGGATTACATTCGCCGGATCGATATACCTTGCGATCGTCTGCGTGATTCCTGAGCTATTGATCTACAAGCTGAATGTGCCATTCTACTTCGGCGGCACCTCGCTACTGATTGTGATTGGTGTTGGTCTTGATACGGCACAACAAATTGAATCCCATATGCTCATGCGGAATTACGAAGGGTTTCTCGGCAAGGGCATGGCCCCCCTTCGTGGGCGGAGTGGGTAACGGGGAATCTATGCGCGTGGTGTTTCTTGGCGCACCAGGAGTAGGCAAGGGAACTCAGGCTGACCGTATAGCGGCGCAGTATCAAGTGGCGAAGATTTCGACCGGCGATCTTCTCCGCGAGGCGGTTCGCAATCGAACAATACTGGGTCTGGAGGCAAAGAGCTACATGGATCAGGGGGGGTTGGTTCCTGATGCTGTGGTGATAGGCCTTGTACGGGAGAAACTAGCTGACCCAAGTTGCGCGAACGGTTTCGTTCTGGATGGGTTTCCCAGAACGGTTCCGCAGGCGGAAGCACTGGGGGACGTGTTGGTGTCAAAAGGGATTACGCTGGATCGGGTTGTGAGTTTTCAGGTCTCACGTGAGGATATCGTGAGGCGATTGAGTGGGCGCCGAAGTTGTCCAAAATGCCAAGCGACATTCCATGTAGACTTCGCCCCGTCAAAGATGGATGGGATATGCGATCGGTGTGGTGAGCCGCTCGTGCAGCGTAGCGATGATGGTCGTGAAGCTATTGAGACGCGCTTGAAGGTCTATGATGAACAGACGGCCCCGCTCGTCCGCTATTATGACGAACGGCGGTTATTGTTTCCGATGGATGCATCGGGAGGAGTGGATGTCGTCTTTCGACATCTTGCACAGGAGCTTGCACAGTACCAGGCGATATGATCATTCTCAAGACGCCGGACGAGATTGCGATGATGGCTCAGGCGTCAAGAGTGGTAGCAGAGACACTGCAGATATTGAAAAAAGCCGTCAGGCCAGGTATCACGACAGATGAATTGGATCGTTTAGCCGAAGAAGAGATTCGATCACGGGGTGCAAAGCCGGCGTTTAAAGGGTATCGGAGTTATCCTAAGACGCTCTGTGCTTCAGTCAATGAACAGGTCGTTCATGGGATTCCCTCCAAGCGAGTGCTGAAAGAGGGAGACATCATCGGGCTCGACCTAGGAGCGATTGTCGAAGGATTTTATGGAGATTCGGCGATTACAGTCGCTGTGGGGCAGATGACCGAACGGAATGCACGCTTGGTTCAAACTACCGAAGAAGCCATGTATTTAGGAATCAAGCAAGCCGTGGTAGGGCACCGGTTGTCTGATATTTCGCATGCGATTCAGCAGCATGTGGAGTCTTTTGGATATTCGGTTGTGACGGAGTTTGTCGGTCATGGGATCGGCCGGCAGTTGCATGAAGAACCGCAGGTGCCGAATTATGGGAAACCTGGGCAAGGGCCTCGGTTGCAGGCCGGGATGGTTCTTGCGATCGAACCGATGGTCAATATGGGTGGCGCATCCGTTAAAGTTCTTGAAGATCGGTGGACTGCGGTGACCGTAGACGGGAGTCTCTCGGCGCATTTTGAACATACAATAGCGATTAAGCCGAGTGGGCCACCCAGTATTTTGAGTCAGTCTCTGTAAGGAGCGCAGGCGTCGTGATGTGGGTTGGGGAGAAAGGATAGGGATACGTGCCGAAGGAAGATGTCATCGAAATACAAGGCACGGTGAACGAAACGTTGCCGAACGCGATGTTTCGGGTCTCCTTGGACAATGGCCACAAGATTCTTGCACATATTTCAGGCAAAATGCGTATGCATTTTATCCGCATTCTTCCTGGCGACAAGGTAACCGTGGAGTTGTCGCCCTATGATCTGACTCGCGGTCGGATCACCTATCGGTTTAAGTAGGAGCGTGAACTGACTATGAAAGTGAGATCGTCTGTCAAGCCAATCTGTGCGAAGTGTAAGGTGGTTCGGCGCAAAGGAGTGGTGCGAATTCTCTGCGAAAATCCGCGCCACAAGCAGCGACAAGGGTAGGATGTCTGAGAATGACCCCATCAGACTCCTGCTCGCGCAACGCGCGGCCTCGGAAGGCCCTCGTTGGACGTGCGCATTAGAGGCTGATGAGGTCATCCTCAGACTGAAGATAGAAGGAAAGTAAGGGGAGGAACTATGGCTCGTATTTCTGGGGTAGATTTGCCGAGGGAGAAGCGCGTGGACATCGGCTTGACATACGTCTATGGAGTGGGACGTGCATCCGCACTCTCTATCCTGAGCAAGGCTGGGATTGATGGAGCCATTCGTGTTAAGGATCTGAGCGAAGAGCATATTGTCAAGATTCGAGAGATTATTCAGGAGGGCTATCAGGTCGAAGGTGATCTGAGGAAAACCTTCTCGATGAATATCAAGCGATTGATTGATAGTGGAACGTATCGCGGTCTGCGCCATCGGAAAGGGTTGCCGGTCCGCGGTCAGCGGACTAAAACCAATGCGCGGACGAGAAAAGGCCGTCGCTCCGGTGTGGGAAGCAAGCCCAAGCCGCCAGCGCGTTCGGCGTAGCATACAGCCGTCACTTGAGTAGGGAGTTCTATGAGCATCAAAAAAGGAAAGAAGAAAGAGCGTCGGATTGTGCAGAGCGGGGTAGCCCATGTCCAGGCGTCCTTCAATAATACGATTGTGACTATCACCGACATGAGCGGCAATACGATTGTGTGGGCCAGTTCAGGAAACCAGGGATTCAAGGGTTCGCGGAAGAGTACGCCATTTGCTGCTCAACGGGCTGGCGAAGCTGCTGCACGGAAGGCGATGGAAAGTGGGATGCGCACAGTGGATGTCTATGTGAATGGTCCAGGGTCGGGTCGAGAATCGGCAATCAGATCTCTTCAGGCTGCTGGATTGCGGATCCATATGATTCGTGATGTGACCCCAATCCCGCACAACGGATGCCGTCCACCTAAGCGGCGTCGTGTCTAGTGGCGTATATCGAGAGGTTCGAACACACAAGATTTCTTGGACGCACCACCGTGGTGATGTCCAGTAACTGGAGGTAGAGCAGTGGCAAAGTATCGCGGCCCCGTCTGTCGGTTGTGTCGGCGAGAGGGTGAGAAATTGTTTCTGAAAGGCTCACGCTGTATGACAGAAAAGTGTGCCATCGAGCGACGGAGCTATCCTCCAGGACAGCATGGTCAAAAACGTCCGAGGAATTCGGAGTACAGTACCCAGCTCAGAGAAAAGCAAAAGCTACGAAGAATTTATGGCCTCATGGAGTGCCAGTTCCGTGGTGTGTTTGAGCGTGCAGAACGACAGTCTGGTATTACCGGTGAAGTGCTCTTGCGGTTGCTAGAATGTCGATTGGATAATGTGGCATACCGACTCGGATTTGGTGCCTCACGAAAAGAAGCCAGACAGCTCGTGAGCCATGGACATGTGACCATGAATGGCCGGAAGATCAATGTGCCCGGTGCGCAGGTGAAAGCAGGTGATGTCATTAGTATTCGGGAGCGAAGCCGCACGTTGATCTCGATCCAAACGGCGTTAGATTCAGTTGATGGTCGAGGTATTCCTGAGTGGTTGGAGCTCGACAAGACAGCGTTTAAAGGTATGGTACGTGCGTTGCCGTCAAAAGATCAGATTTCTCTGCCAGTCAACGAGCAGATGGTGGTGGAGTTGTATTCAAGATAGAGGCGGAGCAGGGGGAAGGGGAGCTAGTCTCTGCGGCAAACAGAAGCCAATCAGGGGTTGGTTACTCGATGAGATGAAGGGGGAGTCATGATTAAAGCGATGAAAGACTTTCAGATCCCGATGCGGGTGGAGGTCGACAAAGATACACAAAACCAAACGTTCGGCAGGTTTACGACAGAGGCCTACGAGCGTGGGTTTGGGACGACGGTCGGCAACGCGTTACGGCGTGTGCTGTTATCCTCGCTCACGGGTGCGGCAGTGACCACCGTGAAAATCGAGGGGGTCCTGCACGAGTTTTCCACGATTCCGGGCATCACAGAAGATGTCACCTCCATTATTTTGAATGTGAAAGGGCTTCGGCTTGCCGTGCATACGGATAAGCCGAAGACACTCCGTCTCAAGAAGAAGGGGCCTGGTGAAGCAAAAGGGGCCGATATTATTCATGATGGGGATGTGACCATCTTAACTCCGAATCTCCATATTGCGACGTTGGATAAAGATACCTCATTCGATATGGAAATGACGGTGAAACATGGGCGGGGATACGTGCCTGCTGAGCGCAATAAGGAGGAGGGGCTCCCAATTGGTGTGATCGCAATTGATTCGGTATTTTCTCCTATCAAGCGCGTGAACTTTCACGTCGAAAACGCCCGCGTCGGCCGCATGACCGACTATGATAAATTGACCTTGGAAATTTGGACCGATGGAACAATCTCTCCTCGAGATGCCTTGTCCACGGCTGCAAGCATTTTGCGTGATCATATTGATATCTTTATCAACCCCGATGAGCGGGTGGAGGGACGCGCTGACCTTGGGGGCGATGAGGCCCAGCGTGAAGTCAATAAGCATCTATTCCGCAGCGTCAACGAACTGGAGTTGTCGGTCCGTGCCGCAAACTGCTTGAAGAATGCGAACATCAAGACCATCGCAGACTTAGTTCAGAAGACCGAAGGAGAGATGCTAAGGACCAAGAATTTCGGCAAGAAGTCGCTCAACGAAATTAAAGAAATCTTGACGGAGATGGGTCTGGGGCTCGGCGTGAAGCTGGATGCCGTACAGCCGATCAGCGCCAGTCCGAAGAGCGAGTAACGAAACAAGAGGGAACCTGTGCGTCATAGAAAAAATGGCAGACAGCTCGGACGAAAAACCAAGCATCGATGGGCGTTGTTCAGAAGTCTCGTAACCTCGCTGCTCGAACATGAGCGTATTGAGACGACTGAGGCTAAGGCGAAAGAAATTCGAGGGTTCACGGACAGGATGATTACACTCGGCAAGGAGGGGACATTGCCGGCCCGGCGACAGGCTCTTGCATTTATCCGAAGCAAGGAAGTCGTCTCCAAGTTATTCAGTGACGTGGCAACTAGATTTAAAGACCGTCCCGGTGGCTATACGAGGATGGTGAAGACGAGGCGGCGGATCGGCGATGCAGCGAAGCTTGTCGCGATCGAACTTGTCGCGCGTCCAGATACAGCGCACGTAAAGAAAGACGCCCCTGGTAAACCGGCTCCTGCGAGTCCCGCTTCGAGCTAGGCCTTCTGTTCATCAGAGTCATGTGCGCTTGTGATACAGTATCAAGTTCTTCTAGTACTCCCATCTCGTTCACAACGATCTATATGATATCCCGCTCATACGAGCGGGGTATTTGACTCCATCACTCGCGTGTAGACGATGTTGGGGTTTCGGCATGCGTTTACATGATATGGAGCTCATGCTACTATCGTGCCAGTCAGTATCGTGCTGTTCAATTCGAAAGCAGAGGCAACGTGTGGCAACACTGGGTACGAGGAGCTTTATTAGCACTGAGTGCGGTGTTAGCCTGTGTGCTTGTCTATTTGCTCGTCACTAATTCGACAATGGTTCTTGCCCCAACCACAGCTGCGCCAGGCTCCATGGATCCAGCTGATGCGAAGATTTCTCAATTTACATTTACTCAAACGAAGGGTGATACCGTTCAATGGAAAGTGCAGGCACAAGAGGCACGGCTTTTTGAACGGGACAGGCGGGCGACACTTCAAGTCGTCGCTGTTACACTGTTTGGCAAGCAGGGAAAGGATTTGACGGTGACTGGAGATGAGGGGACATTGGATACGGAGACGAAGGACTTCGTGCTCGCAAACCGATCAGAGCCTCTTGTGATTCGAACCGAGAGCGGGTACGTCATCTATACTAACCATCTTGCTTGGACCGATCAGACGAGAGAAATTCGCACACACGATCCTGTCCGTATCGTCGGGCATGGGTTAGAGGTGACAGGGCGTGGGTTGCTGGGACATTTGGATCGCGAAGAGTTTGAAGTACTTGAGGATGTGCATGTGGATTTGGCTCCTGCTACTTAATCTGTTCCCGTTTGGGATGGCTTCATTGAGCGAGTCGGCTGAAGCGGCTATTCCCAAAGCCAGCGCCGATCAAACTGTCAGTACCACCATTACGGCTAAGAAGATGACTGTAAAAAATCAAGATAGCCAAGCTATCTTTGAAGGTGCGGTTGTACTGACTCGTGGATCGTTGCTGGTCTATTCCGATCGCATGGTCGTGATGTTCGGCACACAAGAGTTACCCTCTGGTGATACTCAGAAGGGGCATGAGACTGTCAAGGGCAGTACATCTTCGAGAGGGTCTGACGCTATACCGGCTGTGTCGAATCGTTCGGTCAACAGGATTGAAGCAACTGGACGAGTGAGAATTGAGAAGGATTCGGGGAGCGCCACCTGCGAAAAAGCCATTTACTACCATGATGGCGATAAGATTGTTCTGACCGGTGACCCGGTGGCTTGGGATAAGGGAACAAGGGTCAGCGGAAAACAAATCACGATGTTCTTGGCAGAGGATCGAAGTGTCGTGGAGGGAGGTTCGCATGTGCGGATCGAGCCGGATGGAGGGGTGGCGAAGTGATCGAAGCTGCTCAGGGAAATGCGCCACCGACCGGCTTCTCGATGAAGAGGACGAATGGCGGCTGTTTACGTGCGGCAGGATTAGTAAAAAGTTTTCGCGGCCGCAAGGTTGTGAAAGGTGTTTCGATCGAAGTCCATGCCGGTGAAGTCGTGGGCTTGCTGGGACCGAATGGGGCTGGCAAGACCACCATTTTTGACATGATCGTCGGCCTGTGCCCGCCTGACGAAGGTGCGATCTCGCTCAGGGAAGAGGTGATCACCGATCTGCCAATGTATAGACGCGCGCGCAAAGGAATTGGGTATCTTCCGCAAGAATCATCGGTGTTTCGACGGTTGTCCGTTGAGGACAATATTCTGGCTATTCTTGAGATGCTGGACTACTCTCGGAAAGAGCGTCGCGACCGGGTTGATGCCCTTCTCAAGGAACTGGATCTTGGCCATATTCGGGCAAGCATGGCCTATGCGTTGTCTGGTGGTGAACGTCGGCGATTGGAGATTACGAGAGCTCTTGCGACGAACCCTTCGTTCATGCTGCTCGATGAACCCTTTGCCGGGATCGACCCGATTGCTGTCGCCGATATCCAACACATCATTACCAGATTGAAGGAGAAAGAGATCGGTATTTTAATCACCGATCACAATGTTCAGGAAACTTTGTCTATCACAGATCGGGCATACATCATAAACGAAGGATTGATTCTTGAGGCTGGGTCCCCAGAATCGATCGTCAAGAGTGAGACCGCACGCGCTGTCTATCTGGGGGAACGGTTCAAGTTATGAATATCAAGAGTGTGTGGGCATGAAGCTCAGGCTTGACCTTCGACTCAGTCAAAAGCTGATCATGACTCCACAATTGCAGCAGGCGATTAAGCTGCTGCAGCTGTCGAGACTTGAACTTCAGCAGAGCCTCACTCAGCATCTGATGGAAAATCCACTCTTGGAGGATCTCCCTACTGAGGCAGAGGATATGGAGGCTGAAAGTCCTGAGGAAAAGGCGGAAGACGCGGTGGCGTCGGCAAACAGCGAGCCATCGAATGCAGATGAGTCGACTCCAGAAGAACGAGACACTCCGGATGAAGCTTCAGTGGGTGGCTGGGAAGAGTACTTTGACAACGATCGTCGAGGTGGATCCGGGTCTCAGTCATCCTCGCAGGATGAGTTTCCGTCCTATGAACAAACCATGGCGAAAGCCACGTCCCTGGAAGACCATCTTCTTTGGCAGCTGTCGTTTTCAGGTTTATCGGGTCGTGCAAAGGAGATTGGGCGATTGATCATTGGTAACCTTGACGATGATGGGTATCTGCGTATGTCGCTGGCAGAGATGGTCGGAGGGACTGACTTTACAGAAACGGAAGCGGAGTCAGTCTTGAAAGATGTTCAATGTTTTGATCCAACAGGCGTGGCGGCCAGAGATCTTGTGGAATGCCTACTGTTACAAATTGGGCATTTAGGGAAGAGTCCCATGGGGTCCTTAGGGGCTCGGCCAGGAGCGTTAAAAGGATCGATTGTTGAAGCCATCGTCCAGCATCATCTTAAAGACCTGGAGAAAAGGCAATATGCAAGAATCGCGAAAGCTTTAGGTGTCACAGTAGAAGAGGTTTTCCAAGCAACAAAAGTCATCGAAGTGCTTGAGCCAAAGCCAGGGAGACCGTTTACGAATACTCAGAACTACGCAATTGTCCCTGATGTGTTCGTGAAGAAGAATGAGGGGGAGTGGGTCGTGCTCTTGAATGACGACGGACTGCCGCGTATGCGAATCAGTCCATACTATAAACAATTGATGGGGGCTGGAGAGAGCGGATCGGCTGAGACGAAGGCCTATCTCGACGAGAAGCTTCGGGCTGCGCAATGGGTTATTCGCAGTATCGAACAACGGAATAAGACGATTGTCAAAGTGGTGTCGAGTATCGTGAAGTTTCAGGAGCAGTTTTTTGAAAAAGGTGTGCAGCACCTCAAGCCGTTAGTACTCAAACAAGTGGCCGAAGATATTGGGATGCATGAATCAACCATTAGTCGTGTGACGGCGAACAAATATATGTATTGTCCGCAGGGAATGTTGGAACTGAAATTCTTCTTTAACGCTGGCCTGCAACGGGCAGATCAGCCTTCTGACATGATGTCGTCCGTGACGGTGAGAGAGATGATTCGGAAAATGGTGGCGGAGGAGGATACGAGTCACCCTCTGAAAGATGAAGAGATCGCTGCACGGCTGCTCTCACAGCAGGTTGTGATTGCACGCCGAACTGTGGCGAAATATCGGGCGGAAGAACATATTCCTTCTGCGACTCAGCGGAGACGGTTTTTTTAAAAGGCGCAGAAAGACTTATTGGGCTCGTCTTGCTCATGTGGCTCACCCGCGTGAATCATTGACCGTGTCGGTGTGCCTCATAGTTTTCTGAAGCATGCTAGACTTTTCCTATCCAGCTGCGTATGCCGTGGGTTCCTATCAAGGGCTTCCTCTGGTGTTGTAGGTGCGTAGATCTAACAATCATAGTTGAATTGCAGAAGGGCTGAGGTTGCCCAGCTTGAAAGGATGCATGTCGATGAAAATTACCGGACGTCACCTCGTGATCACGTCGGCGCTCAGAGCGCATATAGAAAGTCGGTTTGATCGACTTGTGCGGTACGACGTGAAGCTGACACACCTGGAAGTGATTCTGGGTGTGAGCAAGCTTCAGCACCATGCGGAGGTCGTGTGTGCGATGCAGGGGAGACGGATTCAGGCAAAAGCTTCGACCCATGAAATGTACGCGACGATCGACCAGCTTGTGGGTCGCTTGGGTACCCAGATACGAAAGCACAAGGAACGCCAGGCTGACCATAAAGAACCGGTGAAGAGATCGGCTCGTAAGACTTTAACCCCGGCTGTTCGTAAGGAAAAGGACGAAGAGAAGATCGAAGTTGTTTCTCCTGCCAAGGTGGTGTTGACTTTGGAGGACGCGAAACGCCGGCTCGACTCTCTGCCTGGCTCGCTCGTGGTCTTCACGGCGCGGTCTTCTGGAAAATTGCAGATTCTACAGCGACTCGATCGCGATCGAGTCGTCCTGATCGATCCGTAAAAAGGGTAGGCGGCATGGCTGCGCTCAAGCTGGTTGTCATCAGCGGTCTTTCCGGCTCAGGGAAGTCGCATGCGCTCAAGTGCTTTGAGGACGTCGGGTATTTCTGCATTGATAATTTGCCTCCCGCCATTCTGCCGACCTTTGTTGAGCTCTGTCATCAGCAAGGAGGGGAGATTAAGAATGTCGCGCTCGGAATCGATGTCAGGGAGCGTGTGTTCTTTTCCGACCTCGTAGGAGTCCTTGAGCGCGTGAAAGCACTCGGGCATGCGATCGAATTGATATTCTTCGAGGCTCGGGAAGAGGTGCTGGTTCGTCGATTCTCGGAGTCACGAAGGCCGCACCCACTTCTCCCGCATCTTCCGGTACTGGAGGGAGTACGAGTCGAAAAGGAGCGCCTCTCCGACTTGCGGCGCCACGCTGACCGTATTATCGATACCTCAGATCTGACGGTGCATGAGTTACGAGAGTTGTTGAACCGGCAGTTTAGAGAGGAGGGAGTGCCGAGTCGATTGACCATTTCGCTTATAACATTCGGCTATAAGTTTGGCGTGCCGTACGACATCGACCTATTGTTTGATGTCCGATTTCTGCGGAACCCATTCTTTGTCCCTGACCTGAAACCATTGACTGGGGAAGACTCACGGGTTAGGACGTATGTGCTGGCTGATCCGGACGCCATTGCGTTCGTTGGTCAACTAGAAGGTCTCTTCAGGTTTCTTATTCCACTCTTTGAGCGAGAACGTCGTAGTTATGTCAACGTTGGAATTGGCTGCACCGGCGGGCGCCATAGGTCCGTCGCGATTGCCGGCCGACTTCAGGAAAGTTTTTCAGTGCTCGGATATCAAGCGACCGTCGCTCATCGCGATCTCAACAGACAATAACCCCTAGGTTTATTCAGTACATCGCTCCACCGCCATACTCCTTGTTTTCATCTCTCTCTGTCTGTGTACGAAAAGCGATTTGCTTGACAGGTAGAGCGTATGGACTATAGTTAGCATGTGCGTGATACCAACGCTGTAGCCGCATTGATTGTTCGTGCATCGTGTGTGAAGTAGGCCGATACCAACTCTCGCGGTGGAGTACGAGTGAAAATCTGGTCGCAGGTAATGAGTGGGAAAGTTCTCGTTAGTTATTCTTTCTCTAGTGCGTTTACGTGAGTGAAGGCCCGGTTATGAGTCGCCGTCCGCGCAGAATTTACAGAAAAACTTGTCTTGCGCGGAGAGTCATGTACAGTCAGAGGCAGATATGCTGAGTTCATTTAAGAGTCTCTCCGAAACCGATTTATTCTCCATGCTCACCCCGAAGCGGCAGCTCGTGGGGTTGGACATTGGATCGAGTGGTATCAAGCTTGTTCAACTGAAGGAAAATCGAGGTCGATACATTCTCCAGAAGTTTGGTTTTAAACCGCTCGAACCGGAAGTCATTGTCGATGGTACGGTGATGGACGAAGGACGTGTGGTATCGGCAATAAAGGAATTGCTCGAAGAAACAAAGATCAAGGTGAAGCAAGTTGCCATATCGATTTCCGGCCATGCGGTCATTATAAAGAAGATCAGCTTGCCTCCGATGCCTGATGAGGAGTTGGAGGGGCAGGTAAGGCTGGCTGCGGAGCAGTACATCCCTTTCGATATCAATGAAGTGAACATCGATTTCAGTGTGTTGTCCTCTTCTGACACTGCGAGCGATGCGCAGGGAGAGATGTCAATCATTTTGGTTGCGGCCAAGAAAGACAAGATTAATGAGCTGACCGAGCTTGTTAAAGGAGCAGGGCTGTTTCCGATCGTCATGGATGTTGATGCCTTTGCCATCGAGAACATGCACGCGATCAACTATCCTGTCTCGCAAGAGGAGACGACGGCCCTCGTCAATATTGGCGCCAGTGTCATGAATATCAATATCGTTCGAGCCGGCACATCGCTCTTCACGCGCGATATTCCGATCGGTGGGAACCGTTATACGGAAGCCATTCAGCGTGAAATGGGCATGTCCTACGAAGAGGCGGAAGAAATCAAGAAGAGTGAGCGTTCGGCAGGGAGCAATCAGGCCGCGTTGACCACGGTTATCGATAGCGTCAACGCCGAGGTTGCGTCAGAAATCGCGCGAACCATCGATTACTTTAAGTCCACGATGCCGGATTCTGATGTTCAGCAGGTTCTTTTGTGCGGAGGGGGCGCGCAGGTCAAAGGTTTAGTGACACAGCTGAAAGATCGAATGCAGGCAGCGGTGGAGGTCGCGAATCCATTTGGTGAAATCGATACATCAGGGACCGGTTTCGATCAGGAGACATTGGCCGAACTGGCTCCGCTGGCCGCTGTTGGGGTTGGATTGGCACTGAGAACGGTAGGGGATCGATGATTCGCATTAACTTATTGCCGGGGCCCAAGGGGCATAAAGCGAAGCCTCAGTATGATGTGAGGGCGCAGGCACTGTTAGGGGTGGGGCTGTTGTTCATTACCTTGGCATGCTGCTGGTGGTATTCGGCCTCGCTCGATGAAGAGATAAGCGCGCGACAGACTGAAAAGCTCGACAAGGAGAAGCAGGTCGCGCAGTTAAAGGAACAAGTGAAGCAGGTCTCCGATTTTGAAAACCGGAAGAAAGTATTAGAAGACAAGAATCGTATTATTGATGAATTGGAAAAGTCACGTGTCGGCCCCGTGAAGGTGCTCGACCATGTCAGTCATAGCCTGGAGCCGTTGAAAGTCTGGCTCGTAAGAGTCGCCGTCACGGGGAAGGAAATTGATCTCGAAGGCCGTGCTGCGACCAATGATGATGTGGTGGAATTTGTGAATAACCTACGCCGTACCGATTATTTTTCGAATATCAATCTTCAAGAAAGCCGGGCGGCAGTGGAGAGTCAGCTCAATATCTACCAGTTTAAACTTGGTTTCCGACTCAAAGGGTAGGAATGATGAAGCTGCCTTCCATGAATCTTGAGCTATTGCGGTCAGTCCCATTGGTGCAGAAGTTGGGGCTTCTCCTCATGGTTCTTGCCGGGATTATCGTGGGGTTCTATTACTATGTCGCTGAGCCAAAATCTATGGAGATTGCAGGGCTCCAGGGAGCAATCGGCACACTCGATAGCGAGATTCAAACGTTGACCATTAAAGTCAAACATCTTGATGAGCTCATTGCTGCCAGTAAGCATCTCGAGATTGAGCTTGCCAAAAAGAAAGAACGGCTGCCGCCTGAAGGGGAGGCCGTTATGTTGCTCAAGCAGGTGTCAGACCTGGGTATACGCCTAGGGCTCGACATTAAGCTGTGGAAACCTAGCCCCAAGAGCGAAGATCCATCGAAGCTTTTCGTGCGGATGCCGGTGAACGTCGAGGTGTCAGGCGGTTACCACACCGCCGCCTTATTTTTTGATCGAATCAACGCGATGCCGCGAATTGTGACTGTGTCAGGCCTCAAGATGGGTGCTCCTAAGATTGAGAAGGGACGTGTTGTCACACAGACGGTGTTTGATCTTGTCGCCTATGCAGCACCAGAGGAAACCAAGCTAGTCGCGGCTATTCCGGCAATTCCTCAGAAGAAATAAGGGTGCAAAGTCTTGAATGTACGTGAGGTCATGAGCAGTGAACGCCATCTGTGAGAACCAGCGGTCGACCATGAAGACGACAAGCATGATTCTGATTGGATGCGCTGGCCTACTCGTTGCGGCTAGCCCGGGCTTTGCTGAAACGGGTATGAGTGGTCACCTCCGACAAATTAGCCCTATGCGACAGGATTCCTTAAAAGTCCCTCCTCTCAACGAGGTGCCGAGGCATGCAACATCTTCAGTTCTAACAGAGGCAGCTGGCGATGGGAATATTCAACCGAGTGAACCCAACTCAATGCTGGATTCGGTAGGTGTACGTTCCTATGACCCTTCTGGGCGGCGCGATCCCTTTGCACCAGTGTTGCAATTGTTGGGGGTCGGACCGATCGATCCCACATTACCTCCGCTCCAGCGTGTCGGGCTCACTGAGATGAACTTGATTGCTGTGATATGGGGGGCCTATGGCTATACGGCTATGGTTCAGACTCCAGATGGAAACGGATATACGGTGCGCCGGGGAACGCGTATAGGTCCCAACAATGGCGTTGTGAGTGCTGTGACTGAGAAGGGCATTGTGGTGCAGGAACGGTTTACAGATGTGTATGGGAGCAAACAGGAGCGGGAATATGTCAAGCTCCTTCACCCGAAAGAAGGCGCAGAATGACACCTAAGCTGATCACGACAACCACAACTTTTGTGTGCGTACTCTCGGCGGTGGGAGGGCTGAGTCTTCCGATAGCCATACCGTCAGAGGCGTCAACTGACATCCCTGCTGTTGAATCAGGTCCGTCTTCGATCATTGAAGGCGATCTGGCGCAGACGCTGACGAGTCTCGATGTTCAACGGGGCACGAACGACATTCGTGTCATCATTTCAGGGGACGGAAGGTTGACCCATGAGGTGGTCCGTCTTGATGAGCGGCGTCTTATGATCGATATCCCAGGAGTGGCTTCTGCCATACACAAGCCCGTCATATCGGTCAATCATCCGATGTTGAAGCAAGTGCGGCTGGGCTATCATGCGGACAAAGTACGGGTAGTATTGGATCTGGCCGGTACGGTGGCTTACTCGCTTGAACCGCAAGGCCAGAATCTTATTGTAACGCTTCGTGAAGGCACTGGCGTGGATATGGACTCAGAGCGAGACTACCATCACGCGGAGATGGATAAAGTCATAAAGTCGGATAATCCTATGCTGTTGCCAGTTCAGGCGGATGACATCTCTCGGGTGGGCCATCGGGCAATGGCTACGGTTCGTCGGTCTTCGACGAAGTTTCATGTGCGGTCTGTTCAAATGACTTCCGAGCCAGATAACGGTGAGAAAAGCACTCCAAAGGAAGATTTAGTCGTTGGAGAAACCCGTTATGTCGGCAGGCGCATTTCGCTCGATTTTCAGCAGGCCGACATCAGTAACGTGCTGCGCCTTATTGCTGAGGTGAGTGGGTTTAACATGGTCGTCGGTGAAGGCGTCAAGAGCAAGGTGACGATGAAGCTTGTGAGTGTGCCTTGGGATCAGGCACTCGACATGATTTTAAAAATGAATGGATTAGGCAAGATCAGGCAGGGCAATATCTTGTGGATCGATACGCTGGCCAACATCGCCAAACAGCAAAACGAAGAGGCACAGGCGAAGGACGCCAAGGTAAAGGCAGAAGAATTGGTGGATCGGGTGTTCTACATTAGGAATCTGCAAGTGACAGAGCTTATGACGTCTCTTCGGCAATACTTGAGCCCGAGAGGGTTGATGCAAATGAGCCAGGGGTCCAATGCTTTAATCGTCAGAGATACAGAAAGCAAGATTGGAGTGATGAAGCAGCTGGTAGATGGGCTCGATCTCGAGGTGCCTCAAGTCCAAATCGAAGCGAGGATCGTGCAAGCTGATACAACCTATTCCCGTTCGCTGGGAGTTCAGTGGGGCATTCAGAATGTGAACCAGCTAGCGGGTACTGGGGTGGCGAACTTCAGGACGGGTAATACCGGAGCGTTTGGGGCTCAAACATCGAATTTCTTGGTGAATCTGCCCGCCACAGTCGGTGGTTTGACGTCCACTCCTGGTGTCGGGTTCACCATTGGGAAAACCGATGGAGCGTTGCTGGATGTACGGTTGTCGGCAGGTGAGTTGCTTGGTCTGAGTAAAGTCATTGCTGCGCCGAAGGTCACGACTTTAGACAAGCGAGAAGCGAAGATTTCACAGGGAGAATCGATCCCGTTCCAGACCACCTCCCTCCAGGGAACACAGACGACCTTTGTGGATGCGAATTTAGAGCTGAATGTCACTCCTCAGATTACTTCAAGGGATCCCAAGGAAATCGGTAAGCAGATCATGATGAAAGTCCGTGCAACCAGAAACGCTGTGGGTGCGAGAAGTAATCCAGCCGGCCCCAGTATCGATCGCCGGGAAGCCAACACACAGGTCATTATACGCGATGGCGAGACGATGGTGATCGGTGGGGTATTTATCGATACACAGAACAATAGCGTAGTTGGCATTCCTTATCTCTCTCGGGTGCCTGTTTTGGGATGGCTCTTCAAACAGAAGACCGAAGCTGTAGCGAAACAAGAGCTGCTTATTTTCTTAACGCCTAGTATCGTCAAGAGCTAGTAGGATGCAGGGAAGGTCAGCCTGCATACACAGCTCCTTGCTTGGGCAGGTGAGCGGAGTGTCTGAACGATACTCACCGTACGATCTCACCAGTTAAACCAGACCGATCCGACCAACCAGAGGATCTATACAGACTGGGTTGGCCGCCGATGTGCGAACCGGTATCGTTTTGGCATATCCACACAGTTCTATAGAGCCCCTTAGGAACAGACGTTCGAGTTCTCCATGCATATGGAGCTTACACGAAGTGGGCTTTCTAGGTTCACGCTCACAGCAACCCTCCGGTGCATATTCCAGTCTCCCGCGTATCCCCTTACCCACTGGTTCTCATACCCCAACGGTTCCGTGTTTTTAGCCGAGATAACGACTTCAGGGAGTAGCTGCTCAGGGGAGTACATCTGAGCTGTCACATGCGATCCTTTGGCAGGGGAGGTATCCTTAAAACCTTCTAGTTTCCAGACCGTTGTGATACCATCCCCCAGTTGTGAGCCGATCGCAACGTGTCGTCACCGTCGGCAAAGTGGGCTAGAATCCACGCGTTCCTCTCCACAAAGAGTCGGATGGAAGACTGATGTATCGAGTCAGGAGAAGCCGCCATTGAGCGGGGCAGGTATGGCAGAACAGATTATACCGGTGGCCTTGGGGGCACGAAGCTATGACATCGTCCTTCATCCTGGCTTACTATCGAAAGTGGGCGACAGACTGAACGCCTTTACGACCTCTCCGAAGATCGCGGTGGTGACGGATAAGCATGTGGCCAGCCACTATCTTCAAAAGACGCTCCGTTCGCTTCGCAAGGCAGGGTACGATCCGACAGAAATTATCTTGCCTCCGGGAGAGCGAACGAAGACGCTTGGAACAGTCGCCAAGGTTCTCGACGCATTAGCCAGGAACAAGTTCGAACGTCAATCTCTGTTGTTGGCTCTCGGTGGCGGTGTTATTGGTGATATCACTGGTTTTACCGCTGCGATCTATCAACGAGGAATCCCATTTGTACAAGTGCCGACTACACTTGTGGCACAAGTAGATTCCAGTGTCGGAGGTAAAACCGGCGTGGACCATCGGCTGGGAAAAAATCTCATCGGAGCATTTTACCAGCCCTGTGCTGTCTTGATCGATCCGGTTACGTTGCGAACGTTGCCACGCCGTGAATGGATTGCCGGGTTAGCCGAAGTGATTAAGTACGGCATTATCGCCGACGAAGGGTTCTTCAGGTTTCTGGAGCAGGAGATTGATGCACTGTTGAACATGGAGAACGAGCCGGTTCTCCACGTGATTAAACGCTCCTGCGAGATCAAGGCGGAAGTGGTTGCCGCGGACGAGCGGGAGTCGAACCGCCGACGCGTTCTCAATTATGGCCACACGATTGGACATGCCCTGGAGTCACTTGCAGGCTATCGTGGGTTGACTCATGGTGAAGCGGTGGGGATTGGATTAGTGCAAGAAGCGGATTTGGCTTGTCATATGGGTCTCTGCGGGCAGGATATCGTTGAACGGATCAGATATCTAGTCAAGTGCGCCGGGCTGTCCGATCACGTTTCTCCGGTATCCTTTTCGCGCCTCTGGAGCGCCATGCAACATGACAAAAAGGTGGTGGGGGGGCAGGTCGTCGGGGTATGGCCGGTGAAGATAGGGGAAATGGTTATTCGATCAATCGAGGAGCGGGTTTGCGCCGAGTGGTTTCGGTGTAAGCATGGAAGTGGAAACCGTGCATCGAGCAGCCGTCGGCCAGGCAGGCATGCTATCCGGCGAAAGGGTCGTGCGCAAAGGTAAGTGTTATGACGATCAAACGTATGCCGTCCGTGGCGCATCTCCAACAGGCCTTGCGGGAAAAAACGCGCGAAGTCGATGTCCTCCATCGGATCTCTGCGTCGATCAGCAATCAGCTGGATCTCGAAGCCATACTCAAGCATATCGTTGACGTCGTCGTCGAGGTGACCAAGGCGGATGCCTGCCTCCTGTATCTGTTGTCGGACAGTCAAGACGAACTCATTCTTCGAGCGTCGAAAAACCCTCATCCCAAACTGATCGGTCGCATCACAATTGGATTAGGCGAGGGTATCACTGGGTGGGTTGCGCAGGAACGGACGCGCGTCGTCATACCGAGCAATGCGAATGACGATCCCCGCTTCAAGTTTTTTCATAATCTTCCGGAAGACCGCTATCAAGCATTTGTCTCTGTCCCGATCATGGCCAAAAAGGAAGTAGTCGGCGTGATCAATGTCCAGCATAAGCGTCCTAGGCGCTATCAGCCTGATGAGATCGCACTGCTCTCGACGATCGCCAATCAAGTCGGAGGAGCGATTGAAAATGCGCGGCTGTACGATCAAATGCAACGCAAAGCATTACAAGTAGAAACGCTGTCGCAGGTATCAGAAACAGTGGCGTCCAATCGGTTGATCAAAGATGTACTACAGCTTCTCGTGACGATGACAGCACAGATGATGAATTCTAAGATCTGCTCGATCATGCTGTTGGACGAAGCCAGCGGGGAATTGCGGATTGCGGCAACGCAAAGCCTTAGTGAACAGTATCGTCGGAAGCCGAATCTTAAGATCGGACAGGGTATCAGTGGACGTGCGGTAAAAGACCGGCGCCCGATCATTGTGCTCGATGTGGCCACTGAGCGAGACTATATGTATCCGGATATGGCCAAGAAGGAAGGCTTATGCTCCTTGCTTTCAGTTCCAATGATGGTGAGAGATAAGGCCTTGGGCGTGATCAATAGCTACACGTCTATTCCGCATGTGTTCACAGGGGAAGAGGTCAAATTGCTTCAGGCAATAGCCAATCAGGCTGCCATCGCTATCGAGCATACGACTCTGATTGAGAAGTCTCATGAGATGCAAGAGGCCTTGGCGGTTCGGAAGCTTATGGAGCGGGCCAAAGGGTACCTGATGCGTTCGAAGAAGCTGACTGAAGAAGAGGCGTTTAAACTCATTCAACGGCAAAGCATGGATTTTAGAAAGTCGATGCGAGAAATTGCTGAGGCTGTGCTCCTAGCCGGAGAGCTCGATCAACGGGTCGAGAAGCAGCGTGGATAGATTGTACCTGCCAGGGAAGTCCTCGGGCGGGGGCTCAGGGATTAATCAAGGCGTCGACTTCGGAGAGAATGAGGGGCTTGGACGTGTCCGTTCCGTCTCTTGCTCCGCCAGTTTCTTTTTGATCTCCTGCAACTCCTTTCGCAACTCCGCTAGATCGGTATCTCGCTGAGCAGATTCCTCCTTCACAGGGATCGGCGGTTGAACGGCAGTGGATGGCATGCCCGATGCAGAGGGCATTGTGGCAAGCAGATTGTAATCGATCACCAGCGTGGTGTCGGTTGAACGGGCGGTTCGATAACTATCGGGCCGCTTAGCGGATTCTGGAACGAAGTGTACGGTGCGATTGGCCAATCCTGTCGGATTGAATAGGCGTCGATCCGCTATGGTATTCGATTCAGTCCTTTCTGCCCGTTGGCGATACTCGGTCAAGGTCAGATACAGCGACCGTGCATAACTGTAGAGTGACCCTCCCGTTGTTTCTAGGGATGTTCCCTCTCGCGCCTGTTCTGACTCACAGACGTTGGGGAAACGGACGTCTGACAAGCAAAAAACCGTCCCGACAGATTGTGGTTGCGCTGGCGTGCCGTTTTTGACGAAACGAAAGCCGATCTGCTGGTCCGACGCAGCTCTGCTGAGCCCCTCGACGAGGAGCGGCGCCAGGTACTCAACATCCTCATCCTCAAACGCTCGAAAGGTCTGGGGCTTGTCTGAGGCGAGGTTTCCCAATACTCCACGGCTGTCCTTGATGATCACGCCGCGAAGAATTCGAGCCATCGTATCCGTCGATATTGTCATAGGGTGGGTGGCTTGAAAAGACCGATCAGAAATACGTTCCACGTACACCGCGCCACGTTCGGATTTATGGATTGTTATATCCAGATCAGGCTTGGTCGCACAGGCAGACGCGGTCAGGGTAATCCCCGTGAGAAGAAGGAGGGCAAGTTGCTGACAATGAAACAACGGCAATTCCCAAAGTGGATGTGTGGACGTTGGCAGTCTAGCATAATCGGCAGGACGAGGACACCGGTAACATTCTCCAGATGCTGAGGGAGAGTTCTACTTGACAGAAGGACCATAAGACTCCGAATATAAGCACCCTATCGGTACGAGCTGAGTAGTGGACAACGACGTCCAACGATTCAGTCAGCATGTTAGAAAAGGACAATGGCGTCCTGTCGCATCGACAGAATGACCGGAAGGGCCTTTTCCCCTGCCACAGCACTGCCCTCCGGTGAATGAGCCTGGATAGATCCGACATTCTGGGAAAACTGCCTGAGGGTGCGCAAAAAAACCGATCGGTGAAATTGGAACACACCGATACTTTCTGTGGCGATTCTATGACGAATTGCCATGAATGAGACGATTGACTGAATGTCCTGATTTTGTTTTTGCACGGTGCAGCAACAGGCCGAAAAGGGTAGACCATGCCTGAAGCCACGGCTCCTCGCCCATATTCCTGGCTGCCGGTCCTCATAGGCGTACTGACCGTCGTCATGCTGGCCATCGGCACACTCGCCTTTCGCTATGTCGAAACTCGCATGGTCGCAACAGCAGGAGAAACCCTAGCCCAGACAGCAGCCGAAGTCTCGGACAAATTAGACCGATTTCTGATTGAACGGCATGGCGATGTGCTAATGATGACACGAACGTTCAGTGTGCAGTCAGACAATCGGGAATTTCAGTCAGCCTACATTGCCGGAGTGAAGACAGCCTACTCAGATTACTTATGGATTGGCGCGACGAACGAACGTGGACAGATTGTTGTTGCCACCGACCCGGCCACATTGGGGAGGGACTACAGCGCCGAACCTTGGTTTAAGGCTGTGCGTAACGGACAAGGGGTTCATATGGGGGACGTGGAGCCTTTCGCAGTGATGGGTGGCCCTGACGCCATTGCCGTGACGGCTCCGATCGTCGGACCGCGCGGGGAATTTCTCGGGGTCGTGACGACGCGGGTGGGAATTCCAGGGCTTGAAGACGTCATGACGAGAACTCTTCTGGCTTTCCGGCAGCGGGAAGGATTTTGGGGAGCGCTGGAATACCAGTTTCTGACTGAGCAGGGGATTGCCTTCATCGATTCGGATCTCGATCATAAGGGCCTTGTCAATCTCAAACAACTCGGCCTGCCGTCGGTACGGTTAAGCGAAGGGTCTCTATTCGGTTACATCGAGGAGGAACACCTGCGTCGCCATGTGCGGGTCATTACCGGTTATGCCAAGACGTTAGCCCATGGTAGAGGGTTTGAGGGGATGCATTGGACGGTGCTGATGCGCATGGATCGGCGCGATGTGCTTGCGCCGATTCGTGAAGTGCTCTGGAATCTCGGTCTGGCAGGGGGGGCTGTGGCGGTGCCAACGTTCGGCCTCCTCGTGTGGACCGTGACACGCGTGCGGAAGGAATATCGGCATGCGCAACATGAACGAGCGCTCGCTAGAGACGCCGAAGCGTCATTGCGTAAAAGCGAGGCGCATACCCGGCGCATCGTCGAGCTGGCGCTCGATGGTTTCATCGGGATAGATGCCGCCGGAGTCATCATCGACTGGAACGTCCAAGCCGAACAAATATTCGGCTGGTCTCGCCAAGAGGCCGTCGGGCGACTCCTCTCCGCCACCATCATTCCTGCACAATACCGGGAAGCCCATGAACAGGGATTGCGTCACTTCCTTGAAACCGGTGAAGGGGCAATGTTGAACACCCGGGTCGAGATTTCAGGTTGGCACCGGGATGGGCGCGAGATTCCGATAGAACTGGCGATCTCGCCGTCCTTGAGACAGGGAGGGGGCTACACATTCAGTGCGTTCGTACGCGATATCTCGGCACGAAAGCGGACTGAGTTGCAGAGCCGTATGCATGAAGAAGAACTGCAACGACTCAATGAGGCCTTGGATAGGCGGGTGCAGACCAGAACGCAAGAGCTGGCTACCGCCAACGAATCGTTGGTCGCTGAAGTGGCGGAACGGATGCAGACTGAGGCCTCTCTTGAACAGAGCCGGCAAGCGCTACAGAAGTTGGCATTCCAACTGTTGCGTGTGCAGGAGGATGAGCGGCGTCGTATCTCGCGTGATTTGCATGACGACATCAATCAGCGACTTGCGTTGCTTGCCATGGATATCGAAGCGGTGGGGCGGAAGCTCAATTCATCCACAGATCATGTGGGCCAGGCTGTCAGAGAAATACAGGAACGGGTGGTGGAGTTGTCCGATGTGGTACGGCACTTGGCCTATCAACTTCATCCGTCCATTCTCGATGATCTCGGGCTTCCCATCGCCTTGCAACGGCTCGTGGAAGACTTCACTGCTCGAAGCCATATTCGGGGGAGCTTTGGCCACAAGAATATTCCTGCAGCTGTCCCTCAGGAGATCGCAACCTGTCTCTACCGCATTACCCAAGAAAGTCTCAACAACGTCGTTCGCCATGCGGAAGCGTCGCAAGTCGATGTAGAGCTCACCGGGGCTCAATCAGAGTTGGTGGTGACGATTACAGATAATGGGGTAGGATTCGATTCCAAACGACTCCTGAACGGATCGCATGGATTGGGATTGCTCGGCATGAAAGAACGAGTTGCCTTAGTTCACGGGAACCTACACGTCGTGTCTGAAGTGGGGAAGGGAACGAAGGTCGTGGTACTCGTTCCAGCGGGTGTCGCATGAGTAAGCCTCGGGTGCTGTTGGGTGACGACCATACCCTGGTATTGGACGGCTTTCGGAAACTGTTGGAGGATCAGTGCGAAATCGTCGGTGTAGCGGAGGATGGTCGTACGCTGCTTCGGAAGGCCTATGAACTGAAGCCTGACATTGTCACCCTGGATATCTCGATGCCGGAGCTCAACGGGGTCGATGCAGCCAGGAAGTTAAAGAAGATTCTGCCTGATACCAAGCTGATCTTTGTGACGATGCACGCGGATCAGGCCTATGTGAATGAAGCCTTCAAGGCCGGCGCTTCAGGCTATCTCCTCAAACGATCCGCCGGGTCAGAACTGCTTCAAGCTGTTCAATCGGTCATGGACGGACAATGTTATGTCACCCCGTTGGTCGCAAAAGGTCTGGTGGAGTCGGCTATTACAAAGAAAATGCCTATGGTTCTGAGAGACAAACCCTTAACCGGACGACAACGTGAAGTGTTGCAGCTCGTTGCGGAAGGAAAGACGGTGAAGGAGATCGCGTCGGCCCTTACTCTCTCACCGAAGACGGTCGAATTTCACAAATCGCAGATTATGACGCTGCTCGATCTTCACACGACGGCGGAACTCACCAAGTACGCCCTTGTTCACGGCCTCCTTGCATCGGACTAGTCACTGACTCTCGCCTGCCCTCTCCTGCAGGAGACCCACTTGAATAATAGGTGCTGGCCACCTAGGGATATTGTTTTCTATTCCTAGTGAGATGCCTAGTGGCTTTCACGTGCCTCTCGACTTATACCTTCCGGCCATGGATCTGGTGATGGTTCGATCCCGCTCCTCTCAATACATGTGGGCAGGATGGTGAAAGATACATGGGCGGCGAAGGGCTGGGGGTGCGCACAAAGGCGTGCGAAGCGACGACGTCGTCGAGGTGAGTAAGCCCAAAATGAGTGAGCAATGGAATCTCAACAGGGCATGGGAGGCTGTTACTTATGAAGATAGATCAAAAGTGGAAAATGTGTGTGGTGACTGGGGCTGCCATGGCGCTGGTAGCTGGGATGGCATCCACGGCCCCCAGTGCCTTTGCCGGCGGTACGATTAAAGTTGACGATGACAAATTTGTTTCCATCGGAATGGGTACGCGTCTTAGTTTCAACGCTGTCGAGGATGGGTCTGCGAGCGGGGGACAATACAGCAACAGCTTCGGTATCAACAATGCTCGTATCTATATCAACGGCGGGATTCATAAGTACGTCAAGTTCGCGTTCAACACCGAATGCTTTAACTGTTCGGTCGGCGGAGGTAACGTGGCGGGAACAAATACTTTCGGATCTAACGCAAACATCGGCTTGCTCGACGCGATCGGGCAGTTTGAGTTTAACGAGCTGGTGAACTTCTGGATCGGGCGCACCTTGGTGCCGACAGAGCGTGGCGAGTTGAACGGCCCGTTCTATCACGCGGTCTTCGATGGCTTTAGGACACCGTTTAACCAGGCCGATTTCAGCGGGAACTTTGGCGCAGGTGGGGCAGGTCTCTATGGCCGTGACAATGGCGCGGTCTTCTTCGGAAAAATCCATCCAGGCGGCACACATCTGCAATACGTCGCATCGGTGTTCACAGGACTGCAGTCAAGCGCAACGGCAGGACCAAACCAACGGAACAGTCTGAAGTACGCCGGACGTCTCACGTGGAACCTGCTGAACGATGAGTCAAATCCCGGGTACTACACCAGCGGTACCTACTATGGGACAGCCGGGGATATTCTTGCGCTTGCGGTAGGAGGAGAGTATCAGAATGCCGGCTCCGGTTCATTGGCCAATAAAAGCATCTTTGGGAGTGTCGTCACCGATCTCTTGTTTGAAAAGGTCCTACCGAACAACAACGGTGTGTTTACGGTCAACGCTGAGTTCAAGCGATATTGGGCTCAGGACGGCATTGCGTTTGGGGACGCAGACTGCTTCTGCATGTTCGGCGGAACGTCATGGACCGGCTATGCCTTGTATCTGTTTCCACAGGAAGTCGGAATCGGCAGGTTCCAGCCCTATGGGAGATATACAGGCCTCAATAGTCAGTTCGCCGGTGCACGTAATGAATTTGAACTTGGCATGAACTATGTCATTGCCGGCCACAATGCGCGCATCTCGACCTACTGGCGGACCGGTAATATCGGCGGCACCAGTACGTTCAATGGGCAGAACTTGAACTACGCTCCCGCGTCGACGGGTCAGCACGTCGATTCTTTCCATGTGGCCCTACAGTTACAGTATTAACGTGGTGGGTAGTAACCAGAATGTCTCTATCCTTGTGAGTGAAAGGAGTCCGACTATGGAATCGAATAAACTCAATGAGGCAAGTCCTCCGGTCGAAGCAGAAGCTGTTGCTGCGGACGAAGTTGGTCCCTCGCGGCGTGACCTGTTGGTTCAAGGAGGTAGGATCGTAGCCGGCATCGGGGTTGCTGCCCTGCTCGGCAATTTGGGCAACTGGGCTTTGTCCTATGCGGCGGACGCGGAACCGATCAAAATCGGTATTCTGCATTCGCTCAGCGGCACGATGGCAATCAGCGAAGTCTCACTCCGCGATACCGTGATGATGGCGGTGGACGAGATCAATGCCAAAGGCGGGGTGATGGGCCGGATGGTCAAGCCGGTCGTGGTCGATCCAGCCTCGAACTGGGATCTCTTTGCTGAAAAAGCTAAGCAGTTGCTGCTGCAAGATAAGGTCGCGGTCGTCTTCGGTTGTTGGACGTCGGTCAGCCGCAAATCAGTGTTACCGGTTTTCGAGAAAAATAATGGTTTGCTGTTCTATCCCGTGCAATACGAGGGTGAAGAATGTTCGCGCAATGTCTTTTATACCGGGGCCGCCCCGAATCAGCAGGCTGTGCCCGCGGTGGACTATCTGATGAGCAAAGAGGGCGGTGGATTCAAAAAGTTCTATCTGCTCGGCACGGACTATGTGTATCCCCGCACGACCAACAAAATACTTCGCGCCATGCTGTTAGCCAAAAAAGTTCCGCCGGCCAATATTGAGGAAGAATATACGCCGTTCCACCACCAGGACTATCAGACCATCGTCGGCAAGGTAAAGAAGTTCGCGGCAGGCGGTGGAGGCTGCGTCATCAGTACGATTAACGGTGATAGCAATGTCCCTTTCTACAAAGAATTTGCCAACCAAGGTTTGCGGGCTGAAGATGCTCCGATCATGGCGTTCAGCGTGGCAGAAGACGAGCTGCGTGGAATGGATACATCGGCGTTGGTTGGGCACCTGGCAGCGTGGAATTATTATCAAAGCGTCGAGACACCTCAGAATAAAAAATTCGTCGCGGATTTCAAGGCCTATTGCAAGAAGAACAACTTGCCGGATGGTGACAAGCGGGTCACGGACGATCCAATCGAGGCAGCCTACTTCGGGGTGTACATCTGGAAGCAAGCCGTCGAAAAAGCCGCATCGATTGAGGTAGACAAGGTCAGAAAGGCGGTATACGGCAGCAAATTCCTGGCGCCTGGTGGAGAAATCATGATGGATGCCGCCAATCACCATACCTACAGGCCGGTCCTCATCGGGGAAATTTTGAAAGACGGGCAGTTCAAGGTCATCAATCGCTCGCAAGGATTGGTGAAGCCAGAACCCTGGAGCGAATTCACGAATCCCGATAAGGGATGCGACTGGGTCGCTCATCAAGGGACTTATCAAAAATAGCATGTCACTTTTAGAGGGGGCTACGTGAGAGCCCCCTCCAAGAGTGCAAAGACGTGTGGTTGAACAGACGAAGTCTGCGCCACGAGTGTATCCTGTCAAGGGGTAGCCGCCACTATGACGAGTTGTTGGAGTCGTACCATTGTGCGGGTCAGTGTATTGGGATTGCTCTTGCTCTTCGGACAGGCTTGGGCGAACGCAGCGGAAGAGTCTGCTGTTCTGCAGGGTTCTCCGCTATGGCAGCCACTCACCCAGCTCACCAGCGAAGACGAATCGGCCCGTGACGCAGCCATTCGCGTGTTGATCGAACAGGGCGACGCCAGCCTAGTTCCGCGACTGGAGGAGATCCGTGCCAATGCGGACCGCAGAATCAGACAGGCGATTAAGCCCCTCATCGATCTCCTCAAAAATCGAACGAAACTCGCAAGCTCCAATAGCGACGACCGTCGGTCGGCAGCAACAGATCTCGGCATGGCTGGCAAATCCGTAGCAATCCCATGGTTGGAGGCCGCAGCGGCAACGGAGCCGAATAAGTGGGTGCGCTATACAATGGAAGAATCCGCGTCGTTGCTCAAGCTCGCATCAGAGGATCCGTCGGTTAAAGCCGCTGCAGCCACAAAGCTCGGCGAACTCCGCAGTGGGAATGGAGTGCCGGCCTTGAAGGCCTTGGTCGAGCTCGGCGACGGCCCCGAGGCAACGGAATCGCAGAAGACCGTGGCTCAGGCGTCTGCCACTGCGATCAGGGACATTGAAACCTGGGGTTTCTGGTCGAATGTGATCGAAACAATTTTCCGAGGCATCAGCCTCAGCTCCATCCTCTTGATCATGTCGTTGGGATTGGCCATTGTGTTCGGTTTGATGGGTGTCATCAATATGGCCCATGGCGAGCTCATGATGGTCGGCGCTTATGCGACATTTATCACGCAAGAAGCCTTCAAGGCCTTTCTTCCTCCCACGATGTTCGAGTCGTACTTTCTGACCGCGCTGCCAGTGGCATTTCTCTCCGCAGCGGGATTTGGATTGGTGCTTGAAGCCACGGTGATTCGGTTTTTATACGGACGTCCGTTGGAGACGATGTTGGCGACCTGGGGCGTCAGTTTGGTCTTGATGCAGGCCGCGCGTGTGTATTTTGGGGATCTGACCTCTGTCGTCGCGCCGGGATGGTTGAGCGGCGGCCAGCAAGTATTGGTAGGGGTGTACCTACCGTACAATAGAATTTTTATTATCGGGCTTTCGATCATCTGTGTCTTGGGAATTTATTACGCGTTATTTAAGTCGAATCTTGGGTTACGTGTGAGGGCGGTGACTCAAAATCGTAATATGAGCGCCTGTCTTGGTATCCCGACCAGAAAAGTCGACTCCTACACCTTTGCGTTCGGATCCGGACTGGCCGGCATTGCCGGCTGGGCGCTCACGTTAGTCGGGAACGTCGATCCGGGTCTCGGCCAAAATTACATCGTCGACTCGTTCATGGTGGTCGTCACAGGAGGGGTTGGGAAGCTGGCCGGCACAATTGTGGCTTCGCTGGGAATCGGCGGGCTGAACAAGCTGATCGAGCCGAGCTTCGGGGCTGTGTACGGGAAGGTCTTCATCCTCGTGCTGGTGATTCTGTTCTTGCAGCGGAAGCCGTCCGGATTGTTTGCGATGAAGGGGAGGAATGCCGATTGAGAATGGATGCCGCGCCGGCGTGTGTAGAAAACGGGGAATCCCATGAGTGATCAAAGTATAGGCACGACTCGTGCTGGAGGCCTAGGGTTCTGGGTCGTCGGCGCCATCTTGCTTCTGGTCATGCCTGCTTTGAATATGTTGCTGCCGGAAGATTCCTGGTTTCACCTCTCAGATTTCAGCCTGAATCGGTTCGGGAAATTTCTCGCCTTTGCGATTTTGGCCCTTGGACTCGATCTTATCTGGGGCTACACCGGCATCTTGAGCTTGGGCCAAGGAGTATTTTTCGGATTAGGCGCGTACTGCATGAGCATGCATATGATGCTGACGATCGGGAAAGAAAGCGTCTATGGCAGCGATATGCCGGACTTTATGGTGTGGAACCAGGTGAAAGAGTTGCCGCTGTTTTGGAAGCCGTTCTACAGTTTCCCAGCCGCGGTCATCGGCGCGATTCTGGTGCCGATGCTGTTTGCGCTCATATTCGGATTTTTTGCCTTCCGCAGCCGTATCAAAGGCGTGTATTTCGCAATCATTACACAGGCGCTGGCGCTCGTCGCCTGGCTGGTCTTTAACCGGAACGATACGAATCTCGGCGGCACGAACGGATTGACCGATTTCAAGCAGGTGCTCGGGTATCGGCTCTCGGAGCCTGGCACACAACGAGTATTATATATCCTCACTGTGCTCTGTCTCGGCGCGGCCTATCTCTTGTGCCAGTGGATCATTCGTTCACGGGCCGGCCGGGTGCTGGTTGCCGTCCGTGATAGCGAGAAACGCGTCGTCTTTTCCGGATACACCCCGGCGAACTACAAACTCTTCGTCTTTGTCGTGGCCGCAGCCTTGGCCGGATTAGCCGGGATGTTGTATGCCCCACAAGTCGGCATCATCACGCCCGCGCAGATTGGGGTGTTGCCGTCGCTTGAAATGGTTATTTGGGTAGCGGTGGGTGGCCGCGCCAGCCTGGCGGGGGCAGTTTTAGGCGCCGTCAGTGTGAATTACGGTCGAAGTGTACTCACGAATTATTTCCCTGAACTCTGGCCGTTTATCCTTGGCGGCCTCTTTGTGCTGGTCGTGCTGTTGTTTCCCGATGGGTTGATCGGCATGATGCGAAAGGGGAAGAGTCTTCTGAGTCAGCGCAAAGTTGGCGACGATCGACCGGCTGTGCCGAACGGGAAAGCCGCTGTGTTGCAGGGGAAGCACTGAGATGGAGGAGCAAAGTTCCTTTCAAAATTCCATCATCTATCTCGATGGCGTGACCGTCGATTACGATGGTTTCAAGGCGTTGAACCACTTGACCTTCATGGTTGACTACAACGAATTGCGCGTGGTCATTGGGCCAAATGGGGCCGGGAAGACGACGTTGCTTGATGTGATCTGCGGGAAGACTAAGCCGGCCGCCGGCCGTGTCATTTTCGGGAAAGACGTCGATCTGAAAGGGAAACGCGAAGATGAAATTGTCGCCCTCGGCATCGGGCGAAAGTTCCAAGCGCCGTCAATCTATGGATTTCTGACCGTATGGGAAAACCTCGACTTGTCGTTGAAGCGGAGCAGCAAAGGTGTGTTCTCAACGCTGTTTGGGAAGTCGACAGCGCAGGAACGGGAAAGGATCGAAGAGAATCTTGACACGATCGGATTGAAAGATTATGCCCATAGCAGGGCCGGGGCCTTGTCGCATGGGCAGAAGCAATGGCTCGAAATCGGTATGGTAATTTTGCAAGATCCGTCGCTGCTCCTGGTCGACGAGCCGGTCGCGGGGATGACTGATAGAGAAACAGAACTAACGGGCCAGTTGCTCCAATCGTTGGCGGAAAAACATGCAATCATCGTGATCGAGCATGACATGGAGTTCGTCCGGCAGATCGCCCGCATCGTGACGGTCTTGCACGAAGGGACCGTCATTTGCGAAGGGACGGTTGAGAAGGTACAGGCGGACGATCGTGTCAGAGAGATCTATCTCGGCCGCCAAAAGGTCGCCCACTAACAGGATGTTGAAACGTGCCTCCAGCTTCGTTCTCGGCTCGACAAGATCCTCAACGTACCCCAGAGGGTACGCCTCCGGTCTTCTCTCGCCTGCGGCCTTGCTGGAAGCCCGTTTGAACATCCTGCAAAGGCACTCGAAACTACGCCATGCTTCAGCTTGATAAAATCAACGCCTACTATGGTGAAAGCCACATTCTTCGGGATGTGTCTTTTACGATTGATCCCGGAGAAGTCGTGTGCCTCATGGGCCGGAACGGAGTCGGCAAGACGACCACCCTTAAAGTACTGACTGGTCTCCTGCCCGCGAGATCAGGGCGAATGATGTTCGATGGAGCCGATGTCACAAAAGCAGCGACCGACTGGCGGGCGCGTCGTGGGTTGGCCTGTGTGCCTCAGGGCCGGGAGATTCTGCCTCACCTCACGGTTCGGGAGAATTTGCTGCTGGGTTTCTGGGCGAGATCGGACAAGCCGAACGGAACAGTCGAGAAGACCGTCTTCGACGAGGTGTATCACCTCTTTCCCAAGCTCACGCAAATTCTCAATCGCCCGGGCGGCGTTTTGAGTGGCGGCGAGCAGCAGCAGTTGGCGATCGGCCGCGCAATCCTGTCAAATCCTAAACTGCTCTTGCTCGATGAGCCGACCGAAGGCATTCAGCCTTCGATCGTGGATCAAATCGAAGACGTGATCATAGGATTCAAAAATCAACGCAGGTTTGCCATTTTGTTAGTCGAGCAGGGACTCCACTTTGCCGCTCGCCTGGCAGAGAAGTATGTGGTGATGGCTAAAGGGGCAGTGGTGGTGGCGGGCAAGAGTACTGAGTTGACCGCGGAACAGGTGAAGCAGTATTTGACGGTGTAGCGAAGAAGCGGGATGGCGAGGAAAACGCTTAACCGAGGAGGCTCTCATGGTATCTACTCCCAAAATCATCGGTCTTATGTCTTGTGGGTTCTTGCTGTGTCTTGGCCTGTCTAACCCGGCTCAGACAGTAGCGGCGGATGGAACTTCTGAGAGGCAGCCGGGTGGTCCGAGGGTAGGCGGGCATGGTGGGGAAGGTGGGGAGCCGGCTACGGGTACAGTGGGAAAAGCTCGTAAACCTCATACACGGCAGCCTGGTGGTCCGAGGGTAGGCGGGCAAGGTGGGCGGCCGGCTGGGACTCACATTCAAGAGGGAGAAGCTGGCAAACCTCATGCACGGCAGCCGGGTGGTCCGAGGGCAGGAGGACAAGGTGGGCAGTAACGCGATCAGCGGATGACGCTGACCAAAGGGCCAGTGGTGGTGTTGAGCAAGAGCGATGAACTGAGCCTGACATGGTGAAGCGGCATTTGATTGTGTGATCTAGTCAGGGGGATTAGGAAGGAGCGGTCAGATACCCTCTTTGCTCGCAGAACGCGCACGATCAGAATGTGCTCGTTCGATGCGCGCAGTCGAGGGGAACCTGACCACTTCTTCCTAATCCCTCGCCGCGCGTTGCGCGAGCAGGAACAGCTTTCCTGTCGCCTTGTGAATTAGGAAAGAAGAGAAGAGGAGAGGATGGTGGTTGGGCTGACTTCTATAGCAGAGTTGAAGTTACATTAATCGTCCCGTTAGTATTTGCTTTTTCTTCCCATAGAGCTATGAAGAGGGCGGTATGCATCTGACACCGCGAGAACAAGAAAAACTCTTAATCTATGTCGCTGCGAATTTGGCTAAGGAACGCAAAGCTCGTGGACTGAAGCTGAACCATCCTGAAGCAGTCGCATTTATCACTGCTGCGATCTTAGAAGGTATCCGCGACGGGCGCTCGGTGTCAGCCCTCATGACCTATGGCGCGACGCTCCTCAAAAAGAAGGATGTCATGTCTGGCGTGGCGGAGATGATTCACGAATTGCAAGTCGAGGGGACGTTTCCGGATGGGACGAAATTGGTCACGGTTCATGAACCGATTCGATAGGTGAATCGATGAAAAAGAAGATCAAGGCCACGAAGAAAGTGGCGAAGCAGAGGGTCAAGACTCGTGATGCGAAGAAGGATTCAGTTCAGTCTGCCGCTGTTATTCCTGGTGAAATTATCCTCGGTGAAGGCGACATCGTTGCGTTCAATGGCCGTCAGACGGCTGAGATTACCGTGGCCAATACCGGTGATCGGCCAATTCAAGTTGGGTCACATTGCCATTTTTTTGAGTCGAATCGCGCGCTGCGGTTTGATCGTGAAAAGGCCTATGGGTTTCGACTGCAAGTTCCGGCCGGTACAGCAGTGAGGTTCGAACCGGGTGAAGACAAGCGGGTGACGCTGGTCTCGATAGGCGGCAATCGAGTGGCCTATGGGATCAATGGATTGGTGAACGGTCGTCTCGACGATCCGACGATAAAAGCCAAGGCGCTTACAGCTGCGCGAGAGCAGGGGTTCATTGGGAAGGTTAAGATTTAGGTTGAGGCGGAGATCAAGATTGGGCAAAAGGGTTTCTTAGGGATCAGCCGCAACCGGCAAGAAAGGGGGAAGGCTGTTCAAAACGGTTTCCAGCAAGGCCGCAGGGAGTTCGGCGACTGAGGCGTACCCTCAGGGGTACGTCGCAGGGAGACGGACGACCGAGAACGAAGCTGGGAGCCGTTTTCAACAGCCGACGAGTCATGAAGATTCCTCGGCGCCAGTATAATGATCTCTATGGACCGACGGCGGGGGATCGTCTTCGCCTGGCCGATACGGAGTTGGTAATCGAAATCACACAGGACCTGACTGTACCCGGCGAAGAGGCCAAGTTCGGTGGCGGCAAGGTCATCCGGGACGGCATGGGTCAGTCGCCTGCTGCCACCCGCGCAAGAGGTGCGCTCGATCTTGTGATTACCAACGCGATCATTGTCGATTGGTGTGGCATTGTAAAGGCGGACATCGGCATCAGGGATGGCCGCATTGTCGGTATCGGCAAGGCTGGCAATTCCGACATGATGGAGGGTGTGACAAAAGGAATGGAGATCGGCGCCTGCACCGAGGTGCTTTCGGCAGAAGGCAAGATCGTGACGGCTGGTGGAATCGATACTCATATCCATTTCATTTGTCCGCAGATCATCACTGAGGCTTTGGCGAATGGGTTGACGACGTTGATCGGAGGCGGCACTGGTCCTGCCACCGGGACGAATGCCACGACCTGCACGCCTGGCGCTTGGAACATCCATCGGATGCTGGAAGCCGCGGAAGGGTTTCCGATTAATCTCGGGTTTCTTGGAAAGGGCAATTCATCGCTGCCGGATAGTTTGCGCGAGCAAGTCGAAGCCGGGGTGATTGGGCTGAAGTTGCACGAAGACTGGGGTACCACGCCGGCGGCGATTTCGACCTGCCTCGATGTTGCGGAAGAGTTCGATATTCAGGTGGCGATTCATACCGATACGATCAACGAAGCCGGCTTTGTCGAAGATACGATTCGGGCGTTCAAAGGGCGGACGATTCACTCATTCCACACCGAAGGCGCCGGTGGCGGACATGCTCCCGATATCATCAAGGTCTGTGGTGAGGCCAATGTCTTGCCTTCATCCACGAATCCCACGATGCCGTTCACGGTCAATACGATGGACGAGCATCTTGACATGCTGATGGTCTGCCACCATTTGAATCCGCGAGTCCCTGAGGATATTGCCTTTGCCGAATCGCGTATTCGTCGTGAGACCATTGCGGCGGAGGATATCCTGCACGACATGGGGGCGATCAGCATCATGTCGTCCGATTCGCAGGCGATGGGACGTGTGGGGGAAGTCATTATCCGCACCTGGCAGACGGCGCACAAGATGAAAGTGCAGCGCGGACATCTCTCTCAAACGGCGGCCGACAAGCTGGCCGGCTCAAACGATAACTTTCGAGTACGGCGCTATATCTCGAAGTACACCATCAACCCGGCGATTGCGCACGGTATCGGGCATGAAGTCGGCTCGGTCGAAGTCGGCAAGTTGGCGGATCTTGTGCTGTGGAAGCCGGCATTCTTTGGGGTGAAGCCTGAAATCGTCTTGAAGGGCGGATTTCCCATGTCCGCTGCCATGGGAGATCCCAATGCGTCGATCCCTACGCCGCAGCCGGTTTTCACCAGACCCATGTTCGGGAGCTTTGGCCGTGCTCCGTTTTCCACCAGCCTCACGTTTCTCTCCAAGGCCGCCATCGATCACGAAGTGCATAAGTCGCTCGGTCTTCAAAAACGTGTCGCGGCGGTAAAGAAATGTCGAGGCATCGGAAAGCGCGATATGAAGCTGAACGATGCGTTACCGCATATCGACGTCGATCCTGAAACCTATGTTGTAAAGGCGGACGGGCAGATTTTGACATGTGATCCCATGGCCGTACTTCCGATGGCACAGCGGTATTTCTTGTTCTGACGGCTGCTGAAAACGCCGTCCAGCTTCGTTCTCGCTTCGAAAGCCTCCTCAACGTACCCCAGAGGGTACGCCTCCGGGGCGTTCGTCGGCTCGGCCTTGCTGGGCAACGTTTTGAGCAGCCTGTCTTTTGGGGAATTTTGAATTCAAAATGGATTTTCACGAGCAACTGGTCCACTTCTACTTGACTGCTTACAGAGGATTGTCCGCTCTTCCGCAGGCCGCAATTCGGAAGGATGTGAACGGTCATCCTTGGAATGCCGATCTGGATTTCATGGCTGTGGACTTTACAAAGAAGAATATTTATCTAGTTGAGGTGAGTAGTTCGGCTAATCCTCCAGTCAAGATCTATAAACGGCTGGCAGATCTAAATTTTAAAAATATTGAGCCTTACGTGCGAACTGAAATCTTACAAAATGAGCTTTCGTCATTTACACTCTCGTGGTGGTTTTTTGTGAGGAGCCGACACGCCGACAAAATAAGAAAAGAGTCGTCATATCTGAAGTATGTAGAGTCGGGGGGCCACTGTGAGGTAACTACGCTCCAAGAGGTCCTAGATCAAATTAAGGAAAAGCTTGGCTAATGGAAACGATTGAATTGCTCAGAGGTCTGCGATTCGTCGATAGTTTTTTCCCATCGGGAGGCTATGCCTTTTCTTCTGGGCTGGAGGCAGCGGTGCAGGGTGGGGCGGTTCGGGATGCGGAAGAGCTGTCGTGCTACGTGAAGGAGTCGCTTACGACTGGAATGGGTGGGCGGGAAGCCGTGGCAGTAGGAATGGCGCATGAGGCCTATGTATCCGGCGTATTGGAAAAGGCACTCAATGCTGATCGAGAATTGGAAGCGATGAAATTGGGCCGTGAATCACGGGCGGCCAGCCGGCAGATGGGTCGCCAGATCATTCGGCTGGCAGCGAATCAACTTGCTACACAGCCATTAATCGATGACTATCTTGCGGGCGTTGAGGCGGGGCGAATGCCGGGACATCTGGCCGTGAGTCTCGGTCTGACATTAGCGGCAGCCGGTTGGTCGAAGGAAGACACCATTGCCGCATTCCTCTACCAAACCGCGACGGGTTTTATGGCAGCAGCGATGAAGTTGATGCCGATCGGCCAGCGTGGGGGGCAGCGGCTTTTGGAAAGTTGGCTCGATGTGATTGAACGAGTCAGCCGCAGCGCAGCGCACCAACGAGTGCTCCAATCTTGGTCGCCGATCCAGGATATTTATGCCATGAAGCATAGCCGGCTTGAATCACGCCTCTTCCGGTCCTGAGATCATCATGCATAGAGCCGATGAACATCTTACAGGCAATGGCCGTGTCACGGCGGCGCGGGCTCGTCATATTCCTGTGATCGGGGTTGGTGGACCGGTGGGGTCTGGAAAGACCGCGTTGGTCGAAGCGCTCTGTCTCCGCCTGCGCGACCGTGTGAGTTTGGCGGTGGTCACCAATGACATCTTTACCAAAGAGGATGCCGAGTTTCTCACGCGTCGAGGAGCGCTTCCTCAAGACCGCATTCTGGGTGTCGAGACCGGAGGCTGTCCCCATACGGCGATCCGTGAAGATGCCTCGCACAATCAGGAAGCTCTGGATGATTTGCTCAGGCTCCATCCCGACGTTGAGTTGATGTTCGTCGAGAGCGGTGGCGACAATCTGGCTGCGACGTTTAGTCCAGAACTTGTGGACAAGGTCATCTATGTCATCGATGTGGCAGCTGGCGATAAGATTCCTCGCAAAGGCGGGCCTGGAATTACCAGGTCCGATCTGCTGGTGATTAACAAGATTGATCTCGCGCCGCATGTCGGAGCTGATTTATCAGTGATGGATCGGGACAGCAAGCGAATGAGAGGTGACTTGCCCTACCTCTTTACGAATCTCAAAACAGGGGAGGGGCTCGATCAGATGAGCGCATGGGTTGAGCAACTCCTTCCTGGAAGCGTGAAACGTGAGCCGTGAAACGTGAAACGCAAGACTACCGAGGGTTTTCCTTCCGAAACATTTCACGTCTCACCTTTCACTTCTCACGAATCAATGGTTGGTCGGCGCGGCGCTCTGTCCTATGAGTTTGAGCGAGCGGGTCCACGCACGGTTCTGACGCGATCGTCTTGCACCAGTCCCTGGCATCACGTTCCTCCTTCGTACCTCGACGACAGCGGGTGCGCCTATATCTGGCTCGTGAATCCATCCGGTGGGTTAGTCGGAGGCGATCATGTGTCGGTGGAGGCGCAGCTCCATGCGCACACGCATGTCCTCATGACGGGCCCATCGGCCAATCGTGTCTATCGAAGTCTGTCGGAGCTGTCGGTGCAGGAAGTTCGTGTGTCGGTCGGTCCTGGCGCTCGGTTGGAATGGTTGCCCGAAGTCACGATTCCTTTTGCGGGATCTCGCTTCCGCCAATCGCTCTGTGTGGATCTTGCACCAGGTGCGACGGTGATACTGTGGGATGCCATGGCCTCCGGTCGGGTTGCCAAACAGGAGCGGTGGGCATTTGCATCATTCGAGAACGAGATCCACATACGTACGGCTCGAGGAGCATCGCTTGTCGAACGGTATTGCATGGTTCCCGACCGACTGCCAGAATCGATCGGACTTGTTGGAAACTGGGACTATGTGGCGTCGCTGTTTGTCATCGGTGATGCGGTTGATACTGAGATTTGGAAACGACTCGATCGTGTGCTCGCGGTCATTCTGGAGCAGCGCCCTCGCATGGTGTTGGGAGCAGTGTCCACTCCCGCAGCTCCAGGTTTGGCAGTCAAATTGGTCGCTCGGTCTGCACCAGAACTTACTGTGACGTTAGGGGCAATCTGGGCGGCAGTCCGGAAAGAACTATGGGATCTTCCAACTGCGAATCTTCGGAAATACTGAGCTGGCGAGATTTCTGGTTAAAGGTTATTTGATACCCTCCCGATACGTGTGATATCCAGTTGGTCACCATGACATTCCCACGAGGCCGCAGGCGTACACGTTCTCACCCGCGTACCCTGAGCTGCCAAGGCAGCTCTTTTCCCAATCGGGCTACTTTGAGGAGGCTTGCGAGCCGGGAACGAAGATCGGGAAAAGGCGCGTTCTGGCGCGCCGGGGCTGGGGGGGGATGGGATAGTAGTCATGTTCACTAACTAGGTGGTAGCTATGCGGACGATTCGTATCGCCATGGTGCAGATGAATCCAACGGTTGGTGATCTGGATGGGAACGTCCGCCGGATCAAGGCCTGGTTGCGCGAGGCGAAGCAGGCGAAGGCCGATGTGGTCGTCTTCCCGGAGCTGGCGATCACAGGGTATCCACCTGAAGATCTCTTGCTCAAGCCACGGTTTATTGTGGACAATCGCCGTGCACTTCAGGAAGTTGTCCGTCACTGTCGGGGGCTTGCCGCGGTGGTGGGTTACGTCAGCCAGAGCGATGGAGTTGATCCGAAGCCGGCTCGCTCGTCGGTTGTACAGGCCGGCGCGCAGGAGCTCTACAATGCTGCCGCGGTTATCATAGATCAAAAGCTCGTCACGACCTATTGCAAGTGGTATTTACCGAACTATGGCGTGTTTGACGAGAGCCGTTATTTTCATCCAGGCCAGCGGCTGCCGTTCATCCGTCTGCGTGGCACAATGGTCGGGATCAACATTTGCGAGGATGTGTGGTTGCCGGAAGGTCCAACCGCGTTCCAGGCGGCAGCAGGCGCGGAAATCATCGTGAATATCAACGCCTCGCCGTTTCATCTGGGCAAGAGCCGGATACGTGAGCAGATGTTGGCGACTCGTGCGAGAGAAAACGGAGTGGTGCTGACATATACCAACGCAGTCGGCGCTCAAGATGAACTGGTCTTCGATGGAAATAGTGTCATCCTCGATCACGAGGGTGAGGTCATCGCGCGAGGGAAAGCCTTCGAAGAAGATCTGATCGTCGCCGACCTCAACATGGAAGCGGTTGCGCGGGCGAGACGAGCCGGGCGGAAAAAACTTTTGTCCCAGCGTGTTGCCTCTGCGGTGGAGATCTATATTGTACCGCGTCCAGCTGTTCAAAAAACGCGGGTGCGCGCAGTTCCCGCTGTGGCTCCGGCTCTAGAGCCGTTGGAGGAAGTGTATCGGGCTCTGACGCTGGGGGTGCGAGACTATGTGAGTAAAAATGGATTTACGCGTGCCGTGATTGGCCTCAGCGGCGGAGTGGACTCGGCGCTGACCGCCGTGCTTGCCGTCGATGCGCTTGGCGCTGAGAACGTATGGGGCCTGTTCATGCCTTCCCCGTATACCTCGCGAGACAGTTATGACGATGTCGCCGAATTGGGGGCAAGACTCGCGATCTCTATCCGAACCATTCCGATCACGGCGTTGTTCGACATGTATCGCCACGCGCTTGCAGAAACGTTCGAAGGGCATGCATCTGATACAACGGAAGAGAATCTCCAAGCCCGTATCCGGGGCAATCTCCTCATGGCCTTCTCCAATAAGTTCGGCCATCTGGTGCTCACGACAGGTAACAAAAGCGAAATGAGTGTGGGATATGCCACGTTATACGGGGATATGGCCGGCGGCTTTGCTGTGATCAAAGATGTCCCCAAGACGATGGTCTATGACCTTGCAAAGCTCCGAAACCTCCGTGGCACAACCCCGGTGATTCCCAAACGGACGTTAGATCGGCCACCGACCGCTGAGCTGAGGCCCAACCAAAAGGATGAAGATTCGTTGCCTCCCTATGAGATCCTTGATCCCATTCTCCAAGCCTATGTGGAAGAAGACCGGTCTCTCGAGGAGATCATCGAAGCGGGGTATGACCGTGCGACAGTGGCGCGTGTGATGATGATGGTGGACGGCAGTGAATATAAACGTAGGCAGGCGCCGATCGGGATCAAGATCACGCATCGGGCCTTGGGGAAGGATCGGCGGATGCCCATTACGAACGGCTACCGAAATTCCTAGCAGGATGCTGAAAAGTCCCGTCAGCGTCGTTCTCAGCTCGTCGAAATCCTCAACGTACCCCTGAGGGTACGCCTCTGGTTTCGACTCGCCTGCGGCCTTGCTGAACGAGCCTTTTGAGCATCCTGCTGGGAAAGACAAGTAAGAGCGAAGCTCTCAAAACTTCAGACTCCGAACCTCGACCTTCAGCCTGGACTCATTTTTGCTGCGGTGTGGGTTTCCGCTTTAGGCTGTCTTGTGTGGTGGGCTGGTTACCGAGTTGCTGTTGTTGTAGTGATCGCATCTCCTTCTTGAGGGCCTCCACCTCCTGAGCCAGGGCCTCTGTGGAAGGAGTTGAGACTTCGGATGCGCTTGTTCCTGTTGGAGATTCGCGGGTCGGGGAGGTTCGGTCCATTTGAGGCGCAGCCCGCCCAACACTTGCGGCTGCCGGCGCCTGTTGTAACAGCTGATAATCGATGGCGAGAAACCTATCGGTCGGTTTTTCCATGGTCGGCTGATCGAAGGCATCAGATCGTTGGGCGTCGCTCGGCGTGAACAGCAGGATACGGTTTTTGAGGCCTGAAGTATCATGGAGAGGCGACCGATGGGACATGTCTCCCATGAGTATGAGGTTCGTCTGCGTCGGTGAATATCGATATTGAGAGAGAGTCACATACAGCTGTCGACCATAAGCATAGAGGGAGCCAGAGGTGGTTTCCGTAGTCGAAGATTCTAGGAAGGAACCTTTGTGTGTCGTTTCGACACGATAGCCAATACGTTGATCCGGCGTCGCCGTCCGTAGACCTTCTGCGAGCAAGGGCGCGAGAAACTGGATCTGATCGTCCGAGAAGACGGGAACAGGAGGTGGTGGCCCTATGAGCAGCTTCTGAAGGCCGCGTTCCTGATCCTGAACCTCAATGCCTTTTAATATTTGAGCAATGAGGAGAGGGTCCAGCCCAATCGGATGTGTGGCCTGAATCGACTGATCGGCCATCGCCTGAAGAGACACGGTTCCGCGCGGATCCTCAAAGAGAATCCTGATGTTCTTGTCGGTCGTACTGCAGGCGGTTCCGACAACACAGAGGAGGACTAAGATGGGCAAAGGCGTGTGGAGCAGTTGCCGTGCCCAATGCCGTAGGAATGGAGCCATAGGTGAGGAGAATCTAGCACAGACGAACAGTCATTGCCAGGAGCCTTCCCACCCCGCAATTAGCGGAAGATATTTCACGCAGCTCGTAGTTCCTTATGCTCCATCGCAACCTTCGATCATTATCGTGCCACGACTTCTTCTGCAACTGCATCGGTCACGGCGACCCGGTGGTGCAAGGGTTGCACAGGCCGATTGTTTCCCTTGATGATCGACGTAAACGTCTGGATCTGCTCCTTCGAAAGCTGGATGGGCGATTTCATGACGATCCACTTTACCACCTCCGAACAAGGCGGGGTTGTCAAGGAACCGTCGTATCGGTAGCTGTTGTGGCTGTGGGGGAGAAGGCTATCCACGTCGACATTGACATGTTCGAAGTGTGATTCCACTCCTTTTTGCTTGGGAAGGTTCGCCCAGATCGGGTCGAAGGCTTTATTGTGTGCGCCTTGCTCGATGAACACGCCGACAACCGCCAATGCTCCTGACTGGGATTTGTGCACGAAATGCACTTCCATCGGGTAATGTTTGCCATGGATCGTGTGCTCACTCGGAGCATGGAAGTGGAACTGGAGCAGCTCGTAGTTGGTGTCTCCGATCGTGAGGGTGTCGCCCTCCGTATAGTTGATCTGGATGGTATGGCCGTTATTGATTTCGTCGGCGATGTGCTCGTGATGCACGATCTGCAGCTTTGCCGGACTGAAATCGGATCGGAGTTTCGGCAGTGTGGCCGGAGAAGTTTTTGCGATATCGATCGGCGACTGGTTACGGCCCTTATCACAGACCGAAAAGATCGGATCGAGTTTGCCCCAGAATCGAGGACCTTTTTCGCCTTCGTAAGTCCAGTGGGGTGTGTTGGATGGAGGTGGCACGGCACGCGTTATAACCTTCTCGACTGGGGGAGTGGTATCTTGTGGGGGGCTATCCTGAGCCCAAGACAGAGGACAGAGGACTGTCACTATCGCCAAGCCGACCGTGCTTGCCATCAACTTTCTCACGACATGCCTCCTTTATTAATTTCTGAGTGATTCCGTTATTCCAACACAACGACAGTCTCTTGGATGATTTTTCCCGTAGTCCTTGTCGTATGAGTGACTCTAACTGTCCGACGGTCTGGCTATTCATTATGCCTGCCGTGAGGCCTTTACACGGTGCCTATGGTAACTTTCCAAAATGAATGGACCATGAATGGATGATGAAGAATTCTTCATCATACACGGACACATCACACTTCAGGCTGCCTGATTGCGAGCGTAAAAAACGTCCTCGAGCCCACTAGGCCAGAGGACGTCATTGTCCTTACCATGCGATGTTCAGGTCAATGGGAAACGCCATTGTCCCCCGTTCCTTATTAGTGGGCTTTTATAGCATGGCACAGAAAAAGCCGTCAATGCCCCGCTGTCATCCTATGGACTACAGAGATCTGCACTCATTTTTTTCTAGCCCCACTGTGAATTCCCAGGGGGTGGGGTATCGCATCCGTTCTTTAATCTGGTCCTTTCAAAATTCGAGAAACAGATTCAACGAGAGAATGTGATTCACGCGATTGATATTGGCTGTGTTGACGAATTGGTTGAGATACCCAATTTCCGTCAAGATGTGGGGCTGCCAACGATATCCGATCTCGGCAAATCCACGGTTTTTGGTCAAACCCTTGTCGCAGATGAATGAACACTCATACCCACGCGACAAAACTTGCAGCGGGGTGAAACGCGAACGGCCAGTTGGATTTGTGGAATTCACGAAAACGCATTCCGGTATCGCTTTCATTTTCCTGCCAGCATTCTTCCAGTCGTGTTCAGGTAGTGAAGGCGTTTAGAAACGGCGGCCATGACCACGGATATTGCTGCCCAGAACTCTTATAACTCATGGGAAGAACTCGCAAAAGCTGAAGGCGCGCAACAGGACTATTACGAGGAACCAGATGGGGTGATTGACGATTAGGATGTGCTTACGATGCCGTGGGTGAGCGCGTATTTGATCAAATCCGCGGTAGTTTTAAGATTCAGGTGTTCCATGATCTGCGTCTTATGAAACTCGACGGTGCGTGAGGTGATACGCAAGAGATTGGCAATCTCCTTGGCCGTCCGTCCCTCGGCGAGGAATCGTAGGACTTCGCGCTGGCGAGGAGTGAGGTCTCTCGGTTTCTCCGAGGCGGTGGACAAATAGACCTCTACCAGCTCTTTCGTGATCAGCGGCGTAATGTAGGAATGGCCTCCGAGCACGGCCTGTATTGCTAGTGCCAATTCATCGACTGCCGACCCCTTGAGCACATAGGCCGATGCCCCCGCCTCGAAGGCCGATCGCACATAATCCGCGTCGGCATGCATTGTCACGATAATGATCTTGGCTGTTGGACAAATCTTTTTCAGCTGCCTCGCTGTGTCGATACCATTGAGCAACGGCATGGAGATATCTAGAATCACGATGTCGGGCTGCACGGTCTTCGCTGCAGCCAGAAGCTCATATCCATCCCCAGCCATCCCGACCAGTTCATAGCGCTCTTCCAGGGTGCGGCGAAACCCCTCGATGACAAGAGCGTGATCGTCTGCGACCAGAATGCGCGGCTTAGGCATGGCGCGCTCCTAAGTCCAATGGAATATTCACTCGGATCTCCGTGCCCTGTAGGGGTCTTGACTCCACTTCCAACGTTCCCTTTACCATGCGTACACGCTCTTTCATGCTCAGCAAACCCAAGTGCCCGTTCATCTGCGCTCCGTGCGAGGCATCGAATCCTACGCCATTGTCAAGGACTGAGAGGCTGACCTCATCAGGCTCGCAAATTAGCTCGACCTCCACCTGTGAGGCTCGGGCATGCCGAATGTTGCTGAGGCATTCCTGTACGATACGATAGAGACAAATGGTCACGTCGGGCGGCAGTGTGCCCACCGGGTCCTTATGCACAAAGGAGCTCGGAATGCCTGTGCGCTCGGAAAACTCATCGACTAGGTGGGCCACAGCCTTCACGAGTCCCAAGTCATCGAGAATGGACGGATGAAAGCGATAGGCCATTTGTCGCACATCGTCCGAGACAGCGGCCAGGCCGGCGGATACCCGTCGAATTCCATTTCGAAGAGGCTCCGGATTGTTGGACGGATCTTTCTCTATTCGTCGAAGCTCCATCGAGAGCGTCGCGAGACGTTGATTGATGTCGTCGTGCAGGTCGCGGGATATTCTCCGGCGATCGGTTTCCTGTGCTGTCAGCAGCTGGCCTGCCAAGGCCCGCAAATCCCCACGACTCTGCTGGAGTTCATGCTGACTGGTCTGCAACACGGCCTCGCTCGTCCGGAGCGACTGCTCGGTTTCCACATGTTTTTTGATCTCCGTGACGAGCGCGTGATTCACAGTGGCAAGTTCATGTGTGCGAGCCTCCACCCGCGTTTCGAGTTCATCGTGCGCCTGTTGTAACAGGTCTTCGGCCCGTCGCCGATGCAGGAAAAACAGCAAGGGCAGCCACATCGCCGTCAGGCTGAACAACCGATTGGTGACGCCCATCCACAGTGGCACGCCTTCGAGCAAAGGCTTCAGTAATATATCGGTCATATCGACGACCGAGCAAATTGTCGCGGTGATCAGAGGGCCTTTCCGATATGGCAAGAGAAAGGACAGAATGACGAGCCCACCGTAGAGCACAGAATTCCCGATTCCCAGAGGAAGAGCCAGATCGAGGACGAAGACGCCGATGCCTAACCCGACGATTAGGATCAGTAGACGTCTGTCTGTGTTGGGACTCATTCCGTTCTTCCTCGTGGTCATTATCCACCCCCGAAAGGACCTACAGCACGAAATGCCACTACGGTCACCTACCGCGAGAGTACTGATAGAGAGAGGATAAGAGCTTATACGAGGAAATCCTACTGTGGAAAGTTACAGGTCTCTCATGAAAGTTTACTAGGTGGCTGTCTGTGGAAAGTTACAGGTCTCTCATGAAAGTTTACTAGGTGACTATTTTGATTCACCGAATGTCTGAAATTGGCTGTAGGATAGGCAGCATGAAGATGAGTATGCCATTCGGTTTCTTTCGGCAAGCGAGTTGTTACATAGGAAACATTACCTAAGCTGCTCGTGAAACGACTGACTGATAACGTGGGAGGCGCGCTAACCCATGAATAAGCTCGTACTCGTTGCTCTGCGTAGGCCGTACACCTTTGTTGTGCTGGCCATCCTCATCCTGGTGTTTGGGGCGCTGACAGTGGTCAAGGCGCCGACCGACGTCTTTCCAAATATCCAGATGCCCGTCAGCTCCGTCGTCTGGCTCTACGATGGCTTGATGCCGCAAGAGACCGAGGGGCGAGTCACTCGTGTATTCGAACAAATGCTGACTCAGACGGTCGAAGGCATCAAGACGATCGTGAGCACGTCGTACTTCGGTCACTCCATCATCAATATTTTTCTTCAGGACGGCGTTGATCTGGCCGGCAGCGAGGCCGATATCGTGGGAATCGCGCAAACCTCCGTCAAAGCGCTACCGCCGGATGTTGCCGCGCCCATGGTCATGCGGCTGTTCCCCTCCCAAGTACCAGTAGCCGTCTTACAAGTCGAATCCGATATTCAGACACCGGCGGAGCTCTATAATCTCAGCGTCATGCGAATTCGACCCATGCTCGTCACCATACCCGGCGCGATCCTTCCTCACCCCTATGGGGGCCAGGACATGCAGGTCATGATCAATGTCGATCAGCAGAAATTGATGGCCCGTCACCTCACCACGGAAGACGTGCACCAAGCGATCGAGAAACAGAATCTCGTGCTGCCGGGCGGGGATATGAAGATCAAGGCAACCGACTGGCTTGTTCTGACGAACGCATCCCCGTTGAAGATTGAAGAGTTTGACAACATTCCGATCAAGCGAGACGGCAACGCTTTCATCCACCTGCGCGACGTCGCCACGGTTCGCTTGGCTGGCCGTGTACAAACGAACTCTGTGCTGGTCGATGGCAAACAGGCCGTCATCGTCGTCGTCATGAAGAGCAGTGAAGCTTCGACCATCGATATCGTGGATGGAATCAAAAAAATGATCCCGCGCATCCAGGAGGTCGTGCCTTCTGATGTGAAAGTGAGTCTCATCAGCGACTCCTCGGAATTCGTGAAGGATGCCATCGCTGATGTGGTGCACGAAATGATCATCGCCGCCTTGCTGGTCGGCGTCATCGTGCTGTTGATGCTCGGCTCCTGGCGCCCGACGGTCATTGTCCTCACCTCGATCCCGCTCTCCATCCTCTGCTCCATCATCACCCTCCATCTGCTCGAACAATCGATCAATATTATGACCCTTGGCGGGTTGGCGCTGGCTGTCGGCATTCTCGTCGACAACGCCGCGGTCATGATCGAGAATATCGACACCCACCTCGCCATGGGTAAGCCGTTAGAGGAGGCAATCATCGATGCCGCCAATCAGATCATGCTGCCGACGTTCGTCGCCACACTCGCCATCACAATCGTGTGGGTCCCACTGTTCCATTTAAGCGGCATTGCCGGTTGGGTGTTCCCGGCGATGGCCGAGGCGGTCGTCTTCGCGATGCTGGCATCCTTTATCTTGACCTACACCCTCGTGCCGACCATGGCGAAGTATATTCTGAAAATTCATCACGCGACTGACTCGGGCGGCGGTGTCTTTGCTCGTTTCCAACGGGGATTTCAGGATGCCTTCGACCGATTCCGGGATGGCTACGTCGGGCAACTTGAACGGGTGGTGGCCCATCGCGTGGGTTTCGTGACGATTGCCATGGCGCTCTCGGTGGGGTCGCTCGCGCTGTTTTACTTCAACGGCCAGGAGTTCTTCCCACAGATTAAGGGAGGAGTGCTGCAGATGCACATGCGGGCGCCGCTCGGGTTGCGGATTGAAGCCGCCGGGCGAATTGCCTCTCTCGTCTCAAACAACATCAAGGAGATGCTGCCCGGTAACGTCGAAACGATTGTCAGTAATTGCGGTCTTCCGGTCGGAGCGCATAACCTCGCCTTCATTCCATCCCCAACGATCGGCACGCAAGACTGCGATCTGACCATCGCGCTCAAGGATCATGAGTCACCGGTGTGGGAACTTCGGAACATTCTCCGCAAAGGTTTGTCGGAGCGCTATCCAGGAACGGAATTCACGTTTCAACCGGCCGATCTGACCGATAAGATTCTGAATTTTGGCTCGCTCGCGCCGATCGACCTGCAGATCAACGGGCCGGACCTGTATGCCAACTACTCGTATGCTCAAAAATTGGCGAGCAAATTCCGCCAGATCCCCGGCGCCGCTGACGTCTATATCTATCAAACGATGTTTCAGCCGACTATTCTGGTCGAAGGCGACCGGAGATTCGCCCTCGGGATGAATCTGAGCCAGAGAGACTTCGGCTTCAACATGCTCCTGGCAACGGCCGGCAGCCAGCAGATCGATCAGAAATATTGGCTCGACCGTTCGACCCAACAGTCGTATCGACTCAATATCTATACCCCTCAAGCACAGTTGGCGAGCGTGAAAGACCTCAGGACGATCCCGGTCGCTCCAGAAATGCGTGAGCGTGAGGGAGGGTCGGGAGAGAACCTGCAATTGCTCGGCAATCTCACCAAGCTCTCCTTGGTCGGAACACCGGGCGTGGTGACGCACCGGAATCTCCTGCCGATGATAGACCTTTTGGTATCGGCGGAGGGACGCGATCTCGGTGGTGTGCTGGCGGATGTTCGGAAGATAGCGGAGAGCATGAAAGACGAGCTGCCGCGCGGTTCGGAAGTTGAAATTCACGGCCAATCCGAAGTCATGCACGATGCCTTTGTCGAACTCGGTGGCGGTCTCCTCATCGCTATCCTGCTCGTCTATCTACTGATCGTCGTCAATTTCCAATCCTGGCTTGATCCCTTCATCATTATTACGGGTTTGGTGGGCGCGTTCGCGGGTATCGCGTGGGCGTTGTTCGCGACGCATACCTATATTTCGGTGCCGGCGATGACGGGGGCCATCATGACCATGGGCACGGCCACCGCTAATTCGATTCTGCTCGTGGCATACGCGCGTGAACGACTGGCTGTCCACGGTGACGCGCTGCGAGCCGCGATCGAGGCGGGAAAGGGCCGTATCCGTCCGGTACTCATGACCGCCGCCGCGATGATTATCGGGATGCTCCCGATGGCAATGGCCAATTCACAGAACGCGCCGCTGGGGCGAGCCGTTATGGGCGGATTGACAGTTGCGACCCTATTCACACTGTTTTTTGTTCCCTGCGTCTACGCCATCGTCTACCACCGGCGAACTGTTCTCAAAAAGGGGGGTGCCTGATATGAGCAAGAGTATTCTCATTCTAGTCGTCTGCGTGGGGCTTGCGTTTCTCGCGTACCGGTTCATCGGGAACCAGCAGGACGCGGCCGCCTTGCAGATGGACACCTCGAAATCGGCCATCACTCCGGTGGCCCTCACGCAGGCCAAGACGTCAGCCCCTACCGAGACCATTACGCTCCCCGGCAATATCGTCGGTTGGAACGAGGCGCCTATCTATGCGCGTGTCGAAGGCTACGTGAAGGCGTGGCACGCGGACTTCGGCCATGAGGTGAAAAAAGGCCAAGTCCTTGCCGAAATCACCACGCCGGATCTCGATGCCGAATATCGACAGGCCGTTGCAGATCTGGAATCCGAACATGCCAAGAATGCGCTGACTCAACTCACTGCCAAGCGCTATCTGGCCATGCGAGAAAACCACGCGCTCTCCGAGCAAGCCATTTCAGTTCAACTCGCGGAGGCGCAGGTCCAGGGGGCGAAAGTCAGGGCAGCGGAGCAAAAGGTGAAGAACATTGAGGCCTTCATTGGGTTTAAACAGATTACGGCCCCCTTCGACGGAGTTGTGATCCAGCGAAACATCAATGTTGGTGACTTGGTAAGCAAAGAGGGCAATCTCAACACCCCCAACGCAAAAAGCAACCTCTTTACCGTGGCCGTGGTCGATAAGTTGCGACTCTTTGTAAGCGTACCGGAAGCCTTCGGAGCCTTCCTTAGTCCAGGCCTGACGGCCGATGTGACCGTACCACAACTTCCCCATCGCCATTTTACTTTCAAGTTTCTGACCGTGTCGAAGGGGTTTGATGTGAACACACGCACCGCAGTCACGGTCTTTACCATTGAGAACGAGGACCGAGTACTCTGGCCCGGCTCCTATGCGAACGTTCATCTGACCGCTCCTGTGGACAGAGGAGTAATGACTATTCCAACGAGCGCGTTGGTCTTTCAGGAGCATGGTACGCAGGTGGCCATCGTAAGCGAGGGGGATCGGCTTCACTTCAAACCGATCACCGTTGACAAAATTTTCGACAACTACATCGAAGTCACTGAGGGCATCTCCGAGGGGGACCGTATCGTAAATAATCCGAGTGCCGCATTGCTCGAAGGAGATAAGGTGAACATCGTCACGTCCGCGCCAGGATATGAGATTACAGATGAACATCCGCCGGAGTTGTCGACCAAGGTTGTAACGTCCAAATGATGCTCGAGTCCTTACGATCGAGAGCGGAGGTGTCGTGATTCAAAGGAGGTGTCCCATGAGAGTGTGTGGAATAGCGATCCTTGTGGTTATTCCTCTTCTTGTGTTCGCCGGTGGTTGCAGTAAGCCGGTGGTGATTCCCGAGCGTCTGGAAGGTCAGGTAGACCGCGATCTGCGGTATGTGCAGATCAAAGACAATCCGAATAGCTATCGCGGCAAACTCATTGTGGCAGGTGGAAGAGTGCTGATGGCCAAACGTTTGAAAGACGGCACCCGCATCGAAGTGCTGCAGATTCCGTTGTCCTCCGGCCTTGTCCCAGAAGAAGGGAAAGAAACACCCCAGGGTCGGTTTGTGGCGATGGACAAGAGGGAGAATATAACAGACCCCGCCGTTTTCAAAGATAACGAACTCGTGACAGTCGTCGGCGAAGTCGTGGGGTCCACAACGATCATAATTGACGAAGCAGCAGTGCAGGTTCCGCAGCTTGAGGTGAAAAACATCATCGTGTGGGACCGTGACCGCCTGCGTCCCTACTATCCTTCTTATTATGGTTATCGCGCTCCCTATGACTGGGGGTATAAAAGAGCGGGAGCATACTATGGATATCCGTATTTCTGGTAACTTCGTTAACCGTCCGTCTCGTGAAACGTGAATTGTCATCGTAATTAAGGATAGCCATAGGTTCCGGTTATCGAATTTCTGCTTGTACTACGTACAATGCCTTTAAGAGGAGGTGTCATGGAGACATGGCCATTGAACGGACAGATTGGAATGCCGCTGGCGGCATTGGGTCTTGCCTGCAGACGTCAAGAGCGAGTGGCCTCAAAGTCCCTTCGTCGGTGGGGATGACGTCGAGGTGTCGACCCGGAATGGAAATGTGACGCTGGAGGCACGGTGGAGAATCACCGCGCCATGGAGGGTTGTAGGACACACCCGCGATGCAGGCGCGAAGACTGTATCAGCAAGCTGAAGACTGAGGAGAAATGAGCATGACGCGTGTTCAAAAATCGAGAAACACATTCAGGGAGAGAATGTGATTCATACGATCGATGCCGGCCGTATTGATATATTGGTTTATGTATCCAACTTCCGTCAGGATGTGAGGGGTGAAACGATATCCGATCCCTGCAAATCCACGGTTTTGGTCAAGTCCTTGCCTCGCTCCCCAGTCCGTTCTATTCAGATGAACGAACACCTCATCCCACAGCACGAAGCTTGCCGCCGGATGAAACGAGAACGGCCAGTTGAATTTGAACAATTGACGAAACCGCCCGCCGGTATCGTTTCCGTTGTCTTGCCAACGCTGTTCGATCCGCGACCGGCTGGTAAAACCTCCGAGAGGGGTCGGCCCCGACCACTGATATTGTTGCACCAGTCTGTTTTCATAAACGGTGTCACCGGCGACCGGATAGTTCGTGACATGAGCATACCCTATCCATACTGTGGAGTGCTCGGTGAGCGCATAGCCGATCATGGGGCGAATCAACAATTGGTCCATTTCCTTCCCAGATTCTCTCGTCCGAGGCTGGAACTCCATCCACCAGCGCAATCGTTTGAGGTCAGGATCGATGAACCCAAAATGTCCTCGTGCTGTTACGTTTCCCCAAATCCTGAAATCATCCGCATCATCAGCCCAGGCAGCTGGCGGAGCGAACGGCATCAGAGTGGATGCGACAGTCGCGACGACGAGAGACAGCGTCAGGATGAACTGTTTAGCCAGTTTTGTGATTGGGCAGTGAAATACCGTCTGCATGCTCATAGTCGAAATTCGTATAGAAGGGCAGGATCTCCGACGTTTGATCGCGTGAACATATTTTCGCGACCACGGGCGTTGCTGCAAATAAACAGCCGCCTCTATAACATAAATGCCTTTCGACATGCTAGAAGTTTGTCCGGCATGACCTTCGTCATGAGACGAAGGAGCCGCAACGTAGATGCGAGGTCGCAACTTATTGATTCGTAATGAGGTCAGTTTTCATTTCAAATTCAAATCGGAGAACATTGACATCTATGAAACACCACTCTGCTATCGGCTCCCATGAGCAGACAGCAGTTTTCTGCTGGACGCTAGTGGGGCGCTCCTTTGCAAACTATCCAGCAGTGACAGACACCTGGCGTACTTGGTTAAGGCGAGGTGGCTTCTTGCTGATGATCTTCAGTCTGTCGGCTTGTAGTGGGTTCCCGGCTGTTGATCTGGCACCTAAGTATGAGCCGCCACAATACGTCGTGCCTGACTCATGGCATGGCTCAAGTCCCTTCGTGAAGGGGAAGCCGTCGGATGATCAGCTCCGACCGGATTGGTGGAAGCTGTATGGCGATCCAGTTCTGGACAGCTTGATAGAGCAAGCAATTGCTGCCAATCCGGATCTTCAAGCCGCAGCCGAACGTTTCGTGCAGGCACGCGATGAAATGATGAAAGCCCGGTCGCAGTATCTTCCGCGGGTTGGCACAGGTTTCGAGGCCTCACACAATAGACAGTCGGATCATAGACTCTTTCGGCCGGAATTTAGTCACACCCAAGAAGGCACTCTGTTACTTGGAGGTCTTGCATCGTGGGAGCCAGATTTCTGGTCGCGCCTCCGGAATGCCACAAAGGCGGAGACCTATCGCGCCGAGGAACGTGCCGCCGATTGGGCGCTTGCGCGCCTGAGCTTGCAGGCGGAAATTGCCTCGAATTACTTCCTGATCCGCGGCCTCGACGCTCAGGAGGCGGTCTATACCCACTCGATTGAGCTCTACAAAGATACGCTCAGGCTGACCAAGACCCAGTATGCCGGGAAGATCGCGTCGGCGCTCGACGTCGCCCGCATCGAATCCCTGTTATTTAGCACTGAGACAAAATTGGCGCAGATTCAAGGTCAGCGCCAAGTGGGTGAACAGGCCATCGCCATCCTGCTCAATAAGGCGCCTGGCAGCTTCAAGCTTGAGTCGGTGGAGGAGCTTCGCGTCGTGACGTTCGCGATTCCTGCAATTCTCCCTGCTACCTTGCTTGAGCGCCGGCCGGACATCGCCGCAAGCGAGCGACGAATGGCGCAGGCGAACCGCGCTATCGGTATCGCACGTTCCGCATTTTTCCCCAATGTTGCATTCCGTATTAATGGCGGATTGGAAGACGGCGCCAGTCTGTTCAAGCTTGCCAACAGCTTCTGGTCTTATGGCTCTCTTGTTGATCTACCGGTCTTTCAGGGAGGCTACCGACGTGCACAATTACAACAGGCGTGGTCGGCCTATCGCGAGATGGAGGATCTATATCGTTCGACTGTGCTCAACGCGTTTCGTGAAGTGGAGAACAATTTGAGTCTGACGAACCGGCTGACGATCGCTGCAGATCGGCAGGACGCTTCAGTGGGGGCAAATCTAAAGACACAGCAGCTCACGCTTGAACTGTACCGGGGCGGCCTGGCTTCCAGCCTTGAAGTGATTTTTGCCCAGGTCAACACGCTCTTGGCACGCATCGACTTGGCGCTAATCAAGACAGAACTGCTGAGATCCTCCGTCACCCTCGTTCGAGCCTTTGGTGGGGGATGGGATCGTCATCAACTCCCTTCCGACGACCAGATTCAGCCGTTCAATACATTTCAATATTCCGACCTCGACAAACCACAGCCGGTGGGGGGAATCGATGTCAATGTCAGTGGATTACAGCCCTACAATGATCTGACGAAAGCCCATGTTCCCTGATGAATCGCTCGCAAACCTCATGCATTTGTATGTACACCATGACGGATTGGCTAGCAGGTTGTTGACCAACCCTTGCACGACACGGGACAACAGTGAATCCAAGCTGTATCGACACACACGGAAGGCGACGCAGGCTGTTCAAAAAGACCGTCCAGCAAGGCCGCAGCGAGTGAAGAGGCGAAGCGTACTCTGTGTGCCGTACGTGAAAGCCTCTGAGCGATGCGAGAACGCGATTGGTGGCTTTTTCAACAGCCCTGCTAGCCGCCAGTTCATCTCCGGTGATGGGATTCGGAGTTATCGATCCTCATGCGTACTATGGCCAGAGTGCCGCCCGCTATAGGTTAGGAAGAGGTAATCATGAAATCGACGACCAGTCTGACAGTGACCCTAGCGATCGTTCTCTATTTGTTCCCGGTGACGGGCCACGCAGCAGACGTGCCTGGTGTCCCCCCGGAAACAGTCGCAGACTATATCCATGCTGTTATTGAAAGCCACCGTGCCTTCTACACTGCTCATGTCGTCGAACGCCTAGAGGAGCAGGGAGGAATCAAAGTGGATGGAGAATGGCGCACGCATAAGAAGACTTTACCGTTACCAATGCAGTTCGTTACCGATTCAAGCAACATGTTCTCAAAATTCACAGGGCTCCGTTACCGATTGATAAGTCTTTGGCCGATTAATCCGAAAAATCGCCCACGCGATCAAGCGGATAAAAAAGGCCTAGAAGCTGTGATTGAGAGACCGGAACGGCCTGTCACTCGTACAATCAAGATCGATGATCACACCTACTTTCGTGCGATTTATGCTGATCCGGCTGTGAGTCAGGCTTGCGTGACGTGTCACAATACTCATCCCAATAGTCCTAAGAAGGATTTTCAGATAGGTGAAGTTGTGGGAGGCTTAGTCGTCGAATTCCCGCTGGGAAATCAGTGATTCTCCCTCATAAACAGACACAAAACCCCCGTAATCGTGTAGCCGGATGCCTTGTGCGGCAAAGACAGACCAATGATCCAATCCCTCCACACTGGCCCGGCAACCGACACACTGTCTCACGGTTAGTATGGTTAAAGACAATGGAGCGCAACGACAAAAAATCGATGAAGGAGGGGTCAACATTGAGAGAAGGCCGATAGGATAGCCTGACAAGCGCTGGCCGTTGTTTGCCTGATCCTAAGGGTACTCGGTGCTCGTGCCTTGTTGAGGATTTCTCAGAGCGGTATGAGAGGGACATATGTGGACCCGCTACGGATCGGTATGAACCAGGCCCTGCTACTAGGACCTGTAAGAGAAAGCACAAGTCTGGCCCATCTGCGGAAGAAAGTCGGTTTATCACCCCGCCTACAGCAAACATCCCGAGGGGATCGTCTGGTAGCCACCATGGCTTCATCGGCGGTCCCTAATTATGGCGGAGCCAGAGGCTGGGAGGCGACCCTTTATCAAAGAGTTGAGCCGTGAGCCGTCAGTGAGATAGCCATTATCGACAGCCTCAGCTTTGGAGGTGTGGCTTAGAAAGGAATGGTACGCCCATGAAAACTCTTATCATTGTAGCCCGGGACTCTATGTTAAGTGACTTGGAAGAGCTCCTGCAGAGTAATGGTGTTACGGCATATACGATACTGAGCAACGTAATGGGTATAGGTGTCACTGGAAGAATGTATGGGACCTTCCTCAACCCTGACATTAACGCCATCATTTTTGCTGTTCTTCCTTCCGACCAAGCAGACCGGGCAGTCCGCGCACTTAAGACCCTTTACGCAGGACGAAAAGAGGCCTCACATGATGACGAACCTATCCCTCTTAAGGTGTTTTCATTTCCTTGTGAAGAGCATATATAGCGCGATGGACTAGAACGTGCCCTCTGTCTTCACACCAGCCCATAGGCAATGAATGCGATTCTTATGATACAGATTGATCCGAGCATAGGCCCAAGTCGAGGCAATCGCTCCATCACCCAGCAGAGATAGGCATTGACAGATTATCCTGAGACAGGTATAGGGGCGCGCAGGATAAGGACTCTCTAAGGGATTCTTATTCCAGAGGATGAGGGGAACAAAGGCGTTTCCCACCAGCCTCAACATAAATGGTATGGACAATGGCGTCCTCCTGCCCTCAATGGGCTTGAGGACGTTTTTTTATTGACGGATTGTGGGTACATAGGCTGGTGGGAATCGATCTGGAAGAGTAGGGCTAGAGATTGCGCACAAGGGCGTGCGCAGCGACAACGACGTCGGGGTGAGAGAGGCAAAGGGGCGACCGAATCACCAATCGGATCAGGGAGGATAAATATGTCAGCACGTAGTCGTATCGGGATCGGGATAGG
>CBDDRW010000023.1:0-9631 GCA_965233175.1 uncultured bacterium
CAGCGCCGACGGCCCCCAACATTGCAAACCAGCCGATCTTGAGGGGCCTGGAATCGTACCAGAGCGACATATCATAGCCACTCTTGTCGCTCCCGCTCCCCCATGTGGTTGTACTCGCCATACCCTGACCTCCTTGTTAAGAAATTAAACCCACCCCTATGCGTTTATGAAACATCCGTATGTTCAGGATCTGTACGCAAGCCAAGCGCCTAACCCACCTAGAATCCTAACTTCCTTTAACTTATGTGTCAATACGCATATATTCCAAAATTTTTCAGGAAATACATATATGTACATCGTGCTCACCCATGTCATGGAGAGCAGCGCACCATAATAAATAATTGACACTCGATATGAACAATCCCAACTGCTTAGAAGGGAATCTTTACGGCCGATCGGTGTTAGCTATCACCAAGAAACCACTACTGACAGACGGAGTGGTCTCCACTCTGCGCCTCGAACGAAACCCCTTCTGCGGGAGCACGTTTCCGAGCGGGAAGATGATCAGGCCGTCACTCTTTTCTCCCTTAGGTTTCCATCATTTCCAACCGAGCATCGAACTCATGCCCACAGACCGTGCAACGAATGCAATCTGATTCGACCGTAAATTCGTCTGACCTGATTCCCATGCCTCCACAATCCGAACAACGAGCGAGATGGACCCTCTGATCGTCTACAGTCTCGTATTGCGTGCCACGGAGACAATACACAGGCTTTCCATCAAGCAACCACGGATTCCCCGCATTGTCGAGCACCGGCAACGTGACATAATGATGCTTCACATAATCTTCGAGTTCCTGCCGGCTGGCGAACCCGTCTTTAATCAGCTTTCCCCCTACTACTTCATAGAGCCCATTCTCCTTCACGATCGCTTTAGTTGGCCCCATCTTCCACCTCCCTTTCTATGGATACGAATGGCTCATAGCCGACGGCTGGGAGAGTGGACCCGGGTTCCTCTGAACTATCAGCTATGCATTCCGTTCAGAACACGCTGTACAAACGACGTGCGACGCGTTGCTAGACGATGCCCGAATAGTACCGAAGAATATTGGAGACAGATATCACCCCGATAATCTGTCCATCTTGCGTCACGGCGAGATGCCGAGTCGCTCGTTCCTTCATCATACGGACTGCGTCGATGATCGGCCGATCATGTTCAATGGTCGCTACCGGAGTCCGCATACAGGTCTTGACAACCGTTGTATTAGGATCAAGCCCCTTGGCCACCACCTCACGGGCCAGGAGCGAATCGGTGATGACCCCGACATACGATTGGCGGTCTGTCACAAGCAACGACCCCAGCTTCCATTGCTGCATCAGTTGCCCCGCCTGTCGTAGATTGGCATCGTGCGATACGTTCCGGATCTCGGAAGACATGTGCTCAGCAATCTGTGGGCCGATGAGCGTGCGTCCGACCTTGGATTTCTTTGGCCCAGCAGACCGACGCGCTTCCAATTCCGCCACGCAGCTTTCCAACACACGGCCACGCTGTAACAGACTTTGCCGCTCACTATCCATACCTGTACCTTCCGGCGCCTCGTCCGTCATATTCACCAATCCTGCCGCCTCACCCAGCTCAGCATACTCATAGGCGTGGAGCAAGTCAGACGTCAGCCCAAGCAGTTCTTCGATCAGGCGTTCGGCTTCCAGATCGAATTCTTCCAAACTACGCGTCGGCCTACCCTTGCCCAAGAACGGAGCTAATTCTGCGAGCTGTTTCCGCATCCGCTCGATGCTTCGGTCGAGAGAAACCCGTGGTTTTGAGGGAGTGGCGCGGACGGTCATAACACCTCCTCTGGACATAGGTGAGTGAGGCTCCAATTTTACCTTTCTGGATCAGCGAGGGCAAGCGAGGATACTGGCTGGCGGAAGCGTTATATTCCCTGTTCCATGAAGAAATCGATTGTTCGTTTCGAAGATGAGGTTTTAGAAAGATACATAGTGACAAGGGCCAAATTTCTGTCGACATCCAATCAAATAGAGATCTCCGTGTGGCTTCACCTGTCTGGGTTTGGTCCATCGGGGCTCAAAGATACTAATGGTCCTACGCCATCCAAAGCGGGAGATGCGCACTTCGATTAACTGCTTCGCGTGAAGTGGAAAAGCCATGAGGAGAAGTATTCCTTGCTTACTCCTATTGACTACGAAAGCCCCTCCTTCCCCGATGACGACGGACTCCCCTCCAATAATCTCACGTATCTCATACGAACACATATGCTGATCGTCCACACGCTCCTCACACCGCCGTTGCTGCGAAACCGCTGTGGGCAATGGCAATGAGGCAGATGCTGAACCAACATCTTTATTATTTTCTACGTTCTGTTCTTGCTGGGAAACGGCGGCGGAGCGGGAGAGCATTTTTTCAGGAGTTTGTATCGCCATGACTGGGCTCCAGTCCAATTAGTTCACCCGTCTTCTAGGACTCCATAACACGAGCAAACAGCGTGCCTCAGAACGGGGAAAGCTAACTGCTTTATAATTACTGGGCTTTAGATGTACAAATCCCCTGTCCACTCTCTAAATAGACATCTTTACGAAGGAAGACGAGTTCACCTTCGATGTCAGAACAATCGTATCATATTGATTTTACAAGCACCCCCCGGTGTATTCTGTGACATACAGCAGCAAGGAAATCCTTCACACCAACTAGTATAATCCTCATGAATTACTGGAGATACAGTCTCGAGATCCTAAAATTCCTACTGCCGAATGAGTGGCTCAAAATCATCCACATCGTAGACCCATTCTTAAAATCTCTACTGGTTGGGGAGGTTTCGACGGATGGGTCATTTGGTGTGATTATGCCCTCCCCCAGATAAACTCTCCACGCCAGCCAATCTTGATGACGCGGGCCTTCGGATCACCGAAAAACGCCGGTTCTCACACCACTCGTATTCACTCTCCAAGAAGAAGACCCCAAAATTTGGTAGCGGAGGCCAGCGATCAATTAAATTACCTAATTATAATAACGCTTCCCATATTACAATGGTGAGCCGTTATTCCACGCTGCCGCGCATACATAGCAGTTGACGTCAGAGTCTTTCAGGACGGAGCCCAAGGTCATCGCAAAGGACCTTGGGATTTCTTTTGATACTAAGGGTCAGGTTGTATGTTTATGAGACCAGATGGACTCTTTCGCATACTGTATTATTTCTCCTACTGTATTATTTTGAGAACACCCTCCACAGAAGTTCTATTCTTTCTTTTCATGTAGATAAGGACGCGACGGAAGACGCGCGCTCCATGGATCAGTTTTTGCAATTGCCCAGTTGAGTTCGCGCTTATGCCTGGAAAACTGTTGATTCCTTTACATCAGGGTTCCAAATAATTTTATTATTTTTTTTAGGGAGGACCGTTATGTCGCTTCGTCGCAAAAAATACCTGTCGGCCGGTCTGGCAGGAATGCTGTGCTCTACGGCGCTGTTTGGCCTCACTGCAGCTCATGCTCAGGGGAAAAACAATTTGACTCTTCCCGGTTTGCGGGAACGGCCGGCCACTCAGGACAATTCCTTTACGCGCATGTTTCCTGACTTGCCTCCCTACGCCCCGCCGACCGATGAGGCACGGGCACAGGCCAAAAAGCTCGGCGAAAAAGGCGGCCTGATGGACGCCTTGGATAACTTGACCGATCCGATTAAATCAATCACGGAGCCCAGTATATTCAGCCCAAACAATCCCGACAATCCCAACATGACGGCCGGCGTGACTTTCTTCGGACAATTCCTCGACCACGATATCACGCTCGACCCAAAATCCCCGTTGTTAGAACCAAGCAATCCCAAGAGAACGACGAACTTCCGCACCGCGGCGTTCGATCTGGACAGCGTGTACGGTAATGGGCCTCAAGGCTCCCCGGAGTTGTATGACCGGAGTTCCGGCGAGGTCAAGCTGCGTGTGGATCCTTTTCCAGGAGCAGAGGCCGTCTCCAGCAATGGCGCCCCCCGTTTCGATCTCCCTCGCGATCCCAACAATACCGCCATCCTCGGAGATAGCCGAAACGACGAACACGTGGTCCTTGCTCAGCTCCACACGGCATTCCTGCGTTTTCATAACGCGGTCGTCGACCATTTGCGCAAAGACCGAGCTAATGCGACTCAATCGGCTGAACAGATCTTCAAGCTGGCCCAACGCCAGGTTCGCTGGCATTATCAGTGGATCATCCTGAACGAATTCCTGCCCATGACGATCGGGCAAGCGCGCGTCCATGATATTCTCAAAAACGGACCTCGTTTCTATAAAATAGACGAAGGTGACGATGGTCGGCGCGCCAGACGTTCAAAGGATCCGTTGCTCCCCATCGAATTTTCCGTGGCCGCCTACCGGTTCGGCCATTCGCAAATTCGTCCGAGCTATCGTCTGAACTTTGGCCCCACAGGTGGATCCCCTGTCTTCGCCTTTCTCTTCGACGATGCGCAAGACCCCAACAACCCGGATCCAGACGATCTACGTGGCGGGAAGCGCGCACCGCGTCGGTTCGTCGACTGGCAGACCTTCTTCAAGTTCGACACGACCAATTTCCGGCCCAACAAACTGATTGATAGCAAACTCTCCACTGTCTTGATGCTGCTTCCCGGTTCGCGTGGGCCTGCTCCGGGTCTGCCGGCCGACGGGGTGCAGTCGTTGCCCTCACGCAATTTGATGCGCCACGTCAATTTCGGGATACCGTCAGGACAGGCGATTGCGCGGAAGATGGGTGTTCCAGCATTAAGCCCCGCACAGCTGGACATGCTCAAGCCCTTCGACATGGAGAAGAGCACGCCGCTCTGGTTTTACATTTTGAAAGAGGCGGAAGTCATGGAGAAAGGCCTCCGCTTAGGACCGGTGGGAGGCCGTATCGTCGGTGAAGTGTTTATCGGTCTGCTGAAGGCCGATGAGTCGTCCTATTTGGCCGCTCAGCCGAGATGGAAACCGGTGCTACCATCTGCAAGACGAGGCGATTTCCGTATTACTGATCTGTTGACACTTGCTGGAGTGGTTCCGCGGCTGGACGCTGCGGTTGCTCCGCCGACCGAAGGGGTGCCTCCGCCGACCGAAGTGACGCCTCCGCCAACCGAAGTGGTGCCCCCGCCGACTGACGTGACGCCTCCATTGGACGAAGTGGCGCCTCCGCCGACCGAAGTGGTGCCCCCACTGGACGAAGTGGTACCACCGCTCCAATAGCTGCGGCAACTAAATTGGTCGGGAGTCTTCATCGCCCTGAGGGGACGAGAAAAGAGTCCCGACCATTTTGGTGTTGGTTACGCTTCCATGCTTCCGCTCCATATCAATCAGTCCGGACCTAGTCATTGACGATCTCATAACCCTGCAACACAGACTATCGCTTTTCACAACGAACCACGTGCTATCCGCTAGGCATCCATTGCCAGTTGTGCTACAAACCTGCCGGAGAATGGCTGGATTCGCACGAAGGTCGTTCACATGACGATGAGGCAGCGTTCACAATCCGTCACGTGGTTGATCCTAGCTGGAACCGTCTGCAGCCTGGCCTTGACCGGCTGCTTCTCCCCCATTACGCTAAATCGCGCAGTCACAAGCTATGATGAGGCGATCACGGATGCCATCTCTAAACAACTGCTCATCAATATCGCCCGGGCCCATCGGCATCAACCGATTCACTTCACCGGGGTCTCGAATATCGCCGCAACATTCGATTTCCGCGTGAGCGCTGGGGCCACTCCGGCGCTCACGGGAGACGCGAGCAGGGGACTCATGCCGATCTTCGGCGGCAGCGTGGCGGAAAATCCCACCATCAGCATCGCGCCGATCGATGGGGAAGAGTTCACCAAGCGGCTCTTGACCCCCTTTCAGGAAACCAAATTCCTCCTCCTCCTCCGGCAGCGGTACGACATCGATCTGTTACTCCGGCTGATGGCGCAGGAACTGCGGATCACGGAGCATGGCCAGGAAGTCGCTTACCGCAATAAGCCGGAAGACCGGATGGGCTACGAGATGTTCCGCCGGGTGGTGACACACCTTTCGGCCATTCAGGACCAGAACCAGCTCCATGCCGAACCGCTCGTCTACTATCGGACCTGGACGATTCCAGCTGATTCGGTCACAGCCGAAGGCTTTCAGGCATTACAGAAAGAATATCTCGTGACCTACAGCCAGAAAGACCGCAGCTACACACTTCGCAAGCAAATCACGGGACAAATTCTCATCACCAACTATGACCTCAATACGCTTTCACCTGACGAACGGGCCCGCTTGATCGACGAAACAGAGGAAGGGCAGCTCAACGATGTCTCATTCGACATTCGCCCAGGGCATGTCGGAGGGGAATATCCACTCAAGGGAGATTTCAGGCTGCGGAGCTTCAACACTATTCTCAATTTTCTGGGCCGATCGCTCGAAGAAGACCCCGAATATCACGTCGATAGAGATCTGCGGAGCCCGGCGGTGCACGAAAATCCCATCCATACCATGGAACTCGTGCTATCGGATGGAGCGCCTTCTGGAGCCGACTTGTCGATTCAGTTCCACGGAAAACATTACGCCGTCAACACCACCGGACCGTTAGCACGCTGGAACCGCGAGGCCTTCCAAATGCTGTATCTCTTGTTCCAGATGACCGTGAGCGAGGTGCCTCGCATCGGAGTTCCCAGCATCACCATTGCAAAGTGACCGAGCCACAGTCACCTGCTCCCGCTGCATAGACACGCACCCACGGATCACCGCAGCGACTGCGCTCATGTACCACGTAAGGAGAATAGTCGCAGCCTTCTCCAGCGAAAGACTGCGACATTGAGGCAGTAGAATGCAGAAGAAGTTGCATCTCCTTCATTCCTACACATACAGACAATAATGGAACACTCCTAGAAGATTTAACGGAAAATTTACGATCGATATCTCTTCCACTGATGTATAAAGGGAGGAAGAGTCGTGGTTCCACGACGGGAGTGTCATAGGGACTCCCTGCAGAGTGAGAAGACTCGGGAGACCCGTGATACAGGTGCATCCAAATAAGTCTATACCCGTATGCTACGCGCTGACCCTTCTCGCCTCCATCGCGACCCTTTTCTGTCCAGATAGCGCGCTTGCGGTTCGCCCTTTTGTTACGGACGATGCCAGGATTGTCTATAAGGGCCAAGTGGTGACTGAATCGTACGGCGGCATGATGATGGGACAGGGAGACAAACCGGCGATCGAGGCGCGCTCATTACAAGGTCTGGGCATCACCGACCGCCTCGAATTGACTGCCGGCGGATTCGGGTTCACCTATCAGGGCAATCAAGCCCGCCCGCTCGACATGCTGATTCAGCCGAAGTACGTGTTGCACAATTCCCTCGGCGCGATTCCTTCCATCTCCGTTGCGGCTGCCTCTTTGTTTCCCCTCAGCGGCAATCGGCAACATTGGGATGGTTACGCCATGGCTCATGTCAGCTGGTTTCTGTTTACACCGGATGCCGACACTGACCCCTATGATAATAACCTGGCCATTCATTTCAATCTCGGCGCGAAATCACGGTACGATGCAGGTCCGGCGACCTATCAGAGCAAACTGTATTGGGCTGCGGGTTTTGAGGTGATCACGCCGGTGACACGCGAGGTTCGCTTCTTGGGAGAAGTGTTCAACGGTGATCCGTTTACTTTCGAAGAAGAATTTCCCGCTTATCAAACTGGCTTCCGCTGGTACAAGAGTCCCATGGTCCAGATGGACCTCGTCTTTCGTGGCATACGGAATGGCTCACTGGGAACGCAAGCCCCGACAGGTGTGGAGCTTGCCCCGGGCTGGAACTATACGATTCAGGTCGGCCTACGTGTGTTATTCGATGTCTTAAGATAATCACACTGAATTTCGAAATGGACGGCCATGCAAAGAAGCACAACCATCGCCATTCTATTCGCTTTCACTCTACACTCAAACCTCCGGTCCCGCCCTCATGCAGAATAGCAATGACTTCTCATGCATAATTTGCGGCATCGACCCGCTGTGAGCAAACGAGCTCCTCAATACTGATCATTTGATTGACCGCGCACTGAGAAATAGCTTGTATCGGCGAGCAACTTTGTCGCAGGCTACGACCCCCATGGGCATGTCCACAACCTCAACGACAAAGAAAACGCTCCTGGCCGGTGCAGTCGGCAATGTACTTGAATGGTACGACTTCGCGCTCTATGGATACTTCGCGCCCGTCTTCGCCGCCTTGTTCTTTCCATCCAACTCTCCCGCAGTGTCGTTGATCTCTGTCTTTGGGGTCTTTGCTGTCGGCTTTCTCGCGCGGCCCCTCGGAGCCATGCTATTCGGCTATTGGGGCGATACGCTGGGACGACGCAATGCCTTGGCCTGGGCGATCCTTCTCATGGCGGTGCCGACTTTCTTGGTGGGACTGTTGCCGACGTACGAGTCCATCGGAGTGATCGCCCCTATCGCTCTGACGTGCTGCCGGTTTCTCCAAGGATTGTCAGTCGGTGGGGAATTTACCGGGTCCGCCACGTTTCTCGTCGAACATGCGCCCGCTTCGCAACGCGGCTATGTCGGGAGTTGGGCAGGCTTCAGCGCCCAAATCGGCGCACTGTTAGGATCCGGCGTGGGAGCGCTGATCGCATCAAACCTTGCGGACGACCAGCTTCATCAATGGGGTTGGCGAATTCCCTTCATGCTAGGGGGCCTCATTGCCGTGGTGGGATGGTACGTGCGGACTGGGGTTCCGGAATCGCCCGCCTTCGAAACCATTCGCCAGGCAGGAGAACTCGCGACTTCTCCCGTCCGCGACGTGTTCATGACGCAGCGGCTTGCCGTAGCCAAAGTCGGCGGCCTTGTGTGGCTGCACGGCGTGGCGTTCTACCTCCTGTATGTCTATCTCACGACCTATCTGACGACAGTGACACAGGTTCCCCTGGCAACGGTACTCGTAATGAATACGGGTTGCATGGCGCTGCTGGCCTTACTGATTCCCTTAATGGGTGCCTGGTCGGATCGGATTGGACAGATTCCCCTGCTCATAACGGGAGCCGCAGGGATCGCGCTCCTGGCGTATCCGTGCTTTCTCTGGCTCACAAGCAATCACCTGCCCCGTATGATCGCGGCGCAAGTGCTCCTCACCCTGCTGGTCGCTTGCTACATGGGGCCGTTCTTTGCCACTGTTGCCGAGTTGTTCCCCACATCGCAACGCTATACCGGTCTCTCCGTCGGCTACAACATGGGAGCCGCGTTGTTCGGCGGCACTGCCCCACTGGTTGCCACGTTCGTCATCGAATGGAGCGGTAACGTATTGGCGCCCGCCTTCTATTTGAGCGTGTGCGCGATGGTGTCCCTCGCCATTCTGCTCACACTTCGAAACAGGGGGTCTGCGCAGGCGGTCTCGGCAAAGGCAGGCTAATCAAGAGGCCCGGATCAGTCTCGGGCCGAGCATGTAAAACACCACCGCACGCGGGCGTGCGGTACAATCATCCCAATCATGCCGACACCCCCCGTAGAGCACCGGACTTTCCTCATAGCTCAACTGCTGCTGGCGACACTGGTTTGGCTCTTCTGTCCAAGTGGCACACAAGCGGCCGACCACGACAACGAGGTCACCGTCCAGATCGAACCGCGCCAAGCCGTCGCCACCAGTCTGATGAGCGGCCGTCGGACCATTCCCCTCGACGCGCACGAAACTGTGATCGGCTCAGGTGCAAGCGGCATCAA
>CBDDRW010000024.1:0-26605 GCA_965233175.1 uncultured bacterium
CGAGTTGGGGGACTTTGAGTTTCCTCCAGCGGATCGTCCGATTATCGAAGCGCTTCAACGGCAGACCTTGGAGCGGGTTTTGTGAAAGTCGTTCTGGATATTGAAACGATTCAAGCGCCTCGGGAAGAATGGGCGCGATTGGTGGGAAAGCTTCCGTCAAGTGGAGAGCCTGGGCCAGCCGGCGAGGGCTACGATTTATTTACGGCGGGGGCTGCTGAAGCTCAACGGCTTGCCGAGGATGAACAGTACGCAAAGTCGGCTTTTGACGGCACGTTCAGCCAGATTGTATGTATTGGACTATTAGAATTTTCCGACCAACTCGAACCGCGTGGGGCGGTGGCCTGGTACGGCGGAAATGAGCAGGAGTTGCTGCGGCAATTCTGGAGCCGTTTGGCTCAGAACCGCCCGTCTCTTTTCATTACCCATAACGGTTTAGGTTTCGACATCCCGTTCATCAAGAAGCGATCGACCATTCATCAAGTCAAGCCGAGCCTGGAGATCAACCTCGCCAAGTTTCGTGCAGAGCCGGTGTATGACACCATGGCGATCTGGAGCAATTGGGATATGCGTGGATGGGTCAAGCTGGACGTGCTTGCACGAGCGTTGAATGTCGAGACAAAATCAGGTAGTGGTGCTCAGGTAGCTGAGATGTGGGGGAGGGGAGAGGGACGAGAGTTGGCTCAGTACTGCCTCCAAGACACCTATGTGACGTATGCCTGTTATTGCCGAATGAATTTTCGGCAGCCTCTGTCCAGTGAAGTGGTCTTGCTCCAGCCGGAATTGTTGAGCGTCGATTGATGAAGGGCTACCGAACCCGCGTCGCGTGCGCCGGCTTCTTTTTCGGCGACTGTTTAGCGGATAGCTTGGTCAACCTGAGGGCTTTTATTTCTTCATCGCGATCCCGGAGTGTGCGCTTCATCCATTGCGATTCCTTGCGGAGCATAGCGATTTCTGAGTTCTTCTTGGCAAGCGCCTCTTTTGCCACCTTCAAGTCACTGAGTTTCTGAGCCAGGAGTTCGTCTGGTGTGATTTCCTGACCCACACTGGCAGAGGCTGCCTGAGCTTTTGCCGGGGCAGACGCCATCAAGGGGGTAATTGGAGCGGTCGATGGAGTTTTTGCGGTCGACATGGCCTCAGGCATCGGCTCCTTGGCCAGGGCATGATAGTCGATGACCATCGTCATGGCACCGATTGCATCGCCGGCGATATGGGCCGGGGCCGGTTCGAGGTGTGCCGTTGCCTCGGGGATAAAGCTCGTCGGAGCAGGGCCTTCTTCAATAGTCACGTAGATCGACCCCTTTTGCACGTAAATACTGCCCGTGATGGGTTCAGAGCCTGACCCTGCCGATGAGGATACGTGGAACCCGACTAGCTGTTCAGGTTTCGCTTTAGATAAGCCTTGTGCGAGCAGGGGGGAGAGAAACTCTGCATCCTCATCGCTGAAAATTCTCATCGGCTTGCTGCCACCAGCGGGCATTCTCGAAGATTTGCTCATATCGTCATTGCGATATAACCCTTTCACAACCTTTGCAATGGTTTGCTGGTCGATGACAGCGGGATGGCCGGCTTCAAACGACCAATTGGACACTTCTTCCAAGTAGACGGTGCCTCTCGTATTCTGACCGACTGTGGTTTCTGTTCCACCGGCGCAACCGCTGATGAAAATGGCGCAGGCGGCGACTCCAACCAGGTTCTGCATAATTGGCCGGTACGCATTCATGAGCGTGAGATCGCTCTTCATCTCGAGGCTCCTTCGTTCAGGATAGGCGTGTGGGTGATGATCTGTGGCGAGATGCTGGTTTGGTGTGCCGTGGGGATTACCAAATTCCCAGGCCCATCAGTGCCATGCTCAGTGCAATCCATCCGAAGATTCCCATCGCAATAAGGGTTTCCAAACTTATGGAGGACGAGGGAACGGCTTTTTCTTTTATGCGGTGATCTTGTTTCTCGATCATGCCCTGTCTCCAAGAGTAAAAAGGTGCAGTACGTATTAACGATCAATTTGATAAGCAAAGACTATGCCCTTGAAGCAACGGAGCAACCGCACGATGGACTTAAGCAAAATGCAGAAGAGAGTAGGGGTACTTAATCGCTGAGTGCGGATGAAGTCGTGCAGGAAGTGATTAAGGCTATGTACATGATAATGTGGTGATTAATAGCGACATTGCACTGAGTTTTTCGCGGATTTCGGTGAAGAAACCACCTCTTTTTCCTATGGATGATTGTACGGATGGCTGCTCAACAATATGCCGTGAGTGCCGGGAGGGGAAGGGCGTTCGCAAACAGATCTTGTTCGGAGGTGTTCGTTTTGGAGCATAGTCAACCGTTGTGCCTCGGAGAGGTAGGGTCGATTTCCTCGATTCAACGGACCACCGGACCTTCTGCATACAACGTTGTGGAAGATGCGTCGCCAATGGTAAGGGAAACCATGTCCCCCGGTTGAGCGGATATCATGCGCTTCTCCCAGATGACGGTGATGTTGCCGTCAGATTTCCCCATACCTTGCTCAGCGGATCGCTTCGCGTCCCCTTCGACCAGGACGGGAATGGTTGTCTTCAGATATTCTCGATTGCGTTCGTTGGAGATGTTTCGTTGGAGATCGAAGAGCCGCGTAACCCGTTCGGTCTTCACTGTTTCTGACACATCGTCAGGAAATTTGCGTGCGGCAATGGTGTGCTTTCGCTCAGAGTATTTAAAGATAAAGGCCGAATGAAACCGCATCTCCTCGACAAGCCGGTACGTATCGGCAAAGTCCGCATCGCTTTCCCCACAGAACCCACAAATAAGGTCGGTGCTGAGCACGATGTCAGACCGCATGGCGCGGATATGCTCGACCAGGGCGCGATACTCTTTGTTGGTATAGGTCCGGTTCATCAAGCCGAGGATGCGGTCGCTGCCGGATTGAAGCGGTAAATGAATCTGCTTGCAGATATTGGGGTGCCCCGCCACGGCTTCGAGCAACGAGAGTGGAAAGTCTTTTGGGTGAGGGGAGGTGAATCTCACGCGCTGGATGCCTGGTACATCCGCCACGGCGGTAATCAATCGCGCAAAATCCCAGTCGCCGGACCGGTAAGAATTGACGTTCTGTCCCAGGAGTGTAACTTGCTTGAACCCTTGCTCAGCGATCCGATGGGTTTCCTGCACAATGCCTTCCGGATCGCGGGAACGTTCGCGTCCCCGAGTGTAGGGGACCACACAGAAACTGCAGAAATTGTCACAGCCTCGCATGACGGCGATCCACGCGTTTACCCCGTCGGTTCGGTCCGGCGCCACATCGTGATAGGTTTCATATTCTGACAGGTCGACCGCGAGTCCCTTCTGATCGAGCCCCTCTTCTTGCGAGTGCATCGCATTGCGGATCAGCATCGGTAGCTGGCGATAGGCATCAGGGCCGGCGAGCACATCGACCAGTGGTTCGATATCCGTCAGTTCCTCTTTCAGGTTTTGTGCCATACAGCCAAGGACGCCGACGACCAACGGGCGCTGTCGCTTAAGTTTTTTCAGCTCAGACAAATGCTTATAGACCTTATTGTGGGCATTCTCGCGAATCGCGCAGGTGTTCATCAAAATCACGTCTGCTCGCTCGCGCTCGTCGGTAAAGACAAACCCATCCTGCTTCATCAGTGAGCGAACGAGTTCCGAGTCGTACTCATTCATCTGACAGCCAAAGGTTTCAAGATGCACATGAGTTGGTGTGGATCCAGGTGTCATAGAACGGGCACTCCTCGCTTGGGCTGATGGCCCTCTGTCAGCTGACCCATCGCCCAGCGATCCGATGTTCCGATAATCCGCACCTCTCTCAGTTCATTTGTGAGGTCTCTGTGTGATGACACGCCCACTTTCAAGAAGTTTCCTGTCACCCCTACACGGAAACCATCCATGATTCCTGACTCGAAGAGAACTGGTACGGTAGAGCCGATATACTGTTGTGCAAAGGCCAGGCGTTTCAAGCGAGATAAGTCGGCGAGTATCTTTGCGCGTTGCCGAGCGACTGCGATCGGTACGTGGTCGGGTAATTTCGTTGCCGCAGTGCCAGGCCGTGGTGAATAAGTAAAGACATGGAAATAGGAAAATGGGAGTTCCCTCGCGATGCGCAGGGTACGTTCGAAGGTTTCATCGGTTTCTCCAGGAAACCCCACCATCAGATCGGTTCCCAGCCCAATGTGAGGAATTATTCTCACAGCTCGCTGAATCAGACGGACATACTCTTCCACGTTGTATGGGCGATTCATGGCCGACAAGACGGTGTTGTCTCCGCTCTGGAGGGGAATATGGAGATAGGGGCAGAGTTTTGATGAGGATCGCATCCGGTCTAAGAGGGCGTCCGTGATCGTTGTCGGTTCGATAGAGGAAATCCTGATGCGTTCGAGTCCTTCGACCTTCTCCAATAGTGCGATCAACCCGACGAGATCGAGTTCACCCTGGCGATATTGCCCGACATTGACGCCGGTCAGCACAATTTCCCTATAGCCTCCTGCTGCAAGTATCCCGGCCTCTTGGGTCACGTCATCCAGGAGGCGACTCCGTTCATGCCCCCGAGCGAAGGGGATGAGACAGAAGCTGCACATGACATTGCATCCGTCCTGGATCTTGAGCAGCGCTCTGGTAGAGTCAGGCTCGCCATACTCCGGTAGGGAGAAATCCTCCCGATCGATGGTGCGAGTATGGAGCTCTTCAGGGTTCGGCTGCTTTTTTAGTACATCGGGTGTTGGAAGAAACGATGGTAAATCCCATTTGAACTGATTGCCGACGATCAGATCGATTCCAGGAATGGTGCGCAACTCATGAACGCCGGTCTGGGCGTAACAGCCGGTCACAGCCACGAAGGCGTCGGGGGAATGTTTCAACGTTTTGCGGATGACGTATCGGCAGGTCCGTTCTGCCTCCTCTGTCACAGAGCAGGTGTTCACGACTAGCAAGTCGGTCGGCTCGCCGAACTCGACGACACGATAACCATCGCGTTGCAAGCGAGCTGAGAGCACCGCTGTTTCTGCTTGGTTTAGCCGGCAGCCGAGTGTATGGAGAGAGACACGTTTCATAATAGCTGAAGCATTATAGGGAGATCCTTGCGATAGGAGCAAGGATCTCTCGCAAGTTCTTCATGTGTAATAGTTCAAACTCGGTCTGACGCGCGGTGTCGGATTTGGTAGAGAGTTTAGTATTTGGAGAAGCAAGATGTGCCTCCCGCAATGGCAACTATCGGCCACTTTGCGACAGTCGCTCAGGTCATCTCCGAGCCGGAAAGCTGTCGTTCAACGTCGCAGAAATAGTCGTTTGTAAGAGGACGCCCCACCGCCATATTTCCATGCGGTGGGGTGCTATGCTCTGTTGCCAAGGCTGTTGCGCGATAGCTAGGTGGACCTTTACCGGCGCGCTTCAACGTGCTTGGCGAAATTGTTCAGAATGGTCGAATACTCAATCAACTCGTGAGGCACGATCTTGGTATACGTTCCAGCGAAGTCAAAGCCGATGCTCCCGTCCTTAGCTTCCATGCGCGATGTAAACGCCCCACCCACACGCAAATCAATGTTGGACTTGGTTGTGTGCCAATCATCAGACGCTGTATTCCATTGCGTAATGTCGTCGGGCGTCGTGTAAACGCTCCAGACATTCGCGACGGGTGCATTGACGAGTGTTTCGACGGTGATTTTCATGATATAACTCCTTTGGCCTCATGGCTGGACGCGTGTTGTTCACAAGTCCCTACCACCTAATTCGTGAAGTGCCCTGTCAAGATGGCGTTGGCGCGTTTCTTCCGTCTTCGCCTTTTCGATAGGCACGGTGTAAAGCCGTTTCTTACTGTAAGACAATTGCTCGAAAGCTTTCTTTGCCGTCGGATTGCGAGACAGCGCTTGGCGAAGTGCGGGCGGCACTGAGACCTCGCGCGGTGCATCATCCAACTCGACATACACGTCCACCATGTCACCGCCCGCGACGCCAGCGGCGGCACGCACCTCAGCGCTGATGCCGAGCATGTATTTTCCTCCCATAACAGCCACCGTGCTTCGGTAGGTATGGCCATTGATGGTGACACGCACGGGCGGGCGCTTACCTGCACCGAGCGCCTCCACGATTTTGGACGGGAATTCAATACCTGTTGCCGTCTTACCGGCTTGTAGAACTTTCGTGCGAAATTGCATCTTAGCCTCCCATTTTCATCATGGCTTGCCGGGCTTCCGCCGGAGTTACGTCGCGTGTGTGTGTGTCGCAACCGACCAGCGATGGCCAAACGGATCCTCGAGCTGGCCATAGCGGTCACCCCAGAACATATCCGCGACCGGCATCGTGATTTTTGCCCCAGCGGCAACAGCATGTGCCACGGTCGCTTCAACATCCTCGACGTACAAATGGACGGTGACGGGTAATCCTTTCAGTAACTTCGGTCCGAGCAGGCCCCATTGAGGGTTTTCGTCGACGAGCATGAGTGCAGAGTCGCCAATTCGAACTATTGCGTGCATCAGCTTGCCTTGAGGGCTCGGCAACCGGGTGAGTTCGACGGCGTTGAACGCTTTCACATAAAACGTGATCGCATCGGCGGCATCCGCACAAATTAAGTGTGGCGTCAGAGAATGCATTCCGTCAGGAATGGGCTTAACGGCTGATTTGGCCATAATGTTTCTCCTTGATGGTGAGCGTCCAATGCAACGAGACGGCACATCTACCGACGCCATGGAAGCAACGCGCGTAGACGTTCGTCGCGTAAGAGCAGCCCGCTCCAGATGAACACACCAAGGTACAAGCCGAACAGAGTGTGCGTGAGGAGGGGACTGTCAACACGAACGTGGGTTGCGACAGCACCGCCAAGAAAGGCGGTTAGCAACACGGCACCGAGAATTGAGGTGGACGGATACACGTACAGCATTGTGAAAAAGAGCAGAATGACTCCAAGGGCTTGCGCCAGGCCTGGACTGGCTGCGTAGCCAAGTTGTGTCAAGGTTTCCAATACAATGGGCAGTGCGAGCAGTTTCATCACACTGTCGAAAAGGAGAAAAAGCACTACGATTGTGCTCAATGCGTAACCTACCCGACGCATCTTATTTGAGCACGGCTGGCCTGGCTGGTTTGCCGAACGCTGTGCTTGTGCTAGTTGTTGCAATCATGATTCTTCCTTTTGATTGCTTTTACAGAGTGGACTGAACAGGGCAACTATATAACTCTCACAAGGTAGTTCTTCTGGAACTGCCACAGTGGGCTGCAGGGGCGCCCGTGAACGCCTCACACTCCTTCGTTAGACATTTCTTCGAACTTCCGTTCCTCGATACAGCAGAAAAATAGACATTCATGGCTCTATCTTTCCGATAACCTTTCTGAAATGCTGTTGTCATAAGATAGTCGTCTGGCTGAGGCGAAATCGACATCGACCGCTCCCGATCAGTATGGGTGATTGACAAGTGAAGATAATTGCGTGATATCCCGCGAAAATCGACCTGTTTCGGTTCAAGAAAAAATAAGCGAGAGGTGGTGATGAGTCAAGCACTGAAGGCAAAGTGGGGTGTTGGTTACAAGGGCTACGCACGGAGCAGGCTGCGGCACCCCCACCCGCCCTTCGACGCAGCGTATTGACCAACTTATGTGAGGATCTCGCGCAGTACGATTGTCCGGGATGTGTTCGTCGGAGAAATGTTCCTGAACCTGTTCCCATTGGTCGTCGCGCAGGCGTCGCATGACCGGACTTATATGTACGTGGGTTCTTCATTTCCCTCGCTTGAAGGCCTTGGAAGGCCATGGTACAGTTCGTCGGCCTGCCCACTCCATACGTGAGATGCTGTTGTGACACCGTCGCAGTTGGGGGCGTCCATTTTCTTGGTTTCTTTTCTTCTACTCCTCCCTGTGTCCGGTGGGTGGACAAAAGAGGTTCTCCCTCTCGAACCTGACCTCGCAACGAGAATTGACGAGCACTACGATCACGAGGCGCGGCTTTTCTTAATGTTGTATTCACTCAATGGTAATGGCCAAATCGACTACGTGACTGGCCGGTTGGTTCAGGATTACTCGCGCAGCAGCTACGGCAATCCTGTCTACCGAACGGAAGCCCATCCCTTGTTTTACTGGTGGAACCACACCATGTATAACGATCCGGAGCAGGACGGCGTGAACGGCAACGAACGGGTCTACCAAGAAAACATCGAGTTCGATATTTCGCGCTACAAACCTTGTACCTTCAACGGACAGCCCTGCTGAAGCGCGATGCGCCTGCGCGGGGTGGTTCTTTGATGCCTGTGAAGTCTACCCATCTTTCTCCTCTCGATAGATCAAATTTCGAGAATGTCTGAGCCGCCTCTCCATTCCGATGATATGCTGCCCTCTCATGTGTGCTAAAGCGCCTCGATGAAAACAAGCTCGATCATTCAGATCCTTGCGAACCGGCGGATCGCCATTATGTTGCCCCTAGGGTTTGTCTCGGGGTTGCCGCTGGCGCTGACGGCTGGAACGCTCCAAGCTTGGCTGACGGTTGCCGGGCTCGACTTGAAAACCATCGGCATCTTTACGCTTGTCGGCCTTCCATACACCATGAAATTCTTGTGGGCTCCATTGATGGACCGTCTGGTCCCTCCCTGGCTGGGGCGGCGACGCGGATGGATGCTGGTGACGCAGATAAGCGTTGCGCTCGGCTTGGCCGCCATGGCCGTGACTGGGCCAGGCCAGCGCCCGGAAATACTCGGGGTCTTAGCCCTTGTGGTGGCGTTCCTCTCTGCCTCACTTGATATCGTCTTCGATGCCTACCGGACCGACGTGCTCTTACGTCCTGAACGAGGCTTTGGCGCGGCTGTGTGGGTGAATGGCTATCGATGCGCGCTGTTGCTCGCGAGTGCCGGCGCGCTCCTGCTGGCCGAATATATTGGCTGGCAAAACACCTATTTGCTGCTTGCCGCGCTCATGGCTGCAGGGATTATCACTATTCTTGTCAGCCCGGAACCGTCGGAGCCAGGTGCGACACCTACTAGCCTGGCCGAAGCAATTGGAGGGCCGCTGAAAGAATTTTTTACCCGTCCAGGGGTGGCCGGGCTCCTTGCCCTGATCGTCCTCTATAAAGTTGGTGATGCGGTTGCGGCGTCACTTCAAACGGCATTTCTCATTGGAGGGATAGGGTTCTCTGTCGGCGAGGTCGGGTATGTGAAGGGCCTTGGGATTGGAGCCACACTGATTGGCGCATTGGCCGGGGGTGTGGCGATGGCCAAGCTCGGGATGGTTCGATCGCTCCTGTTCTTTGGTCTGCTCCAAGCGGTGTCAAATTTGGGATTTATGTGGCTTGCCTGGATGGGTAAGAGTTACATGGCGCTGACGGTATCGATTCTCGTCGAGAATGTCACCGGTGGTATGGGCACCGTCGCATTTGTCGCACTCATTATGTCGTTGTGTGATCATCGCTATACTGCAACTCAGTTTGCGTTGCTCTCTTCTCTGGAAGCGCTCGGACGTGTGTTTTCAGGCCGCCCGTCGGCTGAGTTGGTCGAAATGGTCGGTTGGGCACAATTTTTCTTCTGGTCGTTTCTGGTCGCGCTGCCAGGGATCTGGTTAGTGTGGGTGCTCCGAACACAGTTGCATCGAGAGATGGGTCACAACGCACAGGCTGCAACAGGTTCAGTCGATCTATAATGGGCGCATGCGTCGCTGGAGGAATAAGACGAAGAGCATTAATGTCGGAAGGGGGGCGAGGATGAAGGGGACAAGCCACACCCAGAGGTTCTTTCCGCGCATGCGGGTTTGATCGATCATCCAGACAAAGACCCACACAATCAAGCCAACATAATTGAGGGTGATCCAGCCGGTTGTATAGTTCGTGAGATCGCTACTATTATCCAAGGCGGTCTTAAAGAAAAAAAATCCTAACATGAGCACAAAAAGCCCCAATAAGGCTCCAACCAGGCGTTTGCTCCAGACAAACATATTGATCCTCCAGGTACAAGCAATGGGAGCAGCGTGGTTGCTGCAGCACACTTCACGGGCATAGGCTAGTCATCCGGCTGTTGTTTGTCAAAGGGAAGCTGCGCGCCTCTGTTTCCAGTGAATCCTGTGAGCCATCAGTACAGCACAGTAAGGTCTGCTATGAGTCTTCTGCGTTTAAGCTTGGTTGCGGTGGTATTGGCTGTGAGTGTCGTGCTGGTATTGATGAATCCCACCATGGATCAATATCTGGCCTTCGTACGAGTCGAACTCGCCAAGGCCATGGATAGAATGGATCAGTCCACCCCCCAACGGGAAGGTTCGTTGGTCAAAGATATCTTTCGCCGGCATGGCGAGGAGCTGCTTAATAGCATGGTTCGTCCCCACACCACGCGCCAAAATTGGGGTATTCTCAGCCGGTTCGAAACCACGGGGCTGGGTACTCGAGTGGTGGTGATCGGGGTCGGTAACCAGTTCATTCCCATTGAGGGAGTGGATGAAGCCATTGTAACCCTCGGTCGCCGTGTGTTTTAATTTTTTTGTCTCTCATCGCCTCATGATTGGTAAAAATTTGGCCTATTTTCGGTCGAAGTTCTGTGAATAAATCTGTCTAAATTCTCCAAAGCCGGTGTTTTCTCTTCGGTTATGGTTATCCACAGGAACTCCTCAATTTTCACAGTCACACTACTACATTTGGTATTGACAATTCACCATGATCGCTATATATAGGTGTTCCGTACTTGATCTATCAACATACCCACCGAAAGTAGGGGGTAAAAAACACTTAGCATATCGATTGAAAATGAAAAGGAAGACAGGCCATTTCAATTTGGGATCGAAAGCAGTTCCATATATGCAGACAGGGGAGGGGAAATCGTGAAAATAGAACGCCGATTTACACGTCGCGGACAAAGTCCCTACGAAGACCTGCCGTTCGTGAAACGTTCGTCGGAGATTCGTAATCCCGACGGATCGACCGTGTTTAAGTTGGAGAATATCGACATTCCCGAACCCTGGTCCCAGCTCGCCATCGATATTCTCGCCCAGAAATATTTCCGGAAAGCCGGCGTGCCGCAGCGAGATGAGCAAGGGAATCCGATCATCGGGCCGGATGGCAAGTCCCAGTTGGGAGGAGAGCGTGACTCCCGACAAGTGTTTGAACGGCTCGCCGGTTGTTGGACCTCCTGGGGAAAGAACTTCGGCTATTTTAAGACTCCGGAAGATTCCGATGCCTTCCATGATGAGCTCTGTTACATGCTCGCGCATCAGATGGCTGCGCCAAATTCTCCCCAGTGGTTTAACACAGGGCTTCATTATGCGTATGGGCTTTCAGGACCTGCGCAAGGGCATTTTTATGTCGATCCTAAGACCCGTGAAGTCGTCAAAGCCACCAATGCGTTTGAGCATCCACAGCCGCATGCCTGCTTCATCCAATCTGTTGATGACGACCTGGTCAGCGAAGGCGGCATTATGGATCTGTGGGTGCGAGAGGCGCGTCTGTTTAAGTATGGGTCAGGAACCGGCACCAACTTTTCCAAACTTCGCGGCGATGCTGAACCGTTGTCCGGCGGCGGACGTTCATCCGGACTGATGTCGTTCCTCCGCATCGGCGATCGGGCGGCAGGGGCTATCAAGTCCGGTGGAACGACCAGGCGGGCTGCCAAAATGGTCTGTCTCGATTTGGATCATCCCGACATTGAAGAATTTATCAATTGGAAGGTGGTGGAAGAGCAAAAAGTCGCCGCGATGGTGACCGGGTCGAAAATCTGCGCGCAACGTCTCAACGCGGTTCTCAAAGCCTGTCATGTCGTTGATGGAGCGGGTCAGATGAAAGTCGAGATCGATGCCAAGCAGAATCCGATTCTCAGAGAGGCCATGGCCGCCGCCCGGCGGGATGCGGTTCCAGAGGCCTATATCCAACGGATGTTCTCCTATGCGCAGCAAGGATTCACGCATTTTGCGTTTCACGAGTACGACACGAATTGGGACGGCAAGGCCTATCAAACAGTGTCCGGCCAGAACTCGAATAACAGCGTGCGCATTCCCAATGATTTCTTTGCAGTGCTGGAGGCTGACGGCGATTGGCAACTTAAGCGACGGATCGACGGGAAAGTCTCTAAAACTATCAAGGCGCGGGATCTTTGGGATCAGATCGCTTGGGCTGCTTGGATTTGCGCAGACCCAGGCACACAATACGACACCACTATCAACGAATGGCATACCTGTCCGGAAGACGGTCGCATCAATGCCTCTAATCCATGTTCCGAATACATGTTTCTCGATGATACGGCATGCAATTTAGCATCGCTGAACCTTGTCCGGTTCTTTTCGACCGACGGCCAATTTGAGTTGGAAAATTTCCGCCATGCCGTGCGCCTCTGGACGATTGTACTCGAAATCAGCGTACTGATGGCGTCGTTTCCCAGTCGTTCTATTGCCGAGAAGAGTTTTGAGTTCCGAACGCTGGGGCTTGGTTATGCCAACTTAGGCACGGTGCTGATGCGTCAAGGCATTCCATACGATTCTCCCAAAGCGCTGGCCATCTGTAGCGCATTAACTGCGATTATGACCGGCGAGGCCTATGGCACATCAGCGGAAATGGCCGCAGAGTTGTGGCCGTTTCCTGGCTATGCCAAAAACCGAGAAGCCATGTTGCGGGTCATCCGTAATCATCGGCGAGCCTCATACAATGCCGCTTCGGAAGAATATGAAGGCTTGACGATGACCCCGATAGGAATCCAGCCGGAGTATTGTCCTCCCGAGTTGCTCGTGGCGGCGCGCCGCGCATGGGATCGTGCCCTCGAACTGGGGACGGCTTATGGATATCGCAATGCGCAGGTCACGGTGATTGCTCCTACGGGTACGATTGGGCTCGTGATGGATTGTGACACGACGGGCATCGAACCGGATTTTGCGCTGGTCAAATTCAAAAAACTGGCCGGCGGCGGCTATTTCAAGATCATCAATCAAAGCATACCTGCCGCCCTTGGCACCTTGGGATATACTGAACCTCAGATTCAGGACATCGTGAACTATTGCGTTGGCCGGCATACCTTGCAGACCGCACCATTCATTAACCATGAGACCCTGCGAGGGAAAGGGTTCGACGATGCGGCACTTGCGCGAATGGAAGGTGGTCTGGCTCAGGCCTTCGAGATTCAATTTGCGTTTAATAAATATGCGCTGGGTGAGAGTTTTTGCCGTGAGAAGTTGGGGTTGACTGATGCGCAATTGAGTGAATCAAACTTCAACATGCTGAAAGCGCTGGGGTTCACACAAGAAGAAGTCGCTGCCGCCAATGATTATTGCTGTGGGACGATGACGGTAGAGGGGGCTCCGCATCTCAAAGCTGAACACCTTCCGATCTTCGATTGTGCCAACCGTTGTGGCCGGATTGGTCAGCGGTATATCGCCGTCAACGCGCACATTCGCATGATGGCAGCGGCGCAGCCATTCATCAGCGGTGCCATCAGTAAAACGATTAATATGCCGGCCGATGCAACGCTCGAAGACGTCAAATCGTCCTATCTCTTTGCCTGGAAGAGCATGGTGAAGGCCGTCGCTCTGTATCGAGACGGCTCGAAGCTGAGCCAGCCGTTATCAGCCTCGACGGATAGCGGTAAGACCATCGAAGCTTCGTCTGAAATCATGTCGATTGCAGAAAAAGTTACAGAGCGAGTGTTGGTACGATACTTAGCGAAACGCCGACCGCTCCCAACCAGACGTAATGGGTACACGCAGAAAGCCGTCGTTGGCGGTCACAAACTGTATCTACGGACGGGTGAGTATGAGGATGGGACGTGCGGAGAAATTTTCCTCGATATGCACAAAGAAGGGGCGGCGTTTCGCAGTCTCATGAACTGTTTTGCCATTGCGATTTCACTGGGGCTCCAACATGGCGTCCCACTGGAGGAGTTTGTCGAAGCCTTTGTGTTTACCCGCTTTGAACCGAACGGGCCGGTCAAATTAAACGACCGTATCAAGATGTCCACATCGATCATCGATTATATCTTCCGAGAGCTTGCCGTGACCTATCTTGACCGCTATGACTTGGCACAGGTCCAGGAAGAGGATCTCCGAATGGACTCTGTCAAGAAGGATGAGCAGGACCCTGAGTGTGTGGATGAGGAAGCCACTCCTGAAACATTGGCGTCGACATCAATCAGTACAGAGATATTTCCTGCGCGACGAGGAGCGATCCCGCGTCATAAAGGCAATGGCCATGGAAACGGAAATGGAAACGTCGCGCATACCGTCGAATTGAAGCGTGAGACATTGACGTTAACTGCTGTCCAAGTGGCTCGTCAAAAGGGTTACGAGGGAGATCCCTGCTCCCAGTGTAAACAGTTCACTATGGTGCGGAATGGGACCTGTCTCAAGTGTGAAACCTGCGGCGAGACGAGCGGCTGTTCGTAAGAAGGGAACTCAAGACATACGCCTTTGGCGGATAAGGGATTCTCATTGTCTCCGATCAGATCGACCGTCGAATTTCGCAGCCAGAGGCGAAGCCGTTTCATTATCCGGGTCAGAGTCAGGTCATGATTTGCCGGCTGGTGTTTGTTCAACAATTTGAGTACAGATTAGGGAGTCGCGCCCATGCCTACAACGACACAATTAGTCATTAGCGGAAAAAGCAAACCCGGGGTTCTGGCGCAAGTAGCTCAGGTTCTTGGTGAGGCGAAGGTCAACATCAAGGCCTTTTCTGCTCCAGAAGTTGCCGGAACAGGAAAACTGAGACTGTTGGTTGCGGATCTAGAAGGGGCTCGTGCGGCGTTGAAAGCGGCAAAGGTCAAACATACAGAGGAAACGGCGTTGCTGTTGAGTCTCGAAAATAAACCGGGTGCGTTGAAAGAAGTGGCGGATCTGCTAAGGAAGGCACGCATCAATATTAAATGTGGCTACTGCACGCCATCTCGTGAGGGGAAACGCGCGATCGTCGTTCTGACAGTCTCACACACAGCGAAAGCGCTCACCATCCTCAGGGATCAATCGCTCGACGAGTTCTAGCAAGGATTGCTGAAAAAGTCTGCCAGCTGCGTTCTCGCGTCGCTCAGACCCTCAACAGGACCCTGCCGCCTCACATCTCGGCGGCGCGCACAAACGTGGTGCTCCTTATTCGTCGCACCGTGCGCCCCAGAGGGTACGCCTCGGATCTTTACTCGCTGCGGCCTTGCTTGGGCCAGAGGCTGTCTTGGCAGACTCAGGGTAGGGAGGGTGAGAAGTCTGACCTTTTTGAGCATCCCGCAGAAGTGTGGCCTTGTTAGCCCGCACGTGTATATCGTCGAAATTCTTGTATGCCAACGAAGTTCGTCTGCCGCTTGCTAAACATATCACGTAGCGCGGAAGCCTTCTGGTCTCGCTGCTCAGTCCTTTTTCTCATAACCCTCATAGTCGGTACCCTGGCCGCGTGCGGTGGCGCACCAAAACCTGTCTACTTCCCAGGCTATCCTATCGGGTTTGTCGAGCGCGGGGTTGCGTCATGGTATGGCCCCGGATTTCATGGAAACAAGACGGCGAATGGCGAACGGTACGATATGCACCAATTAACGGCTGCCCATCGGACCTTGCCACTGGGTTCGATCGCAGTGGTTCGATCGGTGAGTACTGGTCGGCAGGTCACGGTCCGTATTAACGATCGTGGTCCATTCGCCAGGGGGCGGGTACTTGATCTCTCACTCGCCGGGGCTCACGCGTTGGGGATGATTGGAGCTGGAACCGATCAGATTGAATTACGTGTCGTTGGATATCAGGGGCGAACTACTGATATGGGGTTTTTGCGGGTACAAGTTGGATCGTTCTCTGATCAGCTGAATGCACTGAACCTGTTAGAACGTGTAAAACCATTCTATTTTGGGGGAAGAATTCAGGTTGTCGATCTACCTGAAGGAAAGCGGTATCGAGTGCAAATAGGTCAGTTTCTCAGGGAGGCTCAAGCAGAAGATGCCGTCTCCCACCTTGAATTCTCCCTTGGGCTTCAGGCGTTTGTTTTTCGAGACGACGGATAAGGCAAAGTTTTTATCCAGTCTGCTCTGCCTTCCTAATTCTTTCGTCTTTCCGCGAATATGCAATGCAACTATCTGATATTGTAGCGCGTTTGCAGCATATGCTTGCTCGCTCCTCCATCCCTATGGTAGATGTATAGTCCAATGGATACAGGTCCGATAGGTCCCTATCACAAGTCATTCTGTTCCTCCAAATCTTACAATGCTGGGTCAAGGCAAGAGGGGACAACCTCTGGATGTTCCCGTACTCCAGACTGGCCGACATAATCGGACACATCTCATAAAGTACAAGCGATGGATATTTTAATTCTTTTAGGTCTTATTATTCTCTCAGCTGTGATCTCTACGGCCGAAATCGGTTTTTTTGCGGTCAATGAAACGAAGCTCAAGGCGCTTGCCCAAGCTGGAAATACTCGAGCAAAATTGGCCCTCCATCTCCGCAGTGACCCCCAAAAGCTTCTCTCGACCATTTTGGTCGGTGACCGTCTCATTGGCGTGGCCACACCGATGTATGCCACCTTTTTGACCTTGAGCATCTATGGAGGGCAAACCATTTTTGACGAAGCGCTCGCCGTCATGGTCGGTCTGTTGACCTTTGTTCTCTTAGTGGCCGTCGATGTGATTCCTAAGACATTGGCCGCCAAGTTTGCGGTTCCAGTCACTCTGAACATGGCCTACCCCGTCTACGCGGTTCAGCTACTTCTCAAACCAGTGTTGTTTGTGATCGTGCCGATGATCTACAAGTTGACAGGAGGGAAAGGATTGACGCTTCCTCTCGTGACGGAGGAAGAGCTGAAGATCATGCTGGATGAAGGGGGGAAGACCGGGACCATTGAATTCGAGAAGGTAAAAATGATCAAGAATGTTTTCCAGCTCAAAGGCATTATGGCTGAAGACGCCATGACACCCCGCCTCTATGTGTTTTCATTGGATGGTAATTTGTGCCTGAAAGAGGCTCAAGAATTACTCTATAACTCGAAGTACTCGCGGATTCCCGTGTATGATGGGACACTCGATAACATTACAGGCATACTCTATAAGACGAGGGCATTGACCGAACTTGCGAAGGGGCAGAATGAAGGGAAGCTCAAAGACATTGCCTATCCCCCGCTATTTGTTCCAGCCGGCAAGACGGCGGACGACCTGATGAAACAGTTTCAACAAGAGAAACGCCATATGGCCGTTGTGGTGAACGAGTTCGGCGGTGTGATGGGGATCGTCACCCTTGAAGATCTTCTCGAAGAAGTAGTTGGGGAGATCATGGATGAAACGGATATCACGGAAGAGCTGATCAAACGGTTAGGGAAGAACCACATCCTCGTTCATGGTAGAACCGAAGTGCGCAAGGTCAACGATTTCCTAAAAGTCGACCTCGGCGATGAAGCTGTGACGATCGGCGGTCTCATTCAACAAGAGCTCGGCCGAATTCCTAAAGTTGGAGAAGAAGTGCGGATTGCCAACTGCCGAATCGTTATCCATGAAGCCGAGCCACGCTCTATCCGCAGTGTTCAAATCTTTCGCGAAGAGAAAGCGCCTGCTCCTGTCGAAGTTCCGAACCTCGACCTCGTCAGCTAAGTTCTTTTTGACCTGTCCCAACTAGAGAAGTAAATTCCTGCTCTGTCAGAATCGTGACCCCCAGCGTACGGGCTTGCTCCAGTTTTGAGCCAGGGTCTCTTCCTGCCACCACATAGGAAGTCTTTTTACTCACGCTCGAAGATACACGGGCTCCCGCCGCTTCCACAGCCTGTTGCGCGCCGTTTCGCGTGAAGTGATCTAGCCCGCCGGTAAACACGAAGGTTTTCCCCGCGAGTGGAGATTTTCTCCGGTCATCCGTGGCCAGGCCAGAGGCCACTTGTACACCTGATTCTCGAATCTGAGCGATGACTGCTTGATTATGAGGTTCAGACCAATAGGCGGCCAAGCTTTCTGAAATCTCAGGTCCAATCTCATTAATCTGCTGAAACCGTTCCTGATCTGCCTCCATGATCTCTTCGATGGACGCAAACTCACGAGCTAGGACTTTCGCGATGTGTTGCCCAACTTGCCGGATCCCCAGCCCCATCAGAAAGCGATCGAGGGAAACGGTTTTACTGTCAGTAATCGATTTCAAAAGGAGCGCAGCGGAACGATCGGCAAACCCATCAAGGTTCATGAGGTCGTCCTTAGTCAGTCGGTAGAGGTCGGCAGGCGATCCTACCAGTCCTTTATCAACCAACTGTGCCACGGTCTTCTTTCCTAAGCCGTCGATATTCATTGCATGCTTGGATGAAAAATGCTCGACGGCTCCCTTCAATTGAGCGGTACAGACCAACTGGCCAGTACAGTAAAAATAGGCGCCTTCGCGACCGACGTGTGATCCACAAATGGGGCAGTGTTCCGGCATAAGAAAGGGATCAGTGCGTTGTTCACCTGGGATGGGAATGCGTTCCGCAATTGCAGGAATGACATCGCCGGCACGCTCCACCTTGACGGTATCGCCGATCCGAATGTCTTTCCGCGCCACTTCGTCGGCATTGTGCAACGTCGCCCGGCTGATGGTGACGCCGCCGACCTCCACCGGTTTCAATAACGCGACGGGAGTGAGGGTCCCTGTTCTCCCGACCGAGACGGCGATATCCTGCACGACGGTGAATTCCCTGCGCGGTGCAAATTTATAGGCGATGGCCCAGCGGGGACTGCGAGACTTCATGCCGAGGCGGTCTTGCCAGTCACGGCGATTCACTTTCACCACCACGCCATCGATTTCATAGGGCAGTTGGTCTCGCATCGATTCAGTTTCGCGATGAAACGCCATCACATCATTGATCGAAGCACAGCGGCGCCGATGTGTCGGTACAGGGAAGCCCCACAGAGACAATGCCTCCAATTCATCCCAATGTGTCGGCGGAATGGGTTTAGAGGTGGCCATGATCTCATAGCAGGTCACGACCAACGGGCGGGTTGCGGTAATCGTTGAATCCAATTGTCTGATTGAACCAGAGGCGGCATTGCGCGGATTAGCAAAGGCATCGCCGCCGCGTTCCGTGATCCGGCGATTCAAAGTTTGGAAATCGTCGAGACGCATATACACTTCTCCCCGCACGACGAGATGATCGGGGAGATCTGGTCGAGCGCGCAGCTGCAGCGGAAGGGAGCGGATCGTGCGTAGATTGACGGTAACATCTTCCCCGGTCCTTCCATCGCCCCTGGTCGCCCCACGGGTGAAGGTTCCCTGGTCGTACGCCAGTTCCACCGATAATCCATCGAATTTCGGTTCGGCGCAATACTCAATGGGCAGAGCTTCCAGTTCTCGTTTCATTCGCTGGTCGAATGCCTGGACTTCACTCTGTTCAACAATGGAGTCCAGACTGAGCATCGGCTGCTCATGGGGAACCTTAATCAATTCTTGGAGCGGTGGCGCCCCGACGCGTTGAGACGGAGAATCCGGCGTCACCAATTGAGGATGGGTCTGTTCCAGTTCGATCAGCTCTCGAAAGAGACGATCGTACTCGGAATCGGAAATCTCCGGGCGATCCTTGACGTAGTACAGATAATCGTGAAGCCTGATTTCACCCCTGAGGGCATTCAGTCTGGCTAGGATGTCGGCGTGTGCCATAGGGGGTGGATGGCGACGAACTGAAGAAGCGATGGGTCAGACGGTATCATAGGGCCATGGAATGGGTCAAACGACGATTGCCCTATATTCGCTTTGACTTTGAGCGCGATAAACACTATTTTATGATGCGTCTTTGAGTCGATTTCTCATTGTACTGCAGCCAGTATCCACCCGTTGCTGCGTGAGGAAAAGATTGTCTCGACCCTCAGGGGAGGTATCTATGAAAGGGGAGAATTACGTGAACAGGTTGATGCCAAAATTTAGCTTTCGAATCGTCACCATCATCTGTGGAGGGGTTTTGCTGAGCGGATGTGTGATGGCAGAGAAATACGATGCGGAAAAGGCGCGCAGTCTGAATTTCCAACGCCTTCTCGCTCAGGAAGAGAAGCGCACCGGTGAGCTCGATAGCGAAGCGAAGCGAAGCAAAAATGAGTTGATGGAGTACGAAGCCAAAAATCGGGAGCTCACGGCGCAGTTGCATGCGACTCAGGAACAGATGGCGCGTATGCAGGAAGAATCCGAGGCCATGAAGGAATCGGCGTTGCTGGAACGCAAAGCGAAAGCCGATATGAAGCGCAGACTCGCACCGATGCACAAAGCGCTGCCGGTTGAGCCGATGCCCAGCACCCTTGATCCGGGCGCGTTGGCGCTCAGGGCGGCTCCAGAGGATCCGGCTATGCCCAAGCAAGCAGAATCGCTGCAGGGGAGCATGCAATCGCCCACTCTGCATATTGTGAAACCTGGTGAAACGCTTTATCGTATCAGTCGGCAGCATGGGGTGACGGTAGACAAGGTCAGAAAGTGGAACAAACTGCCGGACGACATTATCGAGGTAGGACAGAAACTCATCGTGGGCCAAGAGTAATAGGAGGCCACGTGGCCTCGCCGCAATACTCACTCGATCTCAATCAGTTCAGGCAGTATGCCGGAGATGGTAATCTCGTTCCGCTTTATCGAGAGATCCTCGCGGATTATGAGACTCCCGTCTCTGCCTTTGCCAAAATCGATCATGGCCCTTCAGCCTATCTCTTAGAGTCCATCGAGGGAGGTGAGAAATGGGCACGCTACTCCTTTCTCGGCAGTGGCTCCCCCGTCGTCGTATATGAGGATCGGGGCGACCTTCTTGTCGTGCAAGGCACGCGCAAGAAGCGTATTCCTAGCCGTGGGAACCCTCTCGAACGTTTGCGGGAAATGATGGAAAGCTTTCGTCCGGTCACCGTGCCGGACCTTCCCCCGTTTGTCGGCGGCGCAGTCGGATATCTGAGCTACGACATGGTGCGCACGTTCGAGGACTTGGTTGCCCGGCAGAAAGACCCGCTCAACCTGCCTGATTTTGCTTTCCTTCTCACCGACACGATGCTGATCTTCGACAATGTCGCTCAGAAGATCAAAGTCGTGGCTACCGCTCATGTGACGACTAAGGGGGAACGTGGGATCAAGGCTGCCTACCGATCAGCAACTGAACGGATTGAACGCACGATTACCAGACTGAAACGCCCGCTCCGCCGGACGCGTCTGCATCGCCGCCGCAAGCCGGTGACTTTTTCCGCGAATATGAGCAAGGCAGATTTTGAGAAGATGGTCGTACGAACGAAAGAATACATTCGGGCCGGTGATATCGTGCAAGCCGTGCTATCCCAGCGATGGGAGGCCAATGTACAGGCACCTCCATTACAGCTCTATCGCGCGTTGCGGGTGGTGAATCCATCTCCGTATATGTATTACCTGCGTATCGCAGGGGTTGAATTGATTGGTTCATCTCCGGAAACCCTCGTTCGTTGCGAAAACAGCGTCATTTCCGTGCGCCCCATTGCCGGCACGCGCCGCCGTGGCGTCACGCCCGAAGAAGATCAACAGATGGAACGACGGCTTTTAGCGGACGAAAAGGAACGGGCCGAGCATGTGATGCTCGTTGATCTTGGGCGGAACGATGTAGGCCGTGTGGCGAAACCGGGCTCGGTCACGGTGGATTCGCTCATGCATGTCGAACGATATTCTCATGTCATGCACATTGTGTCGAATGTGACGGGACAGCTGGATACGACGAAGACGTCATACGATGTATTGCGGGCCTGTTTTCCAGCCGGCACGGTCTCCGGGGCACCGAAGATTCGAGCCATGCAGATCATCGATGAACTTGAACCTACGAGACGAGGTCCCTATGCCGGCGCAGTAGGCTACTTTAGTTTCTCCGGCAACATGGACATGTGCATTAATATCAGGACGGTTGTTGTGAAAAAGCACCAGGCCTTCATTCAAGCCGGGGCCGGCATCGTTGCCGATTCGAATCCTGAACACGAATATGAAGAGACGTGTAATAAGGCTCAGGCCATGATGAAAGCCGTAGAATTGGCTGAGCAGGGGCTGGAATAGCACGTAAGGCGCGAGGGTAAGGGGTGAGGCAATCGGAGCCTCGCCGAGTTTTCCCTGTACGCCTAACGCCTCACACCTCACGGTTTATTATGCTACTGATGATCGATAACTATGACTCTTTTACTTATAACCTCGTACAATATTTGGGGGAGTTGGGTGAAGATGTTCGGGTATTCCGCAACAATAAGATTACGATTGACCAGATCGAGTCTCTGCAACCCAGCCGTATCGTCATTTCTCCTGGGCCCTGCACCCCGGTAGAAGCGGGCGTGTCCGTCGAGACCATCCGGCATTTCGGCGGGCGTCTTCCGCTCTTGGGCGTCTGCCTCGGCCATCAGTCTCTGGCCGTGGCTTTCGGTGGCGAAGTCGTCCGAGCCGAGCGGCTGATGCATGGCAAAACGTCGAAGATCCAGCACGACGGGAGAACGATTTTCCATCAATTGCCCCGTCCGTTTGACGCCACACGCTACCATTCTCTGATCGTGAAGCGCGAGACATTACCTTCCTGTTTCGAAATCTCCGCCGAGACGAGCGAGGGGGAAATCATGGGACTACGCCATCGATCGCTGGGAATCGAAGGGGTGCAGTTTCATCCAGAATCGATCCTCACGACGCCGGGGAAGGACCTCCTCCGTAACTTCCTTACACTGTAGCCAAGCCAGGCTGGTCTCCGATCCATGATCAAAGACGCGATTGCTATACTTGCCGACCGCGCCGCTCTTACCGAACAAGAAGCCGAATCGGTGATGCTGGAGATCATGGACGGCGCAGCGACTCCAGCTCAAATTGCGGCATATTTGATGGGGCTCCGTCTGAAGGGCGAAACCGTCGAGGAGATTTCCGGCTCCGTGCGGGCGATGCGTGCCAAAGCCGTTCGTATCGCTGTTGGAGATCCCCTGGTCGTCGATACATGCGGGACGGGAGGGGATGGAGCGCACACGTTCAATATTTCAACCACGACGGCGCTTGTTCTCGCGGGCGCAGGCTTGACTGTGGCAAAGCACGGGAACCGGTCTGTGTCATCCAAGTCAGGAAGTGCTGACGTCCTCTCGGCTCTCGGGGTCACGATCGACTTGCCGACCGAACGTGTGGCCGATTGTATCAATGAGGTCGGCATCGGCTTTCTCTTTGCTCCGCTTTATCACGGAGCCATGAAGCATTGTGCCGGCCCAAGGCAGGAGATGGGTATTCGGACCATGCTGAATCTCTTGGGTCCACTGACCAATCCTGCCGGAGCGACCATCCAAGTGCTCGGTGTGTATGAGGGGAGATTGACTTCCTTGCTGGGAAATGTGCTCATGCGACTGGGGTCGCAGCATTGCTTTGTCGTCCATGGAATGGACGGACTCGACGAGATCACGCTGACAGGCAAGACACAGATTTCGGAAGCCAAGGGCGGTGTGCTTTCAAACTATTTTCTGGACCCAGTGGAGTTTGGTCTGAAACCGGTTCCAGCCAAACAACTGGCCGGGGGTACGCCAAAAGAAAATGCGGCGATGACACGCGATATTCTCCAGGGACGGAAAGGACCGAAACGGGACATCGTGTGTTTGAATGCCGCACCGGCCCTTGTCGCAGGGCGCAAGGCGATGAGCCTTCAAGAGGGGTTCCTCTTGGCAGGCCAGACGATCGATTCTGGAGCGGCAGCAGAGAAGCTGGCTCGCCTCATCGCATTTACAAAGAAGGGGTGACCTCGTCGTGATTCTCTCCCGCATCCTTGAGCATAAGAAAGCGGAGATCCGCCACAAGCGAAGCCGGGGCTATCTCTCCGAGCTGAAAGCTAAAATTCAGGATGCGCCGAGCCCACTTGGCTTTGCCGTCATCCTTGAAGCCACGAGAACGAGCGGCAGTCCTGCGCTGATCGCGGAAGTGAAAAAAGCCTCACCCAGCCTGGGCCTCCTCCGCCCGGAGTTTTCCGATCGATTTGACTACCTTGAGATTGCCAAGACGTACCATACCCATGGCGCGTCGGCGCTCTCAGTCTTAACCGACAAGGATTTCTTCCAGGGAAGCCTTGAGTATCTCCGCGAGATTAAACGATCGGTGCCGCTGCCCGTCTTGAACAAAGAATTTATGGTCGATGAGATCCAGTTTTATGAAGCGCGAGCCTGCGGGGCCGATGCGGTACTCTTAATCGTCGCCGCGCTCGAACGACAGCAATTGATCGACTTCTATGCCTGCGCGCGCGGGTTGAGTTTGGATGTGCTTATCGAGACGCACCATGAGCGCGAACTCGATAGGGTATTAGAACGGATTCCGGAGGCGAGGCTGATTGGTATCAACAATCGAGACTTGAAGACCTTTACGACAGATCTGGCAATCACCCTGCGTTTAGCAAAACGGATTCCGTCTGACAAGCTCATCGTCAGCGAAAGTGGCATCCACCAACGCGCGGATGTGGTGCAGTTGATCGAGGCCGGTATCCATGCCATGCTCGTCGGAGAATCGCTTATTCGTGCGGAGGATACAGCAGCGAAGATCCGTGAGTTAAAAGGAGTTCCGGCTCCGTCACATACATAAAATGGCCTATACACCTAAAGTCAAAATTTGCGGTATTACCAACGCCGAGGATGCTGCTGTAGCCGTCGACGCTGGGGCCGATGCGTTGGGATTCGTGTTCTATCGAAAAAGCCCCCGATATATCGAACCCACATTGGCTCGTCAGATTATTATGAGTCTGCCTCCTTTGGTAATACCGGTGGGTGTGTTCGTCGACGAAGAGCAACAAGTCGTTCGACAACTGATAGACGAATGTGGACTTGCCTGTGCACAGTTGCATGGAAACGAATCGGCGATCTATTGCAAAGAGTTAGGCCGTACGGTTCTCAAAGCCCTTCGTGTGAAGGATCGAAGCACGTTTCTCGCACTGGCCGAATATCGTGGTCGGGCCGGTGTTCGAGGGTTCGTCCTGGACGCCTTCTCCGATCAGACCTATGGAGGTACTGGGCAGGTTATCGATTGGCAACTTGCCGCAGAAGCAGCCAAGGTTGCGAGCGTGCTTCTGGCAGGAGGACTGACTCCGGACAATGTTGAAAAGGCGGTTCAAGCTGTACAGCCGTACGGCGTGGATGTGAGCAGCGGTGTCGAACGGACACCGGGCAAGAAGGATCACGAAAAGGTGCGTGCCTTTATTCGAGCTGTGAAAGTTGTCTCTACGACATGAGCCCGTCTATACTGCGGGACTCGACAGGATGCTGAAAAAGTCTGCCAGCGGCGTTCTCGGTTCATCGAAATCCTCAATGGGGACCCGGCCGCCTCACTCACTCGGCGGAGCGCACAAACGTGGTGCTCCTTATTCGTCCCACCGTGCGTCCCAGAGGGTACGACTCAGGCCTTCACTCGCTGCGGCCTTGCTTGGGGAAGAGGCTGTCTTGGCAGGCTCAGGGTGGGGGCGGGCGAGAAGTCAGGACTTTTTGAGCATCCTTTGAGGGAGTGGCTCTTTTGTTCCAGACGTATGTCATCGAAGTTTTGCTCTGCTGAAATGGTTTTAATCCAGCCTGCTCAATGAGTGGAAGGAAAAAGATGAGTGTGGTTCCAAACAAGCAAGGTCGCTTCGGTGCGTATGGCGGACGCTATGTCCCTGAAACCCTCATGCCCGCGCTGCTTGAATTGGAGCAGGAATATGCTCGTGTAAAAAAAGACCGGGGTTTCCAGTCTGAGCTCGCCTATTATTTAAAGCACTATGTTGGACGGCCTACGTCGCTCTACTTTGCGCAACGACTCACGAAGCGGTTGGGTGGAGCAAAGATCTATTTGAAGCGCGAAGACCTCTGTCACACCGGTGCCCACAAAATCAATAACGCAATCGGGCAGGGGCTTCTCGCTAAACGGATGAAGAAGCCTCGGATCATCGCTGAAACCGGCGCAGGACAACATGGGGTGGCGACAGCGACAGTTGCCGCGATGTTCGGGCTTCACTGTGACATTTATATGGGAACGGAAGACATGCGGCGTCAGGCGCTGAATGTCTTCCGAATGAGATTGCTTGGTGCAACGGTCATTGGGGTCGATGCGGGAAGCCGCACACTGAAAGATGCCATCAGCGAGGCGATGCGGGATTGGACCACGAATATCCGCACAACCCATTACATTCTCGGTTCTGTGCTCGGAGCCCATCCCTATCCGATGATGATTCGTGATTTTCAGTCCGTCATCGGACGTGAAGCTCGTCGACAGATCTTGGCAACAGAAGGCCGGCTGCCTGACTGCCTCATTGCCTGCGTTGGTGGAGGCAGCAATGCCATAGGGCTCTTCCATGCGTTTATCAAAGACAAAAAGGTCAAGATGATCGGCGTTGAAGCGGGCGGTCTAGGGATTGCCAGTGGAAAACACGCCGCGCGTTTTGCCGGAGGAAAGCCGGGCGTCTTGCAAGGCACGATGACATACCTGCTCCAGGGTGACGACGGACAAGTCAATCTCACCCATTCGGTTTCAGCCGGGCTGGATTATGCCGCGATCGGCCCGGAACACAGTTATTTACGGGATCAAGGTCGAGCGGAATACACCTCGGTGACCGACCAGGAAGCTATGGCCGCGTTCGATCTGCTGGCCAGAGAAGAAGGCATCATGCCGGCTCTCGAAAGCGCTCATGCCGTCGCCCATGTGGTAAAGGTGGCGCCCACGATGAAGAAGAACCAGCTGCTGGTTGTGAATCTATCCGGTCGTGGAGATAAGGATGTCCAGCAGATCGCCAATATGAGAGGGATTACCCTGTGATATCGAAGCTCGATCATGCCTTTGCACAGCTTCG
>CBDDRW010000025.1:0-4223 GCA_965233175.1 uncultured bacterium
TTCCACATTGACACCAAAAGTACGTTCTCTGTTCCAACGTCAGCACACTTCAGGCACCTTGGCTGCAACGCGTGGTTTCTCCATGAACAGTCCTCCTTGTGTGTACCGTTACAAATGTAGTGGCTTGATGGGCGACACGACGGCCGCCGGATTATTTTTCCACACCGCCTCGTCTGCGTCCACATAGAGTTCCACTTCGTTGCCGTCAGGATCTCGCAGATAGAGGCTTTGGCTGACGGTATGATCGCTCATGCCTTCGATCGCCACACCGGCCTGCTCCAGTTCTCGTTTTGCTGCGCGTAACTCCTCCAGGCTGTCGCCGACTTTGATCCCAATGTGATAGAGCCCTCGGCGCCTCCCGGACGGTGGTCCCGGCGCATCACCGACTTGAATCAATAAGAATTCGTGGTGCGTTCGCCCAGATGTGAGGGCCGCCGCAGCACCGTTGAAGATCTGCCCTACCTCCTGGAATCCGAGCAGGTCACGGTAAAACGCCAGGGAGCGTTGGAGGTCCTTCACATAGAAGACAACGTGGCCGAGATAATGCGCTTTCATTCAGCACCTAGCAGATTAAAAAGACCCACACCTCCGAAACGAACGGGCCAACAATTTCCCGTACCTTATTTCTTCGCGCCAGTATCGTAATAAAACCGCTCGTGCACGATTTTGCCGTTCTTCCACTTGGTCACGACGACCTGCTCCATGTGAACTGACTGTCCACTGGTGGCGATAAAATCCAGGCGACATTCATAGAACGTTACGTCGTCTCCTACGCCCTGAGCCGTCACGTTGAACCCTTTCCATTCTTTGACGCCGCTCATGAACTGCTTTTCCCGCTCAATGTTCGCCGCTAACCCTTTTGTCGGAGGATTGGCGTTGTCCTGCATCACCGTGTCCTTGTCATAGAACTCGTTCATCGCTTCGATGATCTTGCCTTGACGAATGTAGCCGAATAGATCGTTCAACCGCTGCTGTAGATTGGTTGTGCTCATAACCTCTTCTCCTTTCGAGATTTGGTGGTGAATGTAATTCCGACTTTCTGGACTTCTTGATAGGGAAGCAGCCAGACAAGCGATTCATCACTGAGATCGCCGACCTGAATACGGTTGCCCCAAGGATCGCGAAAATCGCAACGAAAGCCGGACGCAGGTTTCAGTTTGTACTTGTTGATGAGTTTCTTCCGCACTTCCTTGATCTGTTGTGTGTCCCGGACCATCAAGCCGAAATGTTTCACGCGATCCGGCTGCAGTGTGTCGACTTCAAAGATCGCCATGAATTGATGTTCGCCCAGCTTGCACCAGGCTGCGCCTTCGCCACCTTGCAGCATCTGTAATCCGAACACGTCCTCATAGAACTTCACAGCTTTCTTCGCGTCGGTCACCTCAATGACGATGTGGTTACATCCATAGACTTGGACTCCCATTATGTCTCCTCCTTACTCTCCACAACTGCTTTCTCCGCCTGCTGAATGGCCGACACAAGGATATCTGGAGGCTGAGCTCCGGAGAGTGATATACGGCCGTTGAAAACGAAATACGGCACCCCGCGAATGCCTAACCGGCGACCCATCGCTTCTTCAGTCTTGACCTCAACCACGCCTTTCTCGCTTGCCAGAAAATGTTCTATCTCTGTTCGATCCAATCCGGCTTCGGCGGCGGCGTGCGCAAGGGTCTTTACATCACCGATGTTCTTGCCTTCCACAAAATATGAACGAAAGAGGGCCTCCACTACTTTGTCCTGTTGCCCATGCTCAGCTGCATACCAGACCAGCCGATGGGCCGCAAAGGTATTTGGCGTCCGCTGAATCTTCTCAAAGGCAAAGGGAATCCCTTCCTCTGCGCCAGCCGCGAGAAGTTGCTCTTTCATGCGGCCAAAAACCTCCAAGCTTCCAAACTTGCTCTTTAGATAAGTGGTCCGATCCATTCCTTCGAGTGGCATTGTCGGATTCAATTGGAATGGACGCCACGTCACATGTACAGCGCCACCAACGGAAGTCAGTGCTCGCTCGAGCCTACGCTTTCCAACATAGCACCAGGGACAGACGATGTCGGAGTAGATGTCGATCTGCATTGTGAATTCCTTCTGCCATTGCTACCCAATATCCTGCACATCTAGGGTAACTGGAGAATGACGCGCAGGATGCTCAAAAAGCCCGTCCAGCAAGGCCGCAGCGAGTGAAGACCCGAAGGGGTACCCTCTGGGGCGCACGGTGCGACGAATAAGGAGCACCACGTCTGTGCGCGCCGCCGAGTCGGTGAGGCGGCGGGGTCCCCGTTGAGGGCCTAAACGATGCGAGAACGATGCTGGAGAACTTCTTCAGCATCATGCTAAATGACCCATTTTACCGACGTTATAATCGTTCACAGCCTGGACCAATTCTGCTTTCGTATTCATCACAAACGGTCCATAGCGAGCCACCGGCTCATTGATCGATTCGCCCGCCATGACCAGAATCGTGGCGTCCTCTTCAGCGAGGATCGTCACCGGTTCTCCAGTCGAGACCACAACTGCCAGATCGGCTTCCGATAATCGATGCGACTCCTCCACGGATGCTTGGCCACTGAGGACCAGCACCCCGACGTTGTAACCCTTCGGGATCTGCAACGGCATCGAATGCCCTGCGCGCAAACGGAGATCGTATAATTCGATCGGGGTGAATGTCTTCGCCGGACCTTTTGCGCCCCCCACCGAACCGGCAATGACACGAAGCGAGCCGGCGCCCCCATCCAATTGCACAATAGGAATCTGCTCGTTCACGATCGTTTGATAGCCCGGCGCGGACATCTTGGACGATTTGGGCAGATTCACCCACAGTTGAATCATTTGTAATGTCCCGCCATGTTTGGCCCATTCCTTCTCGTGCAATTCTTCGTGTACGATTCCGGAGGCTGCGGTCATCCATTGCACATCGCCTGGCCCAATCACGCCAGAGTTCCCAGCCGAGTCCCGATGCGCCACGATCCCTTGATAGACGATCGTGACAGTTTCAAAGCCTCTGTGCGGATGTTCGCCGACCCCTCGTGGTGTATCCGTCGCCGGATAGAACGTGGGACCTGCATAGTCCAACATGATAAACGGGCTCAACTCACGATCCAGATCGTTGCTGGGAAACAGATTCCGCACGTGAAATCCGTCCCCGACGACGTGCTGAGAGCCCGGGTGATAGATCTTCACTTGATCAGTCTTTTCCACGTTGGTTACCGGGATCGTGTCTCTCATTGTGAGCCTCCCTTTCTCCACCTCTCGCCAAGTGCAGCCTCGCTACCTGGCATTGGGGTTCATCATGCGCGTCTCCGTATCCGCCATCACCTTATTAACCGGCCACTTCCCCGCGCCAGCATGAGATGCATGGAATCGTGAGGATCTGAAGCCACACGGCACTCACGCTGACCACAGTATAATAGTTCTAGTTAGGACGAAGTCAAGTGGGAAATTTTCTCCCGAGATACGCTCCCTTGACACTTTTCGATGCATCAACCGATTGCGGCTAGCCAGGAAACAGGCTTGGTCCGATACGGTTTACAATCCGATCGGATCTTGCGATATGGATAACGGCGAACTTCCAAGCCGTTTCGCCCGGTTATGGTAGGGTAGGATTACGGGTTTTCGAGGCATAAACCAGTGGATGGGGAGTCATCAGATGATGCCTCTTTGCACTACACGATCATGTTTCCTCACGCTCTCCTTTATTGCCGTGATCGGCACGTTAACGATCGGTACTCTTCAATCGAGCTTCGCGCTCGACCTGCTTCCTCGCTCTCCGCGAGTTGGATCATTGCGAATTCCTCTTCTCTCGTACAATCGCGTTCCCATCTCGAAGCTGTTTTCAGATCCCACCAACTACCACTTGCGAGAAGTCAGGATAGCCGGCACCATCCTCACCGTTCAGACTCAGGTTGTCACACGAGGCTGTGGAGTGCCCTATGAGTTGACGACCCTCTCACTGGAAGACGAGAGCGGACTGGTGGAGGTCTTTGACAAAGGGGCCTGCGGCAGAAACAGGAGCGCGGTGCGAGCGCCAATGCTTGCCACCGGCGATCGCATTGACCTGTTAGTTCAGGTTATTGAAGGAACGAAAACGGACGAACCAGCAGCTTCACCAGAAATCTTCGTGCTCTGGATCGAGTGGACTCAAGATTAAGCGGTAGATTCATTCAACAAGGCCGCCGTCATACCGAAAGGTGCCAACAGCACGAGGGCTGCCTTCAGAAGCAGATTGTCAT
>CBDDRW010000026.1:0-37061 GCA_965233175.1 uncultured bacterium
GGCGACGGCCGAAGTTGAAACTGAGAGTACGGCTATATCAAGATGGCGATTCATTCTCCGTCTTCCTCAATCGCAGCCTGAACCTCATCTTTTGTTTATTTCCAACTCCGATATCGCGTGCGATCTTTCCACATGGCCAGAAACTTTTCCCGAGCCTTGATGGTGATCGCATGATCGGTAATGATGTCCAGCCGCTCATCGTTATAGCGGTTACCGCTCGTCGTGTGATTCATCGAGCCTGTCGTATTCACTTCATCGTCAATGACAACCTGTTTCAGATGCATGAGCCCATCGTGTTCATTCACGAGGATTGGTATGCCGGCCAAATGTAGCGTATGGAGCGCCGTGCGTTGCTTCACATCCTCGGTGCGCTGCCGATCTGTGATCAGACGCACGTCAACCCCTCGCTTCTTCGCTTCGACCATGGCCTCCACCGCACGCGGAGAGGTAAACCCATAGGCCGCCACATAGAGGTAGCGCGTTGCATGTCGATAGAGCGCCGTGAGGCGATCGAGCGGCGCGTCGTCTGGGCCGTAATAGACCTCCACGGTCGCGCCCCATCCGACCTCACATGGGACTGCAAGCAACAGGACGATGAGACAGCGCGCCAGCGAAACTCGGATAAATCTGACTGCATTCATCGACGGCAGATGGCAGGCTGGAGTCATTCGAGCTCGAATAACATCTTGAAGTGATCGTCCGTCGCCTCCCAAGCCTGTGGAGCCGAGGTAGCGAGCCACTGTTGCAGAAATTGCTTTTGACCTGGCGTCAGTACTTGTTTGATCTGATGAGACCGGCCTTGGAGGGGCTGTAGAAACCCCACCCGTTTTTTAAAATCCAATGTTGCTGTGCGGACATACATGTTCGTGAAGGCTGTCGGCACCTCGTCCTCCCCATCACCTTGAATCCAAACTGATAAATACTTCTCTAACTGGAGCCCGGTGCTGTCCATGGCGGGGTCAGTATCGTGAAAGAGCTCGTTTTCAGACTCTTTGAGCGGAAGAGCCTCTGCAGACCTGAACATGAAGTTACGTTTCCACATATCATTGTGCTTCCAAATGGTGGCATAGTGGCGGCGGATTACAGACAAAGTCAAGCCGAGAGCCCTCCGGTTTCGTTGCCTTGACATTGACAAAGTCGCTTTGATAGCGTGTTCGAATTGTTTAATTCTTGGGCCATGTTAGGAGTTTCAATGCAGGTCAAAATCAATGGGAAAGCAGAAGAGATTCCAGGGGGAACGGTCCTCGATCTTCTCCAGGCCAAAAAGATTGAACCACAAATGGTTGCGGTCGAAATCAACGACACCGTATTGGACCGACATCATCTTGCCACCACCAGCCTAAACGACGGCGACCGAGTCGAGTTCTTGTTTTATATGGGAGGTGGCCGGTGACAATGACCGCGCATAAAGACATTACTGAACTTATCGGAAGGACTCCCCTCGTCCGTCTCAACCGGTTATCTCCAATAGGCGGAGCGACGATCTACGGAAAAGTCGAATTTTTCAACCCCGGCGGGAGTGTCAAGGATCGAATCTGCCTCAATATGATCGACGAAGCAGAACGACTGGGTACCTTAAAACCAGGAGGCACCATCGTCGAACCGACCAGCGGAAATACTGGAATTGGACTGGCGCTTGTCGCAGCAGTTCGTGGCTACAAACTGATTCTCGTGATGCCGGAGAGCATGAGTATGGAGCGAGCAAGTCTCTTATCGTCCTATGGCGCACAACTCGTGTTAACGCCGGCATGGGAAGGCATGAAGGGGTCGATTCGCGAAGCTGAAAGCATCATCGCACAGAATCCGTCCTATTTTATGCCAGATCAGTTCTCCAACCCGGCGAACCCGGCCATGCATAAAAAAACCACGGCGATCGAGATTCTCGAGGCGCTCGATGGAAAGATCGATGCATTTGTGGCAGCAGTGGGAACTGGTGGTACCATCACCGGATGCGGAGAACTGTTCAAAGCGCGGAATCCTAACGTGCAAGTCATTGCGGTAGAACCGGCTGGATCGCCGGTCTTATCAGGCGGAGAACCAGGGCCTCATAAGATTCAGGGCATCGGCGCCGGATTTGTCCCGAAGGTGTTGAACCAGGCCATTCTCGATCGCGTCATGACCGTGACCGACGACGAGGCCTATCAAACGGCCAAACAGATCTCGAAAAAAGAAGGTCTCCTAGTGGGTATTTCTGCCGGAGCCAATGTGTTCGCCGCCCAGAAAGTGGCCCAGGAACTTGGACCAGGCAAGAACGTGGTGACGATCCTTTGTGACACAGGCGAACGGTATATCAGCATCGAAAAATACTTTAATATTTAATCTCCCTTTCATGAATTAATCGAGGAGGGATGCTCAAAATGGCCGGCCAACAAGGCCGCAGGCGAGAAGAAACCGGAGGCGTACCCTTCTCACCCTCCCCACCCCGAGCTGTCGGAACAGCTCTTTTCCCGTGCGGGGTACGTTGAGGATTTCTTCGAACCGAGAACGAAGTTGGAGGCCGTTTTCAGCATCCCGGCAACATGGAATTTACTGAAGATCAAATAAACAGATACAGCCGCCATATTCTGTTGCCGGAAGTCGGAGGCAAGGGACAGAAGAAGATCGCCAAGGCCAGGGTTCTCCTAGTCGGCGCGGGAGGCCTTGGTTCGCCAGCAGCGCTCTATCTGGCCGCAGCCGGTATCGGCACTATCGGCCTCATCGATAGCGATGTCGTGGATCTGACCAATCTTCAACGGCAGATTCTTCACCATACGTCTGACGTGGGCCGCCCAAAAGTTCTATCGGGCAAAGAAAAGATTCAGGCGTTGAACCCTGACGTCCAGGTCTCGATGTACGAAGAGCGGCTGACAGCCGGCAATGCATTGAAGATCATCAGCGACTACGACGTCGTCATCGACGGGGTCGATAACTTTACAGCCAAGTTTCTCATCAACGACGCCTGTTTCTTCGCAGGAAAACCATTGGTCCATGGTGGTATCCTCCGTTTCGATGGGCGTGTAACAACCATTGTGCCGAAACAATCCGCCTGTTACCGTTGCGTCTTTAAGACTCCACCACCCGCCGGACTGGTCGCCTCCTGTCAGGAGGCAGGCGTGATGGGCGTATTAGCCGGCATCATTGGCACAATCCAAGCCACTGAGGCCTTGAAACTCGTCCTTGGAATCGGTCATCCTCTTACGAACCGACTCCTGGATTTCGACGCACGCAAGACACAGTTTAGAGAGATTAAAGTCAAACGCAATCCCGACTGCGCGCTCTGCGGCGCGAACCCGACGATTACCGAACTGTTCGACGACGGCGATCCGTTTGCCGGCTGTGCCGTCCGGCCATAATTATAATTGACGTAACAAGGTGAAGTCGCCATGGCCACAATGAAAGCCCTAGTCTGTCGCGAATGCGGAAAAGAATATCCGACGAAGGCCATCCATGTCTGCGAGATGTGCTTCGGTCCCCTCGAAGTGAAATACAACTACGAGGAGATCAAGAAGAATGTGTCACGCACGAAGATCCAGGACGGGCCACATAGCATCTGGCGCTATGCCGACCTCCTGCCGGTGGAAGGGCCAGCCTTTCTCGGCCCGCATGCGGGGATGACCCCGTTGGTGCGTGCCAAAAATCTTGGCGCTCATCTCGGACTGGACGAGCTCTACATTAAGAACGACACGGTCAATCATCCCACACTCTCGTTCAAAGATCGGGTGGTGGCCGTGGCGATCACCAGAGCGAGAGAGTTGGGATTTGAGACCATTGCCTGCGCCTCGACCGGCAATCTGGCCAATTCCGTTGCTGCCCATGCGGCTGCAGCCGGGATGCGCTGCTACGTGTTTATCCCGGGCGATTTAGAAGCCGCGAAAGTCCTCGGTAATTTGATCTATAAGCCCAACGTGGTAGAGATCGAAGGCAATTACGACGATGTGAATAGACTCTGTAGCGAAATCGCCGGCGAGCATGGCTGGGCGTTCGTCAATATCAATATCCGTCCCTACTATGCGGAAGGCTCGAAGACGCTGGCATTCGAAACCGTCGAACAACTCGGCTGGCGCACACCGGACCAAGTCGTCATACCGATGGCCTCCGGCTCGCTCTTGACTAAAATCTGGAAGGGCCTCCATGAAATGAAGTATGTGGGATTGATCGATGAGATTAGGACCAAAATCAACGGAGCGCAGGCCGAAGGATGCTCACCGATTTCTACGGCTTTCAAGGCAGGGCGGGACTTCTTTAAACCGGTGAAACCCAAGACCATCGCAAAATCCTTGGCCATCGGTAATCCAGCCGACGGGTACTACGCTTTGAAGGCCACAGCCGAGAGCAAGGGTTCCATGGACATGGTGACAGACGATGAGGTCGTGGAGGGCATCAAGTTACTTGCACAGACGGAAGGAATCTTCGCAGAAACGGCCGGGGGTGTGACGATCGGTGTGCTCCAAAAGCTTGTGAAAAACGGCACGATTAAGAAAGGCGATCTCACCGTAGCCTATATCACTGGGAACGGTTTGAAAACCCAGGAAGCCGTCATCGATGCCGTCGGACGTCCGGTTCGCATTCAACCAAGCCTGGTCGCCTTTGAGAAAACATTTAAAATGGGCAAAAACGGTGGTGGTGACTCATGATTAAAGTTCGCATTCCGACCCCGCTACGCCAGCTGACCAAGGGCCAGGGAGAAGTTGAAACGAAAGCCGCGAGCGTGCTTGAGATGATCGAGACGCTCAATACTTCGCATCCCGGCATTAAAGATCGCCTTTGCGACGACACGGGCGAGCTCCGTCGGTTTGTGAATATTTATGTCAACGAGGAAGATATTCGATTTCTCAAGGGCAAAGAGACCTCGCTCAAAGATGGCGATGAAGTCTCGATCGTGCCCGCCATTGCGGGAGGCGCATCATGCCACATGTGAAAGTGCACGTGCAGTTCCCAGAAGACAAGATCAAAGAACCGGTCATCTATCAGATCGGGCACGAATATCAAGTCGTTACCAACGTCCGGCGCGCGGATGTGCGAGAAACCACCGGGTGGATGGATCTCGAACTGACCGGCGATAGTACAGAAATCGAGCGGGCGATCGTAGGCCTTCGCACGAAAGGCGTCACCGTCGACCCGATCGAATTGAATGTGGTGGAATAAAACGGCGTGAAACGTTACCTGATCCTGCACGTTTAACGGGGCTCCATGGAACTCACTGAATCACAGATCCAAAGATACAGCCGGCAGATTATTCTGAGCGACGTAGGCGGCAAGGGGCAGATGAAACTGGCCAAGGCGAAAGTGTTACTCATCGGGGCTGGAGGGCTCGGCTCACCTGCCGGACTCTATCTCGCCGCCGCGGGTGTAGGCACCATCGGTCTGGTCGATGGTGACGTCGTCGATCTTTCAAACTTACAACGCCAAATCCTGCATTCCACAGCCACGGTGGGTCTGCCGAAAGTCGAGTCAGGCAAGAAAACCTTGTCCGCAATTAACCCGGAGATTACGATCAAGCCCTATCACCAGAACGTCGACAGCGACAATATTCTTTCGCTCATCTCCCAGTTCGACATGGTGCTGGATGGATCCGACAACTTTTCGACACGTTTTCTCGTGAACGATGCTTGCTTCTTCGCTAAAAAGACGCTTATTTCTGCCAGCATGTTCCGATTTGAAGGTCAACTCACGACGATAAAGCCTCATGCCGGCTATCCCTGCTATCGCTGCCTCTACCCGGAACCACCGCCCGCTGGACTCGTGCCAAACTGCCAGGAAGCCGGCGTCTTAGGCGCTCTCGCCGGAACCATGGGCATTCTTCAGGCATCGGAAGCAATCAAGGAAATTCTCGGCATCGGCGAAACCCTGGCTGATCGCTTACTGATCTATGACGCTCTGGAAATGAAATTCAGAAAAGTCGGGCGCCCCAAAGACCCGGCCTGTCCGCTCTGCGGCCAGAATCCGAAGATCATAAATCTCAGTATGGACTACACCGTCAGCTGCACCATTTAACTATCGTGACGGACCTCATCATCCCGCAATCAATCCTGGATAATATGGTCTCCCACGCCAGGGAACTTGACCCCTATGAGTGTTGCGGACTCTTGGCTGGAACTAACGGGGCCGTCACCCAGGTCTATCGGATCAAGAATATCGTGGCACTCGAAGGAGCTGAGAAATTGTCGTCATTTGACCCGGCAAAGGCGGCTCATTTAGAGCGGCTATCACCAGCCGAGCGAGCCGAGATCGCCTTCGTGATGGATATGCAAGATTTTTCCATTGCAAAGAAAGATATTCGAAACAAAGGACTCGACCTCCAAGTAGTCTATCACTCCCATCCCCACGACCCTGCCCGCCCATCCATCACCGACATCAAGATTGCCACCGACTACGAAGAAATCTGGCCAAAGATCAACCTCCCAATCCCCGCCTATTTACTCATTTCCCTCATGGAAAAGTCGAAGCCTGACATTCGCGGATATTGGATTAGGGATGGGAGAGTCACGCAGGCGCACATCACAACTCTTGCCTAGCAGGCTTGTGGAAACGGCCCCCAACGTCGTTCTCGGCTCGTCAAAATCCTCAACGTACCCCAGAGGGTACGACTCCGGTTTTGACTTGCCTGCGGCCTTGTTGGTTGACCGTTTTGACAAGCCTGCGGGAATTACTCTTGCCGATTATACACGCCGACATTCAAAGCCCTTGCGTACTAACACTGTTCTTCCACAGCCTACTAACGATATCAGAAGGCCACCGTGGCGTGGAACTTTCTGAATTGTTTCTCCTTGTCCCTGGTGCGATAATGATTTCCTGATCGATCTCATAGGCAGGAGTGTTCGCCATGCTAGACATGCGTACGATTGTTCTCGCTATCATCTCTAGCCTCTTCCTACTCAGCCTACTTGCGTCCCCTAGCTTTGCCGAGGAGAAGAGTTTCTACAGCCCTGTTATTAGTGTCGATAGGGAAAACCATCGCATCTTAATTTCCACCCTCGGAGCCGTGTTCTGGATCGATGTTCCAGATATCGCCAAGCCGCACATCGAGAAACTCCCGATATCAGGCCTTGCGGATTTTGTCGTCGAGATGAGAGAGAATGGGCAAGTGCCCATCCTGAAAACCTGGAAAGTGAAATCCGGGGAGACCAGCTGCACCTACTTCGACGGGAAAACCTGCAAGTAGCCAAAAGAAAATAGCCTATGGCCTAACACCCACGCTCATACCGGCTTACCGGAAGCATGGCTTGAGAAAAATGTGATGACATGCCCGGCAGGCTCGCGGACAGTAAAGACCTCGTGATCTATAGCGGGTCGGGCCTCGATCGGTGATGGGACAAGCCCCAGGGATGTAAATCGCTCATGGGTTGCATGCAGGTCGTCGATCATGAGGTCGAACGCGGCATTACCCGCAACGATGTTGGTTTTTTGCATGAGGATTAAGTGTGTCCCGCCACGCAGTTCGTAGACGGAGACCTCCGACCCCTCAAATATGGGCCGCATGCCAATTGTCCGCATAAAACGAGCAGATTCATCCATGCGATCTGTCTCCATAACGACGTGCGCCACACCTAGCGGGGGAGGCTTATCGTGTTCGCTCATAATCATTGGACATCATGAAGATGCCGAAGCTCAGAGGCCTATGATTCCACTGCTTCTTTCTCACGAAGGTATTTGTCCAACACGAATGTTCCAAACGGAATAATAGACGCAACAAATGCATACAGTGAAAACATGATAGGCCACCGTTGCCGAAAATGTATCGCTGTCAACAAGCCGACATAGAGCAAAAATAACCCTCCATGTATCGACCCCACAACTCTCACTACCTCCGGCATCCCCATGATGTACTTCATCGGCATCGCAATGAATAATAAGGTGAGAAATGAAATTCCTTCAGCCAACGCAATCATTCTGAACACTCTGATCTGGTTCATAGGTACTGTTCTTCCCTCCTCCCCACCAATATAAAATCTGGCAATAGGTAATGATGCGGTAATTAGCGGGCAATGCGGGGGAATTTATAGAGACATTCAGTTTTATTTCTGCGAACCTCTCGCACTCGCTCGATAAAACTCAGAATGTCTCATTGTCGCCCCCTTTGCTTCCGCACGCGGATGATTACGCCAGATTTCCATCCGGCTTCATAATCAAAGAATCGGAAAGTGGAACAAATGCTTTCCATCCACCGTCATCAATAGAACCAATGATACGTAAGTCCCCACCTGGTTTGCTGTGTTCCAGAAAGACCGGCGATCTCGACATCAACAGGGTTATCAATGAGTGCGGTAAGTTCGGAATAGGAATGAGATGTAAAGGACTTCAATTGATCGGAGAGAATTGCCTGCGCTTCGTCTTTATTCATTGCAGGTAAAACTAATGAGGGTGTTGATCGGAATAATTGTGTTACAGCTGGTATAGGTTGAGTCTCTGACTAGGATATCAGCACAGGAGATTTTCAGCTGATTCGATTACTCCGTCATTACCACGCCAGCCCATATAATGAGGATGTTCAAGAAGCCCGCCCAGCAAGGCCGCAGCGACAATCTTTCGACTCCTCATACCTCTCATAAGGGGAGTGGCCAAGGCTGCCCTTTACTGCGCGCATCGAACGAGCACATTCTTATCGTGCGCGTTCTGCGAGCAAAAGGGCACCTGGCCGCTCCCCGCTCCCATTTTCAACTTCCTCATTATTCGCCGCTGCCCGCCATGTCGTCAATGAGCGGCCTATTGATGTCGGTGCAACCGAAACAGATGGTATCGAAGAGGGTCTCGGCATCCGCGACGAAGTTCTTTTCGTCGGTGAGTTTATCGGCTATGACTTGGGCGTAACAGATATCACACAGCATCATCAGTCCACGCGATACGCCTACTGTTTTTCTTCCTATGCTTGCAGCCATAACGTCTCCTATACCGACCCTTTCTGCCTTGCCAGCCAAAAGTCTTCAGCTTCGAGATCGATCCCGCATACGGCACACTCGTAGACCTTCTCGTCAGCTGGAAGTTGGATCTCCGTTCGATCGATGCGCCCACGGCAGACATGATAGAACCGCCCCCGCGCGTCCTCGTTATCCAACGGATCACTTTCATATATCAGCACCATCGGTCAACTCCCCTCAAAAAGTGGTCTCAGTATACTGGCGGGCAAGATCCCTTCGCAACGGCTAGATATTTCTGCTTCGTAGATCGCGCCAAAAAAACTTTGCAAGATGCTCAAAATGCCTGTCCAGCGCGGCCGCAGCGAGCGATGAGGCGAGGCGTACCCTTGCGGTACGTCGAGTCTCTGAGCGATGCGAGAACAAAGCTGGCAGGCATTTTCAGCGTCTTGCTACACTTGGAATTGGGCGTCGTAAAGCCGCGCATACACCCCTTCATGCCCGATCAATGTCTCATGTGTTCCGTCCTCGACCACACGTCCATGGTCCACGACAATGATACGATCCACACCGTGGATCGTGGAGAGACGATGGGCGATGATGATGGTTGTCCGCCCTTTGGTGAGATCGTCCAACGCTTCACGAATCTTCACCTCGGTCTCGGTATCGATATTAGAGGTCGCCTCATCAAACATGACGATCGGAGGGTCTTTCAGAATCACGCGAGCGATCGACACACGCTGCCGCTGTCCGACGGAAAGCTTGACCCCGCGTTCTCCAATCCATGTATCGTACCCCTCCGGAAGGGACATAATGAAGTCATGCGCGCGAGCCACCTTGGCCGCTGCCTCGATCTCGTCTTGCCCAGCCTTCAAATCTCCATAGAGAATGTTCTCTCTCACTGTGCCGTTGAACAAGAAGGGCTCTTGCTGAACCAGTCCGATTTGACTGCGGAGGAAGGCCAAGGGCAGATCGCGGATATCGTACCCGTCTATGGTAATGGCTCCATGTTTCACATCGTAAAATCGCATCAATAATTTGAGCGTCGTGCTCTTGCCCGCTCCGCTCGGACCGACCAGGGCCACGCGCTCTCCCGCACGAACGGATATCGTAATGTCGGTCAAGATCGGTGCATCGTCCCGATAATGAAACCTGACACGCTGAAATGCGACGCCTCCTCGCAATCGAGCGGCTGGTACGTGGGTATTCGGACGATCTCTGACCTCCGGAACAAGATCGAGTACTTCGAACACCCGCTCGCTTGCGGCCAAGGCATGCTGCAGCATGTGATTGACGGAATGAATCTGGTTGATCGGCACGTAGAACAGCGCAAGATAGGAGATGAACATCACCAGCTCACCTACGGACAGGCGATGCTGCAACACTTCAGCAGTACCGAACCAGAGCACCAATGCTCCGCCAAGACTTCCGATCAGCATCATCCCGGGAGAGTAATAAGACCAGAGGAACATCGCCTTCAAGGTATCTTGCCGGCACCGATCGCTCTTCCGATCGAATCGCTCCTGTTCATAGGGCTGACGGTTAAAACCCATCGTTTCCCTGATGCCCGCCAGCATGTCTTGTAACAGGGCATTCAGTTCCGCCGCCCCTTTTCGAATGACCCGATAATGTCCATGGACGCGCTTGGTAAACAGCGCCGCCCCAATTACCAAGAGAGGAATCGGCACGAGTGCCAACAACGCCAGCTTCCAATTGAGCATAAACAGCATGATCATGATCCCGATCAGCGTCAGCCCGGCCGTAATGATCTCCTCGAGCCCGTCGACGAAGATGCGCTGCATGTGCTCGGTATCGTTCAATACTCGCGACATGATCTCGCCGGTCGGGCGATTCTCGTAAAAGCTGATCGATAATCTCTGAAGTGCCGAAAACACTTGGACGTGGAGATCATGGACAACTTGCTGTTCCAATCCATTGTTCAACCTGATCCGCATCGACCCACAGAGGTTCCGCAACACGTAGGCGCCACAGAGCGCGAGAAATACCCCTACTAAGAGCTGGGTCTTCCCGGCCTGAATCACGTCGTCGATAATCACTTTGATCAGCCACGGAGGGACTAACTCAAACGCGGTCGCAAGCCCGGCAAACACAAACGTCCCCACCACCATAGAGCGGTGTGGGCTGAGATAGTGGAGCACTCGGAGCAGGGTTTTCACAAGCGCAGGATCTTTATGGCGGGTTCGTTAAATAACGGGAACAGGATCGTCTTGCCAATACTTACTAAACTCGGGGAGTTGGGTGAGCGTCGACATATCCGTCATCCGATCCAAAAATACCTTCCCAATCAGATGATCCATTTCATGCTGAATACAGACGGCGTAGAGACCGGTTGCTTCAAAATCCATCGATTTGCCATGGCGATCTAGGGCTTGCACCCTCACCACTGACGGTCTCGTGACCTTTCCTCTGAGCCCATCCACACTGAGGCAGCCCTCCCAATTTTCGACCTGTTCCGGACCATAGAAGACGATCTTGGGATTGATGAGGACCGTTTGAGGAAATCCATCCTCCCCTTCACACCCCATGACGACCAATTGAATCGAGCGAGACACCTGTGGCGCCGCCAAGCCGATCCCTGGCTCGGCCAACATCGTCTCAATCAGATTATCGATGAATTGCTGAATATCGTAGGTGCGGATGGTGCGAGGATCAACCGGGGCAGCCATCTGGCGCAAGACGGGGTTGCCAAGTTTTGCAATCCGGAGCGTGGGCATAATGCGAATTGAATATCCTTCTATGGCATCGTTCAGCAAAGAAAGAGACTTACAAAATATAACACAGGAATTTTTACCCTCGCAAGGCGTACAGACTAGACCGAGAAAGTGAAATCCCTTCTCTCCACATCGCGGGCGTGCTATCGAACTCGGCCAGGCCTTTTCGGATCCGTCATTTCGAAACTTTCCTTCTGACCGTTCCACCATTCTAACCACTCGGTCGCCCACTCTTGACGATCCTGTTTAGTCGACGTCTCCCAATCATGAAACTCCGTTTCATGCCGAGTCAGAATCCACAGCGACTGCACGGCTGAGAATGCGACAAATCGCTCCTCATCGGCAATCATCCCGATGAGAACCGGGACCACCGCTTTCTCTCTCACATACCGAGCCTCGAATGCAGCCGCCTTTCGGATCGACGAATTTTGATCGGTCGCCATCGCTCCGATGGCATCGACAACTTTTGTCATATCCAATCGGACAGCCACTCGCAAGGCATGTTCACGCACTCTCGGAATTTCGTTCGGTTCCTTTGCGACCTCGGCAAGAGCTGGAACCGCCGAAACCGCCTTCAGCATTGAAATCGTTTCAATCGTATTGTAGCGAATGCGCGGTCCCGCCATAGTCAAACCTTTGACCAAAACAGGCACCGATGGTTCACCGAGATGCACGAATTCGCCCATGGCCCAGAATTCTTGCGCACCTTCCAGCAATGGCAGGAGCGCTTCTGCCCGTTGCACTTCTCCGGCCGTCAACGATTTCGTATTCTGAGGAACGGATTCTGCGGATTGGTCCTGTCCTTTCGGAGGTGCCTCGTAGGGCACCTGAACAGGCACAACCCATCTTTTCTCCAGTGGTTCAGCCCACAGGGTTTGCGCCGATCCCATCAGCACAGCCATACAAACGATTCCCAAGGAATACGCATGTCGTTGCTGCACAGTCATTCCCTTTCTTTCATTTTGTCATGATTCACATCGCACCGATGGGCGATTTCGCACAATAACTGTAAGACTACCAACAATATGGCCGGACTTGTGTGAGATCCTGCGCGGATGGATCGCGGGACGGAATCTCACGGCATGAAACTACCAGGCACAGGTTCAGCAGGCTGCAGGAACTATAAATGGGATCAGTCGAACTTGTATAGTCTGTATATCTGGGAATAGGAGAGAACTGTCCCGCAGGATGCTCAAAAAGGCCTGACTTCTCACCCGCCCACCGCTGGCGGCTACTTCACCCGCCCGCTCTGAGTCTGCCGAGACAGCCTCTGTACCCAACAAGGACGCGCTTTGTCCCAAGCAAGGCCGTAGCGAACTATCACAATAAAGGGGTAGCTGGGATGATCCCAACTGCGCGCATCCAACGAGGGCCTCTCAGGCCGCGCGTTGTGCGCGCACGGGGATCATCCCAGCCGTCCCGCCTCTTTTTCAACATCCTGTTTAGAAATCTAGTCCCACCTTAGAGTTAGATGCGCGGAGATGCTTACGGACCCGGACTTGCTCATGATGCTTACGCAAGAGCTGCCGGCGAATGACATCGCGATCTTCAGCTACAATACGCACCAATCGATCGACATCCTCCGCATGCTCGCGGACCAATTCGGACAACTTTGCCATTTGGCTTTCAAGATGCTCGACCCGCCGGAGCGCATCGACACCGCGGTTCACGGCCGGCTTTTGAGCCGCCTTCTGCCTCACCAGCGACGTGACCAATACATCCCGCTTCATGCTGACTCCTTTGCTCGAATACGTTTCTCTTCACTCTCCTGCGTAGTATCGTCTCAGATTCTCGAGATGTCAACGAGTCTGCTTTCTTTCTATTTTCTCAGCGTCCTGATACAATTCGCACAATGCTCAACATGTTCACTATGTTACTGGCGGGCGGGAAAGGCGAGCGCCTACAGCCCCTCACCGAGCATCGGGCCAAGCCCGCGGTTCCATTTGGCGGGAAATATCGCATCATCGATTTCACGCTCAGCAATTGTCTCAACTCAGGGCTGAGAAAAGTCGCCGTCCTCATCCAGTATAAATCCCACTCACTCGATCGCCACATCCGTACTGGCTGGAATATCATGAATGCCGAGCTCGGCGAATATATCGCCTCGATTCCGCCCCAGCAGCGGATCAGTGAAGAATGGTACCAAGGCACCGCCGACGCAGTCTATCAAAACCTGTTTCTGCTCGACACCGAACAACCGGACTATGTGCTCATTCTTGCGGGCGACCATATCTACAAGATGAACTACATGGAGATGTTCCATTGGTTGATTGCCAAAGGCGCCGATGCCGTGGTCGGCGCGATCGATATCCCGATCGAAGATGCCCATCGATTCGGCGTCATCCATGTGGATGAAGATTTTCGGATTACGGACTTCATCGAAAAGCCGACTCACCCGCCGTCGATTCCCAACGATCCGACCCGCGCCTTTGGCTCGATGGGCATCTACCTCTTTCGCACTAACGTGCTCCGCGAGCAATTGATCGCCGACTCCCAGGAGGGCGGCAGTCACGACTTCGGAAAGAATATCATTCCACGAATGATTCGCGATCGACCTGTCTACGCCTACAAATTTGTCGATGTCAACAAGAAGGATGTAAAGTACTGGCGCGACATCGGCACCCTGGACGCCTATTGGGAAGCGAACATGGACCTTGTCGCAGTAGATCCTCTCTTCAATCTCTACGATCAACAATGGCCGATTCGAACCTATCAAGGGCAATTTCCACCTGCCAAATTCGTCTTCTCGCAAGACTATCAAGGCGGCAGAATGGGCGTCGCACTGGATTCCGTCGTCTGTGGAGGCTGCATCATCTCCGGCGGCCGGGTACAAAACTCCGTGCTGTCGCCGAACGTTCGCATACAAGATCATGTGGATGTGCGCGAATCGATTGTCATGGAAAACGTCATCATTGGCGCGCACAGCCGTGTCAAACGGGCGATCATCGACAAAGATGTCATCATCCCGCCTCATTCGGAAATCGGGTACGACCGGGAAGCTGACGCCCAACGATTTACCGTCACCGAATCCGGTTTGGTCGTGATTGCAAAGGGAACGAAACTGCATGCCGCCCTCGATTCATCCGGTTGATCTGATTCTTGCTCTTCGCGATAAACACTTGACCCCTGCTATCGTGTTCCTCACGTCACGCCGCGCCTGCGACGAAGCGATGCAGGCCTTCGACCATAGCCGTATCCTCCTCCCTTCAACTCGCCAACAGGCTATCGCCTCTGTGCTGGACAAGGTCATTGCCCAATATCCCAGCATCGCCGATCACCCGCTCATTCCGACCGTGCAACGCATCGGCGTGGCTGCGCATCACGCAGGGCACCTGCCCTCGTGGAAAATTGCTGTTGAGGAACTGATGCGTCATGGCTGCCTCGATGCGGTCTTCGCCACGACCACCCTGGCCGCCGGAGTCGACTTCCCCGCGCGAACCGTCATCATCACGCAATCCAGCATCCGCAAGTCGCGCGACTTCATGGATTTGACGATCGGCGAGGTGCAACAGATTGCCGGCCGTGCCGGGCGCCGCGGAAAAGATCTTGTGGGCTTCGCCATCGTCACTCCCTCACCCTACATCGATCTGCATGTGCTGACCAAAGGCTTCACCGGCCATCCGGAAGCGATCAACAGCCAATTCGTCATCAGCTATCCGATGGTTCTGAACCTCTTGAAAGCGCATCCTTTGGATCAAATCCAACCCATCCTCGCCAAGAGCTTTGCACAATTTCAGCTGAACCAGCGCGCTGAAATCTTGGAACGCAAGCTCGATGATCTTCGTGATCAGATGGAACCATTCGGGCCTCGCGTCTGTACCGACTGGATCACAGAGTGGCAGACCTTCGACCATGTCCGTCGACAGAAATCTCACCGTGTCCCTGTGAGGAAGCACGAACCACCGGAAGTCGCCGCTCGCTTTCACTTTCTCACGCCCGGTCGCGTCGTCGGCTTTGGCCGGAGCCGAGGTGTGGTCTTGCGACAATATCGCAGCAAGGGACAGAAGAGTCCGATGATCACGGCACTGCGTCTCGGCGGAGGCATTACCGAATCTCCTGCCTCTACGGTGACTGAAGTGTCCGACCGTGTCCTCGACTGCGTCGACGCGCCGGTCTATCCCTGGTGTACGCCGGAAAGTGTGGAAGAGTTACTCCATCACCTGGAGGAATTACCAGGCAGGCTGCCGGAGCTTCCCATCTTGATTCCGAAAGAGGATGAACCGATTCCAGACGCCATCGTGCAAACCCTGGGCGACTTTGCTTGCCCAACTTGTCCTTCTCGTTCCGCCTGTCAACGGGATTATCCTCTCGCCTCAAAGCTTCGGCAGGAGCAACATCGACACGTCAGATCGATCCAGGCTTTACGAACGAGCCTCTGGCACCGGTTCCAAGAAAAGATCGACGTCTTGCAACAGTTCGGCTATCTCACGCCGACGGCCCATCTGACCGAAGACGGCGAGTGGGCGAGGCTCATCCGGATCGACCATTCGCTGCTCATCACGGAATTGCTCCGGGCCGATGCGTTCAACGGAGCTGATCCCGCGATGCTGGCTGCCGTGATGTCGAGCATCGCTCACGACGATGATCGCCCCGGGGCCTTTCCTCGCATCAGTTCCGGGCTGGCTTCATTGCTCGGGCAGGTACGAAAGCTCGCTTCGTCGCTCTCGCCGCATGAAGATCCCCCACTCTTACGGGCCGACATTGCCGCCGTGACCGAGCGATGGATCGGCGATCCCAGCCTAACCTGGATCGGTCTCTGCAAGAGCACCACGATGGCTGAAGGGGATATCTATCGCCTCTTAGCGCGCACCTTGGAATTTCTGTCGCAGTTGCACACACTGAAGGCCACACACCCTGGATTGGCAGACACTGCCTCACGCGCTATCGCTGCCCTGCGACGAGGTGTGCTGGAGGAACTACCATGACGGCGGTGCTCGTCATGCGTGACACCTATCCCGCCCATGAATTCACGCGCTTCATGCTTCACGCTTCACCATCAACGAGGCAACGATGACCACCGAAGAGCTCGAACAGCTGCTGGCACAACAACCGATCGCACTCTTACACCGTCTTGCGCGCGGGCGCGTTCAGCGGCATTTTCGGGCTGGCAAACGCCGTTTGATTGAAGTCCTACTGCACCACTCCGCCGAGAACCGCCCGGGCTTTGAGTCCGATCTGATGACCTTGATCGGCGAAAAACAAGCTCGTCCTGCGTCACCACCACCGCAAGCTCAGGCCACACGAAAACCGAAATCCTCAACGCCGCAGCGGCGTACCGCACACAGTCCGGCTGAACCGGAATCCCATGAGCCGGCCATTACTCTTTCCAGCTGGCTGGAGGGACTGGGCGTGCCGCCGGCGAAGGACTTTATCCCGGATGCCTGGCAAGAAGATGCCATCGCCAAACTGAGAGAAGGTGACGTGGTCGTGAGCGTCCCCACGGGAAGTGGAAAAACCTATGTTGCAGTGGAAGCGGCCCGCCTTGCGATTGCGGAAAATCGGACTGTCATCTATACATCGCCTCTCAAAGCCCTCTCCAACACCAAGTACACGGAGTTTTCGAAAATTTTCGGCCCAGACCAGGTCGGAATTCTGACAGGAGACCGGCGTGACAACGGACAAGCGCCGCTGCTGATCATGACGACAGAAATATTGCGGAATCTGCTCTACGACGCAGGAGGCGGCGAGATCGACGTACGGTTGGATACATTGGGGCTGGTGATTTTGGATGAGTCGCAATATATCGCAGATCCGGAACGGGGCGTCGTCTGGGAAGAAACGATCATCTTCTGTCCGAGCCAAGCACGGATGCTCTTGCTCTCAGCCTCGATCGGCAACCCGCATGACATAGCCGAGTGGATTACGTCGATCAGACCGACCCCTTGCCACTTAGTCCGGCACAGTACACGCACTGTGCCGCTCCGCGCAGGCTATCTTCATCCAAACGGAAAACTCACACCTCTCTTCCGCACCGTCGGCATTCCGCACGGCCATCCAAGCTATCTCCACCCAGAAGCCAAACGGCTCTTTGCCCAGTACGAAGACGAAACGCTACCCTCGCGCTCACGGCGATAATACGAAGATCCGATGGTTAAAATAGAAGGCTGAGACCGGCAGTGAAGCCGTGCCGCAGGGATTCGAACTGCGTGAGGGGGAAAGATTCCGAAGACCCTACGGTTGGATGGACAGAGAGGTCACCGTCCAATATTCGGTTATAATAGACACGGTATCCCAGATTCGCCGCCAGATGTTTCATAATCATGAAACGGAACCCAACGTCCGCATCAGCGCCTATCCCATAACCATCCATGGAGAAACTCGGGTTCTGTTGAAGATCCCCACGTAGGTGATGCACATCCTTGTTGTCTAGCAGGCTGATCGGAATGAACGCGAACGTGCCGAGCAGACTGAAACGCGTGGTCAGGCGATATTCCGTTGAGGCACCCACTCGGACCGAGTGCCAATTCGCTCTGTTCGTAATCACGTTCACTCCCTGAAAGCTGTTCGTGCCGGCTGCATCACATGTAAATCCGGGGATGGCGCCAGGGTCGCATACAACCTGTCCGACGCCGACAGCCTGATGCTCCGTACGCCAATACTGATATCCGCCGAACAGGTCTAGCCAACCTCGGTGATTGGGAAATTCTCTTACACGCCCACCTAGATCGGCATTGATGTAGTACATGTGATTGTCGGGAACATTGCTGATCGTTCTTGAAAACAGCCGTTGCCCGGAGCCGAAATCATCGTCCGTCAACCTCCCGCCACCGATGTCAGCAAATCCCCCATTCAGCCGGCCAAAAACCCTTGGGGAGAACCAGAACTTCCCCGTCAGATCGATGACGTTCGTCCCGACGTCCTTGTACGTGAGTTTCGATGTTGGATTGCCGAGGTCCGGATCCGAAGAGGCGTTATGAGCCCATCGAGTATCGCCGACGCTGATCCATGTTCCTGCGCTGAGTTCGACCCGTGGCCAAGATTCCTGAGCTCGGCTCTCCACGGCACTCACTGACACCATCGCACCTATACCCATCGCGCACAGCACACCGATGCATACAAATCTCCAACTCATCGTCTCGCGACACCCCGTTGAATAATTACCGTATCGATACAACGCTGCACGGTCTCCGGCATCACGCGCTGACAGGCGTTCTTGATCTCGTCCGCCGAAAATTGCCGTTGAAGATTGATCGCCCACCATACCAACCACGATCCGATGAGAAAAGCAAGCACTGTTCCAACTACCCATTGCATGACGAGCCGAACTTCTCCCGAGCGGTCTCTTGGGTTGTCCGGCACAAGAGCGGCTGGTTGGATTTCTTGTCGGGAAGATACTGCGCTAGTAGACATTGATTGGACTCTCCCTTCACATAGCCTGAGCGAGTATCCTACCTGAGCAAGAAAATTCTGAACATCGTTTTTCCTTTCTTCGCTGAACATGGCACGGCTCACACATCTACCCCCTAATTCAACAACATAGGCAGGGGCCCCTACGCGATTACTGCCACGATGCCTTGACCCACCGGCCCAGAGACCTGTATAACCGCTCACTGCTGTTGCCACAGCGAGAGTGCGGAGTTCGAGGAGTACGCTGACTGATAGCCCGTATCCCTAAGCAGCCCTCCTTCTATTTCAACTCGACACTCAGCACGCAGAGCTCATCGATACGCGCCCGTAGCTCAATGGATAGAGCACCAGACTACGGATCTGGGGGTTGGGGGTTCAAGTCCCTCCGGGCGCACCAATAATCAATATGTTATGCGCTTACTAGGAATTGCGAAATTATGCGTGTAGACCCCATGCATGCCCAACCATAATAAAAGACCCGATAACTTCGAAACCGTGCCTCGTGCATGTGCAGGGAGTTGAGAAAACGTTGGCGATGCAGGTGAAACGCAGGAGATCATATCGGTGGTAGCGTATTATTTTATCATCTGGCTCGCGGCAGCTCCGGTCCAGCTTGGGCCGTTCACGAGCCTGGAGAAATGTGAAATAGCCATTGGCCATGCAAAGTACTACTATCCCGAGAGGGCAACACAGTTTTCCGTTTGCTGGGCTGTGGAGACGACGCGTACAAATCAGAAAGTGAATCCATGAGCGTAACAGGCTTCTCTGTGGCGGAGAGGCGAGTTCTCTCATAACATCACAAAAACAGAGCACCGCCGCATGAGCACTGGGAAAGGCACTTTCATGCTTCCCCGACTTTCCTCAGATTTCCTCCCCTTTCCCCACTTATTTCACAACGGATTTCACAACACTTTTCAGACGATGTCTTCCGTTGCTGGACAATGTTCGCTGTCGCTCCGCTGATATGGTTCCTTCTGTGGTGCGAACGGTCACAATTGGAAATTTGGCGTAATGATTACCTGTAAGCTCACTGGCAAAGTCGGTGCTCCTATAAAAGCTCATATCGTGCCAAGGGCATTCTATGAACTGCCACCTCAAGAGGAGGGGCCATGCCCAAGAAGTACCGAGAGAAGAAGGGGCTCCTGCCGAAGGGGAAGTGAGAGGAGGCATGCGGCATTCCAAAACGGAGTAACTGGATCATCTATGACAAATGCCACCCGGGGGCTTTTGATAACCATGGCGTTGCTAGTCTTCAGCGGGTGTGTTCCCGTTCAGAGAACGGCGATGGTCGATGTGCGAGCCCCTATCAATCCGGAAGACAGCGAGCGTGCATACAAGGTCATCGCGCTTGCGTTCCTTGACAAAGGTTTCGATATTAAAACGAAGGATTCCGACCTCCGTATCATTACGACTGAATACAGAAAGTACGAATCCGAATCCGTGGATGGATTTTATCCGTTTGATTTCTACCTTCAGGTGAAGGCGGCAGTGCTCGAAGTGCCAGGCCGTGGTAGTGAAATTTCCCTCTGGCCAAAGGTAAAGGAGCAAAACCGGATCAATTCCAATACCAAGGAGCATCCGCTCATTGTGTACTCCACGAAAGAGCTAGCGAATATACGGGACAGGACCGTGCGTTCAGAAGCCATGCTGAAAGCCCAACTGCTGTTTGAGTCAGTTGTGTGGGCTATAACCGATGCACTCGGAGTCGATCCCGGATCGTTCAGACCCACGATGGAGACAATTGAGGTGAGCGGGATGTAGGTCGAATACGATCACTGGAGTGGCGCTATAGGATTTAGATCTGGCGAATAACAAGCGGGCGTTTGTTTCCAAAGCGGATGTGAATTCTGTCCTGGTAAACGGAAAGAAGCCCGTGATGAGCATAGAGAAGAAGAGGTGCTACCGGAGGGGAAGTGATCAGGCAAGCATCTGATCCGGGAGTAAAATCTTATGACTTAGGCGAATGGTTGAAACGAGTTTAGACGGAGATCGCTTGATATGAAACTTATTGAGCAAATCGTTGAGGCGCTGTCTGCCACGAAAAAGGCTATGCACGTCGACGACATTGCCAAAGCCATTATAACGAAATACCCAAATACTCAAGATACCCCAGAGATTCTTTCTGCAAAGGCATCCTCCATTCTTTCAAGCGACATATCTCGCCGGAAATCTGATTCTCTATTTTCTAAGCCCAAGAATAAGGCTGGGGCCTCCGTCGTGGCATTTACCGCTTAAAGATTTCACGAGGACCCAGCGTACCCAAAAACTTTAAGGTCCCTGAACAACCGAAGGTGACCACTCAGTTTACAGGGAAGGCGGATGAGTTCTCGGTCATGTCTGAACTTCTTTTTTTGGCTTCAATGCATCAGCTATGACGGTTGATGATGGCATCGATGTTGTTGCGAATAAAGGCGACTCGTACTTTCATATTCAAGTGAAGACGGCGAACGCGTCTGCTCAACTCAAATATCAGTTCCGAATCACCAAGCAAGCCTTTTGGGTCTAAAGACGCATCCTCAACTTTCTATCCACTAGTGATGCGGGTAAGCGAAAATGCCAGAAATGCTTGCGAACACCTCGTGCTTCCCAGCAGTGAAATTCGCCGGCTCGTCGACCGGGGAGTTATCAGAGACGGAGATCCAATGACTAGATCCATTGACAGGGAAAGAGTGAGCCGATTCATTCTTAACGGCGTCGAAGATGTTTCGTGGGCATTGAATCGATACGACAATATCAAATGATACGGTCGGCTCGAATGATAGAGCTGATCATTGAGAGGCGAACGGGAAGTGACGGGCGATGCAAAAGGTGGATATTGCCAAGCGAATTTCTCAGCAAGCAGGGATCTTAGAGTACCAAGCGGCCAAGGTGTTGGACCAGATTCTTGAACTCCTCAAGACCCACCCTTCAGGCAGGCGAACCGATCGACATTCAACGGTTTGGCAAGTTGACAGTCCGAAATAAGCGTGCTCGCCAGGGAATCCTCGCACGGGCGAAGCTACAATGATCTCGTCCCGCCGAGTGGTGACCTTTCAACCCAGCCTCGTTCTCAAAATGGAAGTGAATCCTGTCTCGGCAGAGCGGCAAGAAACCCTGACGAGGGTGAGAGAAGAAGGGGTGCAGCCAGTGCAGGACACAGCAAGATAAGTGAGAATGTGATGAGACGTATGATATGACCCTGCAATTACGGTTGGACGGCTTTGCATGCTAGATGACCGCAAGAACACGGCACAGACTCAGTTGTCACCTTCGCTGTCGAGGCGCATTCCGGGCTACAGTAGGGATAATCACCGGCCACCTCACACGAACACCCTCGATGCGCACAGGTCTTTGCGGTAGCAGTCATTGTTGAAGTTGTCATATCAACCCTCCCGTGAGAATGATCGCAGGAGAAATTCTACTGCATTTTCCATGAACGGTGGGGGCTATCGATGTGCCTAGCTTACTGAGTTCATGTCTCCAAAGTATGATCATATAGGTAGTGACAGAATAAGGCATGAGAACCCTCGCTCTGTGAGAGGAGGGGTGGTGTAACAATGTTATTTGTCACTAAGCCTGACTCTTCAGTTTTCTCATCGGAATTGACCCACTGAACTCGTCCTTCTTCGCTAGGGGATTTCCTAATTCTGCCCCCGTTGAACGCGTGAAATGATGAGCCATGGAACCGATGGTCATACGAGATGAAGTCCAGGTATTTCTGCAGGCCTGCCAATCATTCACAGAATTTTCTCTTTACAATGAACTGACCACTGCCGAGCACGAGGCCATCGCCACTGTTGTCCGAACGCTGAGCCGGGATTTCAAGCCTTCACCTGACGACCAACCCCGCTCCTATTTGCCCGTTGATGGCTAAGGAAAAGGCAGCATGACAGAGGTTCAGGCATCCGACATCCAACGAAGTGGAAGCAGCAGAATCCGCACGCACTCTGTTAGCATCCGGTCCAAGAATTATCACGGTCTGGTGTGAATGATGAGCCTCATCTGCTTAACATGTATCACTGTCTCGAATGCGGCAAAGCGATTGTGCACACCATAGGACCTTCCACATGAACCACGTTATAAATCGCTCTGACTGTTTCCATCGACTCTTGGTGGTCACAGGCATCGACCACAGGCGGTGTTTCGAAGTGTCTCGTTGCCATGATGTGGAACGTCGCTGGTCAGGCCCCTCAATATGACCCCACGGAATGGTTCCCGTTCCCTCGAAAGAAAATCTCTCAACATGAGACAGATTCCAGAAAAACTCAGGCCGTCGCCAGCGGCCTCCTTTCATCCCCTCCTTCAGGGCTCGCGTGCCAAACTAGGGATTCATCTAGCGGCGTTACAAAGTTGAAATGATATAGTGCGGCCATGGAACTCGACCCGGACATGGACGAACTCATGCGCGTATGTGATGGCTTGATGCAATATCTCAATGGCGAAAAGGGTGAAGAATTGGTCTACTTTGCATATGTAATTCGCCAAAGGATCATTCGTCTCTATGATGATATAGATGACTTCGCCGCCTCTGTCGCGATCTCCAAAATGGGGTGCCAACCATGACTGAAATGCGTTCGCTCTTCGAGGCCCTGGGGGTCTTAGGTTTCATCATCGCCACAGACACCACGCTGGCGCTTCTCCTTCGATAAGGAGGACGGCACCACTCCTTCATAACAAGTCCTACTGCTACCACCTGCCGCAAGGTGCCGGGCCTTTGTTTTGCGGAGGATCGGACGGGGCGGGTTTCGGGGGACAACCATAGCCGATATCGATCTTCCTTCGGCATCCATCCCACAAAAACCATAGCACGCTGAATGGCTCGATCCAAATTTTCGCCCGACGTGTACCGTTTTATAAAGCAGCCATACGCCCCATTTTGTAAGGCGATCTGATTGAGTCCCCGTTGCGGGTTATTGGTGAGCATCAGCACCGCAATGCTCGGTCTTCTAACGATCGGGACTAAGTGAACTAACACACTGAAGCCCGAGCAATCAGGCAATTCGACTGCAAGGACGTTCTTGATGAAACCGTTCACGCCGGAAACCCTGTTGCGTAAGGTATCGGAGACGTTGGCGACATGAGACTAAGGAGCAGCTTCACCAAATCACATACAATTGCGCGTCTAGGAGGCAGAGACCTCAGTGGACCTTTCCCCTTACAAGAGCCTGTAGATGGGACCAAGTAGAGACGAAGGGCACGGGCTACCGTGCCCTTCTTTCACGCGACGTGCGTCGATGTAGTCGACGAGAGGGATATGACCTGTTCAAAATGCACGCAAGGTCAAAACCGCTTCGGCCCCCACCGCTTTCATCGCTTGTGTAACATGTTCGTCAGCAATGACTGAGCGCCATGGATATTGCTTCCATCCCATCGACAGCTTCTCCGACAATCGAAGTGCTGGAAGGAGCTAGGAAGACCCTGTTACCGAGCCTTCTTTAAGATCTTTAACTGGAACCCTAGCGATTTTTCAGTCTGTGAATGCGGGTACGGATGAACGGGCCTGTCCCGTTGGGTATGGGGGCCGAGGCGGTTTTGCTTAAGGATGAAATTCGCACTGGACGAAGCAATTCGGCAATGGACTTTGAGGTAGTAGGCAGGAAATGTCTCTTATACCGCTGACCTTTCCAGCATCAACTACCCAACATTTCCGATACTTTTCGCAACAGCGTTTCTGAGGTAAAGGGCTTCCTGATGAAGCCGACCGCTGGATCCAATCCACCCTGACTCTGCATCGTCTCGGTTGAATGACCCGACATAAAGAGGACTTTGATATCCTGGCGTGAAGCAAGCAGGTGGTCAGCCACCTCTCGCCCGTTCATTCCCGTCATGAACATATCAGTTAACAGCAAGTGGATCGGGCCGGAGTGCTCTTGAAATAACTTCATGCAGGCCTCTCCATCCTTGGCTTCTAAGACGGTGTAGCCGCAGTTCCTCAGAATCTTCTTGACCACATCCCGGAGCGGCTCTGCATAGTCGACGACCAGAATCGTTTTTGGCTTCTTAGACGATGTGGGTTGTACAGTTTTCATTCAATGCTGTAGGCTGAAACCACGCTTTAGCATACGTAACACAACCTCGGCTAGCACAAAGCGACTTGCTGCGTTGATCATGGCTCGCGCCAAACCCTCGTATTCACTGCCTTCCAGCTTCCGTTCTAGTAATCCCGAAAAATTTCCTTATTTTCGATGCCCATGGTCCGTGCAACAATCAATGGACATTTCCGTCATCCGTGCATGAACTTCCTCAACTAAGCTAGACCTTTTCATACAAAAGAGCTCCGCGATCAAAGTTTCCATGAACCAGGCTGTCGGTCCACGATACAATGTCACGATGAAGTGTTTTGGTATCAATACGACGGGCAAGCAAGTTACGAGCCAGCATAAAATCATTGCTAAACCTGGATTTTCCGTACTTTGCATCGTGAGATACAATTCCGAGGTGAATCCTTTTTGATTATGAGGTGAATCCGAATTGATTCATCGATGTGGAAGGAATAATGGATAGAAGAATGACAGGTAAGAGTGAAATCACTCGTCGAACAACAAAGTGAGAACTTCAGATTCAGGGCAATGACAAATACGGTTTGACTTCAGCAGATGTGCTCTTACTCAAGGGTACGATTCGTCAATCACGAGCATTTAAAACCGAGTGGTGCTGGTGGTATCGGAAGTATGTGCCAGGAGATACAATGCTTGAAGGGCTGGAGAAGGATGCAAGAGAGAGCAAACCAGGCTTATGGACCGATCCGCATCCAGTGCCACCTGGAAATGGCGGAAGAGAAGCCGTTGAGGCTGCCATGATCGGTCACTGCATGACGCCGTCCCTGCTATCACGAGTGACTGTCCGGGTGCACCAGTCTACGCATTGGAAGCGTCCAGACCTTTCGCCATCACCGTCAGCCTCGCCTGACCACCTCTAGTCTGATTCCCCGTTAACGCTTACTTGCTGACTCGTTGCACTACCTCTTTTGAACTAGGGAAATTGCCACTCTCTTCTGATAATTTGCCCTCATAATTTTCCGTTGCAAGGAGAAGTGGGATGACTTGTCCAAAATGTCAGAACACGAATACCGAACCCACTTTGACTTGGACGCTCTGTGGCCAAAAAATGACTCTACCGCAAGTGCGAATGTGGACCTGTCTGAATCTGAAATGTCGGCATGAGTGGCCGAGAGAACTCACTAGTCCCGCGGTGGTTTCCGTAAAAGAAGCGCCCTGAGGCCCCTACTTCGTGGACGGGTGCCGTCCTCCCCCGGCATAGTCGAGCGGATGATCCTCGACATGCATGGCTCACCGCTTGTGTGCGGTCCAGACTCGGGCCTTTGAGAACGGCCCAGCTTTTCAAGGTGCCGTCTAATTCCAGTCGAAAGTCATAGTGGAGGTGGCTTGCCGCATGTTTTTGAATCACATACCGCAAATGGTTTGACGACGCATCAACCTTTCCACGTGGTTCGGGCGTCTTCTCAAAGTTTCGTTTCTTCCTGTATTGCTGCAGGCTCATAGGTATCTTTCAGAGAAGGAAGCAGGCGGGGTGCAAACCGCGTGAAGAAAAGGATATGTCCGCGAATCTCTACCCGCCCTAATCCATTGACATGCGGGAAGGCGCGTTATCTCTGCGATATGGGCCATGTCCCTTCCCATCCTGATCTGGGTAGTCTTCCTTCATTCTGGGATTTCCAATGGGCCGAACCATTCCCCTCTTTGCATCTGATCGAGCGAGGCACCATCGGCGGTCCCCGACGAATACACGGTGTCAGCCTCAACATCTACCTGGACAATCACTTCCATGAGCGGCAGCGCCGGCTCTCGGAGCCAGTACCATCCGGATTGTGTTGGCTTCTCAGTTGTCCACTGTATTCTGCATGTATGCATTCTGCGACTCGATGATCAATTGCTCGACCGCTCATTCTGACTCAAGTTTCCGCTTTTCGGGCCCAAGACATCGCATGTTCATCCGGTGCATGGCTTTGGGCTTACGGCGCTTCTGGGAGCATCGACAGCGCATGATTATTCCGATCGACCTTTACTTCCACACGATCTCCCACCTTGATGTCCTGGGTTTTCATCGTAGTGGTGTCGGCATGTAGACTGATTTCTTTCCCATCTCGCCCCCTCACAAAATAGGTATCCCCATCGACACGCACGACCTCTCCCTGGATAACGTCCGCTCCTTGAGTTTGCAAGGTCATGCTTTTTTGATCCCCCTGCCCAGTGTATTTTTCGGGTTGGCTCTCTTTCATGTCATGGGTCTGGGCCGGGTCGGAGCGTTTACCCGAAGGGGGGCCATTTTGGATCTGCAGATTATTGTTGACCCTGATCACGCCATCCACTTGCCGTGTCAGACGTTCCGCCCGCGCCCGTTGTGCCGCTGTCTCCACCACCCCGTTGAGACTCACGACGCCACGTTCGGTATCGACATCGATACGTGGGAAATTCGCGACACTATCGCTCGTTAACTTCGTCTGCACCGCGGTGGAAATGGATGCATCGTGCATTGTCTGTCCAGCTGTCTTTCCAGTGGTGGACTGACAGCTGCTCAGCGCTCCCAAGCACACGAGCACAGCACACGAGAGGACAAAGCGTGGAAATTTATGGAATGAAAACATGAGAGCCCTCCCTCGGTTAGATGTGGCCTGACGCTACAGTTATCAGAGTTTCCCAGAATTTGAACTAGGAAAACTCCTAATTAAATTACGATGGCAAATGTCTTTCCCCTCCCTTGATGCCCGATCACGGCGTCATGACGACCTTGATGCACCCGTCTGTCTTATCCCGGAATGTTTTGTAGCCGTACGGGGCGTCGGAGAGTTTCATCCGATGCGTAATGATGAACGACGGATCAATCTCCCCCTTCTCGATGCGTTCGAGGAGCGGGCGCATATATCGATGCATATGAGTTTGGCCCATTTTCATCGTGAGTCCTTTATTCATGGCCGCCCCAAACGGGATCTTATCCAAGAATCCGAGATACACGCCGGGTACTGAAATGGTGCCGCCCTTCCGACAGCACATGATCGCTTCTCGCAGCACATGCGGTCGGTCGGTCCCTAAAAAGACCGCCGTCTTCGCTTTGTCTACGAGGGCATCGAGGCTGCCACCGCCATGCGCCTCGGTCCCCACCGCGTCGATACAGCGATCAGGTCCCCGCCCCTTCGTCATCTCCATAAGTCGGTCGTAGACATCTGCGGTCTCAAAGTTGATCGTTTCGGCGCGCCCATCCTCTTCCGCCATCCTCAGACGTTCCGGTAATCGATCGATCGCGATCACTCGACCCGCGCCAAGCATCCACGCACTCTGAATGGCAAATTGTCCGACGGGCCCACAGCCCCACACGGCGATCGTCTCGCCACGTTCCATGTCGCAGTGCTCGGCACCCATGTAGCCAGTCGGAAAGATGTCGGAAAGAAACAACACCTGTTCATCTCGGAGCCCGGAAGGAATTTTCACGGGCCCCACGTCAGCAAAGGGTACGCGAACATATTCCGCCTGTCCGCCCGCGAAGCCTCCCAGCATGTGGGAGTAACCGAATAAGCCCGCTGGCGAGTGCCCCATCGCCTTGCGCGCCATCTCCGCATTCGGATTGGAGGTATCGCACAACGAGAACAATCCTTTCTGGCAGAAGAAACACGACCCGCAGGAAATGGTGAAGGGCACGACCACCCGGTCTCCAGGTTTCAGTGTGCTGGCTGCCCCGGGTCCAACCTCTACGACTTCACCCATGAACTCATGGCCGAGCACATCCCCCGATTCCATCGTCGGCATGAGGCCACCATACAGGTGCAAATCAGACCCGCAGATGGCGGTGGCAGTGACCTTCACAATGGCGTCACGCGATTCCCGGATCTGAGGATCAGGGACCGAATCAATTCGGACGTCGCCTGTACCATGCCAACACAGTGCTTTCATAGTGCTCCCTCTATTTTCATGTACCCATCATGGAAAAGCACAATCGTTTTCGCCGGCTGCATCCTCGTGAACCATTTAGAACGTCATCACTGTGGTCAGCATCCAAGCTATAGTACCGGCACATCCCCTAACGTCCCATATCGGTCGCATCAAGTATCTTCGAACATGGACCCTGGAATTTAGGGAGTGCAGAAACATAGTTCTCCGGTTAATAGTCCTTCGCAGCCTGAATCCGATGACCTGCACTAGGCCCTTGCCTAGTCAGCACACCTATGGGTAGATCATGCAATTCCAGCATGAGGGTCACCTCTAACCGACGAGCGTTCATTCAACCGGTGTGCGGCGCCCGATGACCAGATGGATCACGATCAACACGATTCCGACCACGAATAGGATCCAGGAAATCTGCGCAGCAATCGCTGCAATCCCGGCCATATTCAGAGCACCGGCGATTAACCCTATGATCAGAAAAACGAGTGCAAAGTAAAGCATGGCTTCACCTCCTTCATATCAAATCGTCCACGTTTCCAACTAAATAGTAGCGAACACCGCAAATTTCGGCCCCTAGGCTCCTCCCCAGTTTCAGCCTCATAGCCTACAAATTATTCACCTTGACACTATGCCAGCCATCATTTACAAGATTCCGTCCTTTCGCATTAGCTCAATAACTAACCCCTTTACCCGGGACGCGAGTTAGTTCTTGTGATGAACATCCCTTGCATGGAGTACTAGTTATGTCGTCTTTACATGTGACACCCAAGCATTCAGCCCTTACGCAATGGTGCCGTGACCTCATCCAAATGTTGTCGTATGAAGATATTCTGAGTATTACCGTCTATCTGCCACCAATGTTATTTATGGCGGGACCGGCCACGATTCTGGCGAACAATTCATGGATCACACTCCTCCTCAATGCCATCGTGGGCTTTACCTTCAGTTGGGTGCTGCACCGCATGGGGCATCGATTTCTCAGAGCGCTGCCAAACGAACCGGAGGTGGTATATCTCTCTACTTCAGTGCGCCTGCCCATGAAACTTACGCTGATTCAATTCGTGTGGATGATGGAGTTCATCGTGGCGGCTGCAATTTTCAGCGCGGTTGTGGGCAAGCGGTTGTTTCTTGTCGAGGGAGGTCCGGCGGTGCTGTCTAGCGTAATCTTCTTTGCCGTGTGTCTTGGCCTCTATTTTCTCCCCGTCTATTTGAGGAGACTTTGGATCGAGAGACATTATTCTTCGTTGTCGCTGTCGCGTCCGACAGCAGAAGTTGTGAACAAATCTTTTCCTGGGATTCCTTTCCGTTGAAGGTTTTTGCAGATATCCCATCCTACAGTGCACTCTTTGTTTTGGTCAACAGATTATCTCGGTATCCCTGATACCATTGGCTATGAGCGCAAAGAGAGAGACCTGTCTTTTGTGTAACAGAACCGAGCGCTGTGCCTCGCCTCTGACTGGGAATTTTAGTTTGAAACCCCCGGCCTGCACCATTGAGGGAAACCCGACCTCATCCATTACCGTCGGGGTCGGAGCGTTCAGGGAATCCAGCGCTAGCGTCATTACGTGATTCAATTTGTCCGGCTCAAACCCATCAATGACATATCGTACTTTTTGTACTGAGATTGGACAGGAGTTCTTGCCCTCTTATCGGTTTCGGATGGACCCACTCAACCAGCCTCCGAGGGAAGCCGTGAGCAGAAAGGTCGCACCAATGCCGGCGATTCCGGTCACGACACCAAATCGTTCTGTGACCCAGCCGAACACGCTGATCCCACTGATGGCGGCCGTCATCGCACCTGTGCTATAGAGGCCAAGAACGCGTCCCACCATCATCCGAGGGGTCAATTCTTGTACGAGGCCCCATGCGATCGGGTTGAAGGCTCCCATGCCCCCACCAATGACGATCATCAGCACGCCGACCCACCATAGATTATTCATCCAGACGAGCACCCCGATCGCCATTGCGCTCGCCACGCTCGCGCCCACGATGATCTTGGTACGGTCCGACACGTGCCATTCGGTAAACCGCAACAGTGCCATTGACATGAACAGCAGTCCCACTCCCAGGGCGGACCAAAGGTAGCCCACCTCAACCGGTCCGAGTCCCAGCAACTTACTGGCAAAGACCGGAAATAACGTCGTCAGCGCACTGGTGCCGAATCCATAACATCCCGCTGTGAGAATCAATAGGAGGATGACGCGTTGTTTGATCGTCACGAACATGATCCCCTCAATGAGATCTTGGAAGGCCGAACTACTGACTCGCGGTTGTCCAGATGACTGAAGTCCTTCCAATCGTCGCACTAACCCGAAGCAGAGCGCTGCCACGAAATAGGTGACGGCGTTCAGACAGAGTACTTCTTGCGACCCAAATAGAGCGATCCCTAGTCCGCTCAACGCCGGACCTAAGATGATGCCTAAGCCTGTGGTGCTCTGAATCAGCGCATTCGCCGCTGTGAATTGTGCCCGAGGAACAATCAACGGCATCGACGCCGTCAGTGCCGGACTGAACGTCGCCATTGCCGACGCGTTGAGAAAGACAAGGATATATAAGAGACTCACGGTGAAGGTGTCGGTTGACACGGCACAGGGAATGATGCCGATTAGCACAGCCCGGAATATGTTCGAGCCAATGAGGAAGAATTTTTTTGGTAACCGGTCCACATACACGCCAATAACGGGACCAAGCACGATCGGGGGAATCGTCTGGAGAAGCCCGATAATCGTGGTTTGCATAGGCGAGCCGGTAATCGAATACACGAACCAGAGGAGCGCAAGGTTCGAGATACCGTCGCCAACTTGAGAGACGAGTTGACTGAACCAGATTAATCCAAAATCTCGCGTACACAGCAGGCGCCAGGAACGCGCTGGGCGCGCCTCTGTTTGTATGGCTCCAGTGCGCCATGCCGACTCTCTGTTAATCATCAGACTCTACCGAGACCTCATCCTCCCTAAGGATCCTGACAGTGTAAGGCCTCTTCAGCTCACTGTAATTCTTTCAAGTACAGACCTCGGCAACGAAACACGATGGATGTTCGTAGTTATGCGGCCAAGAGCTCTTGAGCTGTTTTGTCTGGCTGCCTATGGCTGAAGAGAGTGGCAAGGGCAGCACTACCCAACAACAGCACCCCGATGCCCACAAGGCTCATGGCGGGACCGATCGCATCCGCCGCCAAACCGAAGCCGGCCATCCCGGCCATGGCGGCAGCCATGGCGCCGGTACTGAAGGTGGTAAAAACACGGCCTAAGAGCGGTTCAGGCGTCAATTCTTGCAACATCGCCCACACAATCGGAGTAAACATGGCGGTGCTGCCGCCGAACACGGCGATGAGGACCGCGGCTAGTACCGGTGTCCGGAGCACGACTAGCATACCCACGGCGACAGCACCAACTGTCAGGGCCGCAGAAATCAACCGCAGACGGTGTCGGAGATCACCCTGATTGATTCGAGCCAGCCAGACGGACGCCACGAGCATCCCGATGCCGAGCGATGACCACAGCCACCCGAGTTCGACGGGGCTCGCATCGAGCTCTTGCGTCGCAAATACCGGCAGTAAGAACACGAAGGCGCTCGCTCCTAAACTATAGAGCGTGGCAGTGAGCATGAGGAGGAGCACAATCCGGTGCTGGAGGAAGACAAATCGAAATCCGACCACCAGGTCTTGGAGGACCGTAGCTCTGTTGGCCGTCTGCGTATCTGATTGCAGGGTCTCATGTATGCAGATCGGCATGAGGCACAGGGCCGATACCATGAACGTGGCCGCATTGAGATACAGAACATTGGGAGCCCCGATCATGGCGATGCTCACCCCGCTGATGGCTGGCCCGATCAGGAGGCCGATATTCGTCGTACTTTGAATCCAGGCATTGGCGGCGGTGAGATCTGCGCGAGGCACAAGCAGCGGAACGGACGAGGCCAATGCTGGACCAAATACCGAGGAAACGATCGAGATTGCGAAAACGAGCATGTAGAGCCGTTCGAGCGCCAAAGCCTCCAGGCCATACAGCACGGGGATGATTAAGACTAATCCCGTTCGGATAAGGTCTACCCAGATCATCACGGGCTTTTTCTTCATACGATCGAGATAGACTCCAATGAGCGGACCCAAGACTAATGGCGGAATGGTCTGCAGCAATCCGATCTCCGCCATCTTGAACGCTGACCCCGTGAGTTCATACACGAACCATAAAAGAGCGACTTTGCTCATACTGTCGCCGATCTGGGACACGAGCTGGCCGGAAAACAGAAGACTAAAGTTCCTCGTGTGCAGTAGTTCCCAGCCCGATCCTGCTCTGCGGTGCACCACCGGATGGTTGCCAGCCATACGAAACCTCCTCCGTTTACTACAGTACCGTCCTAGAATGAAAATCGGAAGGTCTGCCAGCAAACAATAGATGTCCATCCATTCCGATCCAACTAGGCTCAGCCCTAGGCGACAATCAACGAACCTCGAGTGAAACTATAAACAAAAAACAAAACCGTTTGAGCCATTACCCTACGTACAGGCGACGCTGATGCAAGAGTTCATGCGCGGGCGCGAATTAGTCATATCCTATTAAGCTATGTTGGCGGAGTGAGCTATAAGATTTTCTTCGGCTCGATGGGGATGTCAGTACTCTATGACCGGCAGGGCACATCCATAAGATGATGGGAAACACTGGCATGGCATGCCGCGTTGTGGCCAGATCGGTAATCGGCCTATTCACCCTCGGCTCTGTGGTGCCGTGTCGTCACCGCGTAGGCAACAGATGACTGGCCAGGAAGAACATTCCGGATCCCTTTTCCTTTATGAAGGCCAAGTGCTTTTGCAAGATTCGAACGAATAAGCTTTCACCCGAAGGGACCCGACTGTCTCCCGAAAGGCTCGCCGAAGTTTTGGGAAGTACCAAGATGCGGGCATTACGCGTGATCGAGCCGGGAAGACTAGAGGGGCATCTCAATGGACAATCACAGTGCGCCTGCTCTCATGGATAAACAACATATGGATTGTCATTCAACATCCGCGTATGACTTGGACGTTGGAGCTCAAGTGATTGCGGAGGGAGTTCGTTTCCGCGTGTGGGCACCGAGATCTGGGCAAGTGGAAGTGGTGCTGAGCCAAGGTGAGTCTGTCAGTTCCCTCAAACCGGAGCCAGATGGTTATTGGTCAGGTGTTGTGATGACAGCCTCGGAAGGCATGACATATCAGTATAGACTTGATGGATCTCTGCTTTGCCCCGATCCTTGTTCCCGTTTCCAACCGGACGGGCCGCATGGACCATCACAGATCGTCGATCCCTCCACTTATGAATGGCATGATAAGTCCTGGAAGGGAATTCACATGCACGGTCAAGTGATTTATGAACTCCATATTGGTACGTTCACCCCTGATGGGACCTTCGATGCGGCTATTACCCAACTGGACGAGCTCAAAGATCTGGGGGTCACGGTGATTGAAGTGATGCCGATTGCAGAATTTCCCGGACGTTGGAACTGGGGCTATGATGGCGTTGCTCTTTATGCACCTGCTCACGTGTATGGAGATCCCCACGCGCTCAAACGATTCGTCGACGAAGCACATCATCGCGGCCTCGCGGTCATCCTTGACGTTGTGTACAACCATCTAGGGCCCGATGGAAATTATCTGCCGTCCTTTAGCGATGACTATTTCACTGATCGATATCCCAACGAATGGGGTAAGGCGATCAATTTCGATGGAACGGGATCCTTTGCCGTCCGGCACTTCTTCGTTCAGAATGCATGTTATTGGATCAACGAATTCCATTTGGATGGACTGCGGCTCGATGCGGTGCATGCGTTTCACGATTCCAGTCCTGTACATATTATCGTGGCACTATCTCAAGCGGCCAGACGCGCGGCAGGGGAACGGTCCATCATCTTAATTGCCGAATGCGAAGCGCAGTGGGTTCATTGCATTCAATCGATTGAGGAAAAGGGATGGGGTTTGGATGGTATCTGGAGCGAAGACTTCCATCATGCCATGCGAGTGGCCGCGACGGGTCGGAGCGAAGGGTACTATACAGACTATCGAGGGACTCCCCAAGAGCTCATCTCATGCGTCAAAAGGGCATTTCTCTATCAGGGCCAACGATATCAATGGCAACGCAAGCCGCGCGGGACCGTCGTCGGAAATGAGCCCGCGGAACGTTTCGTGTTCTATATTCAGAATCATGATCAGATTGCCAACCAGTTGTGGGGGGAGCGTCTTCATGCCAAGACAAGTCCTGGACTGTTTCGCGTCTTGACCACTTTGTTACTGCTTTCCCCGCAGACCCCCATGCTATTCATGGGGCAAGAATTCTGCGCTTCCGCGTCATTTTCCTTCTTTGCTGATTTTCCTCCAGGTGAATTGCCCAAAAAGGTGCACGAAGGTCGAAGAGAATTTCTTGCTCAATTTCAAAGCTACGCATCGAGCGCAGCTCAAGCGAATATTGCAGACCCGTGCGATCCAAGGGAATTTAAACGCTCGAAGCTCGACTTGTCCGAGCGGGATCAGCATGCGGAAAGCTATGCTTTACACAGGGACTTGATCCGTCTTAGACGCGTGGATCCTGTCATCGCCAGGCAGGGGCGCGACGCCATAGATGGAGCGGTAATCGGACCAAAGGCGTTTGTTCTACGATACGCAGGTGCGCAAGGAGATGACCGTCTGCTACTGATCAACCTAGGGCCGGACCTCCTGTATCGACCAGCGCCGGAACCCTTACTTGCTCCGAGCCCTGGAGGAAGATGGTCGTTTGTATGGTCCAGCGATGCTCCCTGTTATGGCGGCCCCGGAATCGTTGAACCTCTCGACGAAGAAGGATGGTCCCTCCCAGCGGAATCAGCCACTTTCTATAAAATAGACGTCAACACGCATCGCACGCCGCACGAATTTAATGAAGGATCAAGGGCATGATGATTCACGCGGCTGGCACGACGCTCACTATCCCGCGTCATGTCCTTTCTGATCACGACTCATGTCTTTCTAGAGAATGGTTAGTGACGAATGGCCTTGGGGGATACGCCTCTGAGACGTTATTGGGTGCGCCAACGCGCAGGTACCATGGGATGTTCGTGCCAGATTTACCTGCTCCATGTGGCCGCACCGTCATGATTCCTCGCCTCGATGAAGAAGCGGTGGTTGAGGGAGAAGCATTTTTCTTCAGCGGGGTGGAGTTTGACGATGGCCGCATCCAGAGTGATCTCCCGCAACTACTGACTGAATTCATGCGAGAGTGGCTGACACCGGTCTGGCGCCTGGCCGTTAAGGGCCGCCGCATCGAAAAACGTATCCTCATGCCTTACGGTCAAAACTCAGTCTATGTAGAGTACCGATTGGTGGAGGGCGAGCCACTTCAGCTCAGACTTCGTCCCTTTGTGACTTTTCGCATGCTCAATGCGCGACTCAGTGAAGCACAATCCACGCCCTTCCGTCTCTCCGTCTTCGACCGAGGATGCGAGATGCACCTGCGCGACAACGTACCCGCCTTAAAGATGTGTCTCAGACCACAGGTTGGAGACTTCATTGCGGAGCATTGCGCCAGCCCCGGAGTGTGCTATCGAGTGGATCGAGATCGGGGCTCCGAATACATTGAAGACCATGTCAGTCCCGGCTATTTCACTGCCGACCTTACCGTTGATCGCCCCATTGCCTTTGTCGCCAGCACAGAATCATGGGACATGCTTGACGGTGCAATTGAGGACATTTTTAAGGCGGAAGCATGCCGTGTGGGTGGATTGCTGGCCCACCTAGAGCAGGAAGGTTCGGACGAATTGGAACGGTTTTTGACTCTGGCCGCAGACCAATTCATCGTAATCCCAGGATCGCGGATAGAGGAACGGACGTTATCAAATAAAACGACCGATCAGACGCGCACGGTCATCGCTGGGTACCACTGGTTCACCGACTGGGGCCGAGACACCATGATCAGTCTCGAGGGGTTAACGTTGTGTACGGGCAGGTATCATGAAGCACAGTCGATCTTACGGACATTCGCCCGTTATGTACAAGATGGACTGCTCCCCAATCTCTTCCCGGAAGGACAGCGGAAAGCGCTCTACCACACGGCAGACGCGACGCTCTGGTATTTTCATGCGTTGAATCGATATTACAAAGTCACACACGATGATGAGACGTTACGTACCCTGTATCCCGTAGTGCGGAGTATTTTGGAGCACCACATCCGAGGAACGCATTTTGGAATCGGCGTAGATCGGCAAGATGGACTTTTGCGTGCAGGCGCGGAGGGGTATCAGCTGACTTGGATGGATGCGAAAGTGGACGATTGGGT
>CBDDRW010000027.1:0-19438 GCA_965233175.1 uncultured bacterium
AGAGCCGGACGTTGGTCTATCCAGCCCCGCGATGAGGCCCAATAAGGTGGACTTCCCGCTCCCGGATGGTCCGACAATGGCCACGCGCTGCTTATCGGGAATCTCAAGTGTGAGATCGTCGAGGATGGTGATGTGATGGCCGCCTCCGGCCAAGCGCATCGTGAGGTGAGACAGGGTAATCATTGTGTCGGTCTAGCCCGCATTATTCATGACGGTTCCCACAGTATCGTCCGCGTCGAGCCTATATTATACTGAATGATGATGCGTCGTTCATGGATTCTCACAAAACTACTTTCCTGCTTCGTCCTCTGCTTGCTCCTGGTCTGTGGGTATGACCGACGTGATGCGTCCGCCGCTCAATCCCCGTCGTCGAATCTCCTCCGTGAGGGCGCGGGATTACAGCCGGACACGAAGGCAGTGGCGCCATCAGACCGACCGAAGCAGCCCATCTCAGGCGAACGCCCAAGCATTGTCGCCTTTGGCAACAGCCTAACGGCCGGATTAGGTGTGCCCCAGGATCAATCGTATCCTGCACACCTTCAACGGAAATTGGATGCAACGGGCCATGCCTATCGGGTGGTGAACGCGGGAGTCAGTGGGGATACAACTGCCGGGGGAGTCCGGAGAGTCTCCTGGGCTCTGATTAGCAAACCGACAATCGTGATTCTGGAGCTCGGTGGTAATGATGGCCTCCGCGGCCTCAGTCTGAACGAGACGAAAGCCAATCTCGAACGGATCGTTCAACAATTTCAACAGGCTTCGGTGACGGTCGTGTTAGCAGGGATGAAGCTCCCGCCGAATTACGGGCAGGACTATACTGCGGGGTTTGAGGCGCTCTATCAGGCCTTAGCAAAGCAATATCATCTGACGTTGATTCCATTTTTTCTCGATGGGGTGGCCGCCTCATCTTCGCTCAACCAAGCCGACGGCATTCATCCGACAGGAGAGGGCTATCGGCGAATCGTCGAGAAGGTCTTCCCAACCCTTGAGCCGTTGCTGCAGTGAGACCGCTAAACTGGCGGAGAGGTGACTTCATCTTCGCCTCAATCTGAGCCGCAACCTCCTCCAGTCAGGCAGAGTGTTTGAACTTGCTGTCAATACTTGTACTCCAGTCCTGCATAGGCGCTGATGCCTAAACCAGGATGCGCAAATCGGTTCAGTGAATCGTTGACTATAATCGCACCAGCATATGTCTTATCCGTGAGATTCCGTCCCTCAGCGTAGAAGGTCAACCGATCAGTAATATTCCACCCCGATTTAAGGTGGAGCACGAAATAGGACGGATTTTTCACCGTGTTGAGATAGTCGACATAGAACCCAGAGAGAGACCACTCGAAGTTCGGTGCAATCCACCACCCGCTCGGATGGTCATAACGCGTTTCCATATTCAGATTGTGTTCCGGTGCTCCGGCCACCGTATTCCCGTCCTTCGCGATCAGCACATTGGGTCCGCCGATCCCCCCACCGCGCACGTCATCCGTAAACTTGAATCGAGACCAGGTATAGGCCACCCGCGTTTGGAGACTATCCTCCCTGCCGCCTCCGTCTTGCACAAACAATCCCTTGGTGACTACCATAGCCCCACCGACTTCGACGCCTGTATGACGTGTGCCATTCGCGTTCTGGAAGGTGCCCTGGGTATTGATGATCGATGCAAGGATTTCTTTGTTCATCTCCAAGTCGTAGGCGGTGACATCCCAGCTGTAGCGTTTGTTGGCAGATGTGCCGCGGTGTCCCAATTCAAACTGCCAGGCCCGCTGTGCATCGAGATTGAGAAACCCCGTATTGGCACTCCCGCTCGCATTGACTGATGATAAGAGTTCGAGATTGAGCGGCGTTTCATAGGCCCGGCTGGCATTGAAATAAAGCTGGGACAGCGGAGTCGTTTTATAGACGAACCCCAGCTTGGGACTGATCGCATCGAAGTGCTGCAGTGGTTGCTGGGTATTGTTCAACGTGGACGGGATCGTGGGATCGAACGGATTGCCGGCTGGACCAAAGTTTTGCACATTGCCCTGGCGCCCGCTGTAGTCCCACCGTCCTCCAAGCACGATGGTGAGCTCATTCGTTGCATCCAACGCATTCTCCGCGTAAACACCGAAATAGGTTGTCCGGAGAAACGCATTTTGTGTGATCGCTCCGATGTTTCCATTGATGTTGACAGAACGGGTCTGGTGCAGATCGCCATAGCGCGGCTGGAATCCGACGACGAACGAGTTGTTCATCCCCAACAATTGATTGGTGTTAACGTAGCGGAGTTCGCCGCCGACATTGGTATTGTCTTGCCGGAGGACCTGAAAAATCGGATGGTCAAGATATTTGTATGAAAAGTAAGGGACGATCTCAATCACTTGGTTAGGGGCAAATTCGTTGCGATAGGCGAGGCCGATACGTTGCTGGTTGAAGTAGCGCCCATAATTACACGTTTGGGCATTCGTCACACAGGCGAAGAATCCTGGGACGGGAAATGGGGTATCTCCTCCGGCCTGCTTTCGATTCGCAAACAGCTGCTCAGTGGTCAAGCCACCGGGAAGCGCCTCGGACACAAGAGATTGGAGGAAATAGGCGCGAATCTCCTGATGATTGCCAAGCTGTAATCCTATGTTGGCATTGATGCGTTGCCTGGCCTGTTGACTGTGATCCTGAAACCCATCCTGCCGGTTGCCGGATACGCTGACGTAATAATCGGCTGTGGCATCCATGTTGCCGACCTTGAACGGCTCCATGACTTTTCCACTGGATACCTGGCCGCTTACCATGCCGAAACTGCCGGCCAGGAATCGCATCTGCAACATCGAGGCATTGTAACCCGTCCGGGGCACGAAATTGATGGCGCCACCGATGGTGTTTCCGCCATAACGCAGAGCATTGGCCCCCTTATAAACTTCAATCCGTTCATAGGCCAACAAGTCGATGGACTCGAAGTCAGAAAATCCATCGGCATCGCCGAAATAGATCCCGTTGATGAGAATATTGATGCCCCGGTGATGAAAGTTGTTCCGGAGCGAGGTGCCTCGGATTGAAAATTGTCCCTCGTCCGCCCCAGTACGTGATTGGAACCGTACCCCTGGTGCAAACTGCAAGACATCCTGAAGATTGAGCGCGCGAGATTGTACGATCTGCTTTTCCTCAATGAGAATATTGCTGCCCGGTCTGCGCGCAAATTCCTTTTTGACATCGTTCACATTTTCGATCCTCTGCCCTTCCACCTTGACGGCCTCCATCGTCAACTCGGTGGCCTCTTGTCCAGCTGGTGCCTCTGTGCCCCAGGTCTCAGATGGAGCCGTTCCGATCATGTTCGTTACGAGAATGATGACCAACAGGGCGCAGATTGTGTTCCAATTTCTTGCACGATTCATACACCATCTCCTCCAAAGTGAATGGTAAAACACGCGGTAGCATCTGGCATGTCATGCCTGGCGCATGCACTAATGCGCGTGCGACGGGGCTGTCTCTTTTACTTCCTGGCCCGGGAACGGCAGGGAGAATCCTTGCTTGAATCGCAAGCGAATCGCCTGCACCTGGTTGAAATCTTTAAGAGGGTTCCCGTCAAGCGCAAGAAAACTGGCTTCATATCCTTCCTCGAAGTGTGCAATCTTGCGGCCGGGGAAAATCGTCTCTGGCGTCGCTTCGCACCACAATTTCAGCAGCGTCAAATTGTCGAAAGGCAGCAGCATTTTGAGATTCATCACTTCAGCCAACGATGTGTCGGCATGATCGCTGCCGATCGCCAGTTTGACTTCATGGCGGTGTAGAAGGGTCAGGTTGGCACGCTGTACGTCACGCGCCAACGCGCGAAGGTCCACGTTGCCCTCGTGGGGAACCGGGCCCGTTCGCGGTTTCACATGATCGGGCTCGTGACGAGAAGCATGGTCACTCGCGGTCCCAGGCATCGCCTCTCCCGCGACCGTCGTCGTCACTACGACAATCCCATTCTCTGCGGCAAGTTGCGCGTCTTCCTCGGTGAGTCGAGCCCGCTGGGCATCCAGCTCATTTTCGACCAACCAGCCCGGCACATGGGCAATCTCATCCACCCCAGCCCGTGCGGCAACTCTGAAGTCTGATGCCGTTTCGACATGCACCGTCACCGACAGACCTATCGCATGAGCCTTTGCGACGATCCTAGGCAAAAGCGCAGGGTTCAAGCCGGTTCGCCCTTTCAATTGCCCATCGCGTTGGTGGGCAACGAAATCCTCTGAGTGCACGAGGTACGCCTTAAGAAAATCCGGATTGCCGCTGGTAATCAGGGCCCACTTCTCATCGAGGTCGTGCTCCGTGTTCACCACGACATAGGCTCGGTTCTGAAACCACCCCACCTCTCGATGGCCGATGATCGGTTCGTAGCGATGCACTCGTAAGATGTTTTCGTACAACGCAATAGGGTGGCCTCCTGTCCCAGTCATGCCGGCATGTGCGAACACGGCGTCGATGGTAGAAGGACGATTCACTCGCTTCCTGATGGTCACAGCAAAATCGCGTACGTCGTTCGGATTCTTCACGTAGAACACTCCGTCCTTCAGATACCGCTCGCTCACGGCCTGCACATTCCATTCGCCTTCTACGTTGTGGTTGTGCGCCTCGCCGAAGGGAGGGACGACGAACGCACCGGCAAGATCCAGGGTTCCGACGGCGCCGGTCGGTGCCGTGCGAGTCAGTCGTCCTTGGACCGAATACCATGTGGCCTGGTGGAAGCCTTTGCCATCAAACCACTGGCCATGGAGGAATGCGTAGTTCTTCAGAGCCTGGGACTCAGCCGCCGGTAGTAATCCTTCTGATGGAAAAGAATCGGAGGAGGCCTCCCCGATCAGGCCACCCCATAGCACACTCCCCATACCAACAATCACACAGACCATCTTGGCAAGATCGACGATAGACGTCACAAGGAACCCTTTCGCTCATACGGCGAGCGACATGAGTCACAAATAGGGGCTTCGACAGGCACAAAACCATTAGTGGATAAGGTATGGATGACTAGAGAGAGTGACCGGAGAGGGGTGGACCACGGACAAGTCCCCACTGGGGCGAATCTCTGACAAGGGCACGCGGCGATGAACCATATGCCGCAATCCAACAGTCTGTAACGAAGAGTCCTACCATGGCCACAGACAGACTCGCACCGATGTTGGCCTGACAGGCTAAGGCGCAGAGCAGGGAATGAGAGGAATGATCGAGCGGAATCGCAGTGTGGTGGTGGTCTGACCCCATGGACTCGACGCAGGTCAAGGCTGTCACGCTGATGAGGATATACAGAATGAGCACGCTGCAGGTAAGCAGTCTTCCGCTCATCGAAATGTGACGATTGAGAATACTCGATCGCATCACGGTTGTCCGGTTATCGTCGTCAGCGCGAGCGTCCCTTGCTGCAGGAGAATCCGATTCATCGGGAAGGCATGCTCTGTCCAACTCAACGCGACAGCGCCATTGCTGTGTACGGCCACGGTGGGATATTCTGCTTTGGCTCCGGTGCTCAAGGGCTGTAGCGGACCGAAATGTTTCCCGCGATCCATTGATACCCGCATCACAGCGCGCTTGCGAACGCCGGTGATCTCTTCCCAGACTGCCACAACAGCGCCATCCGGATGCACCGCCATCCTCATTTGATCGGGCAACGATGTCGTCGAGGTGTGAAGAGATACGGGTGAGCTGAATGTCCGACCTTGGTCGTCCGAGGTCGCCATCAACAGTCGAGGCTTCTCATCCGTTCCTTCGGTGTACCAACCGACATAGATTCGCCCGAATCGGTCGAACCCGACCGATGGACCTCGATGCGGACAGGCCGAGAACACCCAATTGTCTTTGTGAACTAGCAAGGGTGATGAAAAGGTCTGTCCGTGATCCTCGGACTTGGCCAGAACGATATCCCGTACATTTCCGGTGAATGTTTTACGCCAGGCCACCCAGAGATCTCCGTTCGGCGCGAGCGACACCATGGGACGGCAGCAGGGGCATGCCATCCCATCCACCGTAAGATTTCTACCCATGGTCTGTCCCTGATTGTTGGAGCAGCCAAAGAGCAGCGCGGCGCCGCTAGGGTCTTTGCCTCTCCCATCCAGCCATGCCACATATAGGTCGGAACCATTTCCCGTCGCGAGATCCTCAAATGTGTGGCTGATCGGCAGGCTGTCGTCGTTGACCTGCACCGGACCTTCAAAAGTCTGTCCCCCGTCTCGCGATCGTGCGATACGCAAATCCGAGGCGAACAACGAGCCAGGGGTTGGGTTCGTGGTTGACCATGACACAAAGACATGATTGTTGGTGCCCGTTGCGAGCCCAGGAGCCTGATGAAATGCGTCAGGTGGAAACGCATCAGGGTTCACTTGCACGGGGGTCTCCACGGACTTGGTCCCCTTTTCGACTCGAACGCTCCTCACCACTCCAGTCGACCCCGCTTTCTCAAGCCATGCCAGATGCACAGAACCGCGCTCATCGAATCTGACAGCAGGAGGAGAAATCGGCACAGGTCCGACGAACACCGGCAGTATTGAACCAAGCGTCAAGCCAGCTTTCGTTTCTGGCTCCGCTGCTGCCGGAGAGAGGGCCATCGCCAACAGCAGAAAACAGATTATCAATAGAGGAAACATCCGTTGCATATCGATTTCCTTTCAGACAACGCACTCAGCGCGAGCGCAAATGTAGAGTCGAATAGGCATCTTGTCTACAGACGTATGCTCATGGATGCTCACCCATGCTACAAACAGTCTTGATCACAGAGTGTGGTGGGAATGGTGATTCCATGTGAGCGTCAGTTGCGGATGGTCCGCCTCACACGCGGATGATCTCCAGGCTGACCTGGCTAAAGACAAGAGTACCAATACGATCGACGACGGTGACGAATCGCTCCAACATGACATCGACCAGGGGAAGGACGTTGATCTGATTCAGTTCACGATCCATGCTCTTCCTCTTCAATGGTCCGCGAGACTGACGAGACGAGAGCACATTGAATCTACTCCTCGGCTCGCCGCACAATCTGTGGGATCGGTAGCGTAAGTTATCGGCAGCATCAGTCTCGGGCACCGGCACTTACTTGCTCTTCTTCCCTCCGTGTTTCGCTCCCATCTCAGCATGGGCAATCGATTCGTCCGCATGGGTAACGGCTTCCTTCGCATGCTGCAGTGCTTCTTTGGCATGCGCATCGCCGGTCGCGTTGATGGACTCTTCGATATGTTTGATCGCTTCTTTCGTATGCGCGACTCCTTCCTTGGCGTGTTTGATCACTTCATGGGTATGACCCTCTCCCTGTCCTGCTTGTGAGACTACCGGCTGCAGGCTCAAGCCCACGCCGAGTAACGCCACTGCCATAACCATCGTCCACGTGTGTTTCATCTGTCATTCCTCCTTGGTTGTGAATGGACCCATGCGATCGCATCGAATTCTTTTCACACTCGACTTTCTCGAAAAACGACATCAAATGAGGCCGGACAGGATCGCCCTCCCCTTATCGCCCTACTCCTTTCTGTGCCTCCTGACTCGTCACATTGGGCTGGTTTTGTTCATGCGAGCGGGATGAGTGGGTCTGCCGAACTCGAATCGCCGCCGCTCGTGCAACGAAGAAGTTCGCCTCAACCGATTGCCCGAGGCCATGCAAGAGGTCGGCATAGCGTTCACAGAGCATGGCAACCATTGGATGATTGTGCCCTAGCGTCTGCTGCTGGATCACCAGAGCCCGTTGATACCGAAGCTTCGCTTCATCCACCAGCCCTCGTTCGTGCGAAAGCCAGGCCCAATTCTCGAGAATCATCCCGGTCAGTGCGGCCTCCGGTCCTGCCGCAGACTCACTGATGGCCAGCGCCTCACGGTAGTAATGATCCGCGAGCTCAGGCAGTTCTTGGGCATGGTAGAGATTGGCCAGATTGTTCAGACTGATCGAAACCGACGGGTGGTGCTGTCCAAAACGCTCGAGTAGGAGGGAGAGGGCCTGCCGGTACAGAGGTTCGGCATAGGCGTAGACCCCTTTTTCTTTATAGAGGGCCGCCAGATTATTCAGGACCAGTGAGGGCTCGATTGAGTTGTTTCCGTCTGCGCTGGCCAGGAGGCCCAGCGCTAGACGAAACCAAGATTCTGCTTGCACAAGACGTCCCTGTTTTTGATAGAGTCCTGCAAGATTGTTGAACCCGATTGCCAACTCTGGATGGCCTCGACCCAAGGCCCGTTCACCGATCGTGAGTGAGCGGAGATAGGCGGCTTCGGCCTGCTCGAAGGCCCCTTCCTCTTTATAGATCTCTGCCAGATTGTTCAGTGCCGAACCGACATCCGCATGATCGGAGCCGAGCGCCTGTTCCCACCGAACCAACGCCTGCTCATAATATGGCTTCGCTCGGGCATACTGGCCTTGTGCATGGTAGACGAGACCCAAATGATTCAACGTCGCCGCCACCCGCGTGTCGCCTGGCTCAAACTGTTCGGCCTCATGGGTTGCCAACAGAAACAGGCGCTCCGCGTCCTCATAATGGGCTTGATCTCGCGCCGCGGTCCCCGCTTCCGTCAATGTTTGCCATACGTCCGGCACCCCCGCCTCTGCAAGCCATGGGACAGAAGTCAGAAGAACAAGCATGAGAATCATCACGCCCATTGATACCACCCCCTGCGTATATGCTGAGCGCTCATGCGCATATGTCCTCCCTCGTTTGCCCTTGAAAGCGGAACCTCACGATTTCTTTACAGTCGCGGCTTCCTGCGCAGGTGAGTGAAAAAAGCCGGGGCGGAGGACAAGGAGGAAAAACCCGCGCCCCGGGTCAGTCCGAGCAAGGAGGCCGCCCAACCCGGACATCGATAGATCAATAACCGTCAATTGTGTGTGCGAGTCTGAATTCAAATATGGGGCCGCTCGGGGTCCCTTATCCGATGAAGAAGAAGAGAACCAAAGGAGGCGCACGGGAGTGGAGAAGGGAAGAGGAGAGTAAAGGGGTTTCCTGATTAGGAAGCGAGGCCATCAGTTGGACAACCGGGCTCATTGATAACGCTGAAGGCTCCGTTGCTAGCCCAGCATCGGACGTCGTCTGACAGGCCCAAGCGCAGAGCGCATTGTGCGGAGCCGCTTCATGAGGACTATGGTGCGTATGGCCGCTAGAGGCGGTCACGTGACGCAACGCGCAGCTCGCCGCCATGACCGCCAGCGACGCATAGACCAGGGCTACGAGCCCTGCGACAAGCACGGTATTGCGTGAGTTGGAAGAACGCATTATCACTTTCTCCACGATGTCACTGCTTATACGCATCAACCGATCTCCTGTCTACCGACGGATGCTCACGGATGCTACAGTACGTAGCGCACAAGCCATATTCCTATGCAAATATATTCAGCTCATGATCCGTGCTCTGCCTTGTATCGCGCGAGGAGTTCGCTGACTCGACGGCGGAGTATGTTGTTCATGACCACGCAAGGAATGGCAACGAGTAGCCCTGCGGCGGTGGCCTTAAGCGCGAGGCTCAAGCCGATCATAATCGACGTCACAGCCAATGCCCCGGATGTGCCCATCGTATGAAATGTCAGCATGATGCCGAGTACCGTCCCCAGCAACCCGATATAAGGCGCATTGGCCGCGACGGTACCGATCACCACTAGTCGCTTAGTCAACATCATTTCGCACAGATCCAGCGTGCGAAACTGTCGGACATCCACTCGACGGTAGAACTGCCAGCGCTCCACCGCTACCGCGATTGCCCAAAAGCTCAGCCCCAGCAAGAGTCCAATGACACCATACTCGACGATTTCTTTTAGCCCTTCCATGAACACCTTTTCTCCATTCGACAAGTGTCACCTGGTCGATGCAAGTCACATCGATAGATGACGGTGGATGCCAGTGTGTGGTGGCGCATTTAGCCAGACAACACACCGCCTCTGTCTGTCTTATTCTCTCGGACCAAACCCGCGATGGACTCGTGAAAGATTCGCAAACTGCCCTTGCCAATCTTCGTCCCGCGCAAGCGCCCCTCCTCCACCCATCGATAGACTGTCCAGCGGCTCACATTTAAGGCCGCCGCGGCTTCATTTACCCGCAGCAATTGTTTGCTCATGGTGCACCTCGCTTTCCGTCGTCGTCAGACTCATCATATGTTGTGAGAGCACATCCGGATGGACGAGGGTCTCTCAAGGGAGTCCTCATCTCAGCCAGGAATCGTTCGGGTCTTCCGACAATCTAAAACAACCCCAGCGTCACCCCGCCATAGAAGGCACGGCCGTAGCCGGCGAAAAAGGCCTGTTGGAGCGCGGCAGCGCCGGCTGTTTCGCCTCCGATCACTGTGCCGGATGCGACGTATTTCATATCCGCGATGTTGTCCACTTCCAGATAGAACTTGGCGAATCGGAACCAGGAATGGTTCAACTCGAAATTTTTGTGAATGTTGACATTGGCAATCACATACGATGGCGCACCGAACGTATTGCTGTTGTTCAGGAAATAGCTGTTGTAATAGCTGCCTTCGATCCAGGCACCCCATCCGGTCGGCCAATGATCGTATGCGACTTTGGAATTCAAGACATCGGTCGGCACATTCGCCACCTTCTTTCCATCCCGAACCAAGGGTCCGGCAGCCGCACTCAGCTGATCCGAAAAATTGATGTACTCGGCGTCGATGTGCGTATAGGCCCCGGAGAATCGGAGGCCCGTCATCGGGCGCCAATCGTAGAAGGCCTCGATCCCACGGTATTGAGATGAATCGGCATTCACCGTTGCTATGTTGCCCGTCGTGATGGTTTGCATGATCAATTCATCTTTAAAGAATGTCCAAAATCCAACGAGCTGGACTGTCAACGTTTCGTGCAGTTTGGATTCTGTCCCGATCTCAAAATTTGCATTCTTCTGCGGCTTCAGATTGAAGTTCGTACCAGGTTGACCGGTGATTGGATCTCTCAGAAGATTGCCGAAACCGGGAATCCCATACCCAGTGGAGGCTCGGACCCAATGCCGATAGGCCTCAGCCGGTTTCCAACTCAGCGACATTTCGGGCGCCCAGTTCGTGAAGGTTCGATCTGCGTTGCTGGGAGACGGAGCTCCTCCCCCCGCAGGCCCATAGTTAATCGCTTGCACACTCAACATCGATTGCTCAAAGCCTAATCCAGCAGCGAGGGTCACTTTCGGCACAATTTCTAGTTCTTCCCGGAATCGGCCACCGACGTTTCGGATGGTGCCGCGCGAATTCTGAATGAGATTGCCTCTGGTGCCTTTCCCGTCGGCCAGGTTCTGGAAGGTCTGTGCCTCCTGCTCCATATTGTTGAGAAAGAAGCCGACATAACTCCTCAACGGCATATCGAACAGGCGCCCGTCGTGCCGCAGGTCGGCGTAGTGCTTGAAATTGGGATTGATGTTGTCGCTGATCGTGTTGAATGTCTGATTAATGTCTTTCACGTCGTAGTCTGCTTCAAGCGTGAGGACCGTATTGGCATTGATTTGCCGCTCGTAGATGCCTCCGACAATGGTGCGCCGGTCGAGCCGACGTTGCGCGAGTTGCGGCGCGACACCGGGCTGCCGATGATCGAACGTGAATTGCGATTGTGTCAAACGATTGGGGACGAGGGTATCCAGCCAATTCGTAATGGCCTTAAAGTAAAAATTCTGCTTGTCGTCGATCCTGAATCGAAGATTCAAGTTGATCGTTTGCGTATTGTAGTTGCTGTGCCGGATAAATCCGTCTTCTCCCACGTTGCTGACGAAGAGGGAGGCGTCGAGGTGTTCATATTGTTGGCCTACGGCGATAGCTTCTTTGTGATACCCGAATGACCCTCCGCTCCCGAACATCTCGACTCCGTTGATATCGCTGCCGCGCCTCGTTCTGAAATGCACCATGCCGCCCAAGGCGTAATTGTCGTAGAGAGACGACGACGCGCCGCGAATGACCTCGGTGCTTCTCATAAACCAGGGGTCATGCATGTCGAGCCGAGACAATCCATCGGATTGCGTCTGGACGAATCCATCCTCATAGATCTTGATATCCCGAGCGGCGAAGGTCGTCTTGGCGCCTTGGCCTCGAATCATGATGCTGAAATCGCGCGGTCCGTTTGCCTGGCGCAAGACGACACCTGGGAGCGATTCCATCGATTCCTTCATCGTTCTGGTCGGCTGAGAATCCGTTTCTGAAGGAAGAGTCGACGACAACGAAAGGCCCTCCGGCCGTTTTTGAAAGCGCGTGCTCACGATGCTCGTATCGCTCAACTCATATTCGGGCATTGTTCCGGTGACCTGCGCTTCCTCCGGCGAGACTTTCTCGGTAACCGTCTTGCGCTGCTCGGCAGGAGGCGCCGTGCCCTCACGACCTTGCTTGAGTTCCTCCAGCTCTTGCAATATGCCTTTGAGTTGTTCGCGCAGTTGTTGTTCCCTCGGACTTTGCTGTACAGCATCTGGTGAGGTCGGCTCTTGTGCCAGCACGACGTGATTCAAATCGGCAAGGCTCCCAAGCGCGGTGACCGCCACAATGATCTGCCTAAATCTCTTGAACGACACCATAGCCCGGACTCCTTCTTGTAATAAACATGACACACCTGCCTCCGAGCCAGTTACAGGCTACACGGTCCCTAGCTCTGCCTGCACAGGGGGAGATGATCGATGAATTATGAGGAAGCGACCTTATGAGCGAGGAGGCGCGCGAGACTGGGTCGATTGCTGAGAGAGGAAGAATGAGACGGAAGAATCGGCCGTCAGCAATATCGACTCGAGATGAAAGGGCTTCGTTTGTGGCGTGATTGCAACAAGATCGACGGTGGGATTGGCATGGCAGGCCCATGCGCAAAGGGAAGACTGGGTCGCTCCGCCTGTGTGGTGATGGGATGAGCGTGACTCGTTCTCGTGTGCAAAGAGACAGACTGCAGCACTGACCGAAAGCGTCAAGTATAGCGCTGCAAGAGTGAGGGCGAGCGGGACGAACCCCTTCCTCATTTTCCGCTCTCCATGACGTGCCGCATGACCGCCACCGCTTCGAGACTATCCCAGGCGCGAGGCCCAACCGCTCGTCCGACGAGCGTGCCATCCTGCGCGATCACAATGGTGGTTGGGAGGCCGCGTACCATGAAGGACCGTGACACCTCCTGATCTTCATCGAAGAGCACCGGCAGGCTGACTCTCAACTGGGAGAGAAAGTGGGTGATGCCCTGGCGCTGTAGATCCGTCGTCACGGTCAAGATGGCAAAGTGTGCGGGGTCCAGTTCCTGTTGCAATCGCGCAAGCGAAGGCATTTCTTCTTTGCAGGGTCCGCACCAGGTGGCCCAGAAGTTGACAAGCACCACCTTCCCGGCCAATTCACTTGACTTTACTGTCTTGCCGTCCAGCGCCGTCAGCTCAAAAGGCGCGGCCATGCTCCCTGCCGGCAGCCGGCTCATCTTGAGCGGGACAAAGGGATCGCCGGCCAGTGCAGGGCCGGTCGAAACGATGCTTATGAAAAAAAGCAACGCTGTCGTCCCTGCTCTGATCAAAGATGTAGACATGGTTACGGCTCTTGTCGCGCGAGGACTTTTACTCCTGGTAATTGAAGCGTTTGTACCACCATACGATGGGCCGGCATGGCATGTTCCATCCAGGCCAACGCGGCCAGTCCTTGCGAATTCATCGAGACCGATGGCGTTTGCCCCTTTTTGTCGTTCACTTTTTGGGGGGTGCTGAATGTCTGTCCGCGATCGAGGGATAGGTTCATCACGACTTCACGCCGGACAGGAGATTGTTCTTCCCAGACGATCACGAGACGCCCATCCAGATCGACCGCCATTTGCGGATGGTCCGGGAAGGTTCCCTTGGAGACGTTCAGTTTTTGTTTGGGTGAAAACGTATTTCCTCGGTCATCCGAGTAGGAGAAGAACACCGCCGGAGTCTCATCGACGCCCTCGGTGTACCAGACCACATAGAGCCGTCCGAGCCGATCCGTCCCGATCGAGGCGGGCCGATGTGGACAGCCGGGGAACACCCACTTGTCGTGGCCGACGATCACCGGGGCAGAAAACGTTTTCCCGCTGTCTGCGGAATGCGCGACCACTGTTTCGCGGACCTCGCCAGGGAGAACTTTGCGCCAGGCCAGATAGAGGGTCCCGTCTGACCCGGTTGTGAGAGACGTCCGGCAACAGACACAGGTGTTCTCGTCCACTTTAAGGTTCTTCGCGATGGTGCGTCCACGATCGGTTGAGCGGGTGACGAAGGTGCCGGGTTCTTTCTTGCCTTCACGCGCATCGATCCAGGCCACATGCACCACACCGTCAGGGGCGATGTGGATCGAGTCGAAACTGTGGCCTATGACCTGCTCGTCGTCGTTCACAAGCATCGACGGTAGAAACGTTTTGCCTCCGTCCTTGGATCGGCTCAGCCGTAATTCATTCGAGAAGGGCTTGTCGGGTGTCAGTTTCGGATGGGTCAGGGCCCATGTCAGGAACACCTCGTCTCCGACCACTGCCAGCGCCGGCGCTTCCTGCCGCATGTAGGGCGCCTCGGCCCGCTGGTTCACTGTGACAGGAGCTCCAATCGGTCCCTCCGGCTTTGCCGTTCCGGCATAAAATATCGTGCGGATGTCCTTGTCTTCCTCTATCCAGGCAAGCGAGATACGGCCTTCGTCGTCGATCTTGACGGAAGGACCGACGACCGCCCGTACCTGATGATCGGTCGTCAGTTTTGGGCCAAACCGCAACGATTGATCAGATTCGGCCACTGCTATCGGCACGAACGAGGCGACACCGACCGCAATTCCAAGCATCCAAGCCAGTTTACTAACGCTGCATATCCGTTCAACCATACGGCGCCTCATTTCGAGCCACGAATGGAGAATTGCACGTCGCGGCCGTTTGCACCTTGTCGGGTGCTCACTCCGGGCAAAGAATCGAGCGATTCCTTCATGCTTCTTGTCGGCTGATCAGAAAATTCAGACCGTGGAACAGTGGAACGAGCCGTCCCTTCCGGTTGCGATTGGAGCCGGCGCAACTCACTCTCGATATGTGCCCGATGTCGTTGTAGTTCCTGAATCCGTGCCGTCCGTTCTTGTTCGTTCATCACACCCAGTTTTTCTTCAGCCCAGACCGGCATAGCCACCATGCCTAGAAAGCCGAATACCATCGTGGCTCGCACCATCTTCAATCCTTGATCCGACAGCGGGGGCATAGGGTCCCTCTTCCCGCGACTAGCTTCCGAGGCTATACACTATCGGTATATACACCGCGACTTCGGTCGTGCCGAGCGGTTGATGCATGTGCAGCGGACAGACCAACCGGATGGATTCTATCGCTGCGTTATCGAGCGCCTCATGACCGGAGCTTCGATGAACTTTCACCTCAGACAGGTGGCCATCAGCTCGAATGACCGCCCGAAGCACAACCTTCCCTTCATCGCCATTGAGGCGCGCAGCGCTGGGGTAATGTTTTATTTCAGCCAGTCTCCGTCTCAGCAATTCGGCCAACCAGCCATGATCGACTTTGACAACGGGAGTTGGACTGGTTGCCACTGCCACCTGTGGCGCAGCCTCCTGCATGACAGATTCGGCAGGTTTGGTCAGTTCTGCTTCGGCAACTACGTTAGACGGTGATTCAGCGATGACGTGTTCGGTTTGTTGCTCAACGGTGACAGGCTGCTCCACCTCCGTTGATTGTTGTTCTTGCACCGGTGAAACGATCTCGGTTTTCGGTTGCACCGCCACTGTCTCTTGAATTGGCTGGGTCGTCTCGACCGCTTGGCGGATCTCGCGCTGGACAACTGGTGTCACTTCGCGGGTCTGTACTTTCGGCGTGACCATCGGAGGCTTATGAGGAGCGGGGACTATCGGACGTGGAGTCGGCGTGGCAGGCTCCTGAGTCGGCTTGGGTTCAGCCTGAACTGTGTCTTGAATCCGTTGAGGTTCGACCAACGCGACGTCCCACGTGAATACTTCTTTGGGCAGGACCGGTTTGACCTGCGTCATGAGCCCGAAGGCCACCGTCAGCGCGAGGCCGTGAAAGAACACGGACACGACCCATCCTTGCAGGTTATATTGTCTGTGTGGACTGATCATCACTTTGATCACCGCCGGTGTGAAGAATCACGAACCGGCTCCCTACCATGCTCACGTTGTTCGATTGTCTCTAAAAGAATCGTCTCTCTCTCCATCCCTCCCACAACCCACTTAGTAGATTGCGTGAAGAGGCATGAGGCTCTGTTGTAAGCCGAATGAGCGACGAAGATTACAGAGAGAAAGACGGAGGGGCGCGGCTGGGGGAGGTCTGACAAGTTTCGATCGAAGGCTGTACAAAATGGGGAGGCGCGATGAGCGCAATCGGACTGAGTTCGGCCTGAAATGTCACCACCGCTGTATCGAGTACTGTCCCGGCAGCACACATCCAGGAACAGAGCAGGGTGCCATGTGTGGCAGCTTGATGCTGGGCATGGTGTCCAGCATGCTCGACCGACTGTGCCTGTGCTAATCCACCAATAGAAAGGACACAGAGTACTAAGAAGATCGACAGAACTTTGAGGACAGTGTGGTTCATTAGATATCGACCCTAATAGAATTCGATCGAATGCTACTGGACAGCTACTAGGCCTGTCAAGCCGGTTACTAGCAGAGGGACCTCTCCTTATTGTAGGATTCAGATTATAGGATTCAGAGAAAAGATCCTGTATACTGCACCAAATAATTGAGGAGACGCCAGCGTTCGTCCTGAACGACAGTATCATGGTCACGCAACTACTCAACCAGATCTTCGGAAGCAAAAACGATCGTGAAATCAAGGCAATCCGCCCCATTGTCGAGCGGATCACGAGCCTGGAGCCCAGCCTGACCCCACTCTCCGACCAGGCCCTCGCGGACAAGACCCAGGAGTTCAAGAAGCGGCTTGGGGCTGGGGAAACCCTGGACGATATCCTGCCCGAGGCCTTTGCGGTCTGTCGTGAGATGTCCCGCCGCAAGCTGAATATGCGCCATTTCGATGTCCAGTTGATCGGCGGCATGATTCTCCATCGAGGCCGCATCGCTGAAATGAAGACCGGTGAAGGAAAAACCCTGATGGCCACGCTGCCGGTGTATCTGAATGCGCTCGAAGGAAAAGGCGTGCATCTCATCACCGTGAACGACTACCTCGCCAAACGCGATGCGCAATGGATGGGCGTGCTCTACCACGCGCTGGGACTATCAGTGGGCATCATTCAGCATGATGCCTCCTTTTTCTTCGATCCGACCTATGATGCTTCCGACAAACGGCTTCAGTCTCTCCGCCCCTGTACGAGGCCTGAAGCCTATCGTGCTGAGATCACCTACGGGACAAACAATGAGTATGGTTTCGACTATCTCCGTGACAATCTGGTCGTTACGGATTTGGCCCAGTGCGTGCAGCGCGAGCTGAACTTTGCCATCGTAGACGAAGTCGACAGTATCCTCATCGACGAGGCCCGCACGCCCTTGATTATCTCCGGTCCGACGGATGAAACGACCGATCTCTATTACCGCATCAACGCGATCATCCCGCAGCTAAAACCGGAGCACGACTACACGGTCGAAGAAAAGACAAAGACCGCGTCGTTGACCGAAGATGGCAACGTCCGGGTCGAGAAATTGCTCGGGGTGGACAATCTCTACGATCCCAACCATATGGATCTCGTCCATCACGTCGTCAAGGGGCTCCAGGCCTATGCCCTCTACAAACGTGATGTGGACTATGTCGTGAAAGAAGGCGAAGTCATCATCGTGGATGAATTCACCGGGAGACTCATGCCGGGGCGCCGCTGGGGCGACGGCTTGCATCAGGCAGTCGAAGCCAAAGAAGGCGTGAAGATCGCCAACGAGAATCAAACGCTGGCCTCGGTGACCTTCCAGAACTATTTCCGGATGTACAAAAAGCTCAGTGGCATGACCGGAACGGCGGACACAGAAGCGGCGGAGTTTGCCAAGATCTACAATCTCGACGTCAACGTCGTGCCGACTAATCGCAAGATGATCCGGCTGGATTACGCGGATGTCGTCTATCGAACCGAGAAGGAAAAGTTTACCGCCATCGTCGAAGATATCAAGGAATGCCATGGGCGCGGCCAGCCGGTCTTGGTTGGTACGATTTCCATCGAAAAGTCTGAGCGGCTCGCCGGCTATTTGAGCCGGAACGGGGTCAAGCACAACGTCCTCAACGCGAAGCAGCATGAGCGAGAAGCCGAGATTATCGCCCAAGCAGGACGCAAGGGCGCCGTGACCATTGCCACGAACATGGCGGGCCGCGGTACCGACATTCTCCTGGGCGGCAATCCCGACTTCATGTTCAAACAGATTCTGTATCGGGAAGAAGACCTGCCTGATGCGCGCAGATTGGAGATCTTCGAACAGATTCGAGCCGACTGCGAAAAGGATAAGCAAGAGGTCATTGCGGCAGGCGGACTCCATATTCTTGGGACCGAGCGCCATGAAAGCCGCCGGATCGACAACCAGCTCCGAGGCCGTGCCGGTCGCCAAGGTGATCCTGGTTCGTCGCGTTTCTACCTGTCGTTGGAAGACGACCTGATGCGCATCTTCGCTTCCGAGCGGGTTTCTCAGCTGATGTTGAAGCTCGGGATGGAAGAAGGTGTTCCGATCGAGCATGGCATGGTCACCCGGGCTATCGCCAACGCCCAGAAGAAGGTCGAAGCCCACCATTTCGAAATTCGTAAACAGCTGCTGGAGTACGACGACGTCATGAACAAGCAGCGCGAGGTGATTTATCAACACCGGCGCGCCGTCTTGGGTGGATCGAATCTGAAAGACGATCTTCGCAACATGATCGACGGTTTGGTGGAGTCCGCGCTGAACATCTATTGCCCGGCTGAACAATATTCCGAAGAATGGGACATCAAAGGGCTTGCTGAACTTATGCATAGCCAGTTCGGTGTAGACCTTGCTCAGGGCAAGGGCGACGGAGGTGAGGCGCTTCGCACCATTGGGCGTGACGCCTTGCTTGAAGACCTCCGCACACAGGTGCGCGAGGCCTATGATCGGAGAGAGCAGGATCTCAGCCCGGACTTGATGCGTTTCCTGGAGAAGACATTCATGCTCCAGGTCATCGACCACCACTGGAAAGATCACTTATTGGGAATGGATCATCTGCGCGACGGGATTGGATTGCGCGGCTATGGTCAGAAGGATCCCCTCATTGAGTACAAGCGTGAAGGCTTCGATCTCTTTGCCGGCATGATGGAACGGGTCAAGTCCGACACGCTCGATCGGCTCTTTCACGTCCAAGCTGTCCGGCACGAAGAGCAACCGGCCGCCGCGCCAGCGTCTCCTCCGCCCCCTATCATCTCACGTCCCCAACCCGCGTTGATCCTCAATCGCGGAGAAGAACCAGTCGCCCCACAGACTGTTCAGCGAAGTGACGAGAAAGTGGGTCGCAACGATCCCTGCCCCTGCGGCAGCGGGAAAAAATACAAGAAATGCCACGGAACGTAGAGAAGGATCGCTGCGCCCGTCTCTCTCCTCCGCGTCAATTCGACCGTTCATCTCACCGTTGCTTGACATCGAAACTAATTTTCGATTGAACGGTCCT
>CBDDRW010000028.1:0-8246 GCA_965233175.1 uncultured bacterium
CAGTACTTCCGATATCAGAAAAGTCCTACTCGACGTTGAGCCTCTGAACGATGCGAGAACGACGCTGGCGGACTGTTCAGCATCCTGCTGGTGCCTTGCTCCCCGACCAATCCTTGTGCAAGGATACATTCAGTTCCTCGACTCACCTCATGGGTGACCTAACAGGAAAGGAGCCGCTCTATGCCGCCCAAAATTGAGATCAACCCGATTGTCAAAGTCATAAAGACCGACGACGAGTGGAAAAAGCTCCTCGCTCCAGAGGCTTACAAGGTGCTGCGCCATGAGAATACTGAGCGCCCCTTTACCGACAACATGCACGATAATAAGAAGGCCGGTGTCTACTATTGCGCAGGCTGCGATCTCCCGGCCTATTCATCGGAGCATAAATTCGACAGCGGCACCGGCTGGCCTAGTTTTTGGCAACCGATCGATCCTAGAGTGGTCGAAACCACTACTGATTACAAATTGATTTTCCCACGAACCGAAGTCCATTGCGCGCGCTGCGAAGGACATCAAGGGCATATCTTTAAAGACGGCCCCAAGCCGACGGGGTTACGGTACTGCATCAACGGTGTGGCATTGAAGTTTGTGGCTACTTAGGAGTTGTGAGTGAGTGAGTTCGGTCGCCGCATCCGTCCGTACGTCGAACGTGAGATTCTTGCTGCCTATCAAGCCGAAGCGCGAGGAAAACCAAATGTAGCCTTCTCGCACCTGGAGCGTGCCCACATACTTGGGCAAACGTCAACGGTCGAACACCTTCGCGTACATTGGCACATGCTCCGCTGGGGTTTTCGTCAGCGTCATGTTCCAGAGTGTCTGGGTCAGCTGCTGCGCATCGTCGGTGCTGCCATCGGTACTGTTGTCGGTCTGGTGCCAGAAGGCAATACAGGCGGCACAAACGTCAACTCATTCAGGCGCATGCCAATTCCGTCTGAGCTTGCAGCACTGATTGAAAAAGCGCGCATCTCTGGAAGATGATACCCAAACCAGTCAACAAGACTCAGCCACGAGACGGCCTCCGCCCCTACAATGTAAACAGTAATAAAATTATTAATAATCAAATATTTATACATCATATATCTTGTAAGCCAATATATATATTTAATTCTTGATAGTTAATAGTTATATGAACCGTTGCAATAAATCCACGATCTGCCCATTAGACTTCAACCTCTACAGGCAACGCCTCATCGATTCTTGATTCCAAAATTGAACCCGGCTCCCCGCCAGTGTGTGAGGACAACTTCATACCCGACGCGCACCTAAGGCACGTGGTGTCTCACGTCGCAACGTTGAAAAAAGAACTTGCAATGGAGGAGCATGATCGCTACGATTCGCGCCATGAAAACCTACCCTTATACTCCACGATTCAGATTCTTCGACCCTGCACAGATAACAACCAGAACCGACTGAAACCAACTCAACGGCAAAAACACAGGTGATGACAACCCTAATGAAAGGAGCCACAATGAAGCCAGCCGTAGCGTATACCGCACTCCGACTTCCAGTGTTCGGAGGATCTTCTCTGTTGTGCAAGAGCGTCCTGGGCGCATTGGCGATCAGCTCAGTAACGTTGCTGTCGCCTTGGGCCGCGACGGCAGCCGATTATAAGCTCAAGATTCCTTTCGGCTTAGAAGCGAGTTCCGTCGTCATTCCTGCCGACAATCCGTTGACCACGGAGAAGGTTGAATTAGGCCGAGCACTGTTCTTTGACAAACGACTGTCGGGGGACAACACGGTCGCATGCGCGAATTGCCACATCGCAAAACTTGCGTTTACGGACGGTATGCCGGTCGCCACAGGCATCCGAGGCCAGAAGGGTGGTCGCAGCGCCCCGGTATCATTCAATCGAGTGTTCAGCACCGCGCAATTCTGGGACGGCAGGGCTGATACGTTAGAGGCCCAATCGATCGGTCCGTTTACCAATCCGATCGAGCACGGCTTTACCAACTACGATAACATGATTGCAAAGATGAAGAAGATCCCCGGCTACAAGAAGCTCTTCATGGACATCTTCGGCGAGGATATCACGATCGGTAACGTGGGGAAGGCCATTGCCAGCTTCCAGCGCACCGTCCTCTCCGGCAATAGCCCGGCGGACCGGTTCGATCAGGGAGGAGAAACAGGAGCCATTCCGGAAACCGCTCAGCGGGGCCTCATCCTGTTCCGGGAAAAAGCACGCTGCACGAAGTGCCACTCCGGGTTCAACTTCACCGACGAAAAGTTTCATAACCTCGGCATCGGCTGGGACGACAACAAAGTGGATCTTGGCCGTTACATGGTAACCAATAATCCTGAGGAAATTGGCGCGTTTAAAACACCGACCTTACGGGAGATCTCACGAAGCGCGCCGTATATGCATGACGGCCGTTTCAAAACGCTTGAAGAAGTGGTGAAATTCTACAACAAAGGTGGTGTGAAGAATCCTCACCAAGACCCCTTGATCCTTCCCCTTGAACTGACGGACCAAGAGAAGAGTGATCTCGTGGCGTTTCTTCGCACGTTGAACGGCGAAGGGTGGCAGCAGGCTACAGAGCCGAAATCCTTTCCTCAATAAATAAAGAACGGCACAGGTGGCCCGATCAATTGGATCACCTGTGCCGTCGAGTCCTCCCCCTCCCTGAGCAAGATAATAGACAGCGCTAACCAAGACGATCCCAGCCCCAACGGTTGAGACCGGCTCTCATATCCTCTAATAATGTTGATTGATGTCGTATGTGGCTTTTAGCCAAGAGGTGAGGAAAGCGACCGTGATAGGCTCAGCAAACACATTCTTAAATGCCTTCGGGAAAAACTATGAGGGGATCAGCTTTCGCTGACCCCCTCATAGACTACGAGTTCCTCGGCCCCTGTTGGTTTATTCAGTCACCTTGACTAACCATCCGTCGGTGACTTCGCATTGCGCGATGCCCCTCGCTTCAATATTGATTTTCGCAAAGGCTCCCCTGAGTGTGTCAGGAAGTTTACCTGAAACTTTATATCCATTTTGTTTTTCGACCACGGTGACTGGTACGGACTGACCTTTGATGATCACCTTAATGCTATTCGGAAAGGTTGATTCTGACGCATAAAATGAAAAAGCAGATTGTGGCGCCACCTCTGCATTATTGATCGGTGAGAATTCTGAAAAATTCACTTTTTTACAAATCCCTGAGCCACTGCCGCTCCCGGCACTATCGCCATACGCCCACACGTTGGCAGGGATCATCAATACAGCCGCGAGCCACAACATGTTTTTTAATTTCATCGTTCCGCCTCTTTGTGTTGTTATTGAATAGGTTGACCGGTGCATGTATCAAGCCACGAATGGGATGCATTGTCGGCTATTTTTTGATAAAAAACAACCCCCTTGAGTTGAGATACTCATCGCCGTTTGCCTCATAATAATATTCACCACAACCTATCTGCCATGCATGATATCAGGCCCGGCGAAATCGTAGACGCTCTGCCCCTTGTCTCTCTCCAGGTGCATCTTGACAAGAACCAGAAAAAGAGCTTATCACAGGCAGCTGGAAAGACCTTTTGAGAAAACCAGAGTCGCCCCCTGAAACACGCGTCCTTATAATATCCGGAAGAAAAAGATCATGAGAAAAACGTTCGAGCAACTCTTCGATGCGCTGAGCGACCATGCAAGGGACGTTTCGTTTCAGGTGCAGTTTTGGGATGGGGTAAAAAAATCGTGCGGTGCCGGTGAACCACAGTTCATTCTCACCTTTGTCACGAAGCGTGCGGCAGAACATGTGCTTGAAAGTGGATCGTTGGGGTTCGGCGAAGAGTATATGGCAGGAGATATCCAAGTCGAAGGCGATTTCACACAGCTGCTCCGCTTCGGAGCGGACGCCGCATTCCTCAATTTGCCTATCGGACTGAAAGCCAAGCTCGCCATTAAGCACCTGCGCCAGGCATCGCTCAACACACTCTCACGCTCGACAAAACACGTCGCCCATCACTACGATCGCGGGAATGACTTCTATAAGCTGTGGCTCGATGAGAGCATGGCTTATTCCTGCGCGTACTTCCGTTATGAGAACGACACACTTGAACAAGCGCAACAGCAGAAGTACGAACACATTTGCCGGAAGCTTCAGCTGAAGGCCGGAGAAACACTCATCGACATCGGCTGCGGCTGGGGCGGCATGTTAATCTATGCCGTGAAGCATTACGGCGTGCGCGGCGTCGGCTGCACATTGTCCAAAGAACAAGTTGAGTATGCGGTCGATCTCGTGAAGCGTCAGGGCCTGTCGAAAGAGATTTCTATCGTGTTTGAGGATTATCGGAAGATCGAAGGCACGTTCGACAAATTCGTCTCCATCGGCATGTTTGAGCATGTGGGGAAGCAGTTCATTCCGACGTTCATGGAGAAGGTGAAGTCAATCTTGAATCCCGGCGGCATCGGGCTGCTCCACACCATCGGACAAGAGCTGCCTGTACCGGGCGATCCCTGGACGTTGAAATACATCTTCCCCGGTGGATACATTCCCACGCTCGACGAAATCGTTCGGACCATGTGCGAAACGAAACTCATTCCGACGGACATCGAAAACCTCCGCATACACTATGCACGAACGCTTGAGGAGTGGAGCGCACGGTTCGAGGTCCAGGCCAAAAAAGTCGAGGCGATGTACGATGCGTCTTTCGTTCGTATGTGGCGAATGTTCCTCAATGGTTGTGTGGCCAACTTTCGCTATGGGGACATGAGGCTCTATCATGTCCTCTTCACGAAGGGATTGAACAACACGATGCCCCTCACACGGGAACACCTGTATCGCTAATGGAACAGACCACAACCGTCGCCTCACGCCTGCAAGCCGTCAAAGATCGCATTGCCAGAGCCGCGCAATCCGTCGGCCGATCAGCGGAAGAGATCACGCTGCTGGTTGCGAGTAAGACCCAGCCACCCGAGCGAGTGAGAGAAGCCTGGCACGCAGGACAAAAGATCTTTGGTGAGAATTATTTGCAGGAAGCGCTGGCGAAAATGCCGGACCTGGCCGACTTGCCGATCGAATGGCATTTCATCGGCCCGATCCAAAGCAATAAGACCAAACGAATCACAGAAAATTTTGTGTGGGTGCACAGTGTGGACCGGATTAAAATCGCCGACCGCCTGGCGAAAGACCGGCCCGAATCATTGCCGCCGTTGCAAATCTGTCTGCAAGTGAACGTGAGCGGGGAAGCAAGTAAAAGTGGTGTTGAGCCTACTGAATTAGCCCAACTGGCAGCCCATGTCGTACGCCTGCCCCGTTTGAAGTTGCGCGGATTGATGGCAGTCCCCGAACTCACGACTGCCACAGCCTTGCAGCGCAGCCAGTTCCACATGCTCTGGGAACTGTTCGACCGGCTCAAGAAAGATGGCTACGAACTCGATACGCTTTCCATGGGAATGTCGGAAGATATGGATGTCGCCATCGCCGAAGGCGCGACCACCGTGCGCATCGGTACGGCAATTTTGGGACCAAGACGTTATCTCATACCCGAAGAACTTGCCATTCGCGCTGCACAAAAATCTGCGACACTATAACCTCAAGTAATAGATCAACATGGTCGTCAGAACTAGTTGAGACAATTCAGAACTTCTCAGCAGGCTCCTATCTATTCAGTGGACCATTGTCGCTAGACTATGTCGTCAAAGACAGTGAAAAAATGCCCCACTAAGTCCGGCGAAGCCTGGACCTTCATACGAATCCAAGAAGGGAAGTGGCGGCTCTCCGCGATTCAGCAGTAAATGAGGAATGGCACCCGTGCTGATCCCTTGCTCCCGTACAATGTCTGTCTTTCACCATCGCAAGAAATAATTTTGGTGGCGTTCGTGTAAGGCAGCACTACGGGATGGCGGAAGAACCGACTCCACCCGGTTCCTCATCATGGATCAGATAGAATCAATCAAAAGGATATGGAAAGCCAACGAAGATTTCTGGAGCCAGAAGCTATTGCCGTGCATCCTTGAACCACTTGAGCATAAGGGTGGATTGGATATCAATGGTCTTTGGGAACATGTCCTAGCAATTGGATTCTGGCGTTCTATCAAGGCGTTCGAGTCGATACAACAATTTGATTGTTCAACCTGAAAGTCCGTCCTAATGCCCTACCTCGCTCCAATTTATTCTTGCGCCACGCACACCTAACGCTTCGCGCCCCAGTCCACAGATTTTCTCGACGTCACGTTCCTCGCCATTGATTCCAACCATTCAACATTGATCACTCAACATTAAACATTCTCCAACGAGGCCAGCGCTACCGGCGCAGCTTTGTGAGAAAATCCGTGAGGGAGATCATGGTGATGCCTGCATGATGCTTGAGCGCCAAGAGGTGGCGATCTCCCGAGACAACAAATTCGGCTTGTGCAGCGACGCACATTCAAGTATGCGATTGTCCGGCTCATCAGCGAGGAGGTGGAGAGTGGGCCGAGGACGCAAGACGGTCGCTGTCTGACTAATATCCTGAACCGCTTCTCGGACTTTTTCTTCTGCCCAATCGAACTTCGCTTGGAGGACTCTGGCCGTTTCGGTCAGGATGGCGACCGACGTATATAGCTCAAACGTGCCGCGGACAGCTTCCAGATAGGCGTCCTCGGCATTTCCTCCCGAAATGGCAAGGGCCGAGATGTAGATGTTGGTATCGAAGACGACGCGCACGATCAGCGGTCTTGAAATACCAACTTTTCGACATCGGCTTCAGTGAGAATACCCTTCTTTCTCGCTTTCTTCACGCCGTAGCGTTGCAAAGCGAGAAAGCGCTCTTCACGGCGGCGGCGCTCATACGCCGTGAGCATCTCCCTGAACAGCTGACTTTTGTTTTTTGATTCGGCTTTGGCCAGCTTTTCGAAGCTTTCAGCAAGGTTCGAGGGGAGCGAAACTGTGACCGGCACACGCGCGCGCTTCATCGGACACCTTCTGTATGACAAAATCTTACAGCGGTGTGAAGGCAGCGGTCAATCTCCAGCTTTCTTTTCCAGCCCACTTGGAGGGGAATAATGGGATCGGGGATCTTTTCGGATTGTTCACCTGCAAGCCTGTCTGAATCCCCTGCCTCACTCCGATTTGTTTCTTGCACCCCCATGTAGCCCAGCGCATTTCCAAACCTCAGACTCGTTATCCTCCCGCGCTACCTACGGGTCCGCCGGGTTCAGTCATGCGCCAGGGATCGAGCAGTGCGGTGAGCCGTTTCGCCGGGAGGACGTGCTGTTCGGTGGCCACCTGCCGCACCGTCTTGCCCGACTTGTAGGCCGCCTTGGCCAGCTGCGCCGCCGCCTCATAGCCGATCTCCGGCGCCAGCGCCGTACACATCGCCAGACTCTCCTCAATCAAACTCGCGCATCGGACCTCGTTGGCGGTAATCCCGTCGATACACTTGGCCGCAAAGTTGCTCGAGGCGGTCGCCAGCAGTTCAATGGATTGAAAGAGGTTATAAGCCATCACCGGCAGCATCACGATCAGTTCGAAGTTGGCCGCCTGCCCCCCGAGGGTAATCGTGACATCGTTACCGATCACCTGCGCACAGACCATCGTCACCGACTCGGCGATGACCGGATTCACCTTGCCTGGCATGATGGAGGAGCCAGGCTGGGTCTCCGGCAGATTGAGTTCCCCCAGCCCACAGCGCGGGCCCGACCCCAACCAGCGAATGTCGTTGGCGATTTTCATGAGGCTCACAGCGAGGGTCTTCAACGCTCCGCTCGCCTCGACCAACGAATCCTGCGCGGACTGCGCTTCAAAGTGGTTCGTGGCTTCGATAAACGTGCACCCGGTTTCCTTCGACACGATCGCCAGCACCTTGGCGGAGAATTTCGGATGGCAATTGAGCCCTGTGCCGACGGCGGTGCCGCCGAGCGCCACTTCGCTCAGCGCCTGTTGGGCCCGCGTGACCCGCTGCATGCCCAGTTCCATCTGGCGCGCATAGCCGCCGAACTCCTGCCCCAATCGCACAGGAGTGGCATCCTGCAAATGGGTCCGCCCGATCTTGACAATCTTGTCGAACTCGTTGGCTTTGCGCCCCAGCGTCTGGTGCAACCCGGTGAGCGCGGGCAGGAGCTGCTGCTGCAGCATCTCCCCGGCGGCAATGTGAATGGCCGTCGGAATGACATCGTTACTGGATTGGCCCAGATTGACGTGATCGTTGGGATGCACCCGTTTACTGCCGCGTGCCCCGCCCAAGAGCTCAGTGGCCCGATTGGAGATCACCTCGTTGGTGTTCATGTTCGTCGAGGTCCCGGAGCCGGTTTGGAAGATATCCACGGGGAATTCGGCATC
>CBDDRW010000029.1:0-3664 GCA_965233175.1 uncultured bacterium
AGAACAGTGAGAGTAACAGAGCCGCGCCGAGTGTGAGCATCGCAGAATACTTATACATGGTACACCTCCTTAGGGTTGCTTACGTCGACCATTTTCTGATTGTGCCTAAAAGCAATCAACGTGCCAGAAGATCCTGCTCGAGGTTCTTGCATGTTTATCCGTTGAGTTTGTTGGATTTTTAGTGCGGCAGTCGCGATTGGGGTTGCTCTAAGTGTCTCGGCAATCAATCGAGAATAGAATCGAATTTGATTCTGATGGAATCAGAATGGATGCAGTGCGTCTCTCTAGGAGGACGCGATATACTCGTCGCTCGTGAAGCGTATCTCGTTCGATGAAAAGAGCTTATGGCATATAGCCAATAGCGTATGGGGCGGAATCGAGCGTGAGCGGCTTTGCTATCAGCCATACGCTCCTATTCCCAACGAGATACGCTTCACGAGTGACGGTTCAGATTATGTTAGCAGGATGCTCAAAAAGGCCGTTCAGCAAGGCCGCAGCGAGTGAGGAGGCGAGACGTACGTTCGGTACGTTGAGTCCTCTGAACGATGCGAGAACGCCGCTGGCGGACTTTTTCAGCATCCTGTTAGGTGGATGGAGCCGGCTGGATAAGGTGGTCGGAGGGCAACTTTGGGCTTTGCAGGGTGGTGGTGAGGAGCGGCTGAATCTTACTGCGCAATGCGGTTTGAATCTCATCCGGAGATTTTCTGGCATCGATTACTTCGAAGTGAAACTCCGTCGCCATTTTGTCGAACTCCTCGATCAGGAGCGACTGGTACTTCTTAAAGCTATCGTAGAGATCGCTGCCCAGACGAAGATCCATTCCTGATTCCCAGAAGTTCATCCCTTTGGTTTCGATGACGCGGAGGACGAGTGTTTCGATATCGATACGCATGTAGCACACGAGATCGGGTACTAGGGCAAAGCCGAAGACGTCTCTCACCCACTGGCGGTTCGCGCTGCGCACAAAATCGCGAGCAAAGGCCGTATAGATATACCGATCGGCCAAGACAATAAAGCCAGAGCGCAGCGCGGGTATGATCTCGTGTTCGAGGCGATCCGCAAAGTCGGTGGCGTACAGGAGGCTGAACGACCACCGATCGAGAATGTTGCCTTCTTTGGCCATTTCTATCGTCTTGGACATGAGATTAGAACGGGTCCAACCGGTCGTGATCACACCATAGCCCTGCACCTCCAGCCATTCCTGTAACATTTCGATATGCGTGGAACGGCCGACCCCGTCGGTGCCTTCGATGGCGATGAGTTTCCCTTTGAGGTCACTCGGATTTAGGTTCGTCAAACCGTCGCCAAAATACTGTGCGTCGACCATGGGTTCCCCGTCTTGGTTTGTAATCTTTCAGCGCCTCTCCCACCAGCCGGCGCATCTCGTTCTGCTGTGCTTCGATGTCTTTCGTTGCGTCCATCGTGATGAGTTGGAACTCATCAACGACTTTCCCATACTGGGTGAGGATGCGTGATTGGAAGATGCGGAAGCTTTCGGTCATGTCCTGGCTCAAGTTCAGGTCCATGCCGGCTTCGTAGAACTTGAATTGTCCACGCGTGCCTCTGAGGAGTCTCGAGATCGCCGTCTCGATCGGTACGTTGAAGTAGAAGGCCATGTCGGGTGTGATGGCGAAGCTGTAGAGCTTGCGAATCCATTCTGGCGAGACGCCGCGAACTACGTCACGTGCGAATGCGGTGTACATGTAGCGGTCGGCGAGGACGATCATGCCGGCTTTGAGCGGGGGTAAGATTTCATGATACAGCCTGCTGGCAAAGTCGGTGGCATGTAACAAGCTGAAGGTCGTCGGCGTCAGGCTTTTATTTTTCTTTCCCCGTTTGGTCGTGTCTTTGACCAGCTCCGAGGAGTTCCACTCCGTGAAGAACACTTTATGGCCCTTCGACTCCAGCCATTTGTGGAGCAACAGCAGTTGCGTACTCTTGCCTGATCCATCGATGCCCTCGACGGTGATCAGTTTCCCTGGGTAGGGATGGGGATGCCGAGGTGAAGGCGGTTGCTCGCTCATGCGGCCTCGTCCTGTACGATGACGGAAAACTTTACGCGGCGTCGGAATACGCGTTCAAAGAGATCTGCCCGACCGGCAGCGGCCCAGGTTTCCAACTCCGCATCGCCCGTCACATGTACGGCGATCGTGATGGTGGCGCCTAGCCGTACATCAAGAGTGCGGACGACCGAAAAATGTGTTCGGTCCAGGCCATCGGCGATCCGAAGCAGCGCAGACAGGATTCGTACGGTGCGTTTGTATCTGGGTGAGAGGGCGTCGAATCCATCGTGTCTCAGCTGAGGGATGGCACGCCGGTGGTAGCGTGCCACATTCGCCACCACCTGAATCTCCTCGCCGGATAAACCTCCGAGGCCGCTATTGGTGATCAGGTAGTAGGTATGCTTGTGGTGCTGGCGCTCATTGATCAGGTAGCCGACGTCGTGGAGAATTGCGGCGTATTCAAGCCACGTCCGCTCGGCGGGTCCCAAGCGATGGAGGCGCGTTGTCTGGTCGAAGAGGCGCAGGGCCAACCCGGCGACATGGAGGCTATGGGTTTCAGGGGCGTGACAGCGACGGGCTAATGCCATGACGTTGCGTCTCCGCACGTCGGGAATTTCTGCCTCCGCTTTGAGCCGTTCACGGTGGCGGTGGATAAAGTCGTAGATAATGCCTTCACGAATGGCCTTGTCGCAGAGGATGAGTTCGTCTCGCCCTGAAAGCTCCATCAAACGGCGAAGGACTACGGTAGCAGGAAACAGGGTGTCGACGCGTTTGGGATCTAAACCAGGTATTGCCAGCCGGGCTTTGATGGTGGAGTGACGGAGGTCCTGTTCGATTTCTTTCACGTCCTTTAGTGAAATAGTCGCGAGATTGATTTGAGGGAGGGGGCGATTTGTTCGGCGCAGATGAACGATTTCTGCCAAGTTCCCGGCCATGCCGGAGGTGGCGATCAGGGAATCGAATCGTTTCATCTTGAACGAATCGAGGGCGCTCTGTAATTGGGACGTCACAGCGTCTTCAAGTGAGCGGAGCATCCCATCAGATGGTGGAGTGCGTTTGAGGAATTCATCCGCCAGCCGGATCGCGCCCAGCTTCAAGCTCTTGGCGTGAAGGAGCTGGTCACGATTCCCGACCATCAGCTCGACCGAACCACCTCCGACGTCCACCGAGAGTGTCGGCTGTTCTGTCATGGGCACGTTGTTTTTGACCCCCAGGAAAATCAGCCTGGCTTCCTCAGTGCCGCTGATCACGCGGACGGCCAGCCCCGTGTGTTCGGTCACGAGATCGATAAAGTCTCCTCCATTTTTCGCCTCGCGTACGGCGCTGGTCGCGACGGCGATGATGCGATCGTACCCTTTGTTCTTGGCGAGGGTGACGAGGTTTCGAATCACGTCCAATCCACGTGTGATCGCCTCGTCGGAAAGGCGATGGGTTGTAAACGCACCGTTCCCGAGTCTCGTCATATCTTTGAAGCGATCGAGGATCTTGTAGCTCGCGTCCGGCTGGATTTCCGCTAACACCATGTGGATGGAGTTGGTCCCGATATCGATGACGGCAATCTTTGCCATGAAAATAGTGAAATCCTATCAAGTACTTACGATTGATACCGTGCTAGGCTAAATGAGAGGAGTTTGGCTTGTCAAGGTCGACTGACGTTCTGT
>CBDDRW010000030.1:0-40857 GCA_965233175.1 uncultured bacterium
GCCCTGGGGCAAGTGTATGATTGAAATCTGGTCACACAAGGTGAAAGGTCTGACAGAAAGTGATTTCGTATTGGCTGCTAAATTTGACCAAGCGGTTCAACCTTCCCACACGAGACCTTAGCACTTCGTTCGATCTCTTACAGTATCCTGGGTCCATCATGACATCCACCTAATAGTGCAGAGGAGTCATTGCCCCTCTGCGGATAGTCACTGTCAGTGAGTCGCGGACCTGATAATCATCGAGTGTACCCGGTGAGAACCCTCCATTTCCGGGGAAGATAATGGTAAGTGAGGAATGTGGACCACAGAAGGTTCTTTACAAAGTTTGACCTTCTCTCCGCTCACTCTTTTTCATCTCTCCTGTTCTAGATGCAGTGCGGATCGTCTTCGAGCGCGTCACCACCCTGGCCAATATTCGATGAGAATTTACCCCGTGAATTCCGACGGCAACATCTCCATCTTCCTCTGCACGCAATACGTCCATTCATTGCGGTCCCTTTTGAGTTTGTTCCATCAAGCGACCAGAAATACGTAGTCGGTATGGCCGATATCACTCCCCCTTGGATCTTTGTTAGCCTTAGATGTCCTTTCCCCTACCTCCACTTTATCCCTATCTAGGGAGCACCCACACCATGGAACCTATTGGAAAAGAGGCTACTGATTTTGTTCGTGCCTGCGAAGCTATCCACGGTCTTTTGGAAATGGGGCCGCCACTCCCACCTAACGATCAGGACCTCATTGAATTCAGCTGCAATGAGTTGCTGGAAAAGCTGAGGCCGGCATAGCATGGGCCTGTAAGGTGCGGTCGGGTGGCCTGGGTAGTGAGCCGAGCATAGATGCTGGTCGGAGAAAGGCTCTGCAAAGAAATCTCCTATTAGTAGACTGCGAATGTGCAATTCCATGATTGCATTCTGTTGTAAATGGCTGTACCTTCCCCCTCGACCTATATGGACTAGTAAGTATCCTAATTTGTTTGAGGATACCATGAATGACGCCCAAGCCGAGAGACCTGATGCCGGTATCACCCACGAAGGCGGGTCAGTATCTGGAAGAACCTGCCCGATTGACCTGGACCGCAGAAAAGCCGACGACGCCTGGACTGTACGGATATCGGAAATCACGAGCTGGGAAAGCCTCTGTGGTTGAGGTGGAGTTGGATGGTGCCACCCTTGAAGGTAGATGATAAGAACACGGCGCATTGTGGGGGGTCCCATCCTGACCATTGAGGGGGAATGGGCCGGACCGCTGCTGCCACCGAAGTAGGGAAGGCATTGCGGTCCGATCGACGCAGGCCCACTCGGTTTTGCCGTGAGAAGGTCCGAAGGGGAATCGAGTGACAAATAAAACTGAAAGTTGGACGACCCAGAAGCCGACGCAGACGGGTTGGTACTGGTACAGGAAAGATGCTACGGCCCTACCCATCCTGTTCTATTGCGGGGCTGCGTGGGATCACCTCGTGGATTTTGCCGGTCTGACTGAACCAGTCGCATTCACCAAGGATCATTTATTAGAAGGTGAATGGGCGGGACCGCTGAGACCCCCGGAGTAACCATGGACATGACGTGGGAAAACCTGGCGAAGTTGTTTACATGGGCCGCCCAACACGGCTCGGAGACACCATTGGCAGACACCGCGGGGGAAACGATTGTGATAGATGGGACGATCACGAAGAGGACCTTGATCGTTTCATGACCTCGCACTCAGAACCACCCACGTAACCACAGTTTAAGAGCCTGCCGAAGAGGAAGAGATAAGTAGCCGACCCAGATCGTTGATATCGGGCTAGCTTGTTATGACTGACGGGTAAAAGATTTGAGAGAAAGCTGACTCATGCAAGGAGAGACACGGACATCTGTTGGTTTTCGGATTTTGCTGGCCGACGATCATGGGTTAATGCGTCAAGTCGTTGGCGCCATGTTAGAACGCTATCCGACGGTGTCGATTGTTGGAGAAGCGACCAATGGGATGGAAGCCATAGCCATGGCGGCTGCTCTCAAGCCCGACGGCATTATTATGGATATTAATATGCCCAAGATCGATGGGATTGAAGCGACAAAGCAAATTAAAGCCGTACAGCCCACGATCAGTATTCTCGGACTCTCAATCATTGAGGACGAATATGTCACACAAGCGATGAAAGCGGCGGGGGCCGACGCGGTCTTGCTCAAGGATGAAATCCATACACTCGATGCAGCAATCCGGCAGTGGACGTTGAAGCAGTAGGCAGGAAGATTACCATGCTCGCATAACTAAAATATTGACCATTGAGGACTTTCGCGATCTCGGGTTACTCCTAGTAGGACGATTCGCCCCATGCGGTATGGTGGGGGCCATGCTTTGGGGCGCGCCATGTGAAATCTGTGACATGGGCACAATGGAAACATTGTGAACGAGCAGTGGAAGCATGGCAGTCTGGAGCAGTAAGGCTCGACGCCGAAAGGTGCCGGGCCTTTGTTTTGCGGTGGAACGGACGGGCTGATTCCGGTGGACTACTATAGTCGGTATCGATCTTCTTTGGACAGCGTGCCTATCGCCGCAATTGCACTTTGAATCACATGATCCAGTGCCTCGCCTGAGGTATGCTCTTTCAGAAGACAGGCAAAGGCCCCATTCCTCATGGCTAAATCCCAAACACCGCGATGCGTCAAGCGCGTGAGGATGACGATTGCGACGGTTGGCCTCCTAACGAGGGGGACCAAGCTGACTAAAACCTCGAAGCCTGATCGATCCGGCAAATCGAGTTCGAGAATGACACAATCGATTCGCTGAGACCGATAGAGCGCAAGCCCAAATTCTCCATCGGTGGATTCGAGTATCCGATAGTCGGGAGAGCAACGCTGCAGGACTGCTGTAAAATGTACTCGGTCAACGGAATACGGGTCGATAAAAAGGACTGAGGTAGAGAGGTCGGGGGTGGGTAGCATATACAATGAATGCTCCCTGTGGAGGGTCATTAGATCACACATTCTTTACGGCGTCCACAGTGTCGTCTGGCCCTAACAGGTGGAGGACGTAACCGGCCTTAGTCAGCACTTTTTGGTGGGAGTCAGCTAAACGGTCTTTATCGCTACGTCGGAGGGTGGCGTGCTGCCCCTCAATGGTCCTTAGTGTTATCGTCTGGCCGAGACTCACTCAACTAACTGGGCCTGTAGTTGGAAAGCCGTAGGAATGATGAATGACGAGCACGATGGTGAGTGCAAAGAGGACCAACAGGGTAAAAAAGACATACTGGAACGCGGTTCGGTTGGTGAATCCGCCGGATGTATAGAGGTGAAGGGCGATGAGTATCGGTAGGATCAGGAATATAGCAGCGACAACGATCACGCCTCCAGCCTTCCTCCATTCGCCCGGCTCGGGTGGAGCACCACGAAGGATAGTCACACGTTAGAAGCTACCCTTATCTCTGATGGGGAGTCAACGCCATGGGCACCATCAGATCGATGGATCAGTGTGTCCACCCCCCGCAACACTCTCTAGGGCACATCCTAGGTCCTACGCGCAGCGCATCCTGTCAATATTCGGATAAACGTCCATTATTCCAACATAGTTTCCCGCATGAAAACCTTTTGCCACTGAGGAGGAATCCGTGAAAGCTAAAATACACCATATAGCATTAGTTGTGACGGCGGTGTCCGCGGTGGGTGTCCCTTTGGTCAATGGACTGGCGTTGGCCGCTGACAAGCATAAAACGGAGGCGTTGGCACATGCCAAGGAAGCCGTAGAGCAGGGCAAAGGGAAGCACGCCGATGCCATGAAACAGCATGCCCAAGAAGCTCTCACGCATGCGAAAGAGGCTAAGAATGACACGCATGTGGAGGAAGGAATCAAGCATCTCCAGGAAGCGGTGAAGCATGCTCCGAATGTTGAGGCAGCCACACGACATGCCGAAGAAGCGGTTACCCATTTGGCCGCCGAGGATTGAGTCATCCCCGGTTGAACTCATGGTCGGAGCGAGATCGCACCTGCAAGTCTTGGTGTGTCTGGCTTGTGTGTGCTGCAGCCTGTCCTTATCACCTGGGGTCAAAAGTTTGTGAAGCAAGGTTCATGAATCTCGTATGCCCCGTCGGAAAGGGCTCCATCGAATGTCTGCTGAACCGCCAACCCCGCTGAACGCAACAAGTCATCGCAGTTCACCTACGCATTCAATGGCCCCAAGGATTCGTGTCGTGCTAGTCGATGATCATCGAATGTTCCGCTTGGGTCTGCGAAGTGTCATTGATGGGTGCCAGAACATGGAAGTCGTCGGGGAAGCCAGCGACGGGGTGGAGGCGATTGAGACCGTGCGTGTCACCAGACCCGATGTGGTCGTGATGGATATCAATATGCCGACGATGAATGGGATTCAGGCCACTCAGGAGATTAAGAAAATGTTCCCCGATACGGCCGTCATCGGCCACTCTGTTCAGACTGAACCAGCGGTCATTCGGCACATGCAAGCGGCGGGGATATCGTCATTTGTGAAGAAGGACTCGGCGGCTGAGGAACTGTGCGCCGCGATCGAAAACGCGATGATTCAGAAGGCTGAGCCTTCACCCGCTTCGTCAGAATGGACGGTCTCACATCAACAGGTGTGAGCGTCTCTACCGCGTGCATCCAGACGCGGGTTTGCCCAGTTACGGGATCGGCCCTGAACCCGTGACCGCTCTCGCGGTAAGAATCGTCTGATACAGCTTCTCGACAGCGTCCTCCTTGTTGACGAAGGCGATCGCTCCTGCCGCTTTCATCGCTGCTTCGACCGGTCCCGTGATATGAGCGGAGAGGCCGATCACCACCAGCCCTGGATGGGTGCGCTTCAACTGTCGAGTGGCCGCAATCCCATCCAACTTCGGCAAGTGGATATCCATAAGCATGACATCGGGTTGGAGATGGTCGGCCAGCGCGACCGCGTCTTCCCCGTTCGCGGCTTCGCCGACCACCTGGATGTCACTGTACTGCGTCAGGACACTACAGAGGCCCTGTCGGAGCAGGGCATGATCGTCCGCCACGACGACACGGATCTTCGTATCGGTTTTGCTGTCTGGTGGGTTCTGCACGGCTATATATCCTAGGCGGTTTTCTATGATCAAATGGGGACTGGGCTATGGCAGACGACTAGATGTGCTTTAGTGTGGAGTGATCGCTCCACTATGCGCTGAAACCAGAGACTGATGAGCGGCTTGGATCGTCTGATACAGCTCATCAACGGCTGCCTCTTTGTTGATGAATGCTGCCGCTCCTGCCTCCTTCATCGCCATTCCCACGTGTCCGGCTGCATGGACTGAGAGACCGATCACCACTACGTCAGGCAGAGTCCGTGTAATCAGCTTGGTGGCCTCGACACCATCCAGTTTCGGCATGGTGACATCCATGAGAATGACATCCGGATGTAACTTGTTGGCCAATGCTACTGCTTCCTCCCCGTTCGCGGCTTCACCGACCACCTGAATGTCACTGTAGTGATCCAATACGCTACACAAGCCTTGTCGTATCATGGCATGATCGTCTGCAATCAATACACGGATCTTTGAACCATTGGAATGTGCGCGTCGATGTGAGGGGTCACCGTTCATGTTGGCACGTGGATCATCGATCCTGGCTGGCTCACCGTATGCCGGGGTAAGCGGCACGATGAGTGTGGCCACGGTGCCCTTCCCTGGTACTGACTCCAGATCGAGATTACCTCCGAGCGATAACATTCGCTCTCGGATACTGAAGAGTCCAAATTTGGGTTTGGTAGTGATTGTCCCAGCAGAGGCATCAAACCCGCAGCCGTGATCAGAAACGGTAATTCGCAGCGATGCCTCGTGCCGTTCCACAGCGATCGCGGCTTCGCGGGTTCGCGCGTGTTTCACGCAATTAATGAGCAATTCACGAACGGATTGAAAAATAAGCAGCGATTGCTCTGCCGGTAATGGTGGAATCTCTGTCTTGAATTCCAGTGAGATATCTAGATTCCGCTGATGCATCTGCTGCGCCAGCCATTGCAATGCTGATGAGAGGCCGAGCTCGTGCAGCACGGGCGGACAGAGCTGTGAGACCAAGGTGCGCGTATAATCCAACGCCTGTTCCGTGACCTCGACCACCTCGCCGAATATCTTCCCGAGAACAGCTTCCATCGGTTTCTGTCTTGCCTGGCTCAATTTCATCAGGCTGAGCGCCAGGAGTTGTCCGAGATAGTCATGGAGATCCGACGCCAGGCGTTGACGCTCCCGTTGTTCCGCTAAGTTCAAGTCGGCTGCTAAGGCGCGTAGTCGCGCTTGCGAATTCGTTAGTTCCTCGGTCCTGGCCTGCACCCGATCCTCAAGCTCACTGTTTACTCGGTGCAATGCGTCCTCGCTCTGCTTCCGCCCGGTAATATCATTGAAGACAATGCCGACGCGACGCTGTTCTGCGGGGCCAACTCGGAACGCACACACCTCATACCACCTCTGTAAGGCGGCGGCTCGGTTCTCGAATCGGGTAGGTTCTCCCGTGAGTGCAATTCGGCCATAGATGTCGAACCAATACTGTTCGTGCGTCGGAGCGATCTCGCGCATCGACCGGCCCTTGGCCGACGTGATTCCAGTTTGCCTCTCAAACGCGGGATTGACTTCGATGAATCGATAATCGACCGGGCAGTGCTGGTCGTCGAAGATCATGTCAATGACACAGTAGCCTTCATCCATCGATTCAAAGAGCGTGCGGAAGCGCGTTTCCGACGCGCGCAAGGCTTCATGGGCCTGTTTTCGCTCGGTGATGTCCGACAACATCACCAGAATCAGGGGTTCGGCACGACCTTGTATTAATAATGGGCGTGCACTGACCAGTACCGTCCGACTTCCCACATTGGGAAAATCGTGATCGAACTCAAGCGGTAGCTGATGAGGGTGTGACAGAGCATCCTTCAAGTATTTCCACAATCCCGGCACATTCCATGTGTGGTGTTTGAGCTCGCTGAGGAGACAATCGTTCGCCTCTTCTCGCGACACGTTGAACATCGTGAAAAACGCTCGATTTGCCGATTGCACGCGTAGGGCCGCACTCAGAATGGCGATAGGCTCCTGCACTGTATTGAGGATGGTCTTAGTGAACTCTCGCTCAGATATGGCCTGCTCGATACTCGACCGCTGAGCCGTGTTATTCGTAAACGTGAGGACAGCGCCCATCGTCGGCCGTGTGCCTCCGGGATAAACGGCGATCCGAAGAACGAAGTGCTTCTCGTCGTCTTTGATTTCACACCGGCAGGAGATCCCATCAGCCATCACTTGGGCACAGCGTTCCAATATGGTTGGCCGATCGGTCAGGAGTGGGATGTGTCCCAGAGACTGACCAATATCTGCGGGCGTGAGATGGAGCAGGGCGGCTGCCGCTCGATTAAAGCCAGCCACAGTACACTCCACGCTCGCTATCACCATGGGCAAATCGATTATATCGAAAATGGCGTGAAGGTCGCCGCGATGTTCATGAGGATTCGAGGCCGCACCGGTGCTTTTCGCGAATACCTCAGAGCCACTATCTCCGGCACCTAATTGAGGCATCATAGAATCTAGCTCGCGTACAACGTACGGCTGCGGGCGAGCACAGCATCTGCCACCGCGGGGAGGGCTTGACGCAAGGCCAGCAGTAACGCCTGCGATTTCGGCATTCGGAGAGGCGCTGGATAATGTGTCAGAACCTGTGCCTCCAGACTGCCAGCTTCATCCGGGCCGACGATTTCGCGCAACGCTTTAGCGACTGCGGATTCGAGGCGAGCATAATCTTCCACGGGGATCAAGTGAGAATGATTCTCGCCAAGCCGTGGCAGCATCCGCGTATGCACTTTGCCATCAAAATTGTCCATGACAAAGGAGCAGAAAATCGCAATATCTTGCTCGTGGCTTACTTGGTCGAACAGATCCTCAAGGTTCATGCTGGCGCTTACATCGCCTCGCTCCCAAAGGACGTTGACCATCTCACCCCACCAACGCACGTTCCGATACGGTCCGGCGGCTCGGGTTCGAGAAATAATATCTGCCGCGAGCCCAAGAAACACCGGTGCATCCGGCATGGCTTCAGACATGAAGCGAGGGAGCAGCTCATCCGCATCGACGACAGTGAGTTGACCGCGGTCTTGGGCTGACTGGACATCGACGCCTAGGGACTCCAGGCGTGGGCGAAATGCCTCCCAATGAGCGCGCGTCGGAACGAGAATGACACCTTCTCCATTGTCAAGCGCCGCACCCGCAAACCGACAGACAGCTCGATTGAGAAACTCTTGATCTTGATACAGTTGCACGATGTGATCGCGTGGTGCTGCGCTGGCCAAAAGAAGGTCCCACGGCTTTCCCTCGTCCATATCGACTTCGCCTGCAGGCGGAATGTCCGTATCATGCCTTTTTGACCGGGTGTCCCGGAAGGGCTTTGAGTGCAAATCCATCTCGGTGTTCCTCCAATCTTGTGCGGCAGCAGGATTGAAAAGGCCAGAGAACGCGACTAATTAAACACAGGCAAATCGTCCATTTGCATGGAGCGCCATATAGTAAGAGAGTTCATAGTTGTCCGTCAATCTTCTGTTCAGGGAGTCGTATGACACCCCTAATCCCCTTATTAGTGCGCCCGCTTCCCGCCCGTCGTCTCTCCTGTTGAATAGCTCATCCATCTCAAGTTGAATTTGCAGTCTTTGAAAAAACGCGACCGCAGCACGAGGTACCTCGTACGCCAACCCCCCTCGTCGTCGAAAGGGTATCCCCCAGCCTAGGTAAGCGCCCTAGGCTGCGCCGGGGTTGCGTGGTGGCAGATAGATGTCCCGAGGTATCCCTTCAAGTCTCCGATATTGGGCTGATTCTTCGATTATCCCAGTGTTTCCTCTTCATCTGATACATCTTCAGATCCGAGGGTTGGGGGTTCAAGTCCCTCCGGGCGCACCAATTTAATGCCCTGATTCCAGCGGGATAGGGAAGGGCATGCAGGGAGCTGCCCCGCTTCGCGAGTCAACCACAGAAGCTCGACAGCGTGGATTGTCGCGAACGCATTGCACTCAGGGCAGAATCACAGCTAGCCATATCGTCCATCCACATCTGAACGAGGACAGCGTGAGGTCAGTAGCGCGGGCCAACCGTCTGAACGACCTCAATGCGCTGTCCTCTCTCGCTGAACTGGCCCAGGGCTGGGTGGGAGACATTCAGTCGAGTAGCCTTTGATCGGAAGCCGCTGGCGCTCTTCGCCGGGGGCTTTCTCAACAACGAGTTTATGAGGATGAACATCACTGATGAAGAATTCTTCATGCTCGCTTCATGGACCGATCATGTGACGTAGCTACAGTATTGCTAATGGCTGATAACGCCGTGACGCTTTGAAGCCATGAGCACAACGCATCGAACCAACAACTGGGAGGCTGAATCATAGAACGGAGAAGGGGGGGCAGAAAAGCCGGAGGGTGGCGTCGGTCGGGCCGGAGTCCATAATGAAATTCCGGCTAAGAGATGAGCAGCTCGGTTCCGAGTGTCGCGAGGCCCAACACGGGCATGGTGCGTTTCATTCTTAACCAAGGAGATGACGATGAACCTTACGAAGATAGTCTCAGCAGGCGCTGTTGCAGCGGGCCTCATATGCAGTGGAGCCTACGCTCAAACCTCCGACTCCGCTCAGGGCAAGACGCATTCTCAGCCATTGCTCATGGCCCAGGGTTCTCCCCCCAGCGGAGGCTTTACGGGTAATCCGTTCCGTGGCGTGGTGGACCTGAGCGTGTCAGGCGGAGTTCGGAATCCGGAAGCCGAGATCGGAAGTCCCACGAATCCAAAGAAGGACCAACAGGGTGGAGCCTTGGGGGTGGGAACAGACAGCGGGCAACATGACACCTCAGGGTCGAGTGCCGGAAAGACTTCGGGAGGCTCTAACGCCCCCGGTGCTACGAGCGGCAGCGGGTCCGGAGGTGCCAGCAAATAACAAATCTTAGTGGGCTCAGTGCAGGAGTGCCAGCGGGACGCCCATTATCCAAACGTCGAATTTCGTAACCAGACGGTCGAAACGATCAGCCTCATGTATGTGTTGCTCGGGAACTTCGGATTCGGCGCAGTCGAATGGCGGTGCACGTCTTCACCCAGTGGCAATTATTCGTGATTATTACTCCTACCAGAACAGGGGGATATATAGGAGGCCACATATGACTTCCAAACAAGTCGCTTACATACGAGCGAGGTGGAGAGGGCAATTAGTGGAATCCTGCAGACATTTGTCGCTGGAGTTGGAATTTAATGACCAAGGAGATCCGACAAACAACTATGTTTGCATTGTCTGTGGCGAACTTGTGTCCCAACGATCCCTAGCTTTCCACTAGATGGGCCGGACCGGACTCCCGGTACCCAAATGCCATACTTTTTGGAAAGTGTAGAGGGGTGTCATAAGGAAGCCAAGTAGAGAGGTGGTCATGATGGTGATTATCCCCATCTGTTTGGGCGCTCTGGGCGGGCTGGTCTGGATAATCATGAAGGGGTTTGAATGATCCTACCCCGGTCCAGCTACTCAGATTATTCGGTCTCCCTCTTTGAAGGTGTGCGTTCAATGCCAGACCGACTGGTTCGCCCACCCAATCACCAGCTTTTGAAAATAGACGCGACTGCAACACGGACTTCCTCATACCCACGCCCACCCCCCCGGCCTTTGTCGCAAGGGTAACCCCCCGCTAGGTAAGCTCCCTAGGTTTGCGCTGGGTTGCGTAGTTACTGCTAGATGTCCTGTCCCTTCGTGTCTCATGTATTCGTCCTATTCTTCAATTACCTCGCGTTTTCCTCTTGGTCTGATATATCTACGAATCTGGCCGTGACAGGTAGGATTGTGGCCTATGAAAGTTTTCATTAGTTGGTCTGGGGACCTTAGCCACCGTATTGCTCTAAGTCTGAGCGGCTGGCTGCCTGCCGTGCTCCCCTTTGTACAACCGTGGGTTTCGTCTGAAGACATGCGCGGTGGAACACGTGGTGGCACTCTCTTTGCCAATGCGTTAAAAGGAACGCGCTCTGGCATCATCTGTGTCGTCCAGGATAACCTCACCGAGCCCTGGCTCATGTTTGAAGCGGGAGCCTTGAGCCAATCCGTTACGACAGCCCGTGCCCATCCCTTGCTGGTCAGTGTCGAGCTACATGAGTTGCCTGGGCCTCTTGCCCAACTCTCTGCCACACGGTTTTCTAGGGACGACATGAGCAAATTGATCCACGCACTGAACTCCGAAGCGGTTGGAGCTACCTTGCCTACCGCCATTGTGGACCGCTCCTTTAACGTCTGTTGGCCGAATCTTGAAAATCGGTTCAAACTCCTGTTGTACGTACCGATGAATCAGGCGGCTGTATAACAAGGACCTTTTCTGATTTTTTAAAAATAAACGCGACTGCAACACGGACTCCCTCATGCCCACGCCCTTCCCCCCGGTCTTCGGCGCAAGGATATCCCCCCCGCCTAAGTAAGCGCCCTAGGTTGCGCCGGGGTTGCATAGTGGCTGACAGATGACCTCTTCCTGTCCCTTCGTGTCTCTTGTATTGGGCCGTTTATGCGATTATCCTAATGTTTCCTCTTCGCCCGGTACATCTTCTAAGCTGAGGGTCGCTGGTTCGATTCCAGCCGGGCGCACCACAGGGCTACCCATCCATGCGCTGGTTGTTTCGCCCCTCTCGTCTCGCAATGCTTGCCCTGGGCTCGGTGCTGCTCTACACGCTCGTTGGATTTTTCCTCATTCCCTACCTGATTAAAGCCTACGCGATCCCTGTTGTTGCCGAAAAGCTCAAGCGCCCGGTGTTGGTCAAAGACGTGGAGCTGAATCCTTTTGTGCTGTCGCTTCGCTTGACGGGCTTCGAAATTCGAGAAGCAGACCAATCTGCCTTGCTTGGGTTTGACGAGTTCTTTGTCAATTTTCAGGCAAGTTCCCTCATTCGGCGGGCCTATGTCTTCGATACGATTCGACTCACGATGCCGTATGTGTCCGCAAGAGTATTCAAAGATGGGCGCATGAACCTGGCGGAACTCGTACCGCCGGACGGTGGATCACAACCGGTCGCGCCACCGCAACCTGAGAAAACTCCAGCCGAGATTCCCGCCATCGAAATCGGAGAATTCGAGATCGCGCAAGGAGTCGTTGAATTTCGAGATGAATCGAAGCCCAAGCCCTACGCGCTTGATATTGTCCCGATCCATATTGTGCTGAAGAATTTTCATACTAAACCGGGCGGCGATAATTCGTATGCTTTCACGGCGGAGTTGGATAAGGACGAAACTCTCTCCTGGGCCGGCACCCTCTCGCTCGAACCGATTCAATCCTCCGGAAAATTTTCTCTCTCAGGAGTGAAGCTGCACGGTTTGTGGCAATACGTTCATGATCGATTCCGTTTCGACGTCATCAATGGCATTGTATTAGCCGATGCCAGGTACGCATTCGATGCGAGTACGACCCCCGTCAAATTTCAAATTTCACAGGCGAATGTCCAGGTCGAGGGGCTCGCAGTTAGGGAAGACGGGAGTCTCGATCCGGAGATCATGATTCCAGCGCTGAACGTGAAGGGTGTCGACGTGGACCTCGCGACGCACGAGGTGACTGTTGGGAGCATTGCAATTGAGCGCGCGTCGTTCTCGGCTTGGTTGAATCCAGACGGCACCGTGAACTATCAACAGATGTTTGTTCCTGTGGATTCTGCTCAGCCCCCGCCTGCTCCGAGCAGCGCCTCTTCGAAACCTAAAGACGAACAGTCATGGAAGGTCTGGCTCAAAGACATCACGATGAAGGACCATGCGATCGATTTCGACGATCGCACTTTATCGAACCCGGCCCATGTCGAGGTGCGGGCCTTGACCGTCAAAACTCACGACGTTCGGATTCCGATCACAGCTGCCTTGCCGCTTGAAGTAGAGATGCGGCTGAATGGAGCCGGAACGATTCACATGAATGGTTCGGTACTGCCTGATCCGTTCCAGGCTGATGTTGCCTTGGCGCTGAAGGATATTGCGATCAGGCCGTTTCAGCCGTACCTTGATACGTTTGCTCGTATCGATGTGCTGTCCGGCGTTGTCAATCTGGATGGGGCTGTGCATCTTGCCTCCAAACATCCTGACGGCCCGCTTCTGTCGTATGAAGGTCACGCCGTTGTCGAGGACTTGAGTGTGGCTGATCGCGATCAGGGTGACGAGGTGGCTTCGCTGCAGGCATTATCTCTCAACGGGATTCGTATGACGGTAAATCCAACCACGGTTGCGATTGCAGAGGTGGGTCTTCAACAGCCCATCGTGCATCTCGTCGTGCAGCCAGATGGTGGATTGAATCTCGGCAAACTCACCATTTCGTCCCCGTCATCGACTTTAGCAGATGAGAAGGTTGTGGAGCCTCAGAAAGCCGAGAGTCCATCTGTTCCTGTGTCGATTGGTGTGGTGAAACTCGCAAAAGCGGCTGCGACGTTTCAGGATAACTCGGTCCTGCCCCCTGTACTGACTGGGCTGTCCCACCTGACCGGAACGATCAAGGGATTGTCGTCGAAGCAGTTGGCCAGAGCAGATGTGAATCTCACTGGTCGAGTGGACAAGATCGCGCCGCTCAAGATCGCCGGGACAATCAATCCATTGACCGAGAATGCTTTTACGGACCTTACCATTACCCTCGGGGGCATGGACTTGACTGTGGAAAGCCCTTATAGCGGCAAGTATGTGGGTTATAGATTATCAAAGGGAAAGCTTTCGCTCGATTTGAGGTACAAGATTTCTCAGAAACAACTTGAAGCGGAAAACAAAGTCGTGGTCGATCAACTGACGTTCGGGGAAAAGGTCGACAGCCCGGATGCAACGTCGCTGCCTGTTCCGTTTGCAGTGGCCCTTTTGAAGGACCGCAAGGGACGCATCGACATTGATTTGCCCATTCGCGGAAACCTGACGGACCCTGACTTCAAGTACGGCAAGGTGGTGATCTCAACGTTGCTCAATCTGCTCACAAAGATTGTAGCCTCTCCGTTTACTCTGATGGGAAAGCTTGTTCCTGGCGGCGGATCCGAGGAGGATTTACAGTTCATTGCGTTCCACCCGGGCAGCGCGGCGATACAGGATCGAGAGGTAAAGAAACTCGAAGCTTTGGCAAAAGGATTGGAGGAACGGCCTGGACTGAGGTTCGACGTGATAGGAACAGCCGATCCAGAGTTAGATCGTGCGGCGATCAGAGCACGCAAGTTGAAGGAGCAACTGCTCGCCATGAGACAGCACGAACGCGGACAAGCGTCGCTCAAATCGGAGGAGCTGTCCAGCGACGAAGAGGCGCGGTTGGTGACTGAACTCTATGAGAAGCAGCAGGAGCAACTTAAAAAAGCCGTGCAGCCTCAACCGACTGAAGCGGAGCCGAAGCCGCCGACAGTGGAAGACATGAAACAGCGGTTGGCTGCAACCATCGTTGTCGATGAGCTGGAGCTTGGTGCTTTGGCGCGTCAGCGCGCGGAACAGGTGCGCGACCAGTTAATAGGAGGAGGAACGTTGGCAGAGGAGCGAGTGTTTCTTCTCGAAACGGACCTGACGGCCTCTGGGAATGAGCAGGTAAGGAGTCGGCTTACCATCACAGCCGGATCATGAGAAGGGGGCATAGAGGGCAGCAACGCTCTATCGTGTTAGATTATTTTCAGGCAGGAGACAGTCGAGCACCCACCGCACACCCCGATGAATGGGCTGCTCTATCAAAGTTCATATACGTTCTTCGAGGGTGAAGAGTACCTGGACCGATTGCATCATATTCTCAAAAAACTCATCCAATGCTTGGTCGTCGTCCGTTTCGGAATGTTGCATTTTAAGGATCATGGCTTTGACTTTTTCATGTTCTCGCTCGGCATCGCCCAGAAACTTCTCGCCTTCTGACCTGACTCTCTCATGTCCTGAAGTAGGCGTGTTCCCTTCTCCAAATGTGATGCAAGTTGATGAAGAAGTTCATCCACAATACCTCGCCGTGAATCAGGTGGTGAATCAAGATACAGACGATACAATGCCAGGATTCGTTCGTGATCGTCCTTGACTACTCGACCGATATTGGAAGAAGGGGAAGAGATGTCTACAGGTTTACTTTGCACCATGGGGCTGCTACCACCTCTCGCATGTAAGGCAAGAATTCGTTTTGCGGTGCATCACAACAAGGACAGTGTCTTGCGCGCTCACGAAGTCTTTTTTACAAATTGATCTGGTTTCTGATCAAACTTCTGTTTACAGCTTTGGGCGCAAAAGTAATAGGTCACGCCGTTATGCTGGCTTTTGGCTGCAGCGTTTGATGGATCAACGTCCATACCGCATACTGGATCTTTTACCATGTCGTCATCCTCCTATTCTTCCGTTCTTTCTAGTGAACCTTGACGCAGTCCAAGGTATCTGATGGCAGATAACACACATCACTCATCTCGCTGGAGCGTCGTGGTATGTCCATTGTCGGTGATATAGGCTTTGACCTTGTCTCCCGTGATGACCTTATCCAATTTCGTGCTCGCATCGACGTGGATCTTGTTTTGTTTACCATCGGTGTCCTTGATCCAATAATATTCACCTTCCATCTTCATCAACGTTCCTTTGACCGTATCTTTGGTCAAGCGTTCTCCTATGGTTGGTTTTGCCTCTTTGTCCGACATCGGGTCAGCGGCCCCAGCTATTCCTAATCCAAAACTGAGTGCGACCGCTATTGTGCATATCGACAATGTGAGCTTTTTCATGAGCTTGTTCATAGGTCCTCCGTGGTGAAACAGGGCGAATTAACTATTGCCGGATTCATTATAACGCTCTCTAAGAAAATGACAGACCTAGGAACAGTCCTAGGTGAGACGAACAAGAAGTGCTGAGGGCAAAGATGATAAAATGCTGAAATTAGAAGTTTGGAAACGGTGCTGATGAAGAAACGAATACCAATTCAGGAGCCAGACCGGAAGGAGCCGCCTTACCGGGAGCCCCCGGATCACTTACCGTCTCGGAAAGAGCCGCCGACCGATGAACCACCGCGAGAAGAGCCTGGCGATTCTGAATCTCCTATGAAAGTTGGACAATGCCATAAATGAACGAAACAAGCCAAAAAGGCACGAAGCGTTCTTCATAGACAACTGCGTCTATAAGTAAGTATCAAATATATATTTGGTCTGCCTGTTTTAATTTCCGACTGAACTCACGGACTCCTCGGATACCCTATGCTTATGTTGCGGTCTCGAATCGCTCTTGCACTTCATCTAGGAAAGACAGTATCGTACCGCGCATAGCGATAGTGCGTTGTCGATTTGAATGCGAACAAAGGAGGCTATCATGGCATTACGACTGGGAGATGAGGCACCGAATTTTACGGCAGAGACGACCGAAGGAACAGTGAACTTTCACGAGTGGTTGGGCGGCGGGTGGGGAATTCTTTTCTCGCACCCCAAAGACTATACCCCGGTCTGCACCACTGAATTGGGGACCGTTGCCAAGATTATACCGGAGTTTAAGAAGCGGGGGGTGAAAGTCCTCGCCATCAGCGTCGATCCAATAGATTCGCACAAGGGTTGGATCAACGATATCAATGAAACGCAAAAGACAACGATGAACTATCCGATTATCGCCGATCCTGACAAAAAGGTCGCAGCCCTCTATGACATGATCCATCCGAATGCGATGGATAACATGACTGTCCGATCGGTGTTTATCATTGGGCCGGATAAAAAGATAAAGTTAACCTTAACCTATCCTGCTTCATGTGGTAGAAATTTCGACGAACTCTTGAGAGTAGTCGACTCACTACAGTTGACCTCGAAGTTTAAAGTCGCCACACCGGCTAACTGGAAGGACGGCGAGGATTGCATCATCACTCCGGCGGTGAACGATGCTGAAGCAAAGACGCTCTTTCCCAAGGGTTTCAAAACGGTAAAGCCCTATCTGCGCTATACCCCGCAGCCGAATAAGTAACGAACGGTTTGATCGGCAAGAAGGGCGGGAGTGGCGATGAGCTTCTCCCGCCCTTCGTTTATCTGGGAGAGTTTCCTTCCGACCCGTCCGTGAAATGAACAGGAAAGGAATCGGCTGATTGATGGGGTAGATGGACTATGCTAAGCTGAATCGCAATGCGACGGTTACACGGCAACGTGGCGTGGTCTCGGCTGGTGGTTCTTGTGTGGGCGTCCTTATGGATGCTCGCTGCGCCATTGGTTCATATCCATCCCGAGGCCGATCATCACCATGGATCAGAGGATCACCGGCATGGCGGCACGGTCCATACTGTTTTTTCTCAGGACTTGCCCTGTGAGTTCTTGGTCTATGACCATGCCTCAGTTGCAGACGACGAATCTCGCTGTCCGCTTCATTTGGTTGCGCTGCCGCTCCATGGATTCGAGCACCTTGAAATCGATACGGTTCTCGCGTCTTCTGCCGAGTCGCAAATTGGGAAAGGTACCGCGCTGGATGTCGCCGCACATTTCTTCCACGCGCACCCGCCCGCGAGGCCTCCTGTCGCTTGGCATCCGCACCCCAGCCCTTCACTAAAGCTTCTTCTTCTCACGACCAGTCTTTCATCCCGCGCTCCCCCTCTCGTGTGATCGCGTCTTTTCTCATCGCCTAACGCTTCGACCTATATTGTCGGCGCTCCACATCCGTCTCGTATCGTGACGGAGGCGAGTGGCCATGGGCGCCGATAGGGGAGGCCCAGTATGAAACCCGTATTCATCTATCAGGTCACCGTCTTGCTTGGCTTGGTGATTGTGGCCATGCCTGGCTACGCAACCGAACTCAGTTCCCCCGAATACACACTCAACCAAGTCGTACAACTTGCGCTCCAACACAACCCCGCGATGAGCGGTGCGGAAGCAGTCCTTGAACAGAGTCAAGGCCAACGGGTCACGGCCGGCGCCTATCTGAACCCCACAATCATAGGTTCGGCCGGCCGAGGGTCGATTCGAGATCCTCGCACCGGTGTGTCCGTCACCGAGCGGACGATTACGGTGGAACAGCCGTTGGAGTGGCTGGGCAAACGCGCTGCCAGACAACGCGCCGCTGACGCAGGATTGGCCGGCGCCGTCGCCGGCGTGGAAGAAACAAAAGTGATGGTCATGGCCGAGGTGAAGGCGGCGTTCTTTCAACTGCTCTTTGCCCAACAAGAGGCGCAGCTCGCGAGGGAGAATCTGAAGACGGTCGAAGACCTCGTGAAATTGGTGAATGCGCGTGTCAGTACGCGAGAGGCGCCGAAATTCGAACTTGTCAAGGCGACCGTCGAATTGCAGAAATCCAAAAAAGATCTGGCGAGGGCGGACAATGCGATGCTCGTAGCCCGCTCCAAACTCAATACGGTGACGGGCAAGACGCTGGGGGATAGATTTGCTATCCAAGGAGAATTTGAAACGGTGAGGTCAGGGTTGGATCTTGGCTTGCTGACAGAGCAGGCACTCGATCGGCATCCCGCACTTCGGCGACAGCAGCACGTGGTTGAGCAAGCCGAATTCACGATCGAACAGGAGCGCGCATCGCGCATACCGAATGTGGCGGTGATTGGCCAATACCATAGAGAAGCCGGCGATGAATCCATCACGGGAGGGTTGAGTGTCCCGCTGCCCATTTGGTATCGCCGGCAAGGAGAAATCGGTACGGCGATGGGCACGCATCGATGGGCGCAAGCCGAGCGGGCTCGGATGCAGCAAGAATTGGAGCAGACCATCACGCAGCACTTTCAGGAGGTCAGGACCGCTCAATCACAGATGCAGGTCTTCGAACAAGGACTCTTGTTTCAAGCTAAAGAAGCGCTCGACATCGCTCAATTCAGTTTCCGCCATGGAGTGGCGAGTTTGCTCGAAGTCATTGATGCGCAGCGCGTGTATCGTCAGACCTTGCTCGAATATACCCAGTCACGAGTCGATCATTCGATCGCGCTGGCTCGATTGGAGCGAGCAGTGGGAGGGTTGCCATGAATGCTCGATTCGTGATGCCGGCATTATGGACTCCTCTACAGATCGCCCTGTTCCTATTGGCTTCCATCAGTCATGTGTCTTGTGAGTCGAAGCAAACAGACGAGCCGAAGCCGTCTTCCTCAGCGGCCACACAGTCCGCTGAGCCCGGTATTCTCGAGTTGACGGAAGGGAGCGCGACCCTTGCCCATCTTCAGACCGATCGAGTGGCTCTCCGTCCGATCCGGACGGTCCTCAAAGCCCAAGCGGGAAAGATTTTGGCCAACGAGAATCGATTAGCTCATCTGAGCGCGCGAGTTCCCGGCCGCATCGTGGCCGTGTATGCCAACCTTGGCGATCGAGTGAAGGAAGGCGACCGGCTGCTCCTGCTCGATAGCCCGGCCTTTGGAGAAGCGCAGTTGGAATATCGCAAGGCGAGGACCACGTTGAGCGTGGTGGAAAAGGCGCTCGAGCGGGCCACAGCGCTGTTGGATCGCGGCGCAATCGGCGCGGGTGAACATCAGCGGCGCGAGGCCGATTATGAGAACGCGCGAGCTGATCTGCACGAAGCAGAGGAAAAACTGCATTTACTCGGCATGACTGAGCGAGAGATCGAGCAGCTGGCAGCGAAGACATTGCCTCATGCGGAGGTCGCAAGAGTCTCCCTCCGAGCCCCATTTTCCGGGGAAGTGATCGAGCGGAACGCCACGATCGGCGAAGTCATCGATCCTAATAAGACGCTCCTCACGGTGGCAGATCTCTCGACTGTCTGGGTGCGCGCAGATTTTCCTGAGCAACAAGCCGGTCGTCTGAAAACCGGGCTCATCTTCGAGGTGAGGGTGTCGGCCTATCCGGACGCGATATTTCAAGGAGCCATGACCTATGTCGGCGCCGTCATCGATCCGACGACGCGGACTGTGGCGGCACGAGCGGATGTGTCGAATTCTGACGGCCGATTACGGCCTGAAATGTTTGCCGAGGTCAGTTTGGTCACGAACGAGCAATCTGTCTTGAGTGTGCCGCGTGCGGCGGTGCAACAGGTGGGCAGCCGGACGGTCGTCTTCGTGGTGCGGGGACCGCGTCGGTTCGAATCCCGCGAAGTCACGCTCGGTCAGGCATCAAGCGAATACATCCAGGTTGTGACTGGACTCACGTCGGGAGATGAAGTGGTAACGCAAGGCAGTTACGCCCTGAAGTCAGAGCACCTTCGCGAACAGATGTCGTCGGAGGGTACGCCATGATCGAACGGCTGATCCACACCGTGCTGGTACAACGGCTTATTGTGCTGCTCGTCGTGCTTGGGCTCATCGTGAGCGGCGTGGCGGCGTTCCGCCACTTGCCAATTGATGCGTTTCCCGACGTGACTCCAGTCCAGGTTCAAGTCATCACACGAGCGCCCTCGCTGGCTCCTGCAGAAATCGAACGCCTCGTGACCGTTCCCTTGGAGATAGAGTTCACAAACCTACCTGGCAAAACGGAGCTGCGGTCGGTGTCGCGGTTCGGGCTCTCGGTCATTACAGTGGTCTTTGAGGACAGAATCGATATCTATTTCGCCCGGCAACTTGTCTTGGAGCGGATGCTTCAGGCGCGCGCTCGTCTACCAGAAAGCGCGGAACCGATGCTTGGACCAGTCAGTACAGGATTGAGCGAAGTCTTTATGTATCTCGTCGAGGGCTCGAAGCAGACCTTGATGGAGTTGCGTACCCTCCAAGACTGGGTCATCCGTCCGATGCTGCGCGCCGTCCCCGGTCTTGCAGATGTCGACACATTAGGTGGTCTGGCGAAGCAGTATGAAGTGCTCGTCGATCCGAATCGATTGACGAGTTTTGGGCTCTCGTTGCGCCAAGTCCACGCCGCCGTCGAGGGGAACAACCAAAATGCCGGGGGCAGTTACATCGAGCAGGGCGGCGATAAGTTGGTCGTATACGGCGTAGGGTTGGCTCGTTCTTCGACGGACTTGGAACAGATCGTGGTGGCGGCGCACAAGGGCACGCCCATCTATCTCCGGGATGTCGCGCAGGTTCGCCAGGGGGCTGCGATCCGGTTGGGAGGCGTGACACGTGACGGGAAGGGCGAGGTGCTCGAAGGCATCACCGTCATGCTGCGCGGCGGCAATAGCCGGGAGGTGGTTGCAGCGGTGAAAGACAAGGTGGAGCTGATCAACCAAGTGTTGCCGGCGGGGGTGAAGATCGTCCCGTTCTATGATCGCATCGAATTAGTGGCACGGGCGCTCGCCACAGTTGAGGGAGCATTGCTGGAGGGCACCGCGGTCGTGATCCTCGTGTTGTATCTGTTTCTCCGGAATCTTCGCGGCGCCCTTGTCGTCGCTCTGACATTGCCGCTGGCCGTCCTGGCCACGTTCCTGATCATGCAGCAAGTCGGCCTGTCGGCGAATCTGATGTCGTTGGGCGGCTTGGCCATCTCGCTGGGGATGATTGTCGATGCGGCCATCGTGCAGGTGGAGAATGTCGAGCGCCATCTGAGCGAACAGACCAAGGGCAGGGTCCTCTCGGTCGCCGATCGTGTTCCGATCGTCTTACGCGCAGTGATGGAAGTGCGGAAGCCGAGCCTCTTCGGAGAGCTAATCATTGCCTTGACCTTTGTTCCGCTCCTGGCTCTCCAAGGGATGGAAGGCAAGATGTTCATTCCATTGGCCCTGACAGTGGTGATCGCCCTCCTGAGTTCCTTAGTGCTCTCGATGACGGTGGTTCCTGTGCTGGCGGCGATGCTGATGAGGCCTCGTGTTGTAACCGAGGGCGGGCGCCTATTGGAGCGTGTCCGGCGGCGATATCGCCGGCTGTTGGAGTGGGCTATCCGCAGAACCAGTCTAGTTGTTATTGCAGCGGTCGGCTTGCTTGTCGGCGGGATAGCCCTGGTTCCGTTCATTGGCCGTGAGTTCGTGCCGATCATGGACGAAGGGACGGTCGTGGTGAATATGATGCGGCTTCCGAGCATCAGTCTGACCGAATCACTGAACATTTCTGGGGACGTCGAACGATTGTTGCTGGAGATACCGGACGTGCGCTCCGTGGTCTCACGCACGGGAGCCAATGAACTGGGGACCGATCCGATGGGAATGGAACTCAGCGATATGTATGTCTTGCTCAAACCCGACTCCGAGTGGCAGGCCAAGTCCAAGGCCGAAATTGAAGAGCAGATCCGCCGGCGATTGGAACAAGTGCCCGGCATCTCGTTCGGGTTGTCTCAGCCGATTGCCATGCGTGTCGATGAACTGGCGTCGGGAGTCCGATCCCAGGTCGCGGTCAAATTGTTCGGCGATGATCTTGAGACGTTGCGCGTGAAGGCAGACGAGATTGCTCGGGAGTTGCGGCAGGTGCGGGGCATGGCTGATCTGCGAGTCGAGCAGGTGTCGGGCCTCTACTATTTGAAGCTCGACATCGACCGCGCCAGGATCGCGCGTCATGGAATCAACGTGGCTGAGATCACGGAGGTGATTGAAGCCGTCGGGGGTGGGATTGCCGCCGGGGAGGTGTTCGAAGGGCAATGGCGCTTTCCAATCATGGTGCGATTTCCGGATGATCGCCGCGCCGATGTGGAGGCGGTAGCAGCGCTCTGGGTGACCGCGCCGGACGGTTCCCGCATTCCCCTTCGCGAACTGGCCGACATCCAAATTGTGGAAGGGCCGGCGCAGATCAGTCGTGAGCATGCGAGCCGCCGGATTGTGATCGAGGCTAACGTGGTCGGGCGCGACCTCGTCGGCGCTGTACAAGAGGCTCAAACGGTAGTGTCCCGTCAGGTACGGTTCCCGCCCGGTTACTATATGACCTGGGGCGGCCAATTCGAAAACCAACAGAAGGCCATGGCACGCCTAGCCGTTGTGGTGCCTCTGGTCATTAGCCTGATCTTTCTGTTGCTCTTTTTTACGTTTGGAAACCTCAGACAAGCCGCGCTGATCCTGCTCGCGATTCCGTTCGCGATGGTCGGCGGCCTGTTGGGGCTGTTGGTCGGCGGGCTCTATCTCTCGGTCCCCGCCTCCGTCGGCTTTATTGCGTTGTTTGGTGTCGCAGTGCTCAACGGGGTCGTAAAGATCGCCTATATTAACCAACTCCGTGAACTGGGGATGTCATTGGACGAGGCTGTGCTGACTGGCATGGTCCTGCGGTTGCGCCCTGTGTTGATGACTGCATTCGTTGCGATGATGGCGCTCATTCCCTTGCTGCTGGTCACCGGACCTGGTTCCGAAATACAGCGGCCGCTTGCGACAGTCGTGATCGGAGGGTTGTTTTCATCAACAGCCTTAATCCTTGTGGTGATGCCCGTGTTGTATCGGTGGATGGAGCAAAGGATTGTTCAGCGGCGCGAAGCAGACTCTCAAACGTTGCTTACGGAGGCAAGAGGATGCACGAGAGAAGGATACATGTCGTGACTGTGGAGTCGTGAGTTATTCCTTCGCGGTCCAGCCAAAGACGATCACAGCCATACCAAGCATGGCGATTCCGGCCCCAGCCCAGTCAAAGACGGTAAGTTTCTCGCTATCCACAACTTTCAGCCAGACGAGGGCCGTTGCCACGTAGACCCCACCATAAGCAGCATAGACCCGACCGCTGGCGGCGGGATGAAGCGTCAGGAGCCAGACAAAGGCAGCGAGACTGAGCGCCGCAGGAATTAAGAGCCAGATCGATCCGCCTTTGCGAAGCCAGAGGTATGGAAGAAAACAGCCGACGATTTCAGCAAGTGCTGTGAGAATGAAGAGCCCAGCAGTTTGGATCAGGAGCATAGGCACATGTTCCTTTTTATGGGCGATAACGTCTCATGATGCCTTCCAAGAATCAAGTTAGGAGGTCAGGGAAGACGATCGACAATTCATAATATTTTGGTCTCTCGCTTTGCGTTAGGAGATGAAGAGAATATCTTTGAAGGATGCTCAAAAAGGCCGTCCAGCAAGGCCGCAGCGAGTGAAGAGCCGGAGGCGTACCCTCTGGGGTACGTTGAGGATCTGAACGAAGCGAGAACGAAGCTGGAGGACTTTTTCAGCATTCTGCTTCTATATGAGTAGGAGGCCGGCCCTGCGAACCTTCTTCCATGATGTCGTACCCAAGAAGGTCTCAAATTCCTTGACGGTACCTGGAAAAGAAATGTTCGTTTCACGAAGGAGGGGGTAGGGATGTGATGAGTTATTGTGAGGCCTGGACTGCTGAATCAGATCATGAAGCCATTGAGCGTGAGTATGAGTGAGTGTGACGGTCTGATCGCTGCTGCGCCCTGGAAGTATGAGACGTGTTCTCCCTCTAGTCCGTTCACAAATTGGTTGCCCGCCGAGCCAGATAAACCGCCGCTCTGCCTGAGGATCATCCGTAACAGTTCTTTCCTTGAGAAGATGCCGTATCCATGTGGATGAGACGCGTGGCGGTGGCACGGTTTGGTCGAACCATTGCCGAATGTCGAGTGTGAGCCCTCGCATCTCTATGTAATTCAGAAGCGACCGGCGTAGTCCTTCGCCGAGCCATTCAGGTGTCTCGCCACGTTGGTCTTGGTGCTGGAGATCGTTCTCCGCAAAGCCTTGAAACTCGGGTCCGAGGATGCGCAATCCATGGGTAGCTGGATTGAGCCCGATCGGACTATGCGCCGTGACGGTGAAGCGATGCCAGAAGGCGGATTGAATCAGGTCTGTTGCGAACAATTGACGCACTCGCTCCAGTGAATCCATCGTTTCTTGCATGGTCTCAGAGGGGCATCCGTACATGAGATAGGCATGAATAAGAATGCCTGCGTCTTTGAAGGCCGCTGCCACCAGCGCGGTGCGATCGACGGTAATCCCTTTCTTGATCTTTTCCAGTAGACGGTCTGATGCCGCTTCAAGTCCAGCCGTCATCGCGATACAACCCGAGGCTGCCAGGAGTCGGCACAGGTCAGGCGTGAATGCTTCTTCAAAGCGAATATTCCCCCACCATGAAATGGTGATGCCCCGTTCCAATAGCGTCAAGGCGAGCGATTTTAATGCCGCGGGAGGCGCTGCCTCGTCGACGAAGTGGAATCCCCGGCAGCCTGTTTCTGCGATCAACTGTTCGATCTGTTGGATGAGCCGATCGGTCGGCGTCATTTCGTAGCGGCTGATGTAGTTGAGTCCGACGTCGCAAAACGTGCATTGCTTCCAATAACAGCCGTGAGCAACCGTGAGCTTGTTCCAATGACCTTCCGACCAAAGGCGATGCATCGGGTTCGTGCTGTCCAAGATTGTGAGATAGCGATCCAGTGTCAGGCCGCTATACGTCGGACAACCCACCTCGTCCATGCTGAACTCCTGTTCCGACGTATCGTTCGCGAAGACCACTTGATCCCTGTCTCGATAGAATGTCCGGCAAAGTCGCGCGCGCGGTCTGGTTTCCGCCAGATGTTCGATCAATGAAAGCAGCGGCCGCTCTCCGTCGTCGAGTGTCACGTAATCAACGTAATCGAATACGCGGGGGTCAGATAGGCGTCGAAGCTCGGTGTTCGCATATCCGCCACCGAGGGCAATGACCATGCCGGGTCGTGTGGTTTTGATCGAGTGAGCCACACGAAACGCGCCATAGAGGTTTCCGGGAAAGGGAACAGTGAGACAGACAAGCAATGGGTTGACGCGGTCAAGATGCTCCCATAGGGATTCGAGCATGAATCGATCCGTCAGTGTCGGGGGAATGTCTACTGCTTCGATGATAGTGTCGAATGAGGAGGCGGCTCGGGCGATGTGTTCGGCATATCGGTTGAGAGCAAAATGGGGAGAGACGGTCGCCTGGGCGAGATCGGCTAGGTCTTCGAGAAACAAGGTCGCGAGCCGCTTTGCGCGATCCTGATCAGATAAGACATGTGATGATGCCCGTGCAGTCTCGCCGGAAAACCTGGGACCTTGGGGGAGAAATCCTGGACGGGCAAGGAGCAAGGCTAGTGAGGGATTACGCCCTTGGAGAAATTCAATGACAGGATCGATGGCATTCAGATAGGCCGGCTCGATCGCCAGCATCTGCCTGGCTTCACCGGGCAATTCATCGTGATAGGTGCGCACTTGATCAAACAGAATCTTGAGTCCTGCTCGACAAAAGAGCCGGAGCACCATTTCAATGCCGAGATCGGCTTGGGAGGCGTGGATCCCATGGCCACGGAGGAACCCCATGAGATAGGCGGTGGAGGGGTAGGGAGTATTCAGCTGAGTGAGCGGAGGGATGAGCAGCAGAACACGGGGGCCAGCCATGGGCTGGGACATACCATACTGCCGGAGTGGAATGCTATGCGGTCGGTCTTCTGCCGGCGTAGGTTCTGTTGACTACGAGGGTGTCTATTCCTTGATATCCAGGATGCTGCCCAGCATATTGTCCGCAGTCTTTAAGACGTTCAGGTTGGCTTCAAATCCTCGTTGCCCGATGATCTGCACGACGGTTTCCTCGCCGAGATCGACGTTCGATAATTCAACCGGAGTTGGACCATAGCCGCGATCACGTAATACCATAGGGCCGGCGGAGTTGTCTTTTCGAACAACAGGGAGCACGCCTCCGGTTTCTACCGAGACAAGCTCCGTGTGAGATTTCTTGAATCCGTCGGTATTGATATTGGCCACATTATTCGCCGAGACCTCAATTTGTTTCGCATAGGCCCCTAGCCCGGAAAAGACTGCGTGAATAGTAGATATCATGGGGCACCTCCATGAGCGTCTGTGTCAAGCGTTGCCTCCAACGACTTGGCGGGTAGCCTGTTGCGGCCTTTCGGCATATATATCGGTCAGTTGGGCGGAGAACTTGACTCCCGACTTGTTTCGTCATTTGAGCACCAAACGTGTGAGAATTAGCCACAATGAACACTATCGAATAATAAACATTCTACCCCTGGGCTGAAGAGTTACGAAAACGTACCGATAAAGTAGAGGTGCATATCGTTTAGTGCTCTTGAGGGTCGGACCTGTGGCCGAACGGAACATTCCCCTTACTCGTCTCGTGGTTGGCATGTACCTGATCGGTGTAAACCGCTCGTGGCTGCAGACGCCGTTTCTTCGCCATAAGTTCAAGATCAAGGATCAATCGGAAATCGAGGCCCTTCGGCGCGCTGGAATCACCGAGGTGACAATCGACACAGAGCAGGGGCTGGACATTGTCGACCATGAAACCTCTCAGTCAGTATTGGTCGAGACTGTTCTTTTCGAAGATCCCACGCCACTCCATCCTGCGGCTCCTTCCGGAGCGTCTTCTTTGCCGCCCCCTGCGGTCATGCTGGCGGAGGGTCTTTCAAAGGCGAAGCAGCGTCGTGCCGAATTTGTAGAGCGTCTGAAAGACCTGTTTGATCAGACGCGCAAAACCGGGCTTATACAATATGATGTCGTCTGCCAGTTCACCGATGAGATTATTGCCGGCATTCTTGACGCGCAGGCCGCCTGTTATGCAGTGCTAGGATTGCGACAGCCAAATCCAACGCTTCACGAACATGGTCTGACAGTGTGTACTCTTTCCGTGATGCTTGGGCAGGCCTTGAATTATTCTCGTGAACGGTTGCAGCAATTGGGGACTGGGGGATTGCTCCATGACATCGGGCTCGTGCGCTTACCCCAGAATATTGTGAAGCGGCCAAAAATGATGTCGCTGGCTCAACAGGCTCTGTACGAGAGCCATACAATTCATGGAGTCACGATTCTCGAAAAGAGCGGATCGACGGACCAGGCAGTTCTCGCCATCGTGAAGGGTCATCATAGTCTGACCGCGCCGATTGAACAGACTGGGGAGATGTCAGCGGCACATCATGACGCGACTCGATTGATTGGAATGATCGATCAGTATGATGAGCTTGTTACCGGTCAGACAGGTCTCATTCCGATGTCTTCAAATCAGGCTTTGACGCAGCTCTACCAACGGTATCGAGCCGATGAAGCGCTCTCGCAGGTCGTCTCGCACCTGATTCGAGCGATCGGCGTCTATCCTCTGTATAGTGTGGTGAGCTTGAGCTCCGGGGAACTTGCTGTCGTTGGTGCCATCACACCGGGGAAAGTCCATCTGCCCCTTCTGTATGTCTGCAGAGACCAGTCAGGCAAGCCATGTCTTCCGCCGGTTCCCTTGAATTTGATCCATGAACCAGAGGGAGGCCGGACGATTCGCGATGTGCGAAGTGCGGAACGAGAAGGTCTCGATGTCGAGGCTATTCTCAGACAGGTGGCCGCATGAGCTTGTCCATCAGTCCTACCCCTGACCCTACCTCAAAGGGAAAGCTGTCCTGGTTTCCCACCCGTGAGGACACATTTCTCACTCTCGAGTCATCTGGAGAAGCGATGTTTGTGACCGATCGAGAGGGTCGAATTTTGTCTCTCAACCCCGTGGCGCAGCAGCTCATAGGCCGTCATCAGGATGTCATCGGTTCAGCGTTTCACGAGCTGGTGGGCTGCTTTTCCTCAAAGGAGGGAAGCCATCGCAGTTGTCCCTTGGAACATACCGTACAAACCGGTGAAGTCACAATGATACCGTCCCATCAATGGATCAGGGCCGATGGTGCGGGGATTGAGATCGCGGCGACGTTCTGGCCGAGGTGTCAGGGTTTGGAGCGTGTTGGGGCACTTGTTGTGTGTCGTGACCTGACGGTGGAACGGGAAGCGGAGCAGGATATTCAACGGGTGGCCAGACTCGCGGAGGATGCGCCGAGTCCCATTGTGGAGTTCGATGAAACCGGCATCATGCTCTACGCCAATACCGCCATGGTGCAACTTCTCAGTCGCGGCTCCATTCAAGGACGGGTGGAAGCCGTCTTTCCGCCGAACTTGCAGGATGTGTTGACGCACTGTCTTCATTCGAAGCAACCCACCATTCGATTGGAGCATCGGGCTGAGGACTGTGTGCTGGCCTGGTCCTTCTTTCCGTTGGGGGATTTGAAGCAGGTCAGGGCCTATGGGGTCGATGTGACGGCAGATGTGGCATTGCGTCGTGCGAAAGAAGCGGCAGAAGAGTCGACCCGCGCGAAAGCAATTTTTCTGGCCACGATGAGCCATGAATTACGCACGCCGATGAACGGCGTGTTGGGATGCACGCAACTGCTTGAGGACACCTCTCTCACCGATCAGCAACGGCAGCTATTGGAAACCATGCATCGGTCGGCTGAGTCGCTCTTAGTGCTCGTGAACGATATTCTTGACTTCTCAAAAATTGAAGCGGGAAAGATGTCCTTGGAAGTCGCCGATGTGGAGTTGCAGGCCCTTATCGAGGATGTCGTGACACTGACGTCGAACGCAGCGAAGAAAAAAGGGTTGCTCGTTCAGGTTCAACTGGCAACGGACATCCCCGCTGTGTTACGCGGCGATCCGGTTCGCTTGCGGCAAATTCTGTTTAATCTGGTTGGTAATGCCGTCAAGTTTACCGAGAAAGGCTGGATTCACATATCCGTGAAGACAGTGCCGAGCCGTCAGGAGAATTCCGATACCATCGTTCTCCAGTGGACGGTCAAGGATTCGGGCATCGGCATCACGGAGGATCAGCAAACACGATTATTCGGAGCGTATGCCCAGGCAGAGGAGTCGACGGCGAGGCGATTCGGGGGAACCGGACTGGGGTTGATGATCTGTTGCCAACTGGTTGAGCTCATGGGCGGGGCCATGATGGTAGAGAGCGAGCCGGGAAAGGGTAGTGCCTTTACGTATTTCACAAACCTGCTACCGGAGATCCAGCGCGCGGCTTCCTCTCAGTCTGTGAAGCCATCCCTTGCAGCAATGACGGATCGCACGACACCGCTCAGGATTCTTGTCGTCGATGACAATGAGATCAATCAGGTTGTGGCCTGCAAATTTCTGCAGAAGCTGGGATGCCAGGTAGAGGTGGCGCGGAATGGGCGGGAGGCGGTAGATTCCATTGCTCATGTTACCTACGATGTTGTGCTGATGGATTGTGAGATGCCGGTGATGAATGGCTATGAAGCCACGCAAGAGATCCGGCGACAAGAGCACACCACGACCAGGCATCTACCCATCATTGCCCTTACCGGGCACGCGTCATCTGAGGACGAACAGAAGTGCCGGCAAGCCGGAATGGATGACGTCGTCACGAAGCCAATAACCCTCCCCGCTCTCCGCGCAAAACTGGAATGCCTCCTCACAGAGCCCGACGGGCGTCCCGCTCAATCGCCGCCGTAGTCTTCTGCTGACAATCTGTCATCCCTCGGAAGCTTGACAGCCAGTCACGATAGTAGATATCGTTCGAGCATGGCTGTTCGCGATCAATGCCAAGACGCTATGTGCAGGACTGACTTCAGGGGAGAATATGCAGAGTGATTGATAAGAGGAACGTTCTGTATAGCGATTTCAATTGCCCGTTTTGTTATGCCATGCATGAACGGTTGCACGAAATGAATGTGCTCGACCGCTGTGAATGGCGAGGGGTGCAGCATGCGTCGCATCTGCCTCGCCCGATGAAGCCGTGGCAGGGTTCGTTGGGCGCCGAACTGCGTCATGAAGTATCGGTTGTGCAGCGCTTGGCGCCAGGGTTGCCGATTGCACTTCCTCCTGGTAAACCGAACACGAGGCCGGCGATTGAACAAGCCGTGGCGCTCTTACGGCGCGACCCGTCGCATATGATGACCTTTGTGCGTGAGACGTATCGGGCATTTTGGTGCGAAGGCAAGGACATCTCTGATACGGAGGTGCTCAGGCAACTGGTTGAGCAGGCGGGAAGTTCATCAGAAAGTTTGGAAACGATCGAGAGCGAGGATCGCCGGATGGCTCAAGCATGGGAAACGGCCTGGCATTTAACAGGGCAGGCAGGAGTTCCCCTCATAGTCTCGCCGGATGACCATCTCCTTGTCGGCTGCGCGCCGGTAGATGATATCAAGCGATTTTTTGGCTCGCCTGCGTAACCCATGAAGGTTCGTCACGAACGCGTGCAGACGCGCCGCGAGACGGGCACTCGGAGAGGTGAATCTCTGAGGCATACTCATGCGGTAGGTCGAAGGGCTGAGCGGCGAGGCCGCCCGTCATAGCCGCGCTTGCCGTAGAAGTGTCATGGATAATGTGAGCTACCAGGATCAGGCGATGTCCAGGCTCATCACATAGCTCTGCAGTTCCCGTCGATGTTCTTCTTCCATGTTTTTGAGACTTTCGATCTCTTTGCGCAGCTTCTCCAGTTCGGTCTCCTGCTGGTCTAATTTCTTGACGTAGCGATTGTAGAGATCGGAGTTCTGCTGGAGACGCTGCATGTTCTCGCGAATGCGAGCATGCTCCGCGGTGATCTCAGTAGTGCGATGGTCTAGGCGGGTCCGTTGGGCGCGAACGTCGTCCAGTCTGCTGCGCAATTGCACGACCCGTTGCAGTGCTTCTTTCACCTTAGGGCCGATTTCTTTTGCTTGCTGGTAATAGGCGATTTGGTCGATGCCGCCTTCCATTAAGAGGATCGATTCCTGAAGGGGCAGCGTTTCCTTGACGCGGAGCGTTGCGCTTTTCCTCGGCTCGACTATGACGCTAAAGCGGTACAGGTCGCGCGTTCGTTCGGTCGGTTCCTTTGGTTCGGCAAGTTTCCAGTCTGTACGATAAGGTTGTTCGATCAATAGGGTCTTGGCTTTGGCGTCACGGTTCTTCACGAGATAGGTCCGGTCTTCGACCAAGCGGCGTGAAATGAGCATGGTGCCCTTCTTCAGCGTCACGCTCGCTAGTTCTTGCGTACCACCTTCGAGTCTCGGTTCCACTTCAGTCTTGAGATCGAGGGCATAGCTGATCAATCGCTCTTGCCCCGGAGGAAGATCCTCAATGCGTGCATCGCCCGCATAGGCTCCGCTGTCGAAAAGCGTGATGGGGCCTTGCATCAAATGAAGGGCCGAAGTGTTTTTTAACCGATACCCATTCAGTGGGTGTTTCGCATTCACATTTTGATTATAGAGCGACACTTTCTGGCCTTGGAGTGATTGGCCAATGATAGGCAGCAGCGCGCTGGTATGTTTTGACAGGGTGACGGGCTGATCGATTCGATATTCGAACAGCTCGCCTTTGTCTTCAGCCATCGCCGTGGGAGTCACGCCTTCTTCCAAATTGCTCACCGCCATTTCAGCATCGGCAGTCGGGACTTTGGACCGTTCACGTGAAAAACTTTGTGCCATCTTGCCGAGCATGCGCTCGTTCTTCATCTCGCTACGGGCTGGAGGAGCCGGAGTTATCGGCCTCAATTCATCCATGGCATCGCCGTATGTCTGAGGTTTGAGGTTGGCGTACAACTCGGGCTGTACGACTGGACGTGGGTTATAGAGTGGTTGATAGAGATCCATCGTGAAAGAAATAGGTCGTCCGGAGACAAGCGAGAGCTTCACGTTGTTCCAGTCCTGTGAGGTCTGATTCTCCACAATGGCCCAGCCCTGCAGATAGGGTGCCTTGTCCTCGTCCAGAACGAGTCGATAGCTGGTCTTCCAGACCGGAGTCTCAGTCAGGTACGCAACACGGGCCTGGCGGCTCCCGGAGCCGTCGAAGGTGATTGAGACTATCTTTTTCTGGCCATCGTGATTCGTTGCAAGTGTGGCCAGCGCCTGGTGCAGCTCAGCATTCAACGCGGGGTTGGTCAATTTGATGCGTTGTACGTTCGCCAATAAAAGTGAGCGAAACCCGTCTTCTGTCAGGAGCGTGATATATTCCTGCTCGATGACACGGTGTTGTGACCCTTCGCCGATGGATTCAGTTTTCTGCTCCACACCCATCAATGTGCCGAAAATCGGATTAGGCGCGGTCACTTCGACCGGCTCTCCCCTGACTTGGGTCAGGATCTGCCCCAGGGTGGGATTGCCGTTCAGATTGATCCCGAAGCCGCTGAGTGTTTTGGTCACCGGATCGCGTGAGCCATAGGTCACGGTCGAGATCTTACCGCCGCCGAAATCTTGAACGACCAGACTTTTCAACATGTCATTGATCTGGTTTGCGTGGAGATGGAGGTCGAGCTGTGTTCGGTTGTTGACTGTACCGTCATGCTGAAAATACCCTACGCCGCTGGAATAGAGCACAATCTTAGAGAGAGGGAGCGTCGTCTCGTCCTCTGCCAGAGCCGCACAGGGGAGTAGCAGGAACCATATGAGGGTCAGTCGCCTCACGAGAGCGTGACCAGAGCCAATCGATCGCACGCGCATAGGGATCTCCATCGTAGATGTTCACCAACCTGGAACGGTCAAGGTGATATGACTGATTCAGGCCATGTGGTCAAGAAATCTATCCTTTCGGGCCAGGAGAGGAATTGTCCGAGCTGTCCGACTCATGGTACGGTTTACAGTACTTGTCAGGGAAAGGAAGAGATGTCAAATCAATCGACGGCGATCATCGAGCAGATTTTGCGAGATTGCCACATCATCGCTGTGGTGGGACTGTCCTCGAATCCGGCACGGCCATCCTATAGGGTGGCGAGTTACATGAAGACACAGGGCTATCGAGTCATCCCAGTGAACCCGAACGAAACGAACGTCCTTGGCGAACCGGCGTACCCTTCACTAGCAGCTGTGCCCGGCACCATCGATCTCGTGAATATCTTCAGAAAGTCCGAAGAAGTGGTTCCCATCGTCGAAGACGCGATCACTCATGGCGCCAAAGCGATCTGGATGCAAGAAGGAGTCAGCAACGAACCGGCAGCCGTTCATGCGATCGCATCTGGCATGCTTGTTGTGATGGGTCGCTGCTGGCTCAAAGAACACCACGCTCGATCGCATCGTGGCTGACCAGACCTCTCGTCTCCCCCAGAGTCTTCATCTTCCGATCCCCAGCGGAAAGCCATGCTGGCCACGGCTGAATTCTTAGCCAAAATTCTGGATACCACCGTCAAAATCCCCGGCACACCGTTCTATATCGGACTTGATCCGTTGCTCGGATTGATCCCCGGAGTCGGTGACATGATCGCCAATCTTATCGGGACCGTCATCCTGATATTGGCTGCGCGGCTTCGCGTGCCGCAGATCGTCATCACACGAATGAGCGTTAATCTCCTTATCAATGGAACGGTCGGCGCAATCCCTATCCTTGGCGATCTCTTTTCCATCTGGTTTCGCAGTCACGCGAGAAATGCCGAATTGCTACGGCGAGCTGCGACTCAACCCTATCGAGAAACGCAGCAGGCCAAGCTGTATATCGCCGTTATCATCATCGGCACGGTCGTGCTGTTGCTGATCGCCATTGCAGCAGTCTTGTGGGTTGTTGTGAAGCTCTGGGCAGCAATCGCCCTGTAAACAGGGTGATTCTTTCACGTCACACGCTTCACTATAGTGGCATGCAGGCTGATTGTTTTGACACCCTACTAGATAAGGCAACAGTATGATCTGACTCGGTTGTGTTTTTGTGGCGCGAAGCTTTATAGTTTCCGCCGATTAGGTTATGTGCGGAGAGGGTGGCCGGATATTCTTTAACAACAAGCGGAGGCGGTTCATGAGATGGATACTGGTACTGGTCGCATTACTTTGGCTCACGGTTTACCCGGCGATGGCCGCCCCACCCGTTGAGAAGGGGGCTAAGGAACCGGCCACGGGGCAGAAACCGAGTCAGGAGACACCTGCTGCGGCCAAACCGCCTGAGGGGGCAATGGTAGTGGTACCGGCTGGAGAGTTCACGATGGGGAGCGCTGCGGGAGATTCAGACGAACAACCGGAACACAAAGTCTATGTGGATTCGTTTTCCATGGATGTCTATGAAGTGACAGTGGGGCAGTATGCGGCATTTCTACAGGCGAAAGGGATCGATCCGCCATCGGATTGGAAGACGATGAATCAGTCGGCGAATCAGAAGCGTCCGATTGCCAATGTGGATTCAACGGAAGCGTCCATATACTGCAAATGGGTCGGCAAGCGGTTGCCGACAGAAGCGGAGTGGGAGAAGGCGGCGCGTGGAACAGATGGCCGTGTCTACCCATGGGGTAACGAGGCGCCAACGCCGCTTCATGCGAATTTTGGAAAACCGGAGTGGAACAATCATGCGGTCTTGGCGCCGGTGGGTTCGTTTGAAACGGGCAAGAGTCCCTATGGCATTTATGATATGGCCGGGAATGTGTGGGAATGGGTCAGTGATTTGTATGACTATAACTATTATAAGGTCAGCCCGTCGAAGAATCCGACAGGACCGTCGACGGGTGGGACTCGGGCGGTCCGTGGCGGTGCGTGGAACAGCAATCCTCGAGCTATGCGCTCGTCGAATCGGAGTCTCATTTCGCCGACAGACCAGGGGCTCAACGGGTTTCGGTGCGCGAAGAATTGATTACCTCTGGCTCCTGGCTTCTTCGCTTGAATTTCCATCACCATTCGTTATGTCATGCGGCCTTCTTCCATCCGAAGTGCGGCCGCATGATGGACCTAACGGGGGTAATTTCGGGGTCTTACCGGGTTGTTTTTCTGAGGCGCGAAGCTTTATAGTTCCCGCCCATTGGGCTATGAGAGGGAGGGTGTCATGGTGTTTTCAGTAGATAGCGGAGGCGGTTCATGAGACGGATGCTTGTACTGGTTGCGTTGTTTGTGCTCGCGGCTTTTCAGGCGATGGCCACGCCACCCGGCGAGAATGGGGCTAAGGAATTACACCCAGGGCAGACAGTGGGCCAAGAGAAATCTATGGTAACGAAACCTCCGCTGGGGTCGATGGTGGTGATACCGGCGGGCGAATTTACGATGGGGAGTCAGGATGGTGATGCAGACGAACGACCGGCGCACAAAGTCACTATCGATAGTTTTTCCATCGATGTCTATGAAGTGACGGTGGGAGAGTATGGGGATTTTCTGCGGTCAGGGGGAGGTCATCTCCCTCCGGATTGGAACAAGATGAACCAAATGGCATACCACAAGCGTCCGGTCATGGGGGTAGATTGGGCGGACGCGGCCGCCTATTGTAAATCTGTCGGTAAACGTTTGCCGACAGAGGCCGAGTGGGAGAAGGCGGCACGAGGGACAGATGGCCGTCTCTATCCATGGGGGAACGATCCTCCGACGTCGCTCCATGCGAACTATGGGAAATATGGCTCGAACGATTTGGAGGCATTGGCGCCGGTGGGGTCGTTGGAAAAAGGTAAGAGCCCCTATGGTGTGTATGATATGGCTGGGAATGTCTGGGAGTGGGTCAGCGACTGGTATGACGCCGATTATTATAAGAACGGTCGGCAACAAAATCCGGAAGGATTGCCAACAGGCGGGTTCAAAGTGATACGTGGCGGAGCCTGGAACAGCAGTGCGCGAAACCTGCGATCCTCGGATCGGTACTGGGATCCCCCATCGTTCCGGAGCTTATACTTCCCTGGGTTTCGGTGCGCGAAGAAGGCATAGCTTTGCATGAGTCATCATGGTATTGCACGCACGTCCGCCTGTCTCGCGCACAGCCGGCAGGCGACGTCTCACGTGCCAGCGCAGTGATTGGCGATCGCAGTATCGTGGGAAGGTCGGTGTAAGGTGATAAAATCTCACCGCATTCTGCTTTTCGTGATTGCCGCATCGATGTGCGTGGCCATTGCCGAGGCGCAAGATAAAAAATCTTTCACAACGGTGCCTTTCGTTTCCACTCCCTCAGAGACACAACAGCGTGAACTCGAACGCATGGTCGATCAATGCGTAAAGACAGCCGAGAGAGAAGTGCCGGGTAGCCATTTCAGCGCGCATGTATCGGGAGGCATCGTCAACACGGTCGGCATCGATCGGGGAAGATTTAAGTTTTGGAAGTGTATGTCGGAGAACGGACAGTCGCTTGCTCCCATTAAGTAAGGAGACTGGTGTCCTCCTGTTCATCACTTCTTGCCGCGGGCGAATCGTTCTAACTTCAGCCAAAGCACTTCGTCCCCTATCGCGTGGACAGCAGTGAATACGAACGACAGCAAGGTCAGTATCTCATTTGACCAGCTGGCCGAATACGCGACACCCCCGCACACGGCAGCCATACAGAGCGCAGAGACCTGTAATATCCGCAACTGCCGACCATAAAAGACCATGATGTGCGAGTTTTCCTTGGGGTTGATTCGGGCGTTGATCTCGGCGTTGACATATCCAAGACAACCGATAAGGCTCAGCGCGGTGATACTCCAATACCAGCTGTGCACATCGTGCCCAGCAAAATAGGCCGCGAAGCATTGCGCGGCGCCCAGCGCGAACGGCATCACACCGTCGACCAGTTTCGGCACATATGAAAGAACAATGAACCCTCTCACGAACCCGTTCCAGACCAGTACGATGATGGCCAACGTGTTCGCTGTGAGCAGCCATTGGGACAACCCATAGTGCGTACCTGCCTCTAAGGCCACTAACACCAAAAATCCGAAACAGGTAGCCTGGATGACGCTTACGACGGTATAGAATGTGGTGTGATGTGCATCGAGGAGAGCAGCCAAGACTCTGGCGCGGGAATGATCAGACGTTTCAGTCGGCGTAGAATCGTTGGAGCGATCGGTCATAGCAGCCTTCTGAACGAGTTCATTGATGAGGCCTCTTGCTATGTGGCGGCGGAAAACTATCACAACCCTAGTGGAATTTCGATAGGCTGTACTCGTGGAACAAGAGTACACCCACCTCACGAGGATGGGGAGTGGGATACCTAACGCTCTTGAGATCGGCTGGATCTGATCGCAAGACATTGACCAGATCGTGACCTTTCCAGTGTGTGTTTCTATTTCACTGGAATACTGATCACGATCGCTCCCATGACATCATTGATCTTGAAGTCCCGTTTGGGGCTGTCCGGATGGGAATTATGGCAGCCGATGCAGGCCTGAGTCACAGCAAGATCCGGATAGACGGCCTGGAAATACCTAGCGCCTCCTTCCTTCACAAAACCGGTATAGGGTTTGGTCTGATGGGTGAGAATAGTTCCTAGACCTTCCTTCTCGAACTCGCTTCGGGCGACATTCCGTTTGTTGATCGGCCAGAGGCTGATCAATCGATACTGTATCCCGATGTTTTTTCTTGCTATGACGCGGCCGGATTCCATCAGGAATTGAGCGGGGAGCGGCAGCGTATTTTTCTCCTCCCAGTTCTCCGAAGCTACGACCACACCTTTGATCTGCATTCGTTCAACGACATGCTTGGTGTACACCTCACGGTCCGCTTCAATCATGGCGTATAGATAGTCCGCCACCGTTTCGACAGGCAGACTCACAGCAGTCCCTTCTGCCGTCGCACTACTCGGCCAAATTAAGCCGGCCACACTTAAGCAGAACATCAGAACGAGAACTCCCGATTGCCACTTGCCGGAGGATGTCATAGAGACCTCCTTGGTTACTTCATGCACCAGTCGGCGTCATTCGCCGAGATTCCATGAAGAGGTGAGGGGAGTGACGCGATTGAGTTAGTTGGTCGTGAGGGTAGTAGAAGGAAGCTGCAGGGATGGAAAATACCGAAGCCATGGCTCGGTTCTCCCTGTCAGTATGATGCAGCGCCCAGACTGGATCATACGATAAGTGATCATACGCTTTGCTCAACAAGTTGTTCAACTGGCAGGTTGTTCATGACGGAAGGCGAGGAGGGTTAACTTGGAGGAATGACTGTCGCCCTCAATATTTTCAAGTGTAATCCCTGATGGGGTGAATGGTCCCAAAGATTTATTTACGAAGAAGCCAAGCTAAATATTTGACCAATAATTCTCCCTATTCCGTCCGCCGCAGCTTTTTCGGTGCCCGTGGCAAGAATGCGTTTTATTTTCTCGATAATGGGTTCTTTCGGGTCGCCAGATTGAAGTGAGACTGGCAAATAGCCCAAGACGGTGAGGCCTAGAAGTTTCCCGCCTGCACCACATCTTCAATACTATTAATGTCGAGCCAGTGGCCTGCCGTGTAGAGCACTCGGACGGAATACTGCCGTTTCAACAGTTCTTGGAGCAGCTGGGGGATGCCTGCCTTGCGGTTAGCTGGCTTGGCCAGCAGTTCTGCAATGATGCCGGTGATAAGTGTGGCGGCGCTGGGTGAAACTTTGAGGAACCCCATCCAGACCCCGTGGATGGATTCTTTGGGAAGATTGTCTCCCAATTGCTTGAGATAGATCTTGGCGTTGAAGGCTCTTCGCGAATTGGGAATGGTGCACTCGGTAAAGCCACCGAGGCGGGCATAGCTGCTCTGCTCCTGCCAATTACTGTCGACGAACACGACACAATCATCCGTTTCCTGACAGAGAGATTGGGGAATGTATGTGTTGAACAGTACGTCGCCATAGGAGATGACCGTGCTCTGTGCCGGTCCTTTCTGGGATCGGAGAGCTTTCAAGAGAGAATCTAATTCGCCTGTATCTGCAAAGTCGTCGTTATCGACATAGGTCAGGTTAGGCAGATTGACGGCTTCTTTCTTAAATCCTCTGACCACCACGATATCTTTGATGCCCACGGCGTTGTATGCGTCGACGATGTGGGAGAGGATCGGTGTGCCCTGAATGTTGACCATCGTTTTGGGCTGCTGTTCGGTGAGTTCGCCCAGTTCTTTTCCGCGGGAGGCGGCCAGCACGATGGCAACGGTGTTCTCGGCGCCTTTGGGAAGATAGCGGTCTTCGGCATCTTGAAGCTCCGCGGCATTTTGTAGGCGGAAGATTTCGGATACCGGGGCGACTTTGTCTTCAATGGAGAGGAGATGCTCATCCTCCTTGAGTGTTCGCGCGGTTTTCTGCATGGCGGCCACAGCAGTCCGGAGCATGTGATTGGCCCAGATGACAATTGAAAAGCCATGTTGGCGAAATACATCGGTGGGTGTGGCGTAATATTTCGTCGGCACGATGACGACGGGGCAGCGATTGCCCCATTCTTGTTTAAATGCCAAGATTTCGTCCGGTACCGATAGGGCGCTGTGAATGAGGATACCGTCTGCGCCTGCTTGATGGTAGGCTTCAGCGCGTCGCAGGGCTTCTGTCAGTCCCCAACCGCAGATGAACGCTTCCACTCTGGCAATAATGGAAAAGTTCGGATCGATCTGCGCGTCTTTGCCTGCCTTGATCTTGCCGCAGAACTCCTGCATGTCCGCCATGGGTTGGGCGCCGCCTTTGATGAAACTGTTTGTCTTGGGGAAGAGTTTGTCTTCGATGCAGACTGCGGCGATTTTGCGTTGCTCAAGTTTTCGAACGAGCCGTTGCATGTTATTGAAGTTGCCGTAGCCCGTGTCGCCATCGAGGAGAATTGGAATGGTGATCGCATCGGACATGAACTCTAAATTTTCCAGGACTTGAGTCCAGCTGGCTTCGTTGTTGTCGCGGACGCCGAATTGAGCGGAAATGGAGAGACCGCTGGCCCAAATGCCTCGAAACCCGGCTTCTTGAACGATTTTTGCGCTGAGAGCATTATGGGCCTCACAGATAAATTCCAGGTGCTCCGACAAAAGTAGCTTCTTAAATTGACGGGATGTGCTCATACCTTGTGTCAAAATCATGGACAACCTTCCTTGTTCCCACCGGAATGCGAAACGCATGCCCTTGTGACGGCTCGATAGCTGGAAAGAATACCGTTTTCCCCCGGAGAAATCACCATGCCTTTCTGGGATTCGAAGGCCCTTTGTATAGGTAAAGCGCATGAGCAGCGAGATGTGCAGAGCAGCGCCATGATGGCAATGAGCAGCTTGGTATGCATTGAGCCAAAAGCTCGGTGGACTATGCTCAGGAAGAAAAGATCATATCGCTGTTCCTGTATTCTCTTTCTCTCCCATTCATTGGTTTCCCGTTGAAGCAATTCTCTGGAAATTGGCTCTCACTGTTGAGTGCGGATGGCTCTTAGTAGGCGGTTCCACAACTTCTGTGGACAACCCTGTGTATAAGGGGCTTGTCTAGTAAGAAATGGCTCATGCGGAGAGACGTGTGACCTGGTTGCCTGAAAAGTGGGCATTGTGTCCCATCAAAAGTATCCACAAGATTTTGTGGCTTGACGGATGAATATTTCGGTTTTCCACAAGCCGTGGTTTTCACTGAGGGTCCATTCGTTTTCTTACTTGAAGCAGACCTAGAGATGTGCAGTATTAGTGAGAAAACCTCACTTATGCACAGCTTGGCGGGATTTTTAATCAGGGAATAGGCGCAGCTCGCATCACTTTTTGGACATATCACGCTTCCAGCGGTCTGAGATGGTCGTCTCGGACCACTGGCATTTGAATGGGAAGGAGGTCGTCTCAATGGGAATGTCTGCAGCGCTCTCGAATGAAGAAGTTCAGGCTGCTTG
>CBDDRW010000031.1:0-36587 GCA_965233175.1 uncultured bacterium
CCCAAGCGTGCCACCAGCAAGGTGGCGGCAGTCCGTTTCACCTTGGGCCGTATCAGTTTTTTGCGGTGAGCGCCTTCACGGCCTGAATGTCCCGCGCGTACTCGTCCACCAGTTGTTTCAATCGCCGGTGTTCCTCTTCCATCCGACGGAGCTTCTTCACGGCGCTGAGTTCGAGACCGCATACTTGGCCCGCCACGTATCGAACGTGGGATCTGAGATGCCGTGTTGGCGGCAGAGTTCCTGAACCCCCATGCCGGCTTGGGCATCCTTCCTCCGTGTGCCGTTTCCGTGTCATGGCTCCCTCCAGTAACGCCCATCACAGCACAGTCGGACTGCGTAGCCAATGGTGTAGGTTTCGGGGGGGAAGGTCAGTTCAGATAGCGACTCATGACCGCGGTGGTCTCTATAGGATCCCGACACCTCGACCACTTATGCATGCACATCGGGCTCTCACAAACCCACATTGAACTCCGGATTCTGAAATTTCCCACATCTCGATGAGTTTGACGTTCTCGCTCCATGGCAAGACGTGGTGTGAGGCAATTGAATGAGAATGCTCCACGCTATTCCGTTACGAGTGGTCCAGCCCATTCGTGTTTCGCGTACGAGTCATGCGTCAACGGAACAGATAGAGGGTCGTCGGCATCGACCAACTCAGCTCTTCGCACGCACTGGCCCACTCGCATGACATGATAGAAATAGACCGATGGATCACCCTCACTCCTCCTTCGTGTCCAATACCACCCTTGCTTTCTTGGCGTCTTGATCCAGTTCAGCATCGGTATGTATTTCTCTGATCGGCTGCTCTCAGGTTCGTATCCGATGCTCAGAGACCACTTGGTTAGAGCAGTAGTAGCTCTGAGATGGCTCATCTTCCAGGACTGTTACTCTTTCCCTCAGAGTTGTAACCATTTTTCCCAACCGCTCCTTTTCCGCATCCGTGATCCGGCGGAACGCGAGTCCGAATGTCTGGCCACCCACCCACTGTACGCTGGCCACCTCCACCCTAAGCGGCCATCCTTGCTCTGAGGCATAGTTATGCAGCGCCAATGAAGCATCGGATTTCACGGGAATTGGACACGCAGGCGCGGCATCACCCGGCGATTCGATGGGATGATATCGATTCCAGGCCTCCCTTCCATTCTCCCGTTAATGATCCGTTGCCCAAAAGCAATCCCATGGATTTCGGCTTCCTGCTCGGTGGCATACACAGGATCGCTTGAAAACTCTCGCATGCGCACATTTCGGATATCTTCGACGGAGATGACAATGTGGAGTCCCCATTTCTCACTGTCTCCTATACGGCGTGGAGTGGATAGAATCGTACAACCCTGATACTCAACGGTCTTAGACATGGCGGGTGTTCCTTTCAGCAAAGTTAATCCCAACGAGTCGTTAGCCGGTACATTGCGTCTTTAGTGTTGAGCTTCTCGACAAATGACGGGACAAAGATAGCACGGGATACAGAGAAGCGCTGTGCGTTCGAGAACCTCCTCTAACAAGGTGCAATGGACCTGATTGGCGGGTTACGGATATAGGGCGAGGGCGTTGCCGTGGATCTGATGAACCGGTATGGCTGAGCCTCGAGTGGCTGCTGCATGCATTGGTAGAGAAACGAGAAAAGATTATGCGCCGTTGACGGTGCAGGAAAATCTGTCGATGCAATTCAAAGCCTATGGGGTGTCGGCCCGAGTAGGCAGCAGAGAACGAGACATCTCAAGTGGCTTACGCATGGATAGTGAACGGAGTCGAATGCACTGAGGAGTTCGAGGATTTCGTCATGCAACATTCTCAAGTCGACGTTCTTGAATAGTGGAGAAACCGCTGCTTCATCGCGTGCACCGCGTTGCGGTATAGCAGAGTGTGTAGCCGTCATTTATAGGAGGGATCATACGACGGCTAAGACCATCACGCTTGCCTGTCATGAGATTCGATGGTTTTTCGAAGGATAGGCCAATGCACATGCATCATTGATGTGTGACAATCACCTTTGAAGCAAAGGCCAGTCACTGAGAAAATAGGCTTGACCCCGCTAGATACTTCTCAAGACATGGGAATAGGCCGGATGTGGAGAGCCCTGGCAGCGGAGTCTTGGGCGAGGTTCAAGCATCTTCCCGTGATTCACACGTCGATCAAGACCAGATAGTCTATACCCCTCCCCCATCGTCGCAACATATTCATCTCGACCAGCCTACTCCACCTGCTAAAGATCCCTTACTAAAGGTCCGATAGCCAATAGTGTACGTTCTTCCATTTTCTGGATATTCCAGCTTCTGCAGCCTTTGGTGGGTTACCAGCATTGATTATCTAACCTAGGCCAATCGCTTGTTATGGCCGGGCTCGTTGGCAATGGACCGTTCGTGAACATCGGCATGATTTACAAGTCCTTCAACCAACGCATCATGACTGCCTTGCAAACCATCGTTCAATGCGTGTGGGTCTGTGCCGTACTGCCTCATCTATTGGCACTGGCTGTTACGACCACCTGGGCGGGTACGTCTGCCCTTGCAGCAACAAAATCAGACGATCTGACGGAACTGAGCCTTGAAGAGTTGATGAATGTCGAAGTGACAACCGTATCCAGGAAACCGGAAATGCAAATGACGGCGGCGGCGGCGGTCTATGTGATTACCCAAGAAGAGATTCGGCGCTCTGGGTTTACAACTATTCCCGAAGTCCTACGCCTTGCACCGGGAGTGCAGGTGTCCAGAGTCGATTCGAACCACTGGGCTGTCAGTGTGCGCGGGTTTGCCAGTACGCTTTCACGATCGCTGCTCGTACTGATAGATGGACGATCCGTCTATTCGCCGCTGTTCGCCGGCACATTCTGGGATGTCCAAGATGTCATGCTCGAAGATATCGACCGGATCGAGGTGATTCGAGGTCCTGGCGGGACGCTTTGGGGAGCGAATGCCGTCAATGGCGTCATCAATATCATCACCAAAAAGGCGAAAGACACTCAAGGCAATCTGGCGGTTGCGGGAGGCGGAACGCAGGAACGTGGATTTGGCGCCTATCGTTATGGGGGGAAAGTCGGCGAGGATTTTAGCTATCGAGTGTACGGAAAGTACTTCGACCGAAGCCATGAGTTCCATACGATGACACCAAACTTTGACGGCTGGAATAAGGGCCAAGTCGGGTTTCGGACGGACTGGGACATCACCCCGAATGACAACCTGACGGTGCAAGGTGACCTCTACGCAGGGAGGGCCGGACAGAGCACGGCCATTTCGAGTTTTACACAACCATTTTTAACGACGGCCCGGCAGGACGCCGATCTAAATGGCGGCAACATTCTCGGCCGCTGGCGGCACATGTTCGATCAAACATCCGACATGTCCCTGCAACTCTACTATGACCGGGCCAATCGAACTCATCCCGACTTTCGTGAGTTTCGGGACACCATCGATGTCGATTTCCAGCACCACATTCGCTTGTCCTCTCGGCAGGATGTCATCTGGGGGCTCGGCTATCGATGGACTACGAGCATGACCGGGGGAGTACAGACCAAGGTGTTCGACCCAGCTCGCCGCAGCGACGATTTGTACAGCGGGTTCGGCCAGTATGAATTCGCAGTGATTCCCAATCATGTCCGTCTCACCATCGGAACGAAGGTTCAGCATAATGATTACAGCGGTATGGAGTTCCAGCCGAGTGGACGAATTGTATGGACGCCCAATCCACAGCATACGGTCTGGACATCGGTTTCCCGAGCAGTCAGGACGCCGTCTCGCGTCGAGCATGATCTCACCGTCAATACAAACGCAATTCCTGGGCTCCCCGCTTTTGCTCGCGTATCAGCCAACAAAAATTTTGAAAGTGAAAAGCTCATCGCCTACGAACTAGGGTATCGCATTCAGGCAACCGACCAGTTTTCCCTGGATATCGCGGCGTTTTACAATCACTACTCCAACCTGCTCAGCGCGGAGATCGTAGGTCCGGCTTTCTTGGAAGTCTCGCCGCCGCCGCTGAAATTTGTGCTCCCACTCGTATTTGCCAACAAACTTCGCGGGAACGTTCAGGGGCTTGAGATCGCTCCGGCGTGGCAAGTCCTCCCATGGTGGCGCCTGCGGGCAAGCTATTCGTTTTTGCAAGTGAACCTGAAAACGGAACCGAACAGTACCGATACGGTGAATGCGCGAGCCACCGAAGAGTCAAGCCCGAGCCACCAGGCTTCGCTTCAGTCGACCATGAACCTGCCCGGCAACTTCGAGTTTGACGTCATGCCTCGTTTCGTCGGTGGTCTTCCACGACAAGGTGTCGGGAGTTACTACGCGGTGGACGTGCGGTTAGGCTGGCGTCCGATTCCATCTTTGGACATTTCGCTCCTCGGTCGGAATCTGAATGGGCGGCACCCTGAGTTTAACGGGGGAGACAATAACGGCATCACCGAACTCCAGCGAGGCATGTATGCGAAGGTTACCTGGCGGTGGTAAATAAAAGAACTTGTCACATTGCAGTCGAATTGGGAAGACGAATAGGTGTATCTCTTTGTTCTCTGATCGCGCTATGGATTGCACTTAACGGAAGCATAGTCGTCAGGGCAGAGTCCTCAGCACCGACGACGCCTCAGGTCCAAGCCGCATTCCTCTTCAACTTTGCCAAGTTCGTCACATGGCCGAACGAAGCATTCCAGCACAGTGGAGATTCCTTGATCATCGGAATAATCGGCGAGGACCCGTTCGGCGCCATCCTCGAAGACACCGTCCGTGACAAAACCGTCATGGGGAAGAAGCTGCTCGTGAAGCGATTCACGAACATCCAGGATGCAGCGAACAGCCATATTCTCTTTCTCAGCACATCCGAAGAGCGGCGTCTCTCGCACATGATGCCAGCCCTCGATAAAACTAACATATTGACGGTCAGTGATATGGAACAATTTGCCGAACAGGGAGGAATGATTGCGCTCACAGTAGAGGATCAGAAAGTGCGATTCAGCGTCAACGTAGCAGCCGTGGAACGCTCCGGGTTGAAAATGGGCTCACAGCTCCTGAAATTAGCCAGGATCGTCAGCGACAAGCCTCGAACGGGAAATTGAATTCAATGCCTATTTATCGAGCGCGGTCCATTCGGCAGAAATTAACGATGATGGTCATCCTTGCGAGCGGCGCCGCCCTCCTGCTGGCCTGCGCTGCGCTTCTCAGCTATGAGCTATTCACCTACCGGGAAGGCATGGTTCGCATGCTCTCGGTCAGGGCCAATATCATTGGGGCCAACAGCGCCTCAGCGCTATTGTTCAACGACGAAGCCGCCGCCGCCGACACGCTGGCGGCACTGAATGCCGACCCGCATGTCGTGTCCGCCGGCATATACACGCGCGACAATCAGGCATTCGCGACATATGGACGTAGCGATAAGCAAAAAGCCGTCGCACTGCGAGAGCGTTTCGCTGATCATCCAGACGGCCACTGGTTTGAAAGTGATGGCCTGATTTTGTTCCGGGAGATCGTGTTCAAGGGGGAGACGATCGGCACGGTCTACATCCAGTGCGATCTTGAGGAAATGAATGTCCGCTTCTGGCAGTACCTTGCAATCATCTTCGTCGTCTTGTTAGCGTCCTGCTCGGTCGCGCTCTTTATCTCGACAAGACTTCAACGCAAAATCACTCAACCCCTATTCCACTTGGTGGAAACGGCCCAAACCGTTTCTCGTGAAAAGGACTATACGATCCGCGCTTTCACCGACAGCAAGGATGAGATGGGCATCCTTGTGAGCGCGTTCAATGAGATGCTGGTGCAGATTCAAGAGCGTGATGCGGCACTCAGAAAGTCCAGCGATGAATTAGAGCAACGGGTCATCGATCGCACCCAAGAACTGCAAGCCGCCAACAAAGAACTCGAAGCGTTCTCTTACTCCGTCTCTCATGACTTGCGGGCTCCGTTACGGAGTATCGATGGCTTTAGTCAGGCCATTCTTGAGGATTACACCGCGACTCTGGACCAACAAGGGCGCGAGTTTCTTCAACGTATCCGAGCCAACAGTCAACGCATGGCGCAACTCATCGACGACCTGCTGAACCTCTCACGCATGACACGGTGTGAAATTCAGCGAGGGCCGGTTGACATGAGCGCCATAGCCTTCGCTATTGCGAGTGAATTGCAGCGCACAAGTCCTACCCGTCAAGCAAAATGGTCCATCGCGGCATCGGTGATTGCCAATGGAGATGCCAGATTACTGCGAGTGGTATTGGAAAACCTCCTGGGTAATGCATGGAAATTCACGAGCAAACAGGAACGAGCAGCAATTGAAGTCGGTGCAGTGCCCCACGAAAGATCGACGGCATTTTATGTTCGGGACAACGGGGCCGGATTCGACATGGCTCACGCCGGGAAACTCTTTGGCGCATTTCAGCGGGTCCACGCGGCCACGGAGTTTGAAGGAACCGGCATCGGCCTCGCCACCGTCCAACGTATTATCCACCGCCACGGCGGGCGCGTGTGGGCAGAAAGTGCGGTGGATCGGGGAGCTACTTTCTTTTTCACTCTGTAAAGGAGATAGATTCGATGAAGACCTTTCGCTCCGACCATCTCCCAGGCATATGTCCTTGAGGACGTTGCTAAAGATTCCTCATTCAATGCCCGAAGAAGATACTGCGACCCATGCCGGTTTAGAGATGCACAGTTGAAGGAGCCATAGACGACTGACCCTTGCAGACGAGGAGGAGTCATGAACACGCAACCGATATTGTTGGTCGAAGATAATCCCGATGACGAAGCACTGACGCTACGGGCATTTAAACAGAACAACATCCTCAACCCCGTGGTAGTGGCACATGATGGAGTCGAAGCTCTCGACTTCGTCTTCGGCACCGGAAGACATCAGGGACGAGATTTGACCGTGCAGCCTCAAGTGATTCTGCTGGATTTGAAACTCCCTAAGCTCGACGGGCTAGAGGTCCTGAAACGTCTACGGATGGATGCTCGGACTCAATGCTTGCCGGTCGTCATCCTTACCTCCTCGAAAGAAGATCAGGACTTATTACAGAGTTATCACCACGGGGCGAACAGTTATGTGCGCAAACCGGTGGACTTTTCCCAATTCCTCGAAGCCGTACGACAACTTGGTCTGTATTGGCTTGTCTTAAATGAATCGCCCCCGCATAAGCATGGGAGGTCATAGATGAGCCGCCCTCTGCGCCTCCTTCATATAGAAGACTCAGAAGATGATGCAACCATGCTTGCGCGAAAGCTGAAGCAGGACGGCTATGACCTTACCGTCATCCGCGTGGCGACCCCAGGCGCTATGCAAGCCGCCCTCAGGAACCACACATGGGATCTCATCGTCGCTGATTGGAATCTGCCACAGTTCAGCGCACTCTTCGCCCTTGAACAACTTAAGTTGCTCGAATTGGACCTGCCCTTCATCATTGTCTCCGGCACTATCGGCGAGGAGATGGCAGTGAAGGCGATGAAAGCCGGCGCACACGATTATGTGATGAAAGACAATTTACAACGACTGACGCCGGTGATCGAACGGGAAGTGCGCGAGGCCACTGCCCGTCGGACGCGACGAAGGGTAGAAGCAGAGTTGCAGAAAGTCGAACAACGGCTTGAACTCGCGGTCGAAGGCGCAAACATCGGCATTTGGGACTATACGATTCCGACTGGTACCGTCGTGTATGACCGGCGCTGGGCGCAGATGCTCGGCTACACCGTTGAAGAACTGGAGCCTGTCTTTCACACATGGGAGAGACTCGTCCATCCAGACGATCTGTCACGGACGCTGCAGGCATGGACAACGCATGCGAACGGAAACAGCCCGTCCTACGAAAGCGAGTTTCGCCTGCGCACCAAGGCCGGCAGCTGGAATTGGGTGCTCTCCCGTGGAAAAGTCCTCGTACGGGATACCAATGGAGCCCCTCTGCGCGCCATCGGCACTCATCTTGATATCACCGCGCGTAAGGAGGCGGAGGAGCGATTAGCGGCAAAGGTGGAGGAATTGGCTCGTTCCAACACCGAGCTGGAGCAATTTGCCTACGTCGCGTCGCATGATCTCCAAGAACCGCTCCGGATGGTATCGAGTTATTGTCAGCTTCTACAGCGACGCTACCAAGGCAAACTTGACGCTTCTGGTGACGAATTCATTGAGTATGCGGTCGAAGGCGCCACTCGGATGCATGCGCTGATTGACGACCTCCTGGCCTATTCCCGCGTCGCCACGAAAGGGAAACCGCTGGAGCAGGTCGACTGTACCGTCGTGCTCAGAGATGCATTGACCAATCTGAAGGTCGCGCTGGAGCAAAGCGACGCGATCGTCACGCACGATCCTTTACCGACTGTTCTGGCCCATGGCAATCAGTTGGTCCAGCTTTTCCAAAATCTGATCAGCAATGCCGTCAAATACCGTGGGGCACATCGACCGGAAATCCATGTTGCCGTGGACGTCCAGGAAGAAGGTTGGCGATTTGCCGTGCGGGACAATGGCATCGGCTTTGACCCTCAATTTGCCGACCGTATCTTTGTGATCTTTCAGCGCCTCCACACAAAAGCGGAATATCCCGGTACCGGTATGGGTCTGGCGATTTGCAAGAAGATTGTCGAGCAGCACGGCGGTCGTATTTGGGTCGAATCGCAGCCAGGTCTCGGGAGCGTATTTTATTTTTCGATTCCTCGCACAAGGAGCATGAATGGAACAGCCGGCGCAGAGCCGAGTCATTGAGATTTTATTGGTCGAGGACAATGCTGGAGATGTGCGGCTGACGAAGGAAGCTCTCCGAGAGAGCACGGTGAATCACCGCTTGCACATCGTGAATAATGGCCTCGAAGCAATGGATTTTCTTCATCGAAAGGGCCCTTATGAAGGAGTTCCTCGACCCACCCTCATCCTTCTTGATCTGAACCTTCCGAAGAAGGACGGTCGAGAGACACTCGCCGAAATTAAGACCCATGTGCTCCTCAAGCAGATTCCCGTTCTCGTCATAAGCACCTCGAATGCGGATGACGACATTCGACGGAGTTATGAGCTGCACGCGAACTGTTATATCGCCAAACCCGTACTTTTTGACGAATTTGTGAAAGTGGTGCGAGGGATCGAAGAGTTCTGGCTTACTTTGGTGAAATTACCGCCATGCTGAATCGGGATTGATCGACAGACGCGGATGTCATCGCGAACCTCCTTGAGCCATTCACCGAGTATGCCGTCGTCGAGAAAGCAAACTGTCAATCTGAATCCATGAGAGTTATGGACAAGCCTTCGTCGACCGTGGAGTCAACACCAAGAGTCTCGCAGTCACCTTCTGATGACGCCACTGCAGCGGATCCCTTTCGTCATGGCTCTGTGCATCGCCTTGTTATCTTCCGCCTCGAGAACCAGCGCTATGGGCTTCACCTGACTGCAGTCGAGCGGGTTTTGCGCATGGTAGCGGTGTCGCCTCTGCCCAAGGCCCGGGCCATCGTCCTCGGGGTCATCAATTTTTACGGCCGAGTCATTCCTGTCCTTGATCTCCAGCGTCGCGTTTCCTCCACATTATCCAATAAATGGAAGCCGTCAACGTGTGGCAGACTTCGATGATAGAGTCATTCCCTATTTGTGGACAGCCTGATTTCCGGACACTCTTCGAATCCGCGCCAGGCTCCTACCTTGCCCTAACTCCCGCGTTAGTCATCGTGGCTGTGAGCGATGCGTATCTGCAAGCCACAATGACCAGGCGGGAGGAGATTCTGGGCCGTCATCTCTTCAACGTGTTTCCAGACAATCCCGGTGACGCCACCGCGACCGGGGTATCAAACCTACGGGCATCTCTGACACGAGTGTTACAGCATCGCGTACCGGATGCCATGGCCGTTCAAAGGTACGATATTCGTCGTCCGGACACTGGGGGAGGACAATTTGAGGAACGATATTGGAGCCCAATCAATACGCCGGTCTTCAGCCCCAATGGGGAAATCGCCTATATCATTCACCGGGTAGAAGACGTCACGGAGCGCAAACGGGCGGAGGAGACCATTCGGCAAAGCGAAGAGCATTTTCGCCTGCTGGTGGCCGGCGTGAAAGACTATGCGATTCTCATGCTGGATCCTGATGGTCATGTGGTGAGTTGGAACGCGGGCGCGGAACGCATCAAAGGGTATCAGGCTGGCGAGATCATCGGACAGCATTTCTCGCGCTTTTATTCCCCTGATGACATTCATAGTGGCAAACCCGAGCATGAACTCAAAGTCGCGGCGACCGAAGGACGGTGTGAAGACGAGGGCTGGCGCGTGCGCAAAGACGGGACTCGGTTCTGGGCCAATGGGATCATCACGGCAATGCGAGATGAGACAGGAACCTTGCGTGGATTCTCAAAGGTGACGCGTGACATTACGGAGCGCAAGCGGGCGGAAGAGGCCATCAAGAGATTCAACGAGCAACTCCTGGCCGCGAATAAAGAACTGGAAACCTTCTCCTACTCCGTCTCCCACGACTTGCGGGCGCCTCTTCGCAGTATCGACGGTTTCAGCCAAGCACTGCTCGAGGATTGCGGCGCCAACCTGGACGAGCAAGGACGCGGGTATCTTCAGCGTATACGAGCTAACAGTCAACGAATGGCGCAACTCATAGACGATCTGCTGAACCTCTCGCGTATGACACGTTGCAACATTCAGCGGGAGCCGGTCGACCTGAGCGCCTTGACACACGCGATCGTGGGTGAATTGTGGAATACGGCACCCACACGTCCCGTGGACATCGTGATTGCTCCGGGACTGATCGCAACAGGGGATGCACGGCTCTTGCGTGTCGTATTGGAGAATCTCATCGGCAATGCGTGGAAATTTACGAGGAAACGTTCCCGCGCGCGTATAGAGTTCGGTGTCACAGTCGCTGACAGCACTCCGGCTTATTTTGTACGGGACGATGGGGCCGGCTTCGATATGGCCTATGCGGGCAAGTTATTCGGCGCGTTTCAACGGTTGCACGATGCCACTGAGTTCGAAGGAACGGGAATCGGCCTGGCTACGGTCCAGCGGGTTGTCCATAAACACGGCGGACGAGTCTGGGCTGAGAGCGAGCTTGAGCGTGGAGCAACGTTCTATTTTACTTTAGGCGGCAAGAAACATTTCTAGTCCCATCACTAATTAATTCACACGGATTTATATATGCCGAGGAGCAGCATCGCATGAGCGCAATTCTTCAAGAGACCGCCGCCGCCGTGATGGTATCCAATCCGATCAGGGTTCTTCTTGTCGAAGACAATGAAGGAGACGCTCGTTTGACACAGGAGCTCCTTGCTGAGGTCGGCGACAAACAGTTTACTTTGGACTTCGTCACGCGCTTGAGCAGCGCACTCAGACGACTCATTAAAGACCCGTTCGATGCGGTGCTATTGGATCTGTCTCTGGTAGACACCCACGGATTGCCCACCCTCCTTGAGGTCCAATCGGCATTTCCGATGATGCCCATCGTGGTATTGAGCGGACTCGACAAGGAATCCCTCGCTATTGAGACGCTTCGACATGGCGCACAGGATTACTTAGTCAAGGGTCAGGCAGGTGGTGACGTCCTTGCGCGTGCGATCCGCAATGCCATCGAACGCAAACGGAAGGAAATGCAACTGACTCAGTCTATTCGCGATCTCGAATATAGCAATCGTGAATTGGCCCAAGCTCGCGATCAGGCCTTGGAAGCCGCTCAGATAAAATCCGAGTTTTTGGTCAAAATGAGCCACGAGATGCGTACGCCAATGAACGGTGTGATTGGTATGACCAATCTTCTCCTCGACTCCGCGCTCACCCCGGATCAACGTGAGTCTGCGAAAACGATACAAAAATCGGGGGAATCTTTGCTAAGCATTATCGATCACATCTTCAATGTTTCTACGATCGAAGCCAATCACGTGCTCCTAGATGTCATCGATTTCGACCTTCGAGTTGTAGTTGAGGACGTCCTCGATGTCTTGGCTATCCAGGCGTCCCGCAAAGACTTGGAACTGGTCGGGTTGGTCTCTGCATCTGTCCCGACGATCTTGCGAGGCGATCCCGGTCGTTTGCGGCAGATTTTGACCAACTTAATAGACAACGCTGTGAAATATACCGAGCGTGGAGAAGTGGCCATCCATGTGACATTGGCCGCACTCACTACCGAACAGGCATGCATACGATTCGAAATAAGGGATACTGGCAACGGCCTGACACCTCAACAACAGACAGATCTCTTTAATACATTCAACCAAACCGACGGATCGACGATGCGAACACAGAGAGGAATAGGGTTGGGGCTTGCCATCTCCAAGCGTCTCGTCGAAAACATGGGTGGTGAGATCGGCATAGAGAGTACGGTGGGGAAAGGAAGCCTATTCTGGTTTACTCTTCACTTGAATGTACCACCGCGGATGATTTCATCTAAAAAGCTTTCTCGAACGGACTTGCAGGGATTCCATGTGTGCCTCGTGGACGATAACTTGCTCAGTCGAACGTTACTTCAGCATCATGTCACACGCTGGGGCATGCAATATGTCGGAGCAGAGAGTGGTTTCCAAGCGCTGACCATCATGCGTGAGGCTGCGAAACGCAACCGGGGGTTCGACCTCGCCATTGTGGACATGGTCATGCCCGGTATGACTGGGTTCGAGTTGGCTCGCGCAGTTCAGGCGGATCCCCTGCTGAATGGGATACGGCTTGTTCTGTTGACTTCTTTTGGCCGACGAGGGGACGGCAAACTTGCTCGAGAAGCTGGATTCATGGCGTATCTGACCAAACCCCTTTGCCATGCACAACTCTACGAATGTCTTTGCATGGTCATGGCAGTTCCCACTAGTAACAAGCCGGCGTCTTCGCCCGCGATCGGTTTACCGTTGATCACAAGCCATAGCCTGAATGAAGCACAGGCACGGTCCCGTGCCCGAATTCTGGTAGCCGAACACGATCCGATCAGCCAGAAAGTGGCCGCTCAGATACTGGAAAAACTGGGACTGCGGGTTGATGTGGTGGGCAATGGGCGGGAAGCCGTCGAGGCACTAACGCGACAATCCTATGCGCTTGTCTTCATGGACTGCCGAATGCCCGAGATGGATGGATTTCAGGCTGCACGGCGTATTCGTGAGGTCGAGGCTGCGTTGAGGGTTGAGTCTCAACGCCTTCCTCGCATTCCAATCATCGCGCTCACCTCCGATATGCAGCTGGCGAATCAGGCCCGTTGTTTAGAGTCGGGAATGGATGGATATCTTTCAAAACCGGTAAAACGAGAAGAAATAGAGAATATCGTCCACCAATGGATACCACGCCAAACAAGCGCCACAATTGTGTAATTGACTATTGCTTGATTGGCAGCCTTTCCAGCACAAGCGATTCTCAAGATTAGCTTTGTCGTACCGATAGAGAGAGAGGATCATAAGAACAAGGGAGCTGAAGCCCCCAAAGCGATCGTGTGCAGACGAAGGGAGGCGGCATGGGAAAGATTTTACTGGTAGAAGACAATCCCGGCGATGCAGGGTTGACCAAGATTATGCTGGCCGGATCAGGCACTCTCGAAGTGGATGTGATTCGTGCAGAACGTCTGAGTGAAGCGATATTGACCCTGAGCGAACAAGTTATTGACGTCATTCTGCTGGATCTCTCTCTCCCTGATTCCAATGGCCTCGATACCTTCAAACGGGTTCAAGAGGCGAGTCCCAGTACACCAATCATTGTCCTGAGTGGAGTGCACGATGAAACCCTCGGGCTAGAGGCCGTTCATCGGGGAGCCCAAGATTACCTTGTAAAGGGACTCATCAATGCCGATGTGCTGGCGCGTGTCATACGATACGCGATCGAACGCAAGTGGGCGGAGGAACGCTATCGTTCTCTCGTTGCACATATTCCCGGAGCGGTATTTCGATGTCTTTGCAATCCGGAGTGGATGATCGTGTTCATGAGCGATACCTTCTGCACATTGTCAGGTTATCCCGCAGAAACCTTTATCGGGAATGCTGATCGTTCCTATTCCGGCTTGATCCATCCCGAGGACCTGGGGGCAGTCCGCCACATCATCCTCGAATCTCTCGCGACACAAACTCCTTATCAAGTTGAGTATCGGCTTCTCCATGCGGACGGCGGGATTCGCTGGGTAACCGAAAAAGGACAAGGTGTATTTGGAGCGGACGGGAGCATGCTCTGGCGCGATGGTGTGTTGTTCGATATCACGGAACAGAAGCATACGGAAGAAATCTTGCGGAAGACGGAAGGACAGCTCCGCCGCATGAAAACCATGGACGCGATAGGGAGTCTGACCAGCGGCATTGCGCACGATTTCAACAATCTTATCACAGCCGTCAACGGCTATGCGGACCTGATCCTGACACGGTTTGGACCTGATAATGCATTGTGTGAGAATGTTCATCAGATCAAAAAAGCAAGTTCCCGTGCCGCCACATTAACCCGCCAGCTCATGGGTCTTGGCCATAAGCCGGACCAAGACCAGGAAAAAATCGTAAATCTTGGCCATCTCATTGCTGGCATGCAAGAGATGGTGAAGTGGATGGTAGGTCCTGATATTCACCTCGAGATTGTGACGAACTCACGTCTGATGTGGCTCTATTCCAATGTGGGACAGATCGAACGTTCCATTTTGCTCCTGGCAGTCAATGTGCGCAAGACGATGAAAACAGATCGGTACCTAAGAATTCAAATCGACAATTGGGAAGACATCTCAACCGCATCGAGGCATCTCAACGACGGCAAACCCGAGACACAAATTCTTCTTACGATACGTGGGATGACAACGCCCGCAGATCCAAGCATTCCCGCTGAACGATTCAAACCATTTGTCTCGGATATGGGATCAACACCCTATGCCGGGAGCAGCTTGGCGGGAGTGGTAGATATCTTGGCACACCATGGGGGCCATATCGAGATCGCCCATACCCCCAGTCAGGGTGTCGCGTTTAGGATTCGCCTCCCCCTCGCCTCAGAGGTCCCGGGATCGGTTGAATTCAATACTGTTCTGCCGACCATCGAAGTAGGATATGAGACAATTATTTTGGCAGAAGACGACGAGATGGTTCGGATCCTCATGAAGCAGGCGATGGAACAGCAGGGTTATCACGTCCTGGAAGCAAGTGACGGGACTGATGCCATTAGGATTTGCGAAAACTATTCCGGATCAATCCACATGCTCGTCACAGATGTCGTGATGCCGGGTATGAATGGACGAAGGGTTTTCGACAAAATTGCGGTCCGACACCCAGATATCCAGGTACTGTTCATTTCCGGTTTTGCCCATAACGCGTTTGCTGAATTCCTCGAAGCCGGATCCGAGCTCAATTGGCTCGTGAAGCCCTTCACGACGGACAGTCTACTGAGACGCATGCGTACAATTCTTGATCATCCCCGAAGGGAATCGCCAGGAGAGCTGTCCGATATCTGCGGTAGACTCTGAACAAACGAATTGAACATCCCCCAGTATAGGGAAGCGATTTTTCGCCATGTCTACTCCTGCCCTTGATAGGTTCGTGGAGGTGCGGTGGCGTAGGTTGTGGAGTCGAAAATCTTCAATGCCTGCGTTCCTCAGCGCGGCCTAGAAAGACCGAGTCATGCGCTCCGCCTGCATAGGTAAAGACGTGCCACGTGGTGTGTCCGACGGTTCACGTGAAAAGAAGTATGGGCTAGCGTTCGGCTTCCGTGAGGTCCCCCTCCTCTTCCAGCTCTTCAAACTCGGCTTCAGATTTAGCCTTTAGCGTTGAAGGGTGCAGGCCATATTTTTTGAGCATTTTATAGAAGTCCGCCCGATAGCGTCCGGCAAATTGGGCCGCGCGAGAGATATTGCCGCCGGTGAGCTGCAAGACATTCTTAAGATAGGTTTTCTCAAACTCTTCCTTCGCTTCAGTCAGTGGTTTCATCGGTGAGTCCTGAGATGTGGCCATAGAGGGCAAGAGATCCGGTGTAATCATGTCCTGGCGCGTCATAACCGTGGCCTTTTCAATGACATTTTCCAACTCGCGAACATTTCCAGGCCAGGGATGTGCGACCAACCGATTGAGCGCGGCCGGCGTAAAGCCACGCAACTCTTTATTCGCTCGTTTTGCACTCGCGGTCAGGAAATGCTGGGCCAGCAAGGGAATATCATCCGTTCGTTCACGAAGCGGAGGGATAAACAGCGGGACGACGGAGATGCGATAGTACAGGTCGTTCCGGAAGGCCCCATTCTTGACTGCTTCACCAAGGTCTTTATTGGTTGCGGTAATAATCCGCACATCGATCTTCGTCGTGAGTTCGGAACCTACTTCTCGGACTTCCCGTTCCTGCACGGCTCGCAACAGTTTTACTTGCATTGAAAGAGGCATCTCGCCGATCTCATCGAGATAGAGCGTGCCGCCGCTGGCGCTTTGAAACAAACCTCGCTTCGCGCCATGGGCGCTGGTAAAGGCACCTCGCACATGTCCGAAGAGTTCTGACTCGAAGAGTGTTTCCGGAATGGCCGCGCAATTGAGAGCGACAAACGGTCCCTTATTTCGTCGGCTGTTCGAATGGATGACACGTGCGAACACTTCCTTGCCGGTCCCGGTTTCTCCAAAGAGGAGAATGGTCGCGTCGGAATCTGCCACCTGCACCACTTGCTGGAGCAAGCGCTGCATCGCAGCGCTTCGTGCGACGATGTTTTCCATACCGTATAGCTCGTTGACGAGAGACTTCAGTCGCTGAATCTCGCCTCTCATCCGTTGAGGAGAAAGCCCTTCTTCGATCTTGGCTTTAAGTTCCTTGTCGTCGAACGGCTTGGTAAGATATCCAAACGCTCCACGCTGCATCGCTTCCACGGCGTTGGGAATACTCCCATGAGCGGTCAGAATGATAACCGGAAGGCCTGGATGAATCCGTAACAATTCTTCTGTTACGTTCAATCCATCTTCATTCCCAAGACGAAGATCGGTAATGGCAAGGTCGAACCGGGTATTCTTCGCCACGGTCAGAGCTTCACGGCCTGTGGTACAACCTGTGACGGCAAAACCCATAGCGGTCAACCGCATTTTCACAAGATGTAACAATCCCTCCTCATCGTCGACTACGAGAATATGTTCTTTTTCCATGAAATCCCTTCTATGGTGCTGTTGGTTCCGGCGCAGCCGGAGGCGGGACAACCGTCATTGAAGGACGGATGGGGCGAACCTTATCCCGCGTTTCCTCGTCGATACGCTTTAACGCCTCCAATTGGTTCGTCAATTCCTCTATTTTTCTATCTCGATCCATCAGTTGCTTATGCAGAGACAGTACCGTTCCAGTATCGGTTTGGCCTTTCGCAATCTCCTTCTTCACGCTACTGCTGTCTCCCTTCCGTTCACGCTCAGCGAGATCGCGCTGAAGGGTTTCCAGGGACTGGGAGTTCGCATCCTTTATATCCCTCAATTGCTGGATCGTCCTCTCTTTATACAACACGTCCTGCATGAGCCCTACAAGCAAGTCTCGCACCAGTTGATCTGAAGCCTGAGCCAATATAGCCTGACTTTCTGAAATGGCTGGGGCCGCCATGATCGATTTAAACCAGGATTGTTGAACGGGTGCGGAATGACGCTCGAGCAGCTCGATCCAGAGCTTGCTGGAATATGCCAACTGGCTCTTGGGCGCAACGGCGATTACTTTCTCGAAGTACTTCGAGGCGCTATCACGGCTTTCGTACAGTCCCAATAAGGCGCGCATAAAATAGTCATAGTCGCAGGAGTTCTGTTCGACACATTTCTGAATAACCGAATCCTGTTTTTTTGCCAACGCGAGGATCGATTGTGCCTCTCCCGCTGCCACCACGAAATAGGGTTTTGAAAATTGAGGGGCTGGTGACCATGCGGCGCACCCTGCGACGGAAAATACACAGGACAAGACTACCGGGGCCAGACCTGCGTAGACACCCTTCATATCACTTCTCCTGGTTTCATGAGGAGCAAGGTAAATCGTACGGTCGTTCCTTTCTTGGCTTCGCTTTCGATCCAAATCCGTCCTCCATGCGCTTCCACCACATTCCTTGCCAGTGCCAACCCAAGGCCGCTCCCAGGTGCAGCCTGTTTGGCCTTTGTGCGTCCTTGATAGAAGCGCTCGAAAATGTAGGGCAGGTCTTCAGGTTGAATGCCAGGTCCTCCATCAGTCACACTCACTTCGAGAGTTCCCACACTTGGGTCCGGCTTCATCACCACCTTGACGATACCCCCTTCTGAACTGAATTTCAGAGCATTCGAGAGCAAATTGTCGAGCACTTGCTCAATTCGAAACACATCGGCCTTGACCCACACTTGTTGTTCAGGCGCTTCCAGCAACAGCTGCACATGCTTGGCGTCGGCGAGAAGTTGAACTTTGTTGACCGACATATCCGCGACTCGCTTGATATCCGTCGGAACGATTCTATACTCCATCATCCCGGCGTTCATCTTGGATAGATCCAGAATAGTGGAGATGAGTGTAATGAGTCGGCGGCTGCTGTCTGCCATGATACGCAAAGTCGTGCGTTGCTCTTGGGACAGAGGGCCAGGAATTTCATCGAGCAGTAAATGGGTGCCTTCTTGAATCGACGCCATGGGCGTACGTAGCTCATGTGACACATGGGCAAGAAACTCTTCCTTCATATCGTCCAACTCTTGGAGTTTCGTCCCCATCCGATTGACGGCATCAACCAGGTCTCGTAATTCGCTAGGAGCTCGAATATTCAGTGAGGTGCGGAAATTACCCTGCCCGATCTGTTTGATATGACTCTGCAATTGTCGAAGCGGGCGCAGGATCGTATAGCTGGCAAAGCCTGCGAGCGTAATGCCGAATACGAGCGCAAGTAACACCAGCTGCTCAGTCACCGCTTCGGCTTGAGCGGAACTTTCCCGCGACCGGCTGACTCCAACACTGATGCCTGTCTCATGCATTTCGATGAACTGCTGGAGGGTGGCGCTGATGTGGTCCATCAAGATGTCTCGCCGACTCTCATAGCTTCCTGGTGGAAGCGCCGAAGTCGACCCCTTGTTCTCCAATTTTTCATGGAGCATCGTGAGTCGTTCTTGCTGCATGCGTTTAATATCTTTAAGGAGCTGATTACCTTTGGAAGTGAGTTCCTGAGCTTCAAGGGTCTGGAGGCTCCGATGGAATTCTTCAACTTCTTCATCGAAATGTCGTAAGAATGTGGCATCGCGTACGACCAGATATTTTTTTTCACTATTGAGCTGAGCATAGAGTACAGTGAGCAAGTGCTTGGCCGATTCGATCGCCGGGTAATGGAGAGTGACCATATTGGCACTCAAGGCGGTCAGCTGACGTAATTGAAATAAGGCATACAAATTCACCCCTGCCATCACCATGATGATGACGAGGGACGTCAGAATAATCCGCCAAAAGACAGATAAGCGCACCAAACAAAACTCTTTCTCGCCTTTATGGCGCGGCTGTAGGCAATTCCATACACTATTTCAGCTGGCTACTCAAGGGCCTCACACGCAAACGCTATGCGGCCGTAGCCTTCTCTTTCTGTCACACTATTTATTTCTATTTGAATGGCGAGACAAATCGACGTTGACGTCGTGACACTCCGTGTAAGGATGCAAAGAGATGGCCACGAAACAACAACATAGCCACGGCAAGCGGAGGGGTGAGCAGCAGCCCTATATACCAGCTGATCGAGGAAGAGATACCCACATAGTCCAGCCAGCCCCCAAGGATTGTATAAGGCAACACGAGGACCTGGGAAAAATCTAGACCGGCACCTCTTCCCACCCGGCTAGAGAGAGAAAAGAACGAGAGCAGTCCTGACGGCGAGAGGATGATGGGGATCAGAATGAGCGCAAACGGAAGAAACCATTCAATCCAATTCTCGAGAACGAACTCATAGGAGGTCTTCAACACCTCAAGCGGAGAATCGTGCCGAACCTGATAGATAATTTCTGGAGCCGGGTTCAGCAAGAGAAAAATGAGCAGAAGCGCTGCGTACGATAGCAGTTGCCCAAACGGGTTCGACTGGGTACTGAGATCAAGCGCCATAAGAGGAAGCCACAGGATGAACCCAATGCCGATGACATCCCAAAAGTAGTGGCCCACGCTGCCAACAATGTCGCGGGGGGTCAGTGCACGCGCAGCGCTGATCGATTGTTCGATCAGGCTCAGGGTCGCGCCTACCAGGAGCGCATTCACCGCGCCGAGGAGAAATCCTCCGATCATGCCGAGCGATGAGGCGATCTGACTGGCAAACAGCAGCAGAAATCCAAATCCCACCACAGCCACGATGGTCATCCAGCCGCGAACCAGAGATTCTCCCGTTTTACGAAAGGCGTTCTGATACAGTGAGATGGTTTCAGCAAGCACGCGCGACATACGAGACAATAGTCCGAGGAATCTTCTCGGGTCAAGACGCTGACGCATCTTCAAGAGAGGTTGACTTCCACTATCCTGTGCTTATGTGAAGGGCATCGGCACCGATGGATACGCGGAAAGGGGAGATCCAATGGACATGAACCGCATGACGATCAAGCTACAAGAGGCGCTCCAGACTGCGTCATCCCATGCCGCAAGGCGAAGCCATCAAGGGATCGAGGTGGAGCACCTCCTCCTCGCGTTCATGGAACAGGATGCGGGTCTCGCATCCTCTCTCCTTGAGCAGGCAGGGTTGTCGGTTCCTTCTGTCCGCCATGCTGTAGAGCAGGCACTGGCAAAGCTGCCTCAAGTACAAGGCGCTGGGGCGAGCCCTGGCCAACTCCACATCGCCTCACGGTTGAATCAAGTCTTGACCAAAGCCGAAGACGAACAACGCGCATTGAAAGACGACTACCTTAGCGTCGAACATGTCATCCTCGCCATGGTTCAAGAAGGTGGCGTGTTCAAGAAACTCGGCCTGACGAAGGAACGACTCTTGGGTGCGCTGCAACACATACGAGGATCTCAACGTGTCACAAGCCAAGATCCAGAAGGCACCTACCAGGCATTGGAAAAATATGGCCGTGATCTCACTCGGCTGGCTGGGCAAGGAAAGCTAGATCCCGTCATTGGGCGCGATGAAGAAATTCGCCGTGTCGTGCAGATTCTTTCTCGGCGAACCAAGAACAATCCTGTGCTCATTGGAGAGCCGGGCGTTGGGAAAACCGCCATTGTCGAAGGGCTTGCCTCTCGCATCATCAAAGGAGATGTGCCGGAAGGGCTGAAGAAGAAACGCGTCATCACTCTCGACATGGGATCGCTGGTGGCGGGCGCGAAGTTCCGTGGTGAGTTTGAAGAACGATTAAAGGCCGTCCTCAAAGAGGTGCAGGCGGCCGAGGGACACGTGCTGCTCTTCATCGACGAGCTGCATACAGTTGTAGGCGCCGGTGCGGCGGAAGGAGCCATGGACGCCGCCAATCTGCTCAAGCCCATGCTGGCCCGCGGCGAATTGCATTTGATTGGCGCGACCACACTCGATGAGTATCGAAAACATATTGAGAAGGATGCTGCATTAGAACGACGGTTCCAAACGGTCCTGGTCGATCAGCCGACGGTGGAGGATACCATCTCGATTTTGCGCGGCCTTAAAGAGCGCTATGAAGTACACCATGGCGTGCGCATCAAAGACGCGGCGCTGGTCGCCGCTGCGAAACTTTCGAACCGGTATATCGCCGACCGTTTTCTCCCGGACAAAGCCATCGACCTCGTCGATGAAGCGGCAGCGCGTCTGCGCACCGAGATCGATAGTTTGCCGGCGGAACTCGACGAAGTCTCGCGCAAGGTCATGCAATTGGAGATCGAGCGAGAAGCCTTGCGGAAAGAACAGGATCAGGCCAGTCGAGCGCGGCTGGCGACCCTTGAACTGGAATTAGAAGAGAAGCAACGAGATTTGCAGGCTCTCAAGACACGATGGAACTCTGAGAAAGCCTCCGTGTCACGTTTGCGGAAGACTCGGGAAGCGATGGAAGATGTGAAACAGGCGATTGAGCGTGCGGAACGGGCGTACGATTTGAATCGCGTGGCGGAGCTACGATATGGAGAATTACCTCGTCTTGAGCGGGAACTGGCCTTGGAGCAGGAGCAGCTCGGCAAGAAACAAGGCGAAAGTCGGTTACTGAAAGAAGAGGTCGATGAAGACGACATTGCAGCTATCGTAAGCCGCTGGACCGGGATTCCCGTTTCCAGGCTGGTCGAAGGCGAAATGGAGAAGTTGCTGAAACTGGATGAGTTACTTCACCTGCGCGTGGTCGGCCAAGATGAAGCGGTGCAGGCCGTCTCCGATGCGGTCCTTCGCGCACGCTCCGGCATTAAAGACCCCAATCGGCCTATCGGCTCCTTTCTCTTTCTCGGTCCAACCGGTGTCGGAAAGACCGAACTGGCACGGGCACTGGCCGCGACGCTCTTCGATGATGAGGCTAATCTGATTCGAATCGACATGTCCGAGTATATGGAAAAGCATACGGTTGCGCGCCTCATCGGAGCACCCCCCGGCTATATCGGGTACGAAGAAGGGGGACAATTAACAGAAGCGGTCCGCCGACGTCCGTTCTCCGTTATTTTGTTTGACGAGATCGAAAAGGCCCATCACGACGTCTTCAATATCTTTCTCCAAGTGTTGGATGACGGACGATTGACGGACTCTCAGGGCCGGACCGTCGATTTCAAAAACACGGTATTGATTATGACGTCGAACATCGGCAGCCCCCAGATTCTTGAGGCGCAGCAACGGCGCGCCTCCTACGACGAAGTCCGTTCCGTGGTGATGGCGGAACTACGTGAACACTTCCGCCCTGAATTCTTGAACCGTGTTGACGAAACGGTTGTGTTCCATCCGTTAGAGACGGACCAGCTCACAAAGATCGTGGAGATTCAACTTGAACGATTGCGGGCGCGTCTGGCAGAGCGACGGATCTCTCTATCGGTGACACCGGCAGCCCTGCGGCATCTCGGGGAGCGTGGGTACGATCAGGTCTATGGCGCGAGGCCATTGAAGCGATTGATTCAACAGGAAATTGAAACGCCGATGGCGCGTCAGTTGGTCAAGGGTGAATTGCGCGATGGAGATACAGCGACCGTGGATTTGAATGACCGGCAGATCGTCATTGTGCCGACCGTCACAACGTAAGATCGTCGCCTGAATTCACCCAATGACGACCGACTTACCGTTCAGATCTTGGGTTGTCCCGCTGGCACGAAGCTTATCAATCCTCCATTCGGCAGGAGAAATCCGAATGATATGACCCTTAACCGTATGAAATTCTCCTTTCGTGAGTGCCACGGCACCAGATGTCGTCATATCTACCTGCAAGATGACGGTTCCCGAAGCCGAATGTGTGAGCAAGAGTCCCTTTGAAGTCCGCGTCACCTCATACGCGCGTTTCTCATTGATCATCAGCGTGCTATCGTTAAGCTTCGCTATCACCTTCCCTTCATCATTGAAGAGTGCAAAGTTCACGAGCAGAACGCCTGTACCTGGTTTCAGTGCGACTTCAATCTGTGGAACGCCTTCGATTTCGATCATGCCGTCTGTATTGCGGTAGACATTCGACCCCACTTCCACGTCCATCTAGAGCCTCATTTCAACAGAATGTGAGACACATGCATTATGACTTCTTAATGCGATTCAGAATCAATGCGACACAACCGCCGAGCAGCCCCCCTCCCAGGATAGTCGTCAGCAGCTCGATCAATTTGAGCCCCCACACAGACCCAGGCGTTTGCATGGCCTCCCGAATGCCGCCTTGCACCATGATCACGGCCAATGCCATGGTGGCGCCGACGACAAACCACCAGAGAAAGACTTTCACAGTCGACATAAATCCTCAAAACTCCATCCGGCGGTCAAGGCTGCGGTATTGAATCGCTTCTGCCACATGCATCGGCTCGATCGTATCAGAGCCCGCGAGATCGGCAATAGTCCTCGCCACACGCACAATCCGTCCATGGGCTCGAGCTGACAAGCCGAGTTTCGTCAGGGCCCGTTCCAAGAGTTCTTGTGTCGGGGCATCCAAGGCACAGTACCGCTTCAAGAGCCGGGGCTTCAACTGCGCATTCGAGTGAATCCCGTCTTGGCGATATCGGTGGCGCTGCCGATCCCGCGCCGCTAGGACACGCGATCGAATCGTGGCAGAACTTTCCGGCATCGGACCATGATCGTGCAGATCTCGCACGGAAACCGGCGGGACCTCGATGTGAATGTCGAGTCTATCTTGAAGCGGCCCTGACAGTTTGGCTCGATACCGGCGAATTTGATGGGGAGTGCAGACACATTCACGTGTGCGATCTCCATAGTATCCACAGGGACAAGGATTCATCGCGGCGATCAACATGAATCGCGCAGGGTAACGAAGCGAGCCGCTGGCCCTGGTCAGGGTCACGTGCCCATCTTCCAACGGTTGACGCAATCCGTCCAAAACAGGACGGCGAAACTCCGGGGATTCGTCCAGGAACAATACGCCATTGTGCGCCAAGGATACTTCCCCCGGTCGAGGAACGCTTCCGCCTCCGATGAGTCCGGCATCGGAAATACTGTGGTGCGGAGCACGAAACGGACGGACTGTCAGCAATGGATGATGCGCCGATAGTTGCCCGGAGACACTATGGACACGAGTAGTTTCGATCGCTTCCTCCTGTTCCATAAGCGGCAAAATCGTGGGAAGGCGTTTCGCCAACATGGTCTTGCCGGATCCGGGTGGTCCCACCATCAAAAGATTGTGGCCTCCGGCTGCGGCGATCTCCAGAGCACGCTTCGCATGATCTTGTCCCTTTACGTCGCCATAGTCGTCATCTTCCAGTGGTCGAGTGGTGAAGAATCGTTCCGGATCTGCATGAGCCGGGGCCAGCGAAATCGTGCCGTTGAGAAATCCCACGGCCTCTGGGAGCGTATGAAGCGGATAGGCTATCACACCCTGTACCATGGCGGCTTCTTGGCTATTCTCAGCGGGCAGAAGCAAACTGTAATTGGGCCGGCAGGCAATCCCGATGGATAAGGCGCCGGTAATTGCCTTGATACGCCCGTCCAACGAGAGCTCCCCGACACAGACACGGCCGAGTATGCTCTGGGGTGTAATCACTTCTTCCGCCACAAGAATCCCAATGGCAATCGCCAAGTCGAGGCCCGATCCCTCCTTTTTGATTCCTGCGGGAGCAAGATTCACTGTAATTTTCTTGGCTGGGAAATGGAACCCCGTATTTTTCAGCGCGGAACGAACTCGGTCGCGGCTCTCCCGCACCGTGGCATCGGGAAGACCGACGACTGAGAACTGTGGGAGTCCTCCGGCAATATCAACTTCCACATCGATCAGATGCGCATCGATACCCACAAGTGCGGCACTCAAGACTTTTGCAAGCATATCAATCTCCGTGCCACGCAACGAGATTATAGGAACCATACCGATTGTTTCAACTAAAACAGTTGAAGGCAGTGCACGCACATTGCGGCTCGTGCCGTATGTCCAAGGTCCGAAGGGCACGACCGCTGACCGGAAACTCATCGTAGCAGCAAATCGGCGACAACGGCAGACATCTTCATGAATAATGCGGGCGAGAGTCATCATACCAGTCAGAACGCTAGCACGCCCTTCCACCCTTCTGTATAATCTCTCACTATGTCTGTCCAATCCATCGGCCTCTTCTCCTGCCTCTCCAAACATCTATCACTGAGCAAGCTGGGTTCTTTGCCGGTGTGTCTTCTTCTTGGTGGTGTACTCATTGGAGCCGCCGATCCGGCCTTGGCCCAAGTGCCCAGCCGTGGAGCTAACCCATCTGGACTCGTTGGGGCATCGATGGCCGTTCTTGCCACACTGCAAGACGCTGATGTGCTTCCGCCCGAAGACACTCCTGAGGCGAACCGCGTCATCAAAGCCGTCATCCAATTTCAATCGGTCTTTCTGAAAAGCAGTGATCCGGCCGTGCAGTTACTGTTGACTCAAGCGTTGTCAGCGCAGGAAGGAGGCCGCGGAGAAGAAACCCTGTCGCGATTCCGTTCGACAGGTTGGACATCGGATGTACTTGAGGCACTCAGCACGCAGTGGCTCACCACAGCGACCGATCAACAAGAACGTTTGGTACCGGGCTTTCGCCAATTTAACGTGAGTCCAGGGGATTTCGATCGTCTCATGGAGCTCGTCGCAAAGGCATGCACGACTTTCTTGCAACGGGGACAAACTCTACAACAAGTATTTGCGCAACGACGGCAGGAGATGCCGGGCCGAGCTCAATAACCACCACAGGAGGGCACAATGGCAACGAAGGCCTATATCCTCATTAAGGTCAAAGCCGGGCGGACAAAAGATGTGCTGCAGTCCCTCAAGCGCCTCGCCGGCGTCGAACAAGCTCACTCTTGCTTTGGGCGGCCAGACATTATTCTCTTCATCGCTGTTACAGACGAACGAGCCCTCTCTGATGTGGTCATCACAAAGATCCATCAAGTTGAAGGGGTAGAGGAAACAGATACACACATCGTTGCTGACTCATAGAATTATAATCGAGAGCCTTCTGGAAATCGGTGGGTGGTTTCTCAGGAGTAGCAACGAAGTATCGTCGCGGGATGCTCAAAAAGGCTGTCCAGCAAGGCCGCAGGCGAGTCGGAACCGGAGCAACTGTCTTGGTTGTCAAGTTTGTTGGGCAGTGACTCGCCACGGCGTTCGCTGTGTGACCATCGCATTGACGATCGTGAGCAGTTTATGCATGCCGGCCACCAGCGCGACTTTTTTGGGTTTGCCCGCCGCCACCAGGCGGTGATACAAGGCCTGGATGACCGGATTCCATTTCGTCGCAGCCAAGGCGGCCATAGAGCGCGCGGTTCGCACGACGGCCCGCCCACCCCACATCTTCCGGTTTCCGCGGAGCGTCCCACTAGCACGGTTCAATGGGGCGATGCCGACCAGTGCCGCCAGCTGCTTGGACGACAAGGTGCCCAATTCGGGGAGGTCTGCGAGCAACGTGCGACTCAAGCCACGCCCAACGCCTGGTATGCGTTGCAGCAGATCATCCTGCTCACGCCAGACCAGACTGTGCCGAATGGCGCTCGTCAGGTCCGCATCCACCCGCTGCAGTTCCGCGGTCAGCCAAGCAATATGCGTAGCGATGCCCGGTGTCAGGCGTGCGGCAGCTTGGCTGTGCCGCTGTTTTTCCGCCATCAGCATCTCCCGCACCTGTCGCCGCCGCGCGAGATCGGCGCTCAAGGCCTGGGTCGCCTCATCCGGCAGCGGACGAGGAGCCGGACGCAGCACTTCTCCACACTGGGCCAAGAGCTGCGCATCGAGCACATCGGTCTTGGCGAGCCGCCCAGTGGCGCGAGCAAATTCCCGCACTTGGCGAGGGTTGACGACGTGCCCCGGCAAGCCCGCTGCCGCCAAGGCGCTGACGACGGCGCTTTCCAGGTCGCCCGTCGCCTCCAGCACCACGGCTGCTGGCTGCCATGCCTGGAGACGCCCCACTAGGCTGGCAATCCCGGGCTCGTCATGCCGCACCGTCAGGATGTCCCCGCTGGGACGCACGGCGACATCGAGTCGTGCTTTCGAGACATCCACTCCGACAAAGATCTCCGTCTCGCTCATGCCTGGCTCCTTTCCTCATTGTGCCTCCGTTGCGCTCGGCCTTGCAGGATACGGGCTCGAAACCCTGGCACCTGTACGAGCTCCATGGAGGAGGACGTGACGACCCGGCTCCGGTACTGTCTGGTCGGACCTGAGGCGTAGCGGCCTATCACGTCCTGGTTGATCGAGTAGACGGTCATGTAGCCACTCACATATTCAAGATACAAGGCGTACCCTCTGGGGTATGTTGAGGATTTTGATGAGCTGAGAATGCGCTGGCGGACTTTTTCAGCATTCCGCTAGCGGAGAGGCGAGACGCTGACGCTGGCTCCACCAAGTTCTGCCGAACGGTAACAGGCGTCAGCAACCTCGACAGCCCGACATCCGTCGCGCCCTGTAATAGGCGGCGGGGTCTTCGTTTCAATAGCATGGACGAAGGCGCGGAGTGTCGCGAGAATCGTCTGCTGCGGTTGGACGGCCCATTCAAACGGAGCACTGCCATCGATCACCCCGGTCACTCGGTGGTGAAACCAATCAGCGGCCATCTGCCCATGAGATCCCACCCACTCCGCTCTCGCCACCCTCCCCGCTCCAACACGCGCAATGTCCATCACGCATTGCAGACCACTCACGGTGTGGGCCTGCACGATCGCCATCATCTCCGGCGCGATGGTCGGGAGCCGGTCCAACTCGCAACGGACGGCAACCACCTCCTCACCAATAAGAAACGGGACCAGATCCAAGAGGTGAACCCCAAACTCCAACAGTACACCGCGCTGGCCTGGTATCGATGCATGAATCTCGGCGCCGGTTTTCGTTTCAATACGGCTGGTGAAAGTCGCGTACCGGAGTGGGCCGATTTCCGGCAATCGCTCTTTTAACAGAAGAACGGTCGAATCGAAGCGTAAGGTCTGCGCGGTCATCAACAACTGACCCGCCTCTTCTGCCGCCATGACCATCGCGCGCGCCTCGGGACCTGTCGACGCCAACGGCTTTTCAATAAGGATTGGCTTCTTCGCCTTCGCAGCTTCAAAACAGATCTCAGGACACAGTGACGGAGGGGTCACCACCACAACGGCATCTATCGCGGGATCATTGATCAACGCGCGATAGTCCCCATAGACAGGGATCTCAGTCGTCGAAAGCGACGGCAATCCTTCCCCCGCCCGCTTCCGGCAAACAGCGGCAAGACTGACCCCTGGGAGATCATGCAGAAGATGGTGGATGTACCGGCGACCATGACGGCCGGCACCGATGAGACCGATTCGAAGCAGCATCATTGTTTTACATCCCTAGCCCGCATTATTCATGACGGTTCGTCGCGAAATCGCGGAGCCGCGTCGCGAGACCAGCGCGCGGAGCCCCGAAGACCCGAGGCGTACTCGTGCAGTACGTGGAGGGTCTGAGGGGCGAGCCCGCTGGCCGGAGGCTTGTCGCAGCAGCGGATCGGCGATTGTAGCAGAAGTGTTCATGAATAATGCGGGTTAAGGGTCATGAAACTGTAATCATCATTGAACGGCGGGTCAACTACCACTCACCCTTTTGAGCCAGATTGACAGCCAGACGAGATGGTCCCTATAGTACGCTCAGGGCAGATGAATCCTGTGTGAGTCAAGCACACCTGGTAAAGCCTTGAGGGGAAAGAGATGACTGCAATGATATCGACTACCGCTCCTTTTACCTTGAGTCAGATCGGGACAGGCACCGCCCGCTTTCCGAGTGGCGTCGCCATTCCCACGCTGACGGATGCCGCCGCCGATCCTTATATTCAAACACGCGTCTCAAAACATGTGCAGGTGGACTGTATTCAGTTTTGGCCTCAGGAAAAGGGACTCTACCCAGGACTGATCCTACTACATGAAGCTTGGGGGTTGACGGCGCAAATCAAGGATCTCGGTGCCAGGCTGGCATGCGAGGGCTACGGGGTTATCATTCCAAACCTGTACGCGCGATTGGGCGGCATGGTGACGGCCAACGCAGAGGTTGCGGACGCGCTCATGGGCAAACTGAATGAATCACTCGTCCTGCAAGACATCAATTCCTGCTGTGAATTCTTGAATACACGCGACCACATCAAGCGAAATATCCACGGCGTCGTCGGCTATGGCATGGGTGGATCATACGCGCTCCGATTCGCCTGTCAACGGAAACGGCTTCGAGCTGCGGTCATCTATTACGGCCGAACAACGCAGTCTGAAGCCGCGATTAAAGATCTGTTCTGTCCGGTACTCTATCACCAAGCCGGTCAGGATCAGTGGGTACCCAGTCAGGATATGGACTGGTTGCATACAGCTGCAGCCGAACATCACAAGCACGTCGAGATCAAAACCTACTCCGACGCTCCTCATGCGTTTTGTAATGAACAACGTGTGGAGAACTATCGTGCCGATGCCACAGCTGAGGCGTGGGAGTCCACTGCCGTGTTTCTCAAGACCTGCTTCCAAGGTATCTGACTGCTTTCCCTCATATTTGTGTCAGCAGCCCCCGGCTTGATGGCGTAGGCGGAGGCACGTTAAAGTAGTATGATGTCCACCTGCTTCTACTTGATTCAACCAGCCCTATCACGAATCGGTCTCACTCTTGCCGTGGTGACTCTCTCTCTATTCGGAGGCTGGTGTATTGCTAAGGCTGATGGAACCCTTCCGAGCTCTATCCCTGATTTCCCATCCATCATTCGTGCCCATTCCGATCAGCTTGGCAAGCTGGAGTCTGACCAGGGAGCTGGCACCTTATTTGTGTCAACAATAGGCCCCGCGCTCCAGCTAGGCGATGCGGCCAGGACATTGGGGACATACCCCTTGCCGGCCAAACTTGCAAATGAACTCCTGGTGCCGGACCTGACTTCAGCGGTTCATCGATTGATGAGCAGTCTGGCCGCTTGGCGCCTCGCTTCGATCACCAGCGAGGCTGTGAGAGATCGCCAACTCGCATCTGTGACCGAGGGACTACTTGGATCTACACAAGCCAGGGCGTGGCTCGATCAACAAGGGAACGCACCCTGGCATGACACACTGAGTCAGCTGTCAGACGTACTGACCTCCCCCAAATGGGCCACGGTGGATCGGGAAGACCCACTCGTAGTCACCGCTTTGGAGCGAGCCGCTCGTCTAGAAGTAGACGCCATGCAGGCTAGCTACCATGAATGGGATCGAATACGGAGCTGGAAGAATCGGGTGCGTGGGCTCAATGGACAAGCGCGACTATGCGGGACATGGCAGTGGATCATTCATAATCATCAGCAAAACCATCGAGAACAGAAGTTCGGGCTGCTCTTTCCACCACCAGGGAATACGCAGTCCTCGCCGCCTGGGCTCGCGGAAACAATCGTCGTGGGTGAGAATGTCTATTTACGGTGGGAGTCCAATGGCGGTGTCCAAGAGGACAGTCTGCAATTCAGCAGAGAGGGGCAACACCTCGAAGGGACTTTCGTGAATTCCCAAGGAGGTTGGGGATCGATCAGCGGAAAAAGAACGACCGGCTGTACATCCTAGCCGGTTCCATTTTCCTAGCCTTCACTGCGAAGAAGTACGGCTTGGTGAACGAAGGACCGAGTCTCGCCAGACACCCCAACCTAAGAGTAGCCAGCCTGCCATAAAGGCCAGCCCACCGATCGGAGTCACAGCCCCTACCCATCTGATGCCTGCAAGGGACACTATATACAGGCTGCCTGAAAAAAGAAGAATGCCGATAAGAAAGAGCCATCCTGACTTTTCGAGGCGCTGTTCGGGGTACCGATCGATGGCCCACGACACGATGCACAGTCCAAACGCGTGGTACATCACATACCGTGTGGCAGTCTCGAATACTTGGAGCATAGGCGCATCGAGGATTTCCTTGAGTGCGTGGGCGCCAAATGCGCCGGCGGCGACGCCGAGTCCCGCAATGATACTCCCAAACACCAAGAATCGCTGAGCGGATGACCGACCTGTCATAGAAGTGTCCTCCTAGTTCATTGTGCTTCGTAGCTTGGTGATTTACCTTATTGTTAAAGATAACTGGAGCGATCCGAGAGGTCTCATTCTACCGTGCAGAGAAAACCAGCTCGCCATACTGAGTGTTGATGTTAGAGAACGTTCACCAGTCGTATTCTTCATGGCTCATCGATAGACTCTTGACGGACACCACAATTTCCCCTCCCTGAAGGTTCATCGTACCATCTGTGTGCGGATACGCCTGAGCAGGCGATTGTAACAGAAGCGCTCACGGATATTCTGAGTCTATGTCCCAATACGTCTCATAAGCGCCCCTCTTACTTATTCTCTCTGGTCGATTACTCGGTAGCCTGGAGTGGGCAAGCCCCACCTCTTGAGGTATAGCCACACAGTCGGCTGACGCACTACCATGCACCCAATATGATGAATCAAGCGAAACAACAGACGTGGTGGGCTTGGTGGGACAGCCCGAAGTTTACGATTGACTGTGTGCTCGCGAATGCCAATAGGCAGCTTGAAGCGGACGGATGCGTCCTCGAACGCATAGAAGGTGGTTGTAAACTCTCGACCCCTGATCACCTAAGAACAGGGGATTTTGTGAAAGTTCAATTATGGTTGGAAGGCCAGGATGCATATATAGACATCCGACTAGCGGAGGTCAGAAGAGTTCACGAACACTGGGTGGCAGTGGAAATGATCCAGGTCAGCACCAATGACCGAATGAGATTAAAGCAATTCATCGATCCCCCTACAGCGAAGGACTCTGAAGAACCTGCTCTATTCGACCATCTTCTCATTCGCGCCTAGAACCCTATTCGAATCACAGCATCACCCCTCTCCAAGTCACACGAACAACTCTGCTCCTCAACCGATCGAATCCGATCTCAGCCATAGCAACGGAAGTGTTGTGGCAACAGAAAGCACTGGAGAGGAATGTCGAAAAGTGATTCGGGTATGTAGCAAACAACTCTGTTTGTTTTTGGTGGAAGCCGAGATTGAATCGGCACAAGCTATTTGAGCCCGAGGGATTTTAAGACTGGAACCGTGTCAGAGACCATAATACTTACTCAATCAATCCGATGAGAATGCTCCAGAACCAACTAAAAATAAAGGCCCTAGTGATGGTCTCTAATGAACTCGTGAAAATGGTGTCTCCCCCGCTCGATAGTTTCGTCACAATTTAGCCATAGTGGAAAAAGCTGGTCTGCACGCATGTATGAGGATGGGGGAACTACTCGCTCGTATACAGGACCTGCATTGGGAATTCGCTGGTTCACACACCTCGCTGATCTTCTCCATGATGCGGATATGAATCCGCCATTTCTTCCCGCCTGTCTCGTGCGGGGCCGCCTTGGCCATGCCTTCCTTCCTCTCCAGCGGAAACCCTCTCCGTTGGCTCGTTGCCTTCTACCGCGTGAGATATTAGTCTGCCAGAATTTTCGTATTTTCTGGAGCATTCCTTTGAACCTTCGTCTCACCGCTGTTCTAACTCTAACGTCATGTTTTATATATCAAAGTACACGGCTTAGTACGCACGAACGATGGAAACAAGAAAATCTGGTACGCTAGTATACTAGTATAAAGGGGGATTAGCCTTCGCCAGCGACGGGTGGCAGGCTCATCATGGGAGTGGGAGGGTAAATGAAACAAATTCTGCTGGTCGAAGATAATCTTGGAGATGCCAGACTCGCCCAGGAACTGCTCGATGAATGTTCCGACTTTGATGCTCATGTTACCAACGTGGGTCGCGTATCTGACGCGAGGAGCGTCCTGTCGAAACAGGCCATCGACCTCATTTTCCTCGACCTGGGCTTACCCGATAGCAAGGGATTGGAAGGGCTCCGTCGGCTGACCTCCATGATGCTGAATGCCCCAATCATCGTGTTGACCGGCTCGGATGATAAAACTTTGGCTCTCGAAGCGCTCAAACATGGTGCACAGGATTACCTGGTTAAAGGCACGATCAATGCCGAAGTATTGACGCGCACCATGGAATATTCGATTGAACGGAAGGCAGCGGAGGTCCGGCATCATTCCCTAGCGGCAAAAAAGCCACGGCCCAGTGTCTGGAAACCTCAGGATGCCAGCTAGATTGTGCGGAATGAGGGTTCGCAGTCGAAACAGTCATCCATCGCGCATAGCCTTTCTCAGCATCCTGCCCCATCTTGTTGCGCCCCGTTCTCTTCTGCGATGGCTCTCCATATTGATCAGCAAGCGTGGGCAGGAAAATGACAGAGTTGTTACTGCACATGTGAGAAAAGAACATCCAATGAAACGCAGGGAATTCAACCGACGTGGTGTCCCCTCTGACGAAGCCACCTCTTGTAGTGTCTCGGAAGTTCTTGAACAGTTTCAGGGATACGGAGTGTCTTTTCCGGAACTGGAAGAACGTTTTATTCAGATAAGACTTTGCCTGAGAGGGATTCGCGTGTTTCTCTACTTCGTTCCGAAGCCAACATATGCTGTTATTTGATCCTCTGGAAGAGGGCCAATAATTCCAGAGATCGAGTTCAAGCTATGGCCATCCGGCAATTCGAATATCTTGCAGAAGTAGAGAGCGAGAGATTCTTGGGCAGTCTTTTGAAGATACCCACCCAGAGCGTTGCCGATCTCGCTATTTCTGAGCGCGACGATATTCAATCCGATGATCAGTTCTACTTCGAGATCCGCACGAAGCTAATATAGTAGTGTGCTTAGCTCAATGTTCTTCTTGTCAGTCTTTGACCAGAGCATAAGCGGACTCTCACAGTTCCTCTTACGCCACTCCAACGGCAACACTGGATACGGATCAACCCACAAGCCTCTCTTCGCTTCTTGTGCTGCACTTTCCGGCCTTTCCAGCATCATCTATCCAACATCTCCGATACTTTTCGCAGCAGCGTTTCGGGAGTAAATGGCTTCCTGATGAAGCTGAATGCTGGATCTAATCCGCCATGACTAAGAATCGTCTCGTTAGAATGACCCGACATAAAAATGACTTTGATATCCTGACGTGAGGCAAGCAGATGGTCGGCCACTTCACGCCCGTTCATCCCCGTCATGAACATATCGGTTAACAGCAAGTGAATCGGGCCGGAGTGTTCCTGAAATACCCTCATGCAGGCCTCTCCGTCCTTGGCTTCTAAGACTGTGTATCCGCGGTTTCTCAGAATCTTCTTAACCACGTCCCGGATCTGGTCTGCATCGTCGACAACCAGGATCGTTGTCGATGTCTCAGGCACAGGCGGTTGAACAGTTTGCATGAAGAGTAGATTCCTGGCTGTTCGTACAGAGGAAGCCTAGCACGACGAATAACGTTTTGATGTAGTCTCAACGGTTCCTCGCATTCCTTACATGAGAGTGTCATTTCGCCTACGTAAGGCGGGGAAGAAACTAGAATACTCTCGTCAACACCAAAAGCGTGCTCAGTAACCAGCGAGCTATCAGATAGGCCAGCGGGGAATGTCCGCGGTTTATGTGAAAACATGATACAGGACGAATGGAAGTGCACGAGGACTCGCAGGGATGCATTATTGTGGATGGGGAGGCGAAAGACGCGGACGGCCGCTTCAGCGGCCAGACTTCTCCTAACCGCATCTTGACAGTTCAGGAGGAGATTGGGATCAAATCCATCACCGAAGTCTTATGCTCTCCGCTTCGTCGCTTAACTTATTTTGCAGGGCTTTCTTTGGCGGAATGCTTTTGCCATTCATCTCTTGTTGACCTTTGGAATTATTATTCTCAAATTCTTGTTTCGCGCTCTTTTTGTCCTCCTTCAACTTAGCCTCATCAACCTTTTCTTCCTGACCTTTCTTCAGGGTCGAGTCGCCCTTTATCGCCTCTTGATTGCCCTGAGAGCCTCTATCATTCGACATGTCTTTCTCGGCCTGAGGATGCGCGGCATAGGCTGAGGACACACCAACACAGAGGACGAAAAAACAAGTCCACATACCTACAGTTTTTGAACTCGTTGTCATGGTTATCCTCCCCGTTAGGCGTTCACTCCATACCTGGAATTCTGCGCGCGCTGAGTTGGTGGAAGGAGCTGGGAAGACCCCTAAATATTCGGGACGGTAAAACTTATTAGGGATCCAACCATTTCATTACCACCCATACCATCACCCCCAGCAACAATGGGCCACTCATAATGATGGCGAAGGTGAGCATGGGGTTGAGCGGCTCTATGGGATCTCCCATGCCGGTACCCTCTAGGCTCCGTTGTGTTAGTGTGGTCCAGGGCGGCAGATTCATGGCTTGGTGATGCCAGAAGAGCAGAGAGCAGCCTCTATTGTGACGAAACAAGGATGCTAAGACAAAGGCCCGGCACCTTTCGGCGTCGAGCCTTTTCGCTTAAGACTTGCAACGCTTCCACCGTTTCTTTCACAACGTTTCCGTTGTGCCCGCCACAGTTTTTGCATTGCATATGCCTAAAGCCTGATTTCACTTTACCGACCTCAAAGAATAGAACATACGAGGAAAACCCCTAGTATGTTGGGTCTTCTCCAGGGTCGAGAGACTTGAGCGTACGCTTCAGAGCTTCCTCCAGGTGATCCAATGAGGAGTCTTTTGTGACGGTTTCGGTAATTCCAAGGGCACGGATCTGCTGCTCCATCTTCGGAGCCTATGCCCCTGACTAGATGATGACTGGCTGGGTGAGATTGAGACTGCGAACGTGGCGCAAGACGGTCAGCCCGTCCATCTCCGGCATTTTCAGATCCAGCACAATCACGTCGGGGCGTTCTCGTCGGTAGAGTTCGAGGCCCCTCTGCCCGTTCTTCGCGAGCAGTACATGATAACCCTTGTGACGGAGGAGAGCGTCGAGGAGATGACGGATACCACGATCATCATCAATCACCAAAATCTTGGCCATAACCTTCCCACAAACCAACTAAGGTCAGCGTTCTGGCCCTGGCCAGTTACTTTACCTTCGGCAATAGCCCCTACTTTTCCAGCTCCTGGATCTTGTCCTCAATCAGTGTGAGCAATAAATCTCGAACTGTCTTCTTCTTCACAGCAGCAGCCATTTTAAGGCGAAAAAGGGTGTCGCGCGGAATCCCGCGAATGTGAACGTCTGCTACATCGCCAGGGTGGAGTCTTAGATACCACATTGCTAATTTCGTTTCGATTGCGCGTAGAAGCTAATGATAGTTCAATATATATAATATTTTAGTCACGTTAATAGCCCAAAGGCGGTGGGTCACATGGAAATGATACGCATATTGATTCAAGTGCCGTACTCGCGCACCTTCCTATCGATCTCAAGCCTGGTTCGCCTACCTGACCGGTTGGAGAAAGACAGAAATATTCCTTCTGCAATG
>CBDDRW010000032.1:0-85734 GCA_965233175.1 uncultured bacterium
CGCGCTCCATCAGACTGAAGTTTGCGCGACTGCGAGACTCCTGTCTCAACCGGTTTCATAACTCCCACATCGATCCCCTGTTGAGTCAGACATGCTGCGAGAGCGGAAGCGACAAGTGTCTTCCCAACACCCGTATCTGTCCCAGTGACAAAAACCCCTCGCGGGCGAGAATCACGGGCGTGTCGTTTGGTTAATCTCATAAGTTAGAACCGAGGATTGAGACACAGGATGTTCAAAAAGTTCTTCCAGCAAGGCCGCACTCTTATTTTATAAGAGATGGCGGGATGATCCCAACCGCGCGCGTCCAACGAGGGCTTTCCGCCTCATACCTTTCTTGAAGGGAGTGGCCGAGGCTGCCCTTTACTGCGCGCATCGAACGAGCACTGCTTCATCGTGCGCGTTCTGCGAGCAAGAAGGGCACCTGGCCGCTTCCCGCCCCATTTTTCAGCATCCTGCTAAAGGGTTCGGCTGTCACAGTTCCAAACCTGCCCCGACACATCGTTGAGTTGCGCCAGATGCAACACAGTCTTGGCCACTTCTTCTCGTGATGGGGGCCGACCCAGTGCATGATCGTTCCAGTTATCGGCTGCCGGCATAGCGTCCTCAGATAGTCCTGTCTTCTGCCAACCGGGTAAGAGGAGATTCACACGAACGTTGCCCGGGCCCCATTCAAGGGCAGCACTGCGTACCAGACCAATGAGACCGGCTTTCGAGGCGGCATAGGCGGCCTGCCCGCTCGAACCATGGAGCCCGGCATACGACCCAATGACGATGATCGACCCTCCATCGTGAGCGAGGAGTGGTGGAGCCATCGTGCGAAGACAGAGAAATGTTCCTGTCAGATTCGTGACGACCACCTCGGCCCAATCTTCTTGATGCAGTCGAAGCAGGAGATGACTCCCTCCAATTCCGGCGTTGCAGACAAACACCGACGGGACGGGCACCCGGCGACAGGAGGTCTCAACCATCTGTTGCACAGCATGCGCCTCACGAATGTCGGCCTGGTAGAGCGCTCCGATTCCCCCTGCGGCCACCACGTGCGTCAGTGTGTCTTCAGCTGCTGCCTTGTTTCGATGGTAATGGATTCCAACAAACCAGCCGGCTGTCGCAAAGGCCAGGCTGATCGCTCGACCGATCCCTCCAGACGCGCCGGTTACCAATACCGCACGTGTGTCTTGTCTATCAGGTCTCGCCATCGAGGTGCTCGTTGATTTTCATGTGACAGAACGGAACCAACTCTGCAGGATGTTCAAAAAGTCCGTTCAGCAAGGCCGCAGCCGAAGAAAGCACCGCAGGCGTACCCTCTGGGGTACGCTGAGGATGCTTTCGAGGTGAGAACGATGCTGATGGGCTTTTTCAACATCCTGATGCCGGATTATGGGGGGGATATTGCCTGAAGGCAAGCCAGCAGGGCTCCTTCCCTTGCTGCGTCCAGGATCCCTATGGTACGGTCATCCCATCGCTCAATTCGTGGAGGATTTCGCGCATGCCACTGACGAAACTGGGATACCGATGGGCCGTCATTGCGGCCACTGTTCTGCTGCTCACCTGTGCCATCTGGTCAACGCCCTTCGCAGCGGACGACACGAACATCGTTGCTCAATCCGCCGATTATTTTCCCGATCAGATTGGAAATACGTGGCACTATCGTGGCCAAATCACTGAAGGACCACTCCAAACGATCGAGCATAAATTTTTTACCAACGTGTCCTCGGTCACCGGCACGAAAGTCATCAAAGGCATGACGGTCACGGTGTTTCACGATGTCAATCCAGGCAACCATGGCCCAATGGATAGTTTCTACCGGCGTGATAGCGTCGGCATCGTCTATTACGGTTCAGAACCGGGCACCCCCTTTGAAAAACAACTCGTACCCTATCAGATCGTGCGCTTCCCGATGAAGCTCTCATCGTCCTTCCCGCAATTCAACCGCAAGGACTTGGAATTCGGTACGGATCTAGACCGTGACGGTGTCAACGAAAAAGCTGATGCGCAGGGTGACGCCAGAGTACTGGGGCATGAATCGGTGACGGTGCCGGCCGGCACGTTCAAGGATGCCGTGAAGCTGGAAGCCCACATGCATATGCAGATTCATCTTTCCGGTGTGAAGAAGACTGCCATGGGAACCGATGTGATGACAGCCTGGTTTGCGAAGGGTGTCGGGTTGGTCAAATATGTCGAGCGGCAGGAACTCTCGCAGTTGGAAGACCGAGGCGTGGTTACGGATATCGTGGAAGAGCTGGAATCGTATGAGATCAAGCCACCGATGACCTCACTCGGGCGGCGCGAATCCTCTTCGGAGAGTCTGCTCGCTGACGATGCGGGTGACCACGAATTGTGTCAGGTACTCTTCCCCTCCGGCTTTTGCTCCGACTCCAGAGAGTCGATGGCCCCCAAACGGCTGACGTCCGACTAACGCGCCTGTGATCGGACGATTCAGATAGAGGTTCCCCACGTCGAACCGCTGCTGTGCCAGTTGAAGATTAGCTGGACTTCGTGAATAGACTCCGCCAGTCAGCGCGTAGGCCGTCGAATTGGCCAGGGCCAGCGCGTCTTGAAAGGATGCAGCCTTCATCACTGAGAGAATCGGTCCGAAGATTTCCTCTTGAGCGATACGATGTGTCGGCGCGACATCCGCAAACACTGTCGGTCCAACATACCAACCTGGCTCCGTCACAGCTCCTTCTACCAGGAGACGGGCTTCTTTCTTCCCAATCTCAATATATTCCCGAATCTTCGTCTGCGCTCGACGATCGATCACCGGCCCGACCTGTGTCCCTGGTTCTTCCGGGCAACCTATCTGTAGGCTCAGCACGGCTTCTTTAAGACGATCCAGAAAACTCTCATAGATTGCCCTATGCACAATGGCCCGCGAACAGGCGGAGCACTTCTGCCCCGCATAGCGGGTAAACGATGACACCACCCCTATAATGGCATCATCCAGATCCGCTGTTTCGTCTACGATGATGGCATTTTTCCCGCCCATCTCGGCCAGCACCCGCTTCACCATATGTTGGCCTGGCCTCAGAGTCCCGGCGTCCCTCAGTATACTGAGTCCCACGTCTTTCGAACCCGTGAAGGCAATCGTGGCAATATCGGGATGGCACACCAACGCACGTCCGACATCAGGTCCGCCCTGTAGACAACTGAATACTCCCTCTGGCACGCCTGCCTCCCGCAAGATCTCTGTGAGCCAGTGCCCCATCATTGGCGAGCGCTCGGAAGGTTTGAAGATCACCGGATTTCCTGTCACGAGTGCTGCCGACACCATACCGGTGGGAATCGCCAGCGGAAAATTCCAAGGAGCGATGACGGCCGTGACTCCGCGAGGGCTATAAAGACGCTGATTTAGTTCACCGGGTTCCTGTCCTAACCGTTTTGGAGTGGCATGATTGCGCCAACTCGCCGCATAATATTCAAGAAAGTCGATCGCTTCCGCGAGATCCGCATCTGCCTCCCGCCAAGGCTTGCCACACTCCATGACTTCCCATGCCGCCAACTCATCGCGTCTGCTCCGCATGAGCGAAGCCGCGCCATGCAGAATATCCACTCGTCGATCTGTTGTCGTGTCCCGCCAGAACTCCTGTGCTTGCACTCCCTGACGCAGCGCCTGTTCGATATCTCCTGAACTTGCACTGGACAACCGACCCACGACTTGATCCGGACGCCCGGGGTTGCGCGATTCTATAAGAGGTCCTGTGAGACGCAGCATCCCAGACGATGAAGTCCACTGACGTCCCAACTGCGATCGTACAGTTGCCAGGGCCTGCTGCATGGCTGTTCGACTATCAATCTGCGAAAAATCCCGCTGTGGTTCATTTCTATACTCCTGCCTCACGGCGCCATGAGATATCGGGGCCGGCTTCTGAGGAGGTTCCTCCTGAACTGATGCAGCCAGCAGTCTATTCAACGGGAGAGACTCCACATATTCCTTGCGGAGAAATGATTCGTTCGAGGTATTTTCAAGCAAACGCCGTACGAGATAGCCCATGCCTGGGAGCAGGTCGCCCACCGGAGTGTAGAGTCGTAATCGCCGCCCCTGCTGCATCACGGCATGCTGAAAGGGCTCGGCCATGCCGAAGATCATCTGATATTCCCAGGTCTCGGGAGGAAGTTTGAGCCTATCCGCAACTGCCTCGATGTACGCCAGCGTGCGGAGATTGTGCGTTCCAAAAGCCGGTCGTATATATGCAGATTGGGAAAGCATGAGATGTGTGATCGCCTCATAGTTGGCATCGGTCTCTCTCTTGTACTCAAAAAGAGGGACAGGCCAGCCTCGTTGCCGATAACGAATCGTGTCCGAATCCCAGTAGGCGCCTTTCACCAGCCGAATGATAATGGGCGTCCCGCGCCGGCGTACCCAGGCGAGGAGAGCCTCGACGTCTCGTGCGGTGTCCCGATGGTAGGCCTGCAACGCAAGGCCTGCGTAGGGATAGTTTTTATACGAATGCTCGGAGAAAAGCCTCGTGAACATCTCTATCAGCAAGGCCTTGGTATCGGCTTGTTCCATGTCAAAAATCAACGACGCGGGGAGGCGCATGGCCAGATCGAGGATCGGGCGAAGCCGCGATGCCACCGAACTATAGCTTCCTTCTGGATCGATAGGATCGAGGTGTGAAGAGAGGGCAGAGACTTTAATGGAAAGCTGGACCCGCGGGATTGACCCGAGATGATCCCGCTCCAGCAAGGGAATGGACGGCCATGAGGCCGCGTCTCGCCCAAACAAATGGAGGGCATCCATACAGCGATCGCGGTATTGATCCGCTTCACGATCGCTGATGGTGGCCTCGCCCAATAAATCGACTGACCAGGCTCGTCCATGCTGCCACAGATCGGCCAACCGCGGCGCCGCTTCCTCTATCGTCGCGCCGGCAATAAAGGTGCGAGCCATATGTTCAACTTGGTTTCTGATCGCCTTCCCGCTGAGTCTGGCGCCCACACTGGTGGCTGAGAGCGCTTTGAGTCCCCAGTGTGTACCGAAAAGAGGAGTGTCTCCTTCGCCTAGATACTCGCGTGCCAGCGTGACGACTTGCTCGTCGTCTGTGATCGAAGGCAAGACATCGATAAATCGAAAGAGCTGCGCTTTAAATTGACTATCCTGCATGGCGAGGTTGAGCGCCTGGTGCGACCACCAGCGCCCCTCAAAGAGCGTTGGAGTTCGACCGGCGGAAAGACGGGCGAGTTGTTCACCAATACGGTATACGAGAGGCTCGAGAGAAGGAGAATCGTCCGCCATCTATATCTCCCTGATTGTGGAACCAAGAGACTGTCTCAGTATACTGTAAGCATATGCTTGAAACATTTCTGAAATTTAGGTATGCTGTCACACGCCTATTAGATCCTTCCGCTGGTTGGCCCAATGAAAATAAGACGCGCGGGTGTTCATTTTTAGGGAGAGTCCATGCTCTCGGCAACGACTGAAGCTACACCGATCAAAGAAGCATTTTCTGTAGGGAACTTTCTTCTCTTCTGCGCCATTGTCGCCGCCGCGACGATCGGTATTCCCCTGTACGGCTATTACTACGGATTCAGCTCCTTCGACTGGATGCTGTTTGCGGTGATGTACATCGTCACTGGCATGGGTATTACCATCGGCTATCACCGGCTCATATCGCACCAAAGCTTTGAATGCCCGAACTGGGTCAAGGCCTGTATTCTCGTCGCCGGTGGTTGGGCGCTCCAAAATTCTGCTCTCAAGTGGGGCAGCGACCATATCCGCCATCATGCCAAAACCGATGAAGAAGAAGATCCCTATAACGCGAGCAAGGGATTCTGGCACAGCCACTGTGGTTGGCTCTTTTACAATAGCATCCATCGTAAGGAAAAATATGAGATCCGTCTACGCCGCGACCCCATCGTGATATGGCAAGATCGCTATTATTGGCTCATTGTGGTCACGGGACTTCTGATCCCATTTGTCCTTGGCGTTTGGCACGGTGGCTGGCAGGGCGGTATCAGCGGCTTCCTTCTGGGTGGCCTTTTCCGAATGTTTATGGTCCTCAACTCCACCTTTACAATCAATTCGCTCTGTCACATGGTGGGAGCGCAGCCCTATAGCAAGAAAGACAGCAGCCGCGATAGTTGGCTGGTCTCCTTTGTCAGTTTTGGCGAGGGCTATCACAATTTTCATCACGCGTATGCGCGCGATTATCGCAATGGACCTCAGTGGTACAATTTCGATCCTTCGAAATGGATCATTTATACACTCTCGCTGATCGGACTCGCGAGTAATCTGCGCCGCAACGATCCCACCGTTGGGTAATCGATTCGCGAACGACTCTCACGATACACTACTGCCCATCCTCCTGTGCCTATCCCCTTTGCGCCATCACCCTTAGCTCATTAGGCCCATTTTCTTTCTCCTCGTCCTTCGCTTATGATGGAGTACTGGCCTGAGTGCCAGTCTTATTTCGATTGAGCACCTAAGGGAGGAATGTGTTATGGCTGATGAACCACAGTCCGGTCATGGGAAAGACAATCTCATTCCCGGAGTTAAATACGTTATCGCCGTCAGCAGCGGCAAAGGCGGAGTCGGCAAATCCACGGTCTCCGTCAATCTCGCCGTCGCCCTCGCCTTAACCGGTGCGAAGGTCGGCCTACTCGATGCGGATATCTATGGCCCGAACATCCCCATGATGATGGGCGTGAGCAAGCCACCGGAACAGCAAGACGGCAAGATCGTTCCCGCCAACAGTCACGGCGTCAAACTCATCTCCATGGGATTTTTCGTTCCTGAAGACACCGCCGTAGTGTGGCGAGGTCCCATGGTCCATACCGCCATTCAACAACTGTTCCGCGATGTGCTGTGGGGCGAGCTGGACTATTTGCTCATCGATTTGCCTCCCGGCACCGGAGACGCACAGCTGACCCTTACCCAATTGGTCCCACTGACCGGCGCTGTCACTGTCACGACACCACAAGAAGTCGCACTGCACGATGTCCGGAAAGGCATGATGATGTTCCAAAAAGTGAATGTGCCGCTCCTCGGCATTGTGGAGAACATGAGTTATTTCCTCTGCGGCCACTGCGGCGAGCGGACCGAAATATTTTCGCATGGGGGAGGGGAACGGGCCGCCGCCACACTTGGGGTTCCGTTTCTCGGTCGCGTGCCGATCGATCCGGCTATTCGCGACGGCGGCGACTCAGGCAACCCGATCGTGGTGGCCGATCCGGCATCTCCTCAATCGGCAGCTTTTCGAGAGATCGCACAGAAAATTATCGCGGGAGTGACTGGTGGCACCAAAGGAGTTCCACCGATCGAGAGTTTGCTGAGCAAAATCAAGAATCCGTTTGCAAAGACATAGTCGAAAAACGAAAGGACGGGAGATAGGCGATGGGAGAGTTCGTACGAGTGACAGGCATCGCTGACGTGCACCCGGGGTTGTGTGTAGTGTGTCTCGTTTGCTTGGTTGAAACAAACCAACCAACGAACAAAAAAACCAGATAAACTAGATCAACGCGCCCGCTAGGCTCTTCACTATGATCGTGCCAAATGCAAATCGGAGCGACATCCTATTCCTGTATCGTCAAATGCTGCTCATCCGCCGGTTCGAAGAAAAATCGGCGGAGATGTATGCCCTCGCAAAAATTGCTGGCTTCCTGCATCTCTATATCGGCGAAGAGGCCATTGCAGTAGGAGTTCTCTCCGCTCTTCGACCGGACGACTATGCGATCAGCGCGTACCGAGACCACGGACATTGTCTTGCCCGAGGTTCTGACCCTGGCCAAGTGATGGCTGAGTTGTTCGGCAAAGCGACAGGCCTGTGCCACGGCAAGGGCGGCTCCATGCATCTGGTAGATGTTGTACGCCGTTTCATGGGCGGCTACGCTATTGTCGGTGGCCATATCCCCCTTGCAACAGGCCTTGCGTTCGCAACCAAGTATCAGGCGCTTGACCTCGTCACTGCCTGTTTCTTTGGTGAAGGAGCGATCCCGAGTGGCCAGGCACACGAAGCACTTAACTTGGCAGCCTTGTGGAAACTTCCTGTGATCTTCGTCTGTGAAAACAATCGCTACGGTATGGGAACACCGGCTGAACGAGCCATTGCACTCTATGCAGACTTGGCAGAGACGGCTCGCTCCTATGGCATCAAGGCTGAGTGCGTAGATGGCATGGATGTACTGGCCGTTCGCGATGTCACGCGCAACATCGTTGAACAGGTACGGGCTGGGCAGGGACCATTTTTCATCGAGGCGCTGACCTACCGGTTTATGGGTCACTCAATGTCCGACCCGGCACATGGACATTACCGGAAAAAAGAAGAAGTGGATGAGCATCGCAAACGCGATCCGCTTCTCTTGCTGAAACAGAAGATCCTGAGCAGTACTCTGGGTACCGAGGCTGATTTTATCCAGCTTGAGCGTGAAGTCGACGATGCCATAACGGCCGCCGTCAGGTTCGCAGATGAGAGCCCGTTCCCAACCCCATCGGAACTATACAATGACGTTCTGGCTGAATAACCGGCTGCTCAAACAGCTTGCCGTTCTCACCCGCCCACCCCTGCAGATATTTCACCCGCCCGCCCTGAGTCTGTCAAGACAGCCTCTTTGTCCAAGGACGCGCCTCTCCGTAGGCAAGGCCGCAGCGTACTATCATTTAATAGGGGGTGGCTGGGATGATCCCAACTGCGCGCGTCCACCAAGCACCGCTTCATCGTGCGGGGTGCGCGAGCAAAGGGATCGTCCCAGCTACCCCGCCCCCTGTTTCAGAAGTCGGCAGGTTGTCACATGTTGATGTCCTATCGTGAAGCGCTCAACCAGGCCATGCGGGAGGAAATGCGTCGGGACTCGCGCATTTTTCTGATCGGCGAGGAGGTGGGCTACTACCAAGGCGCCTTCAAGGTCAGCAAGGGGTTTGTGGAAGAATTCGGCCCACAACGGGTCGTCGATACTCCCATTACAGAGGCCGGCTTCACGGGCCTGGCAATCGGCGCCGCCATGGCGGGGTTGCATCCCATCGTTGAACTGATGACCATGAATTTTGGGATTCTGGCATTGGATCAAATTGTCAACAACGCGGCAAAAATTCGTTACATGTCGGGCGGCCAGCTGTCGGTGCCTCTGGTCATTCGTGGACCGGGCAGCGCAGCACACCAGTTAGGTGCGCAACATTCCCAAAGTCTGGAGGCCTGGTTTTGTCACGTGCCGGGATTGAAAGTGATTGCGCCGTCTACGCCGCATGATGCGAAGGGGTTGCTGAAGAGTGCGATTCGGGACAATAATCCTGTCATCTTCATCGAGGCGCAATTGTTGTACGGAACGAAGGGGGAAGTCGAAGATGGTGAGTACACCATCCCTCTCGGTGTCGCCGAGATCAAACGCCCCGGACGTGATGCAACGATCGTCGCCTACTCGAAGATGCTCCTACTGGCTCTGGATGCAGCCGATCAGTTGAGTCGAGAGGGCATCGAGGTCGAGGTCATCGACCCCCGTACCCTCAAACCCTTGGACCTTTCAATGATCGTGTCATCGGTCAAAAAAACCGGGCGCCTTGTGATTGTCGAAGAAGGCTGGCGTTTTTGCGGGCTGGGCGCGCAGATTGCGGAAAGTGTGTACGCAGCAGCGTTTGACTACCTGGACGCTCCCATCCAGCGCGTGACCGGAGAAGACGTGCCGATGCCCTATAGTCGCCCATTGGAAGATGCCGCCATCCCGGACAAACCGCGCGTCATCGAAGCCGTCAAAGTCGTGTGCGGCGCACTGTAAACAAAAGAAGGAGACACCTATACTTATGTCGTTACAAACCCAGGGCCCCGATCATATCGAAATCACGGCGACGCTCGTTCGGCTCTATGTGTTTCTTACGCAGTATCTCGACCGCTGTCTCGATGAGGCGGCCAGGAAGTCATACCCGGACGAAGAACTGCACCTGCATCTTTCCACGACACGCGAAGCGATGGCCGACATTCTCGCCGTGAATCCAGTGGTTAAGAGCAAAGTCGAGAAGGAATGCAAGGACGTGCTCGCCCTCGGAGCCGCGATTTTGAAAGGTGGCCATGAGCGAACTTCGGCGATGGAACCGATGCAGGCGCAGCGAGCCATATTGAAGAACAAGACCATAGCCTTGAGCGATCTTTTGGGCGTGTTCCGGGCTCTCTGACCGAATGCGCAAACAGATGTACACTCTTGCGGGACGCTCAACAAGGCCATTCAGCAAGGCCACAGCGATGCGAGAGTGAAGCTGGCGGGGTATTTTTCAGCATCCTGTCCGTCTTTAGGAATTTGCTCATGTCAGACCAAGTACAGGAACAATATCAATTAGCCGGCTTCGACGCACGCGAACGAGGCTTCAGCAGGACAGTCGTGTTTGAGCACACTGATGATGGGGAATACCAAGCCATTCTGCGATACGAAACGACACGCGTGGTGACTATCGCGCAAGCCACGCCAGGGGCTGCACTGGAGGAACTCATTCGCACACTCCAAGGACAGGGCTATTTCCAACTCCGTAGCCAACTCAGCGTCCGACAGGGCACCTACTTGGGTTCTCAGGAGCCTTGGATTGAATATCCAGACCCAGCTCGCATGGAGCAAGAGGGCGGGTGGCTGAAACGATTGTGTCGTTCTTTCCTGCGACAGAGTGAGGGCACACATGGCTAGTCGCGTCGTCATGCCAAAATTAACTGACACGATGGAAGAGGGTGTGCTCCTTGCGTGGAAAAAACGCGAAGGAGATCAGGTCCAGGCAGGGGAGGCGCTCGCGGAAATTGAAACCGATAAGGCCATCATGGATCTCGAGGCCTTCGCCTCCGGCATCCTCCGCAAGATTCTGGTGCAGGATGGGGCAACCGTGATGTCCGGTACATTAATCGGCGTCATTGGCGGAGCGGATGAGGACATCACTTCAGCATTGACGGACAAGATCACGGCGGCGCCGTCAGTCGCTAGTGGCACGAAGGCAAGTGTGCCTCCTACTGCCGGTTCGGCGCCCACCTCACCAGCTGGTCCACAGGACACTCGTGTCATCGCCTCGCCTCGCGCGAAAGCGCTGGCTGCCGACCGTGGCATCGACCTTTCCACCATCAGGGGAACAGGTCCCGGCGGGCGGATCGTGGAAGAGGATGTTCTGGGCGCCAAGGAGCCTCCGTCAATCCTGCAGGCTGAAACAGACCAGCCGCTGAGCCAGATGCGGAAAGCTATTGTTCGAGCGACGACCCAGAGTAAAGCCCCGGTGCCGCATTTTTATCTGACGAGCGAGATCGATGTGGGGCAGCTAGAACAGTTCCGCAATCAGTTCAAACAGAACCGAACCACGCATCCTTCCGTCACTGATTTGCTGATCAAAGCGGCAGCGATCGCGCTCACCCGCCATCCGGACATCAACGTGTCGTTCACGGGTGAAGCCATTAGGAGTCATGCACACATCGATATTGGTATCGCCGTCGGCATCGACGATGGCTTGATCACGCCGGTCATTCGCAATTGCGGTGCGAAGTCGCTGGATGAGATCTCGACCGAATCGCGGACGCTGATTGATCGAGCCAGGGAGAAACGCCTGCAGCCGCAGGAATATTCCGATGCCACATTCTCTATCTCAAACTTGGGAATGTTCGACGTAGAAAACTTTATTGCGGTGCTCATCCCTCCGCAGGCAGCATCCATCGCGGTGGGGGCCATCCGCGACGTTCCTGTCATCAAGGATGGCACAGTCAAGGCGGGCCGACGAATGAAGGTGACATTATCGTGCGACCACCGAGCTTTGGATGGGGTGCAAGGGGCTAACTTTCTGAAGGAATTTAAACGTATTCTTGAACATCCTTCAGAGTTATTCCCGGCGAAGGAGACTCTATGAGCTTTGTCCCTCTCAGCCAGCTCCGGTCTTCGCTCTCCGACTCATCCAAGGCTGTCAGCCTTCAGTCTTCGGCCATCAGTTCTTTCAGGCACCTTCCGCCCTGGTTCAAAGTCCAAGCGAAAACCGGTCCGGATTATCTCGAGATCAAACAGACGATGGATCGGCTCAAGCTTCATACCATTTGCGAGGAGGCGCGCTGCCCGAACCGATGGGAATGTTGGAACGCACGCACTGCGACCTTTCTCATCCTGGGCGACATCTGTACCAGACGGTGCCACTATTGTTCAGTCGAAACAGGCAGACCTCTGGCGATCGATCTTGAAGAACCGCGTCGCGTTGCTGAAGCGATCCACGCATTAGGCCTTCGACATGCCGTGATTACATCGGTGAATCGGGATGAGTTGAGCGATGGAGGTGCCGCAATTTTTTCCGACACGATTCGAAAGACCAGACAGCTCAACCCTGACTGCACGATCGAAGTGCTGATACCTGATTTTGAGGGGAATGAAGATGCACTGGCAATGGTCTGTGCCGAGAAGCCGGAGATTGTGAATCACAACATCGAAACCGTGCGCCGGCTGTTTCCCACAATCAGACCACAAGGAAAGTATCAGCGATCGATCGAGCTACTCGGCAAGGCAAAGGAATTGGGCATGCGCACCAAATCCGGATTGATCCTCGGGATGGGAGAAATGATAGACGAGGCCCGCGCAGTCATGCGTGATCTCCGTTCCGTCGACTGCGACATCATGACGATCGGTCAGTATCTTCAGCCTACGAGGGAACACCTTCCGGTCGCGCGCTTCTACGACCCCGGTGAATTTATCCTCTTAAAAGAGGAGGGGATAGTGCTAGGCTTCACTCACGTCGAATCCGGTCCGCTAGTTCGTAGCTCCTACCATGCCGCAGAGCAGGTCGTCTGAGTCAGATCCCTCGGACTTTTTATCCCGACGATTTTCTTGTGCGTCTGATATCCAAACGCAATGGAGGATGGCCATTGCGTTCACGCATGTGGCGCCAGCACGTTGCTGATCAATTCCTGTGCTTCTTCTTGAATCCGCTTGAGATGGTCATGCCCTTTGAAACTTTCGGCGTAGAGTTTATAGACATCTTCGGTGCCGGAGGGGCGTGCGGCAAACCAGCCTTGGTCAGTCACAACTTTCAGTCCGCCGATTGATGCGCCATTACCGGGCGCGGTCGTCAGTTTGGCGACAATGCTATCGCCGGCCAGCTCTGTTCCCTGCACTTGATTGGGTGAGAGTTTCAACAAGATGGCTTTCTGCAATGGTGTCGCAGCCGCGTCAATTCGCTCATACACCGGTTCCCCAAGCTCGCGGGTCAATTCTCGGTACAGTTCACCTGGATCACGCCCGGTCTTGGCCATCATTTCCGCAGCGAGAAGATTCATAATGATCCCGTCCTTGTCCGTCGTCCAGACGGACCCATCTTGGCGAAGAAACGAAGCCCCTGCGCTTTCTTCTCCTCCGAATCCGAGTGAGCCGTCGAGTAGTCCAGGCACGAACCATTTGAACCCGACCGGCACTTCGACAAGCTTACGCTGGAGTGTGGTTGCGACACGATCGATCAGACTGCTGCTCACCAGGGTCTTCCCGATTCCCGTTTCAGACCTCCAGCCTGGTCGATGCGCAAAGAGGTAGGAGATAGAAACTGCGAGGTAGTGATTGGGATTCATCAGGCCGGCAGAGCGGGTCACGATCCCGTGACGATCACTATCGGCATCGTTCCCAAAGGCGACATCGAAGCGGTTTTTCAGCGCAATGAGATTCGCCATCGCATAGGGCGAAGAACAGTCCATGCGAATTTTTCCGTCGCGATCGAGTGGCATGAAGCGAAAGGTTGGGTCGACGGAAGGATTCACCACCTCGATGTTCAACCCATATCTCTCTGCAATCGGCTCCCAGTAGGCCACACCAGAGCCGCCCAGCGGATCAATACCGAGTTTCAATCCGGCAGCTCGAAGCACATCCATATCGATGATCTGCGCGAGATCGCCGATATAGGCACCGAGGAAATCATGCTGATGGGTCGTGCTCGCACGACGAGCCTGATCGTATGACAGACGCTTCAGAGCTTGTAGATCAGTTGCAAGGAGATCATTCGCTCGATCCTCAATCCACTTCGTAACTGCTGTATCAGCCGGTCCGCCCTGCGGTGGGTTGTACTTAATGCCACCATCCTCAGGCGGGTTGTGGGAGGGAGTAATGACGATGCCGTCGGCGAGCCCCGATGTTCTTCCTCGATTATAGGCAAGGATCGCATGAGAAATGACCGGAGTAGGGGTGTACCCGCCATCCCGGTCAATCATCACCTCAACATTGTTTGCAGCCAATACCTCAATCGCGTTCACCCAAGCTGGTTCAGAGAGCGCGTGGGTATCCCTGCCGAGATAGAGTGGGCCAACTGTGCCCTGGCCGGCTCGATACTCACAGATCGCCTGTGTGATGGCCAGGATATGCCATTCATTAAAGTTTTTCTTGAAGGAGGACCCGCGATGCCCAGATGTGCCAAAGGCTACTCGTTGTTCAGGCACGGCGACATCGGGTTTCTCAGATGAGTAGGCCAAAATCAGCTTCGAGACATTAATCAGCATTGAGGCCGGTACGGGGCTTCCTGCGAGAGGATGAATAGCCATAGGTGGTGTGTAGCGCTGAAGCCCTTCCACTGTCAACTGGCGATCATGGAATAAATCGCATAATCAGCAAGGAGTGAAGAGAAACGCTACTCAATAATTTAACGTTCCTGTCTTGCCGTCCACTGTCATACATGAAACCCTACCAGTCGCCTGCTGTTCCCTCCGGGCAATCGCGCGCCGCCGAGAGTGGCTGATGGGAGACGGGTTCTTCTTTCAGATCGGGTTCGTCGGCACGGAGCATCCTGACTTCTATCTTTTCATTCGCAAACGTTTCGTCTCCGGTTCGCAAGACGCTTTCTCGATTCAAAATCTTCATCGCATTGAGGCGAGAAACCTTGAGAGGAAACGTCCCGAACTGGTCCGCCAATAAATTGAGCACCTGAACCGTCATCCGGCTACGGTCCACATAGATAATCTGACGCAATGCCTCGTCGATAGGGGTCTTCAGGCTGACAACGGCTGAAGCTGTCGATTCGATAATCGGTATCGTTATCCCATATTTTCCGGGAGCCTCCTTTGCCGCTGCATCCCAACTCCCTGTGGCCTCCAAATTCTCGGTCGTAAACAATGTGGTTGTAGGTTGCAAGAGAGGGGATTTAATCTCTAGACGAAGATTTGTGAGGCGGTGGCCCGAAACATTTTCAATAAGGAACTTGATCATCACCCAGGACTGTGGAGCAGGGGTCTTCACTCGCCCTTTCGGGAACTCCTGTTCGATTCGCCGGAGACGGCAATCGGACACGAGGTTTCGACTTTCATGAAAATACGTCTTGGTGTCTTTCCCCAGGAGAAAGGCACGCTCGTAGGTGTAGAAGGCGACACCGACATGGATCGGAGTAGGCTTGAACCAGGACACAACCAATGGAACGAGAAACAGCACCAACGAGGCAGAAAATCCAACGATGATAAATTTATTGAGGCGGCTTTGCCGTCCAAACCACCTCCACCATTCCTTCAAGAGCATCATGCCTGTTCACTCATTGGGAACGCTCGATCTCATGGCTCAGCAACCACCGCACAGCATGATATTGATGATGTCTCTGCATGGTCGGCGCATCAATCATCTCGACTCCACATTCCAAGCCACATGATCCTATCAGAACAAGTCGATTCGTTCTTAGAGACGTGATCTTCAATAGCACGGCTTTCCTCAATGCATCCTAGCGATCACTCGAATGATTCAAACATAAATACAAAATATTTCATGTGGCAACAACGCCTTTATGAAAGAGTTACATTAAGTATGAGGCAAACCGTGCACGGCACAGAGAAACGGCGGACTAGGAAGAATCATCAATGGCATGAACGTCTCGCAGGGAGGCGTATTGTAGAAGGAGGATGAAGAAACCACAAGGCGTGGCACTCGGACATTGATACATGAGTGACCGTGACATACTACGTAAGTGGATGTGACGTATCACGTACGCAACCCCCGAATGTCCGCAGGACGCTCACTACAACGGGCACTATTCGGGTCTGAATGGATGTTGGGAGGGCACCATGCCCGGACTGAACTGTGGTTGGGCAAGGGGTGAATGAACCGATGGCAGCTACGGCAGAATGTGATTGTATTTTCTTCCTAAGATGTTGGCCATGGAATTGCCATGGCATATGACTTGCTGTTTCTTGTGACCGTCAATGTGTGGCGAACGAAGAGTAGGGGAGCGCGACAAGAGTTCTCACCGCATCTACCAATACCAGATGCATCCGAGCGGTCATTTTTCAGAATCTGATGATACGGTAGATTGTTCACCCATTATGTCCGTTTGTGTACGCAAATGACCATTTGCCATACAAGGAGCTGACTCGCTTGGGCTTGCATGATTAGGACCGGTCGTATCTTCCTGGCTCGGTCCCGCCACATGGGGTTGAGATTTGCGAGCCACACCTCCCCTCTGTTAGGCATCGGAGCCCCGCTCGAAGGCTGCGAACTCACGATTGATGCGCATGCTTTCTTTTTCGCACTTTCCTCGATGCCTCAGCTAGACGCCTAGCCCGGACTAACGCCTGTGTCTGCCGATTCATACGCTCGACTGCTCGACGGATATAGGCGGCTCTGGAAAGATGGAGCATATTCGCACAGCGACGGCTCGCTTTCAGAACATCCTCTGGTATTTTCAGCGAAATGGTTCCCATGATCTTCTCCAACATGTCCTGATCAGATCTCAAACAAGGTCTTGCTGCAAGCTCTCGGGTATACCGCCCGATCCAATTTTCTATGGGAAGTGTGATGAAATATCTGACTCTATCAATCAAGGACGCCTCAGCACTTACTCCATTGCAGCTTTCATCGAAATCGTTTGTTCACATTCCTAAAGTATCCTAAGATGACGCCCATGCCAGCTGACTTAGGGATGGTATCTCCGCCTCCTAATTCAACATCACCATCTGCAGCAACGGAAGTCACGGACACGGGACTGATCTGCCTATTGATCATGGCCCGGTTTTATGATTTGCCGGCTGATGGATCGCAGTTGCGCCATCAGTTTGCCCAATCAGGTCAGCCACTCTCCGATACCGATCTTCTCCGAGCCGCTAAACATCTTGGGCTCAAAGCCGGGCTGCTCAAAACCCAATGGGGCACGTTGCCTGGTACGCCGCTTCCCGCGGTCGCGAAGCGAACAGACGGACGCTATGTGGTGCTGGCAAAGATCGAACGTGACAAGGCTCTCGTTCAGGATCCTGTCGAAGCGCGACCACTAGTTCTGTCACGTGAACAGTTTGAATCGACTTGGTCTGGAGAACTCCTGCTCTTTACGAAGCGCGCGAATCTTCGCTTGCAAGATCTGAAGTTCGATTTCACCTGGTTCATTCCCGCCATCGTGAAGTATCGCGTGCTCCTTGGGGAGGTGCTGGTCGCGTCGTTCTTTTTGCAGTTGTTTGCTCTGCTGACACCGCTCTTTACGCAAGTCGTCATCGACAAGGTACTCGTACATAAAGGCTTCACGACGTTGCATGTGCTCGCCATCGGCATGATCGGCCTGGCGCTGTTTGATGCGATGTTGGGCGGACTCCGGACCTATCTCTTTTCGCATACGACAAACCGCATAGATGTGGGCTTGGGCGCACAGTTGTTCCGCCATGTCCTGGCACTCCCCTTGGCCTATTTCGAGGCGAGACGGGTGGGAGACACGGTTGCTCGGGTGCGAGAACTGGAGCATATCCGTCAGTTCCTCACGAGTCACTCGGTGACCGTCGTTCTTGATGTCCTGTTTACGGTGGTCTTTCTCGCCGTGATGTGGTTCTACAGCCCAGCCCTCACCCTGGTGGTGATGGCGTCCTTGCCACTGTATGCGTTGCTTTCGATCTCCATTACACCGGCGATCCGCTCCAGGCTCCATGAGAAGTTCAATCGCGGCGCCGATAATCAGTCCTTCCTTGTGGAAGCGATGAGTGGCATGCAAACGGTGAAGGCGTTGGCCGTCGAACCGCCGCTGTTGCGCAAGTGGGAAGAACAACTGGCGGGCTATGTGAGGGCAAGCTTCCGAGCCACCAACTTGATAACCATCGCCGGCCAGATTGGGGCATTCATTCAGAAGGTGACGACGGTCGCCGTACTGTGGCTCGGCGCCTATCGTGTCATCGAAGGGGATCTGACGATCGGGCAGTTGATCGCCTTTAATATGTTGTCGGCCCAAGTGACTGGACCGCTGTTGCGGCTTGTGAACCTCTGGCAAGAGTTCCAGCAGGTCGGCATTTCAGTTCAGCGACTGGGAGACGTGCTGAACACCCAGCCGGAACCTTCCTACAATCCGAATCGAACGACACTCCCGCAAGTGGAGGGACAGGTGGTGTTCGAAGACGTGACATTTCGCTATCGCCCTGATAGCACGGAAGTGCTCCGCAAGGTGTCATTCGCCATCTCGCCAGGCAAGGTGATCGGGCTTGTCGGGCGATCCGGATCCGGCAAGAGCACCATTGCCAAATTGGTTCAACGACTCTATGTGCCGGAGCGCGGGCGTATTCTCGTGGACGGTGTCGATCTTGCGCAAGTAGATCCGGCTTGGCTCCGTCGACAGGTGGGCGTGGTACTCCAAGAAAACTTTCTATTTAATTCCTCTGTTCGCGACAACATTGCACTGACCGATCCAGGGTTGGCGATGGAGCAGGTGATCCGAGCGGCCAAGCTGGCTGGAGCGCACGAATTTATTCTTGAATTGCCGGAAGGCTACGACACGATGGTGGGAGAGCATGGCTGCTCGCTGTCCGGTGGGCAACGCCAACGGATTGCAATTGCCAGAGCGTTGGTCGCAAACCCACGCATTCTGATCTTCGATGAAGCCACGAGCTCGTTGGACTATGAATCTGAGGCCATCATTCAGCAGAACATGGCGCAGATGAGTCAAGGGCGCACCGTCTTCATCATTGCCCATCGGCTGAGTACGGTACGTCCGGCGCATAGGATTTATGTGGTGGAAAAGGGCGAGATTGTTGAGCACGGTTCACATGAAGAGTTGCTGCATGCGAAAGGGTTCTATGCTCGTCTTTACCGACATCAAGACGGCGCCGTACCGGTGGCAGGATAGCGGGGCAGAGAAAGACGCATGGCATTCGGTGCACTTTCACATCATTGGACAGTCTGGAAGGCGGCTTGGCAGGCTGAGCGCGGTCGACCACTCGGCGCAGTTCCAGGCGGGCGTTCGACGGAGTTTCTTCCTGCTGTGCTGGAGATTCAACAGGCCCCACCCTCACCGGTCGGGCGCGCCATTCTTTGGACAATCATGGCCGTGTTTGCCAGTGGCGTCCTATGGGCGACGTTGGGATGGATTGACATTGTCGCGACAGCACAAGGCAAGATTATTCCCAGCGGCTATTCCAAGGTCATCCAACCCTATGAGGCTGGTGTAATCACTGCCATTCACGTGCAGGATGGGCAGGTCGTCAAGCGAGGAGAGGTGCTGATTGAACTCGACTCAACTCAGAACCGAGCCGATCAGAACCGAGCCACAAACGAATATCAGGCTGCGAAAATTGACGCAGCGCGCTTACGCGCACTCATAGCCGGTCAATCGACGTTCAAAGCCCCTACGGATAGCGACTCTCAACATGTCATCCTGCAACGGCAGCTCTTACGCGATCAACTTGCGGAGTATCAAGCCAGGGTCGGGACCGCTCAACATTTGATCGATCAACGAAAGGCCGCGCTTGAGCAAACAAGAGAGAACATCCAACGACTTGAAGCGACGGTACCCATGGAGGCAGAACGTGCCGAGGCATTCAAGAAACTGTTGGAGCATGATGCGGCGACCAAGCTGGATTTCCTCCAAGCGGAGCAACAGCGAATCGATAAGACTCAAGAACTTGCTGGGCAACATAAGAAGCTGCTTCAGGATCAGGCTGTGCTGTCAGAAGCAGAAACCAACTACCGTGCGCTCGTCTCCGAGTTTCAACAGACGAAACAGGCAGAATTGTCTCTCTTGGAAACCAAGGCGTCGTCTCTGGTTCAGGACGTGACAAAAGCTGGACTGAAGGCCGATCTTCAGCGATTGACGACTCCAATCGATGGCGTCGTGCAGCAGTTAGCGGTCCATACGGTGGGTGGAGTCGTGACTCCAGCTCAGGATTTGCTGATCGTTGTCCCGCAGGACCATCCCGTTGAAGTGGCTGCCCAAGTCGAGAATAAGGATGTGGGATTTGTGCAAAACGGTCAAATTGTTGAAATCAAAGTTGAGACCTTTCCGTTCACACTGTACGGCACGATTCCAGGGAAAGTATTGAGTGTGTCCGACGATGCCGCGCCGATTGAAAAGGTCGGCTTGATCTATCCCACCAGGGTGAGCATGGACCGGTCCACCATCCAGGTGGAGGGGAGGCAGGTCAATCTGTCGCCAGGTATGGCCGTCACAGTCGAGATCAAGACCGGCCAGCGCCGCGTAATCGAATACCTTCTGAGTCCCTTGCTGAAATCAGTCAAGGAAAGCCTTAGAGAGCGATGATTAAACTATTGATCTACAACATATGTTCAATTTCATCATTGACCGTTCTTCTCGCATTATGTCCAGGAATTATTCTTCAAGCTGATGGCGCCGTTGGAGGAGGGGAGAGCAGCCTTCTTGACTCACCATCACCTCCGTTTCAGCCATTACGCTTGACCTTGCGTGATGCCATCGCTGCAGCAGTTGACAACAATCCCGATGTACTCCTGTACAGAGAACGGATTGAAGCGGCCCGCGGGCAGGTGCAAACGCAGTTGGGCGCGATGCTTCCCAATCTTTCATCGACCATCCGTCAGACGAGGCAAACGCAGTTTCGTGGAAGCTTTGGACTCGATCCGGTCAGGTCCGACCCATTTAGCATTTTCGATGCACGGGTGAACGCGTCGCAAAATCTTCTGAGTATCAGCTTGATTCAGCGCTGGCGCGCTTCACGTGAAATGCTTCACGTCAGCGAGTCAGAATCGGAGAGTCGGAAATTCGACACGATGGCCACTGTCGCACTCACGTACATGGAAGGGCTGAAGGCCATGGGCATGGTGAAGATGCATGAGGCCAATCAACACGTGATGAACGATTTACTCGGGCTCATCAAGCAACGCCAGCGCGCAGGGGTCGCGACCGGGCTGGACCTCGCACGTCTCGATGCGCAACTCGCCAGTGAACGGCAACAGATTTCGGCATCGCAGTATGCTGTTGAGCGCGCCAAGCTGAATCTCCTGAACCTTCTGGCGCTTCCCTATGACACACCGATGACATTGACTGATGAGTTTCACCTCGACGTGTTCGATCCTCCGGCAGTACAGGCCGCCGTCGAGGATGCGTTGAAACAGAGACCAGAGGTGACGGCTCAGGCGACGCGCCTGCGGGCGACAGAATTGACCTATTCTTCCATCACCGGCGAGCGCTTGCCGTCGTTGGTCGCGCAAGGGGATTACGGCCTCATTGGGAACCGCTGGAATAACACGCTCGATACTTACAACATGGCGCTGTTGCTCCAGGTTCCAATTTTCGATGGAGGGCAACGAGAAGGCCGTATTGCCGAATCTCGAAGCCAATTGAGGCAAGAGGCGCTTCGTCTCCAATCTATTCTGAACCATGTAAAAATGGAAGTGCATGACGCGATGGCCGGCTTGACTGCCGCCAAGGACCAAGTGAATATTGCCCAGACCGGGATGCGGTCAGCCTTGAAGGAGATTGAGTTGGCACGAGAGCGCTACACGGTCATCACAGCATCAAGCCATTTCGAACTGACCAATGGGTTGACCGCCGTGGCTCGCGCTCGAGAAAACTTGGTTGAAGCCCTGTTCCAATTAAATGCGGCCCGCGTGAATTTAGCGAGAGCGACCGGCAACCTCAATGCATTGCAATAATTTCTGCCCTCATTTCTGCCTGGGCACATACCAACCTGTCCGTTGAAATCTTTGAGCCACGAGGGTAGTGTGGGGTGTCGGTGGCAATTGAATCAATGAGTTGACATAATAATTCTTATCAGACATAACGGGTTTTCGACGTATGTCCTTCGAACTGCTAGGCCGCATCCAGCAGGAACTCTCGATCACCGGCAGCGCAATCTACGAAACCGTCTTAGCGCTTTCCGAACGAGCCAACCGTAAAGTCCAGGTGCTCCGGTTGCATAACCAGGCATCGAATCTTTTGAGCCAGATTGAACAGGGTCACGGCGACCTTGGGCGCCGCATTGCCGCACTCTGTGTGAAACGATCTCCGATCAATCCGGAGCCAACCCCGTTATCCGATCAATTGGAGCATGTCCTCGGTCAGGCAGGTGATCGTATCCAGCAATTCAAACAGACGCTGCTCAACGTCGACAATCAAATTCGCGAGCTGAAGCTAGAAACGATTCACGATGAACTCCTGACTCTACAGCGAGACCTCAGCCTTCGTACCGCGGCCTTCGAACGATTCACTGTCGCCCGAGAGTCACCAGTCATTGGGAAGAGACTCGCTGAGGTCGTATTGCCTCCGTCGGTTCGTCTCGTGACAATCTTGCGCGGACCATTTCTCGTATCCCCTGATGATACCTTGGTCCTCCGCGTCGACGATATCCTGATCATGATCGGACTACAGACAGACCTGACACTGATTGTTTCTGAGTTCACCAATGCCCGAAATGGCAAATCAGCATAAATCAATTCGACCAAGAAGAGGCAGGATGACTCACCTGTTCCGCGTCATCATCGGCCTTGCCTTCATAACCGTGCTCGATATTCACTCGTTCGCCTTTGCTGAGCCCGCCGCATCAAAATCCAGCGACTCACAGGGTCTTCGCCTGCTGGAGGAGATTCAAACCGTCATCACCGATCTCGCCGAATCAGCAAAGCCTTCCGTCGTGAATCTCTTTCCCCTTTCCGGGGCGGGACGAGGGCGTGAGTCTGCTCAAGAACGGGCCCCCAATGCCTTAGGCTCGGGGTCCGGCGTCATCATCGATCCTGAAGGATACATCATCACAAATAATCATGTGATTGGCGACGCGACTGAAATCGAAGTCCGCTTTTCTGATAAATCCAAGCGGATTGCGCATATCGTCGGCAAGGACCTGGATACAGACTTAGCCATGCTCAAAGTCACGACGGACCATCCCCTCCCAAGCGCGAGATTCGGAGACTCATCTGGCGTTCGCGTCGGCCAGTGGGTGCTCGCGGTGGGAAATCCATTCGGACTCGATCAGACGGTCACACTTGGTGTTGTCAGTGGAATCGGCCGGGAAAATATCAATCTCTCGCGTTACGAAAACTTTATTCAGACAGACGCGTCGATCAATCCCGGCAACTCCGGCGGCCCGCTCTTCAACTTGCGCGGCGAAGTGATTGGCATCAATAGGGCCATCATTAACTTCGCTCAAGGAATAGGTTTTGCCATTCCCTCCAACATGGTCAAGCAAGTAATCCAGCAATTATTGACTCAGGGACGGGTGACACGAGGCTGGCTAGGGGTCGGCATCCAGCCACTTACGGCGGAGTTGGCTCGCAAGTTCGGCGTGAACGAAGGCGATGGAGTACTGATCAATGAAGTCTTTGACAAGGACCCTGCGGCGGCAGCCGGCATCAAACCCGGTGACATTCTGACCCGCATCGACGGGACTGTGATCGATACGCCGAACCGACTCACTCGCGTCGTGGCGGGATTCCTCCCAGGATCAACTGCGAAAGTTGAAATCATCCGTGATCAGCAGCGCTTAGTACTGGACGTCGCCTTCATTGAACGTCGAGACCAAGCCATTATTACCTCGCTCCCCCAGGGACGTACTGAAGTCACACTCGGTTTCGATGTGCAGGATCTCACACCTGCCTTGGCTGAGAAATTCATGATACGTGAACACCGCGGTGTGCTGATCAGCAAAGTGGAATCCGGAAGCCTTGCCCAATCAGAAGGCCTTCGGGAAGGCGACTTTATTAAAGAAGTCAACCGTGCGGATGTGGGGTCAGTCGGAGAGTTCAGCAGCGCAGTGTCTAAAATAAGGCAAGGCGAAACCATTCTCCTTCGTGTGCTGAGAGAAAGTCGCACATTCTATGTCGTGCTCAAATCTACCAACCCATAAGTAGATACAATCTAATTGACGCGAGAACGAGATAAATCATGTATTACGTGAAGTAAAGCTATAAAAGTCTTGTATTTATTGTTATTGGTCACGTCATAGTCATCGATGTGTCAATGCGTGGTCACATGCGTGTCCACCTTGTGTACTTCAATAATTCGAACGGCGAGGTCACGTGGGACTTCATCATACCGCATGAACTCCATGACATAACTGCCACGTCCAGCCGTGAGTGAATTCAGCATCGTGGCATAGGTGAGCAGCTCCGCCATTGGAACCAGGGCCGTGATCTGTTCTGTCTGATCTTTCGCCTCCACATGGAGAATCCGCCCTCTGCGCGCATTCAAGTCCCCAATCACCCCGCCAATATGATCCGCCGGCGCTTCGACCTCCACCGACATGATCGGCTCTAGCAGGACAGGATGAGCCGCCTCCAATGCTTTTTTGAACCCCATGGATGCGGCAATCTTAAACGCCATCTCGGATGAATCGACTGTATGGTACGAACCATCGTACACCGCTACTCGGCAATCTACGACGGGAAACCCTGCCAAGCTTCCATGGTGCATGGCCTCAACCACCCCCTTCTCTACGGCTGGAATAAAGTTGCGTGGAATGGCTCCGCCGACCACTTTATTTTCAAACTTGAACCCCTCTCCACGCGGTAGAGGCGCGAGCTCCAGCCAGCAATCGCCATACTGGCCATGTCCACCGGTTTGTTTTTTATATTTCCCCTGGGCTTGTGCCGTGGCGCGAATGGTTTCACGGTACGGAATCTTCGGCATATGCAGAACGACTTCCGCACCGTACTTGCGGCGCAGTTTTTCAAGCGCAAGATCGATATGCCATTGACCCATCCCGCTCAACACCATCTCCTTGGTATCGGTATGTCGAGAAAATTCGAGCGTCGGATCTTCTTCGATCAGCTTATGCAGTCCGAGGCTGATTTTTTCGATATCGGCATTGGACTTCGGCTCAATCGCAAAGGACAACACAGGACGGGGAAGCACCGGCTTTGGATAACAGATGGGAGCCTGTTCGTCACAGAGCGTGTCGCCAGTTTGCGTATCTTTGAGTTTCCCAATCGCGATAATCTCCCCTGCTCCTGCCGACGAGAGTGCCGTATGTTTCTTCCCCGATACAGAGTACAGATGTCCGCTTTTTTCTTTACTGCCTCGCGAGCTGTTGAACACAGTCGAATCTGAGTGAAGAACCCCTGACACCACCCGTAGAAAGGACAGCCGCCCGACAAATGGGTCGATGAGCGTCTTGAAGACAATTCCTGAAAATGGGCCTTCACGCACGGCAGGGCGATGCGCGGGTTCGCCTGTATCCGGATGCAGTCCTTCCAACGAGGTCGTCGAAGCCCGGTCCATGGGTGATGGCAATAAGTCGACGATGGCATTGAGGAGAGGGCCGATCCCGATGTTTTTAGTCGCGGAACCGCTGTAGAGCGGAACGACTGCGCGAGTCCGGATGGCAACACGAAGCCCTTCGATCAGATCCTCCTGCGTCAGCTCACCCACCGCGAGATACTGTTCCAATAATCGATCATCACACTCGGCCACGCCCTCTTGAATCCGCTTTCGCGCATCAGCGGCTAACACCAGCGCATCTTCGGGTATGGGTAACTGTTGATGCAGGGGAGTTTCCGCCCGCGACGTGATGAGGACTTGTTGTATGAGATCCAACGCACCGTCAAGCTGGGCGCCACTGCCATAGGGCAATGAGATCGGCAATGGTGTGAACCCCAGATCGCGTTGACACATCTCGCATGCCCCGTTGAGTGAGGCCCCCTCTTTATCCAATTCGTTGAGGAATAGAAGGCAAGGCAACCCGAGTGCGGTGATGCGGGGCCAGACTCTGACGAGCTCGTTCCGGATCCCCGATGAGGCGCCTACCACCAGCACGACGGCATCCACCGCTTGCAACGCCATCAGCGTCTCACCGAGCAAGGGCCCCGCACCAGGAGGATCAACGAGATTGATTGTGGTGTGATTCCAGGAACAGCGGAGGAGACTGGTGCTGACGGAACTACGTCGATGTAACTCTTCCGGCTCGAAATCCGAGACAGTCGTGCCTTGGGTGATAGACCCGAGGTGGGGAACAACACCGGAGGCAAAGAGCATGGCCTCAGCCAGCGAAGTCTTCCCGGCACCGGAACTCGAGATCAGGGCCACATTTCTGAGTGACTCTCTGGCTAACTCGCTCATGGCGCCCTCCTCATGCTAATCAGAAGACAGGTGTTTCTTCCAAAAATAACATGGCCTCCTTACATCGTAACGATTTCTCCTTTGTTCACACGTCGGCACCAGGGGTTGTCAACCATCCTTGATCGGCAAAGCTGACATAGTGTCCATCACCGACGACAAGATGGTCTAAAACCCGAATGCCCAGCACCTCCCCTGCCGAGACTAGTCGCGCCGTTAAGACACGATCTTCCTGGCTTGGCGTAGGATCGCCGCTAGGATGGTTGTGCAAAAAAATTACTGCCGCTGCTGATTCTTTCACTGCGAGTGTAAATACTTCGCGTGGATGAACAATGCTGAGGGTCAAACTGCCCTCCGATACTGTGGCATCACGTATGATGGCGTGCTTGGCATCGAGTAACACAACTTTAAAAATTTCGTGGCGTAGATCGCGCAAGGTTGGATGGTAATGGGTAAAAAGGTCCCGGCTGGATGTAATTTTTGCTCCTTTGATCAGAGGACCGGCGAGGGCACGTTTTCCCAATTCAAGGGCTGCTTTCAGTTGAGCGGCTTTGGCCTTCCCCACACCTGGGATCGCGCAGAGTTCTTCGATTCCGCATTGTGCAAGCCCAGCCACTCCGCCAAGGCGACCCAAGATATCCATCCCCACTTGTACCGCTGAAGACCCATGGCGACCGACTCGAAGGAGAATGGCCAGGAGTTGAGCATCGGTAAGCGCGTGCGGCCCTTGAGAGAGGAGGCGTTCGCGTGGCCGTTCTGTTTCCGGCCATTGAGTAATACCTTGCCCTCCTTTCTTAGCGGCCACTTATCCTCCTCGGACAAAAAATGACACTCTGAACATTATCGTACTCATTTTTATCCCTCGGTAACCTGTTGCAAACAAATACGTATCATCTAAGCTGTTGAAATTACGTACGGCGACAATTTGGTGCAGTACTTGCTTTGGCAAGCGTGCAGCAGTGCACCACCACCATGGGAGGAATCGATGGAATGTCCGAAGTGCAAAGGTCTCATGATGCTCGAGCGGTTCTCCGACTTCTTCTTAATTTTCTATGCCTGGAAATGCATCAATTGCGGCGCTATCATCGATCGTACGATTTCAAATAACCGGCAAAAGAGTCTGGCTGCCCGGAAACCCCAAGCGGTGGTGACCCCCTGAAGAATTTCTTTGTACTACCATACTTGCCGGCCGTCTTGATCAGCATGGATGGTCGACGCCCCTATACTGATGATGCCGTCATTCGCATCTTGTGCCATGGCACCCGGGCGTCATTATAGTCCTAGGTTCTGAGATCGTCAAAATACCGCTTTCCTTTTTGTCCAATCGATTTTTCTCCCTACCCGCTCCAGACCGTCCCATAACTGCTCGCACCTTGACCCCTTCAAAAATGCTGTGTTAGATTCACCATTCACGATCGATCACTCACATCACATATGCGTGTTATTGCCGGATCCCACCGAGGTCGCAGATTAAGTGGGCCAAAAGGGACTACACTGCGTCCCACATCCGATAAGGTTCGCGAGGCCATTTTTTCGATCCTCGGGGCTCAAGTGCCTGGAGGGCGCTTTCTTGATTTGTATGCCGGTACGGGAGCGGTGGGGATCGAAGCGCTGAGCCGCGGAGCCTCAGTGGTCACCTTTGTGGAGTCGAATCCTAAGGCCGTGCAGCTGTTACAGAAAAACCTACACACGTGTCAACTACTCAACCATGCGCAGATACGTATGGGACGGACTTCTGCCTTCCTTGAACGGAACGATTGGTGGGATGGCCCCTACGATATCCTCTTTGCTGATCCACCGTATGCCGCACTGGATGAAATAGACATCCTTATTCATGCTTGGAGGCCCGGGCTATTGTCGGAGCATGCAACCGTCATGATCGAACAAGACTCACGTGTCACATTACCTGCATCGATTGACCATGCCACCCTTATACGGCGATACCAGTATGGCGACACCGCATTGCATCTCTATGGTGTCTCCATTTCAGTGCCGACTGCATCATGAAAATCGGCATCTATCCTGGCACCTTTGACCCTATTACCCACGGACACACCGATATCATCACACGAAGCTTGCGCGTGTTTGATAAAGTCGTGGTCGCCGTTGCACCTAATCCATCGAAACATCCACTCTTTACCCTGACCGAACGACTGGACATGATCAGGGTTGTGATGAAGGAGTTGGAACATGTCGAGGTGACCCACTTCGACGGCTTACTCGTAGACTTTGTCCAGCGATTCGGCGCCCATGCGATCATCCGCGGCTTGCGGGCCATCTCAGACTTCGAACATGAGTTTCAGATGGCGCTGATGAATAGGAAAATCGCCAAACAGGTTGAGACCGTTTTCCTGATGCCCAGCGAAGAATATTCCTATCTCTCCTCAACGATCATTAAAGATGTGGCCACCCATGGCGGAGCGCTCACGGAATTTCTTCATCCAGAGATTGCGCACCAATTGCAGGAACGAATTAGGAGTTTGAAATCATGAGGCTTGCTGCACGAGCGGGGCGAATCGCTCCCTCCCCTACCTTGGCGATGGCCGCAACCGCAAAGGCGATGGCCGCACAGGGAATCGATGTGGTTGATTTCTCGTCCGGCGAGCCAGATTTCGATACACCGGAATCGGTCAAAGCCGCCGCAGAAGCCGCCATTCGTGCAGGGTTTACAAAATATACTCCCTCCTCGGGCACCGATGAGCTCCGCCACGCGATTATCGACAAACTTCAAAGAGAGCATGGACTTCGATACGAGAAATCTCAGGTCCTCGTCTCCTGTGGAGCAAAACATTCACTCTACAACCTTGCCGAAGCACTCCTTGAAGCGGGCGATGAAATCATCATTCCCGTTCCCTATTGGGTCTCCTATGCCGATCAAGCGCTACTGAACGATGCCACACCGGTATTCTTGCAGACGAAAGAAGAAGACGGATATGCCATTGACGCCCTCGCATTGGAAGGACTCATTACGGCGCGCACCAAAGCCATTATCGTCAATAGCCCCGGCAACCCGACGGGAGCAACCTACGATAGGAACACGCTCGAACGTCTTGCTGACCTGGCGCTTCGTCGGGATCTCCTGCTGATTTCAGACGAGATCTATGAAAAAATCCTCTACGATGGGGCGATTCACACGAGCATTGCCTCGCTAGGACCGGAGGTCGCAGCTCGTACCGTAGTCATCAACGGTGTCTCCAAAGCCTACGCGATGACTGGCTGGCGGATCGGCTATGCAGCCGGACCAAAAGACCTGTTAACTGCGATGGCGAACATTCAAAGCCAGAGTACATCCAACCCCTGTTCTATTTCACAAAAGGCTGCTGTCGTGGCGTTCCGTGACAGCGATGCCTTCACGGAAAAGATGGTGGCAGAGTTCGATCGGCGGCGCCGTATTATGGTCGAGCGGTTGAATGCCATGCCGGGCGTGCACTGTCGAAGGCCCACTGGAGCATTTTATGCGTTCCCCAATGTGGGCGCGCTGCTCGGAAAGCAGGGCTCAAGCGGAACAATCCGTACTCCAACCGATCTTGCAAACTATCTCTTGCATCAGTTCAAGGTCGCGGTGGTTCCCGGCGAGCCGTTCGGAAGCTCCGAGCATATTCGACTATCGTATGCGACCAGTATGGAGACAATCGTTCGAGGAATGGATCGACTCGATGCCGCATTTGCGCAACTTACCTAGCGGGATGCTCAAAAAGACCGTTCAGCAAGGCCGCAGCGAGTGAAGAGCCGAAGGCGTACCCTCTGAGGTACGACGAGGGTCTGAACGATGCGAGAACGAGGCTGACGATTTTTTTCAGCATCCCGCCAGCAGGAGGAAATGAATCGTGCCAATCTACGAATATCAATGTGAGAGCTGCACAGATAGGTTTGAAATCAAACAGAGCATGAAGGACGAGCCCCTCACAACCTGCCCACGATGCGGGAAGTCTGTACAGCGTCTCATTTCATCACCGGCTATCATGTTCAAAGGCAGCGGCTGGTACGTGACGGACTACTCCGACAAAATGAAGCCCACTCCAGAGAGTGACGGACCAACCACCCAGGCGGGGGAAAAGACCGGGGAAAAGAAAGACACGCAGCCAACTACCTCTGAGGCAACGACGTCCACGGCTCCATCTACTCCGGCTCCTGCCTCTCCACCCTCACCAGCAAACACGCCGTCGAACACGGCCTCACCTACAACAACAAAGGCGCCGGCGCCTTCCACCACGAAGTAGTTCGCGCGAAGGCGAAGCCTGTTAATGCTTGCTTGTAGTCTTGGCCGGAGCCTTCTTTTTCCCCGGGGCTTTTTGCGGAGCCTTATGAAGCGGAGCCTTTTTCGGTGCAGCCTTTATCAATGGCTTGACGGCGGGACTCTTCGGCGCGGCAACCTTTGCCGATTTCGCCAATCGCTCTTGCGCTGCGGTCAGGCCGTTCTGCAAGCTTGCAATCATGGTCGACTTATCCTGATTTGCTCTAGACAGATCATTCACTTGCGTTTGCAGATCGTCTTTCACTTTTGCAAGGGAGGTCAGCTGACTCTGTAACTGAGCCTTTTCCATCGTTGCACTCTGGAGCTCGGAGCGGAGTTGTTCGATTTGTGTTTGGAGCGCCGGAGGCCAGTAATCGCACCCGGACAAACCCACCGAGAGGAGCGTTATGGCGGCTACCGCGATAAGGTTACGCACCATCGCTGTTCGAGTCATCAGGATTCTCCTTTCAGTGTGAACAAGACGATCGACTTCACCGACTATCGGAATCGAGAGACAGGCCGTGGGCGGCCAACTGTACAACGATGGCGTCTCGATCGATCGCTCCATCGCGAATGATTCTTATCGGCCCCTGCGCATCGATCACAGTCGACGGCGGCCCACCGGGTGTCGCTCCCGCATCGACGATCAGATCCAGAGTGTCTCCGAGGCCATAGTAGATTTCTTCAACGGTTGTAGGCGGTGGCATACCTTCACGATTCGCACTGGTGCCGGTTACAGGCCCGGTTCGACGCAAGAGCTCACGCAGCGGCTGCCAGGCACTGAGACGAATGCCAACAGAGCGAGTCCCCGCAGTCACCGAGTCGGAAAGTCCAGCCGCTGCCGGAAAGACAATGGTAAGAGGCCCCGGCCAAAAGGCATTCATGAGGACAGTGGCGGCAGGTGGGATATTCCGAACTAACAGTTCCAGTTGAGACTCCTCTCCAATCAGCACAAGAATCGGTTTTTCTTTCGACCGGCCCTTGGCCTGCCACAATCTTACGAGCGCCTGCTCGTTGAACGGAGCGACAGCAAGTCCGTAGAAACTTTCCGTCGGCAAGGCGATCAGCCCATTCTCCACGAGCACACGGCGCATCTTCTCAGCAAGCGTTGAAACGGTAGAGACATCGTAGCGCTCGATTGTTGCCATGGCAGGAATCATCAGTCCTCTTCAGCCTGGTGTGCGGTAGGAGAATGCACGGCACGCGATATCCGTCCTATAGTGAGCACCCTCAAATGCAATCGACTTCGTCACACGATAGGCTTCAGCTTGCGCAGAATCGAGTGTCGTTCCGCGTCCTATCACTCCCAGCACTCGACCCCCAGCTGTGACGACCTCAGTACCTGTTCGTGCTGTACCCGCATGAAACACAGGGTGTGGTGCATCAGTTGCGCGTAACAATCCATGAATGGCGTGGCCGGTCTGATAGGCTCCAGGATAGCCTTCCGACGTCATGACGACACACACCACTGTATCATCATGCCAGTCCACAATCAGTTGATCAAGGCGATGCTCGACGACAGCCTCGAGCACGTCCAACAAATCAGTCTTTAGTAACGGGAGCACAACTTGCGTTTCAGGGTCTCCCATTCTGGCATTGAATTCCAATACATAGGGGGTCCCTTTCACGATCATAAGTCCCGCATACAACACACCTTGAAACGGACAGCCCATGCGAGACAGGGTCTCGACGGCAGAAGAGAGAACCTCCCTGGTGACTTGTTCACACAGCGCTCTGGTACCAACCGGTGCAGGGCAATAGGCACCCATACCGCCGGTATTGGGTCCCGTATCTCCGTCTCCCACGCGTTTATGATCTTGTGCTGGTAGCATCGGCACCACAGTCAGACCATCCGTGAATGCCATGATCGTCAGTTCCTCGCCGTCAAGGAACTGCTCGATCAAGACGCGCTGACCGGCCTGACCGAATACCGCATGCTCCATGGCATCACGAACAGCCTGTTTCGCCTCCTCACGCGTCGTCGCAACCACCACACCCTTTCCCTGCGCCAGTCCGTCAGCCTTCACAACAACGGGCAGCTCATGTTGATCGAGATAGGCCAGTGCTGGAACGACTTGATCAAAACTTTGCGCCTTCGCTGTAAGAATCTTCGCGCGGCGCATGATCTCTTTGGAGAATACTTTGCTGGCCTCGATGCGCGCTGCAGCTTTTGTCGGTCCAAAGATTTTGAGCTTCGACATGCGGAACTCGTCGACAATGCCCAACGCCAATGGGGTTTCCGGCCCGACGACTGTCAGATCAATCTTCTCCGACTGCACAAATGCTTTGAGTCCGGCAAGATCCTCCGCTTTGATTGGAACGCAGGTCGCAAGCGATTCGATCCCTGCATTGCCAGGAGCGCAATAGAGCGTCGGCTTACGGCGACTTTGCGCGAGCTTCCACACGATTGCGTGCTCACGACCCCCACTGCCAATGACGAGAATTTTCATGTGTGCACTATATGAAGAAACAGCGGCTGCTCAAAATGGTTGCGCGCAAGGCCGCAGGAAGCCAGGTCAGCGAGGCGTACGCTTCGGTACGTTGAGCGTGGCCGGGCGACCGATAACGACGCGAGAGACTATTTTCAGCATCCGACTAGTGGCGGAAGTGGCGCATGCCCGTCATAATCATCGCCACCCCTTGCTCATCTGCAGCTCTGATGATTTCGGCATCGCGAATAGAACCACCCGGCTGAATGACTGTGGTGATCCCCGCTTGCACGGCGGCATCCAATCCATCCCGGAACGGAAAGAACGCATCCGACGCCATCACGCACCCCTTGATCGGCATCTGTGCTTTCATGGCCGCAAGTTTCACCGAATCGACTCGGCTCATCTGGCCGGCGCCGATTCCTACGGTCTGCCCCGGCCTCGCATAGACAATGGCGTTCGACTTCACATGCTTACAGACCTTCCACGCAAAACTGCAGGCCGCGTATTCCTCATCCGTCGGTTTGCGCACAGTCGGCACCTTGAGCGCCTTGAGATCGGTCAATGCGCCGAGATCTCGATCTTGAACGATCAAACCCCCGACCAATTTCTTGAGATCGAAGCCCTCTTGCTTCATACGCGTGAGTGGCCCAACGTCGAGCAACCGCAAATCTTTCTTTCGTTTCAACTCGGCCAGCGCATCATCTGCAAAACCCGGCGCAATCACGACTTCGACGAAGGTAGAGGTGATTTCCTTGGCCGCGGCCAAATCGACAGGACGATTAAATGCAATCACGCCGCCGAAAGCCGAAACAGGATCAGTCTCACGGGCCTTCACATAAGCCTCGACAGGTGTCCCTCCCAGCGCCACACCGCAGGGATTATTGTGTTTGATAATGGCCACGGCAATGCCATCGTATTCTTTTGCCAGCTCAAGCGCTGAATTGGCATCGAGGAAATTGTTGTACGACATGGCCTTGCCGTGCAGAATCTTTCCACGCGATACCGACGGCTCGGTCGAATGCAGCTCCCGATAGAAGGCCCCTTGCTGATGAGGATTCTCTCCATAGCGAAGCATCTCTGCCCGTTCGAACTGCAAGGACAATATTTTTGGGAACTTGACCTCAGTGCCTTCTACCTGCTTCTCGAGATACCCGGCGATCAGACTGTCATAACGCGCCGTGTGTTGAAAGACCTTCATGGCTAACTCGCGGCGTAATTCGCGTGATACCGTGCCTCCCGTCACCGCAGCAAGCACGCGCGGATAATCACCGGGGTCGACGACCACCAAGACATCGTCATGATTTTTCGCAGCAGAACGCAGCATGGAAGGTCCGCCGATATCGATGTTTTCAATGGCCTCTTCAAACGGGCAGTGGGGCTGTGCAATCGTCGCCTCGAACGGATAGAGATTCACGACGACGACGTCAATAGGCCCAATACCCTGCTGCGCCATCTGCTCGACATGGGCCGGCACCGAACGGCGTCCAAGTAAGCCGCCATGAATTTTAGGATGCAATGTCTTGACGCGGCCATCGAGAATTTCCGGTGAGCCTGTATAGGCCGCGACATCGGTAACTGTCACACCGGCCTCTCGCAATACTTTCGCTGTTCCTCCGGTCGAAAGAATCTCGGCGCCGAGAGCCTCAAGCCCTTTTGCCATGTCCACGACGCCGATTTTCTCCGACACGCTGATCAAAGCCCGTTTAATTCCGGCCATAAGAAGACTCCTTGGGATATACACGATAGAGGTGACGTGGGAGGCACGGCGAAGGAGAATAACAAATGAATTCCCCCCTTACAAGTGGATTTGACCCTCGCTGTCTTCATCAATCGATCACCATGCATCACCCCAGATCGTCCACCTGCATTCTTTATCACTATCCGTGGGGTATAACATCAGAAACCGGACGAAAGAAATCATTGGCGCTTCGGACGCGCGCCCTCATGACGCACGCAGGCTTGGACAATTCAATAATGGCTAAAATTCCTGTCTGGAATGAGTCCCCGCAGTATGGTAGGGTGAGACACATTCATCAGTCACCGTCCGTCCGAGAGTTGATTCATAATGCGCAGAGTAATTCTAGGCGCAGGCGCTGTCGCACTTACTGTTCTTGCCGCGATCTGCATCCCTCGCCATCTTCCGCCATCGACAGCGTTGAGCGCCCTCACTCCCGCTTCCTTTCAAGCACGGTTAGAGCATGGAACGCTGACTCTCCGCGGCTCGCTCCCCAGTGAAACCAGCAAGGCTGACATTCTTCAGCGCGCCCAAGAACTGTACGGAATCACACCACATCGTGTCGTCAATGAGCTCGTCGTAGATCCGGGAGTCGGGCCTGCATCCTGGACCGATGATGTGCCCAAAGTCCTCCCCATCTTAGGTCACATGCAGGGACATGGTTCCATCATCATCGATGGGCGTTCGATTGTTCTCAGCGGTCAGGTCGACGATGACCGTGTGAAAGCCATGATGCTACGAGACATTGCTCCCTTGACCAAGACAGGGCTTGAACTGGAAGATCATCTGCTCACCACTCAGGTCGTCACTCCCTCCCCTTCGCTCCAGAAAAAAATAAATGAGATCATCTCGCGCGGTTCTATCCAATTCGAATCAAACACCACAACGATACTTCCCCGTGGCCGGGCCATACTCGACCAGCTGATTCCTCTCTTACGTCAAAACCCCCACACAGCCATAGAAATTGGCGGGCATACGGATAAATATGGCGCAGTGGACTATAACTTTGAGCTCAGTCGCAACCGCGCCGAAGCAGTGCGACACTATTTCATCAGCCACGGACTCACTAATCAGTTCAACGCCGTCGGCTATGGCGCTTCTCGACCACTGTCGGGAGCCAGTTTTCAGCATAACCGCCGCATCGAATTGCACGTGAAAGGAGTGAGTGATCAATGATTGCATTCATAGGCCAGATCCTGGGATGTCTTCTCATTGCGGCAGGGATCGGCGGCGCGGTTGGGTGGTTCCTGCGACAGATGTCCCCCGGATCGCACACACAAGAGTTCGAAGACGCGAACACCGCTCTAGGCCTCAAAGAAGAGATGCTGGAAAGCGCGCAGTTTGAGCTGAAAGTTCAAGCTGCTGGGATGAAGGTTCTCGAGAGCAAGGTTCTCGAAGCAGAAGAGCTTCACCTATCGACCAGCCAAGAGCTTTCAGAGAGAAATGAGCGCCTCCGGACGCTACAAGAAGAGTTAGCCGCTCGCACACAGCGGCTGACAAGCTTGGAAGAGGAAGAAGCTGCTGTTCAGCGCCGCGTGAGGGAGTATGCTGCGACTGCCGCCGCGCAGTCGGGGGAAATTCAGCAACTCCAACGCCAATACAAGGCCGCGCAACAGACCATCCAGTCGAACGAACAAGAATGGCATAATCTTCAGTACCGCATCGCCGAGATGGAAGCTGCCAGTGTGGAAAACGATCGGCTCCATGCACGCGTGGAAGAACTCGAGCCGGCCCAAGGACGGGTCCATTGGTTGGAAGTCCAACTCTGTGACCGAGATGCTGAGTATCGGGCCGCACTCCACCAACTCACCAGCCAACTCGCGGAACGAGACGAACGCATCGAGAAACTGGAGTTCCTCTCTCAACATCTTCAAGAGCATGAGCAGGCAGTCGCGCAGTGGGAAGCCAATTATGCCCGCGCCCTCACACAGCATGAAGCACAGATCGCAAAATTACAGCAGCAGCTCACCGCGCACGAGCAGCTCCGATCCCAACTCCAACTCAATGAACAGCTCCTGCACGAGCGAGCCGAACAGATCAACAGCCTGCAGCAACGAATTCAAGAGTTTGAAACACAGCAGCAAGACCTAGCAGATCAAGCGAAAACGGCGGGAGAAAAGCAAGAGGAGATCACTCGCCTCCGAAAGCGTCTGGTCGAAGTGAGAGCGGCGCTCCGCATCAAAACTGACGGGGGATCCGTTGCTCCTCGCTTGAAGACCCGTCCGAATGGAAGTCAATTGAGCTTGGAGATTGAGCAGGCGAGAGTGGCGAAAGACAAACCCAAAGACGGGCCCAAAGACGATTTGAGCAAGATTCGCGGAATCGGTCCTGTCTTTGCGCGAACACTATACAAAATGGGATTACACAGCTACGGCCAGATTGCGCGCTGGACGCCGGAAGACATCGACAAAGTTGCGAAGAAACTCTACACGGCGCCCGACCGGATCAAACGAGATAATTGGATCGCTGGCGCGAAGCGGCAACATCGTGAGAAGTACGGAGAAACCCTCTAACAGGAGGTACTACCTATCAATTAGAATCAGATTCACTTCCTGTCTGATCAAAGACATCATCTTGTATGCATAGACCTACACCCCCTACCTTCGAGGGGTAGATCATCGCTGAGAGTTCACGTATGCATGACGGAACTCCCTGTGTCGATAAATCAATCTTCCAACCATCAAGATATCCAAGAGAGAGGAAACGCTAGTGCATGATCGTACGGCCACCAGAAACATCTTGGGAGCCTTTCTCTTTTTTCTTGTAGTGCTCTTCGCTTTCAACGGCTGCAGTGACACGGACAATGTGTCGAATCCTGAGCCTCCTGCGCCACCACCTCCCTTAGTCATTACAACAGGTACACCACTTACCGGAACCTTCGGCATTCCATTTAGCCGACAATTGAATGCTGGAGGTGGAACCCCGCCCTATACGTGGTCGATTGATGGAACACCACCTCCGCCACCAGCACCAGGCCTTACATTGAATTCAGCTGGACTGATTAGTGGAACTCCCAATGCACCTGGTACCTTCACATTGACCTATCGGGTCACTGACTCAACGAATCAGTCAACGCCTAAAGACCTGACCATCGCGATTGGGGTAGTAGCGTCATCAGTGTCGGGGCCAGGGATTGCCTCGATCACAGCCGATATTCACACACCACCCACGATACGGCTATTTGCGCTTCTGAATGGAACGGTAAACGTGGCCTACCCGACTATGCAGTTAGAGGCTACCGGCGGGATACCACCATATACATGGTCGGTTTCTCCAGCACTACCCAATGGATTGATTATTAATCTACTTGGGCCTGGAATCATCAGCGGAACTCCGTTGAGTGCGAGTAATGGTCCCGCAACGTACACCTTTACGGTCACAGATTCGTCGGTGCCAACTGGTCAATCCAGTAAATTAACGCGAACCTTCACTGTGAATACTGCGCTCACGATCGATGCGGGTCCACCGACCGGTCCCTCGCTTCCTGCTGGGACCGTCGGCCAACCATACAACATACCGTTGTCGGCCTCAGGGGCAACAGGCCCAGGAACCTATACATGGTCGATTGTTGGGAACCTCACCCCGGCTTCAGGTCTCCAACCGTTAAGTTCAAGCGGAATCGTGAGCGGAACGCCGACTACTCCTGGATCATTTACGAGAACCTATCGTGTGCAAAGCGAGGATGGAGCAGTTGGCACCAAAGCGTTGACCCTCAACGTCAATGCCATACTGCGCATTGATACTGACGACGTCACTCTGCCATTGCCCTCAGGCCATGCGGCCCAAGCCTATGGCCCTGTCGCAGTGACCGCATCAGGCGGCACGCCACCCTATACCTGGTCGGTTACCCCCCCACTCCCGGCCTCTCTGACTTTGAATGCTCTAACCGGAGAGATAAGTGGGATATCGGATGCAGGTAGTGTTGGGATAACGGCTCATATATTTACCGTGCAAGATTCAGCCAGTCAGTCGATCAAGAAGTCAGTACAGCTGACTGTGAATCCGTAAGTTGAGCGAGCCTATTCATGATCATGCTCAAAGACCAGGTGCGACGAGGAATGACGTCATTCCTCTCCATTGGAGGGGTAGACGATGGGCCATAAACTCATTACTATCCTGACATGTTAGAGCATACTCAGAACCGGCACATGATGAATACGTCCCCTTCTTACGAACAGGTAATGAGATCATCTATGCAATACCATCCTTCCAAGCGAAACATTGTGTGGACAGTGCTCCTCTTGTTCTGCACAATCTTGTCTTTAAATGGTTGCAGTGACGCCAACAATGTGTCGGGCCCTCCAGGCCCAGCAGCACCTGAGCCATTGTCGATTCTCACCTCTTCTCCACTTCCGGCTGGAGCAACCGGGGTGCCCTATAACATCACGCTGGCGCCTGGTGGGGGAACACCGCCCTACATATGGAGCCTAGTCCCTGGATCGCCAGCCTTGCCTAACGGGCTCACATTGAATCCATCGACTGGATCTATTGTTGGGACACCGACTGCTACTGGAACGACAGCAACCGTGTTCAAGTTGCAGGATTCGAATGGAGAATCGGTTCAAAAGTCTCTCCCAATTACGGTTACTATTACGCCTGGACCGTTGACGATTCTCACACCCTCACTTCCATCTGGCGTGATCAACCAGCCCTACAGTGGTGCTGCCTTAAGCGCGACTGGTGGCAGGTCTCCCTACATCTGGGATATTATTAGTGGTGCATTACCCGCAGGTCTAAGTCTCGATCCCACCACTGGCATCATCAGCGGGACTCCACAAGGCGGAACATCTCAGGCGACTTTCCGTGTGCGGGACTCCAACAATCCGCAAGAGGCAACGACAAAACCCCTATCGATCTCGATCACCCAACCAACGCCGCCGCGTATTACAACCACTTCGCTTCCCGATGGAACAGTCAATGCCGCCTACAATCAGACTGTTACGGCCACCGGAGGCACCGGGTCTCGGTCATGGAGTGTGACCAGCGGTGGGTTACCGCCAGGGCTCAACCTCAATGCTTCAAATGGCAATATTTCTGGTACCCCGACCAGCACTGGCGAGTTTAGCTTTACGTTGCAAGTCACCGATCAGGCCCCGCTATCCGGTGAGAAAAATTTGACTATTACCATCGTCCTTCCCGCCCCGCCGACGATCACGACAACAACGCTTCCAAACGGGAACGTATTTTCACCCTATAGTCAGCAACTGCAAGCTACGGGAGGAAGCGGAACCCTCACATGGGCGATAATCTCAGGCTCGTTACCACCTGGCTTAGGCCTGAATGCGGCAGGGCTGATTTCTGGTACGCCAATTGTCGCAGGACCATCCACTTTCACGGTCCAAGCCACAGACACATTCTCGCAATCTGACACACAAGATCTCTCGATCACAATCGATCTTCAAATACCATAGAGAATCCTCCTCGACGAGACTGACCGGCAACATTCGCTACATACCGCGCAAGCAATTGGACTACATACCCCCAGCAACCTTCCTGCAAAAAGACGCCAGTCCACTCGATCAGTCGAGTAGACACAGGTCTCCTAATTCGATTATTATTCTCCCCTACTGATAAAGGCTCGGGCATGAGCGTCCGCGCGGAGCATACTGACGAGATAAACAGGTAATTGAGACTCTCTGATGCGGCATTATCCTTCCCGGCGAAATATCGTGGTCACAGTTTTCTTCTCGATACTCGCAGTTCTGTTTTTCAATGGCTGCAGCGACACCAACAATGTTACTGGTCCTGCTGGGCCGACACCACCAGGACCCTTATCGATTCTGACCTCCTCCCCACTTCCTGCCGGAACAAGGGGTGTAGCCTATGACATTACACTCGCACTGAGTGGGGGAACACCACCCTATACCTGGAGCTTGGCCTCTGGATCACCAACGTTGCCTAACGGACTCGTGTTGAATCCATCCACTGGAAATATTTCAGGGACACCCACTGCTGTTGTGACCAGAAACACTGAGTTTAGGTTGCAAGATTCGACGGGACAGTCGGTCCAAAAAATCCTCTCGATCACGGTCAATATCGCACCGACCCCGTTAGCCATTCTCACAAACTCACTCCCAAACGGCTCGATTAACCAGCCCTACGCATTTTCATTAAGCCCTACGGGTGGGACAACTCCGTACACGTGGGGTCTCAAAGCCGGCACGCCGTCGCTGCCGAATGGCCTCACGCTTAGTACTAATGGCGTCATCAGCGGGACGCCGACTGTGACCAATGCTGCCACTCACACGTTTACACTGACGGATGCGACATCGCTGACGGTCGAAAAAGGTCTGCAGTTGTCCATCAGATCAATCCCCTTGTCGATCACGACCACTTCGCTTCCACAAGGGACAGCGAACCAAACCTATAGCGCGCGATTAGCAGCGACAGGCGGCACAGGAGCCTATACATGGGGAAGCACGTCGGCTCTACCGACTGGACTGACACTGAATCCGTCAACCGGAGAGATCAGTGGTATTCCGACCGGCACCAGTAATAACAACCATACATTCACCGTCACCGATCAAACCCCCCCCACACCGCAAACAGCAACCAAAGCATTGCGATTGACCATCGGGGGCGCACCGCCTGACCTGATCATTACATCCAATTCCCCGCTACCGGCAGGCACGGTAACTCAGCCCTATACCGTGACGTTAACGTCTTCTGGAGGCATCGGGGCAAAAACATGGGATCTTAGCAGCGGTTCATTACCGGCTGGCCTGAATCTTAGTTCTTCAGGCGTGATCAGCGGGACGTCACAGGCGACCGGAACATCTTCGCCCACCTTCAGGGTGCGGGACTCTGGAAGTCCCCAAGACACCGCGACAAAGCAACTCTCAATCACAATCAACAACCCAGCACCTCCGAACATTACGACGACATCTCTTCCGAATGGCTCATTCGGCAATTCATATAATCACACACTGCAGGTGACCGGCGGGATCGGTTCTCTCGCCTGGGGTGTAATTGCTGGAGGACTTCCACCAGGTCTAGGCCTCAATGCATCAACCGGGCAGATTTCAGGCACAGCAACTCAAACTGGCACGTTCAACTTTACGGTCCAGGTCACAGACGATATCCCGCAGTCTGATATGCAGACTCTCACGATCACAATCAACCCACCGACTCCGCCAACAATCACAGCACCGTCGTCGCTCCCGTCTGGTACCATTAATCAGCCCTATCCCACTACAACCTTAATCGCATCAGGAGGTACCGCTCCCCTGACGTGGGATCCGGCTGTAACCCCTCCGCTACCGAACGGGCTATCATGGGATGCTGCCACGCAAACCATCAGCGGAATTCCCCTCAATGGGAGTCAAGGGGCCACGTCCCATGAGTTTACTGTTCGAGATGCCACAAATCCGGTCTTGACTGGTAAGAGAACCTATTCACTGACCATCGTCCTTCCCGCGCCGCCGACTATCACGACGACGACGCTTCCAAACGGGAACGTAATTACATCCTATAGTGAGCAGCTGCAGGCTACTGGAGGAAGCGGAAACCTCACCTGGACGATAATCGCAGGATCGTTACCGCTTGGCTTAGGCATGGATACGGCTGGGCTGATTTCAGGCACACCAATTCTCGCAGGACCATCCACTTTCACAGTTCAAGTCACAGACGCACTACAACAATCTGATTCACAAGATCTCTCGATCACGATCGACCTTCAAATACCATAGAGAATCCCCCCTCGACGAGACCGGCAACATTCGCCTAAATTGGTCAGCCTCAAAACGCGCTGACCAACATTGGTGACACGATGCCTACTGTCAGATGAACAATGAGGGTTTTCTGCTGGTTAAAACGCCCAAGTCTAACCGTAGTCGTGCTCTAGGACGAGATGGAAATGCTCCCAGCTGTTTACTTATATTTTTCTCCATCACTTCTTGCTACAAGTCGTGTCTTATCTTTGACCTAATCCGCCCTCTGCTCGCCCCCTTTCCAGCAGGTAGTCGCCGACAAGTGACGAATTACTCATACCTACCTTCGTAGGGCAGACCTTATTAAGGTCCGCCTTGTATGATGCGGACCTGTTCCGTGGTATGGCTTGAAATTGGCTCCCAGAAACGACTTACTAGGGTCGTCACTGAAGAAATGAATTGGAATTAGAATATTTCCCGCAGCGCCCACAAGGTTCTCCTCTGCTCTTGAACCGTCTTAGAAATTGAGTTCTGCGGTGTGCTGTGGAGAACTTCACGAGTCTTTTGGAGTGAAATCCATGTCACTAATCCATATACATCAATGTATCCGGACGTGTTGTGGCCGATTTATCGAACATGCATCTCGAATAATCCTTGTGGTATTAATGTATGCCTCCAGCCTAACCGGCTGTGGTGACTCCTCTAATGTCACACCTCCTCCTGCCGGGCCAGGGCCATTGTCAATCGCCACACACTCCCCACTCCCGAGCGGTACAGTCAACCAACCCTACGCCACGGTCGTAGGCGGTTCAGGGGGGACGACACCCTATACATGGAGTCTCGCGACCGGATCTCCAGCCCTACCTGCGGGCCTTTCATTGAATGCAACAACCGGCGCAATCGTCGGGACACCGACGGCCCTCGAGACAACCACTCCGATATTCCGATTACAAGATGCGGCATCGCCGGCGAATGCCATACAAAAATCATTGACGATCTCGATCTTGACCATCCCGCAGACGCTATCGATTACGACCGCCTCGCTTCCGGGAGGTGTGGTCAATCAACCCTATCTAAACACGGCATTGGCAGCAACAGGCGGCCTTCATCCCTATACCTGGTCGGTGAACCCTGCATTGCCGAATGGGTTGCAATTCAATGTCCTCTCATCCGGTGCGATCAGTGGTACTCCGCTGGCTGGAGCGGAAGGCACCACGAGCCATACCTTCACCGTGACTGACTCCACATCCCCCATCAATCACACGAGCAACCGACAACTATCCTTGACGATCAATTCGGCTGTGCAACCCCCTGCAATTGTGTTCCCTGCTGGCGACACATTGCCGAGTGGGAGAGTGGATCGACCCTATGATCAAACGTTACTTGCATCAGGTGGCACTCCGCCTTACATATGGTCCGTCTCACCAGGCTTGCCGGACTGGCTTCAGCTCGATGAATCCACTGGGTCTCTTACGGGCACCCCGCCAGATAGGGACACCTTTAGCCGAATCTATACCGTTCGCGACTCTACATTACCCACAAATCTCACCGACTCACGATCCATTTTGCTCCGAATCAGAAGCTAGCATATTCTTTCCTGAGCACCCCACTTGCGACCGATTTTGCTTCAATGAACCACCGAAACGAATTAAACCCAGCTGGGCTTACCATCTTCCAAAATTTCACACGCGCCGCGTCTACCATCATTTGATGTCTCGCAAAATTATCAGATTTGTCTTGCATAATCAACATTATCAATATCTTGCAGTCTAATATTCATGTACCAGATATGATTCTAAGTCATTTCAATCATGTGAAGGATTCACGCACGCGTACCGTTGCTCTTTTTGCTTTTCCTGATTCTTTTTCTGCTACTCCAGCAGGATCATGAAGATGCTTGTTTCCGATCTCTGCTATCCAAGACATGATTTTGCAAGCATTTCTCACATAACTTGTTGAAAGTAAACGAAGTGCTTGCTTATCATCACTCATGTCTCCTGCTCATCTAGACCCTGTCTACTAATCAAACAGACCATTTGCATGTGATGGCGAGACTGGATGGGGCGAATTCATAGCTCCCAGCACCTTTGAGGTCCCTGACAGATCTATGAACCAGAGTAAGCACATTTTTCCTACATATCTGCTAAATTTTACTGAGAACGCTTGGTGCCTGTCCGCCTTTGGTGAACCATGAAGAGTACAGCCATTTTAGCAACTGGTATTGTTGCGCTGGCTCTCCTTGCCGCGCTCTGCCTTCCACGCCACCCTCCCCCATCGCCAGCGTCGCTCACTCCTATCCCTGCAAATTTTCATGCGCGTGTCGAGCATGGGGCGCTGATCCTTCGCGGATCACTTCCTAGTGAGACCAGCAAAGCCGCCATCCTTCAGCAAGCCCAAGCGCTCTATGGCGCCACACCAGGCATCGTCATCGATGAATTAGCAGTGGATCCAACAGTGGGACCTGTCGCCTGGGCCAGCGGTATCTCCCAGGTCCTCCCTATCTTTAGCCACATGACGGAGCGAGGCTCGATTATCATCGATGGCCGCACAATTGTTGTGAGCGGGCAGGTGGGTGGTGATCGTGCCAAGACTGCTGTGCTGCAAGCGATCGCCCCTCTCATACAAACAGGGCTGGAGTTGGAAGATCGTATTCTGATGAGTCCATCATCGCAGAAGGCCTCTCCAAAGTTTCACTCACCCGCGGCCCCATCCAAGAAGATTCCCTCCCTGGTCGTAGCCCTCGCTCCAAAGAATCCAGACTTCACACCCTCAACGCGGATGACACTGGTTCCAGTGGCTGCTCTAGCCTCAAAGACTCCCACCCTACTGGCGGCCCCATCATTGACTGACACCTCTCCTGCCTCGATACAGAAGAGGGTGAATGAGATCCTCGTTCGTTCATCTATCAAGTTCGAATCGAAGAGCTCGATGATCACTCCCACTAGCTTTGCCACATTGGACCAACTCATTGCCGAACTGCGGTATTCTCCATACACAGCCATTGAGATCGGCGGCCATACGGACAAGTACGGCGAGCCGGAATATAATCTTCAACTCAGTCAACGCCGCGCCGATGCTGTGCGGAGATACTTGATCAAGCACGGCCTCACCAATCAGTTCACTGCCGTCGGTTATGGAGCCTCGCGACCGTTATCGGTGTCGGAAAAACGCGCCAGCCTTCAGCGCAATCGAAGAATCGAACTGCGCTTGAAAGGACAACCAGAGTTATGACCCTGTTCCTCAATCAAATGCTGGGATGTCTTCTCATTGCAGCCGGAATCGGCGGTGTGGTCGGATGGCTATTGAAACACGTGTCAGCCGGCAAACTTGCACAACAGCTCGCCGACCTCACTGCCATGATGCGTCTTAAAGAGCAGATGCTGGAGAAAGCACGGCGTCAGCTAAGAGACATCGCCTCCGCCTCGAAGACGCAGCTTGGAAAAAACGAGATGATGGCATCGGAAACAGTCAGCCATTTCGGCCAAGAGGACCTCACCTCACAAGCACGTTCTGTAGGATCAGAACATCACCGCATTGACCCCAATCGACTTCACGCACGACTGCAAGAATCGGAAGCGGCAGGGGGATGGATCGAGTGGCTAGACATACAGCTGGCGCAGCGGGATGAGAAACATCGAATCGCGCTTGATGAAGTCATGCTCCAACTAGCCGAACGAGATCAGCGTATCCGCGAATTCGAGCAGATTCAGAAGCGAGCAGAAGCCCTCGAAGCCTTTCCAACCGACAAAGCGGCCTGATCGCATCCGCGCAGATTCTTTTCAGTCAACCCACTGACCGCTCTTCTGTCTCCATTCCTTCTTCCCTACTTTATTGCTAAGGGTAGCCTGATCGATCCTCGATTGCGCGTGTCGAACGAGCACATTCTTATCGTGCGTGTTCCGCGAGCAGGAGGACGACCAGGCTACCCGTCAGTGCCCCAATCTTCGCCAGGGAATGGCCCCTTCTCGTTCTTCCTTATAGTGCTCAGAATCATGAATCTCATCCCCGACTTTCCCTCTCGGCAGTGCCCAATAGTCGAGACCGAACCACTCATTCGAAAGGCTTTTCAAAAACTCCAACTCGTTGCTGGGCCGTTCAAGATCCTTGCGGAAGGCGGTGGAAAACTCACTTCGCACATAGGCGTCGAACATGACCGGTTCGGCGAGTGACCGTCTGAACGGTGTTTGATGGAGTGTGGAGACTTTTCCACGAATTTGCGAGATCGTGGCGTTGCGGGAACCCAAATGATCGAACACATCGTAAAACCACAACTTCGCATGATCGTTGAAGAGACCGGCGAGGCCACCAAAGATATATTTCGGCGGGCCGAGGACAACCGTATCCAACGTCTCTGCGTAGGCGCCGGCGACGATCCCAATCTTTGACACGACATCTTTATCATCGTTGATGTCGGTATTCAGAAAAATGCGAAAAGCGTTTGGAAAGCGTTGATCGACATAGGCTTGCCCGACATTGGGGCCGGCCACGCCCAGGACTTTCTGCACGGAATATCCGTGGTTCGCGAGAATGCGTGAGGCACTTGCGCTCCGCTGCACTCCACCGCTGTGACCCGATAGGTACAGTCGATCGGATTGCCCCGCGTGCCGCATGATATAGGCTGCCTCGTTATACCCAGGCCCGTGCGACAAGTTAAACATCGACCACAAAACATCAGTGATCGTTCCGTGGCGGTAGGGTGGGCTATAAATATCATAGTCCGGGTAGACTGCTCTGGTCCATGCGGCCCATAGTCCTGTGTCCTGTCCCCATTTATCACCACCATAAATTCCCCGAGAGAGGAAAATCTTATCCCGGATACGGTCAGGCTCAGGCGCATAATCCCAGTCTATGTGCTTGGGGCCGGCATTGAAGTGAAATAACTGGCCGACGAACGGCACTTCACCGAGGAGATTGATGAGCCCAGGCGCAAAATAATAGGAGGGCTGATGTCCGATCTCCACTTCCAGCGCATTCCACGCCGTTCGAATATTTTGCGCGGGATAGTAGAATGCGTTGTCTCGTCCGAACAGCAACCCTGCGACGGTGCTGAAGGGGATTTTTGCCAATTCGAAGGCAGCATTCTTCAAGCCGATGGCCACAGCAAAGGGATAGCCGGTCCAGTAGAATATGCGCCGCGTGTTGGAAAGTTCGGGTGCGGCAGTTTTCGCATTCGTGATGTCTCGTTCGTATAACTCCTTGGATTTAGAGGCCGCAGCGCTTTTGAGGCTGTGCGCAAGGATAGGTTGAGGCGTGGCTTCGTTGGCATAGTCCAATTCATAGCCGAAGTATTCGGTGTCCACCGCCTGTTCATCTTTGAGACTCGACTCAAGATTGAGTGTGTCGATGAAATAAAACCGCATCCCATAGCGAATCAGCGTATCGTCCTCATCCCAGGGGATTTCATATCCCAACACAAAAAACCGAACGTTGCGCATCCTCTCGCTTCGTACCTGCCTCACTTTCATGAAAAGTCGCTCGATCAGATCCTCTTTGTTGCCGTTGGGTGACGTATAAGACAGAGACTTGTTCAACGGCCTCGATTTGGTAGAGCATGTGCGTTCGTCTGTGGTGTCAGGTTTTCCAAACCACTGTGAACGGTGGTCGCACAGTCCCTCACTGACGATAAAGCCTTCGAGTTCTCCCGCCCGCTCATCAGCAACCACCGGTATGTGCTGAATCAATTCCTGCGCAAGCTTTCTGGAGTTCAGAAATTCCTCAAAGCGCCGCAGGTCCTGATCCGAATCCGTCGTCTCATAGGCAAAGGACGCAAGCCATTTGACCGAACCTACGCTCAGGGGAGTTTTCTTGTTGGAGGCACAGGTCAACCCCTTCACAGTCTGATTCAGCCGGCGCTCAAGCGCGATTTGGAAATTCCGAATCGTCCAGGAGTTGCTTCCCAACGGGCCACTATTCCCCTTCAACGTCTCGTCTATGACGGACTTCAGCACGACGGTGCAGTCAGGCTTCGAATCAGTGAGATCTGCTTCCAGAGCGAGATGATATTGCAGATCAGAAGATCCCGTGGCACAACCTTGCAACAACAAACCAACCCCGAGAATAGCAGGACCGAGCCACTGCATCCGTATCGTCATCATGTTCTTCCTCCTGATGATGTCATAGCGACAGTGCCTCTCACTTACGTCTCAATCTCCTTCGGGCTTGCGATTCCTTTTCGTGCGATGTCCAGGGAACCGAAGGTCTGACCAACACGCGGCGCATTTTCAGCCGATTATTCTTTTTCGTCAAGACACATGTCGATGGATCGTCTGAAATATATGTCCCTAGTTTGACTTACCCCTCTCCACACTTCTAAAATCCCGCTTACAATGTCCCTCTGTGTCGTTCATGAAAGGTGAGACAGACGATCTAAATTCACTTGCACTAAGGAGATGACATCTTGGCTAAAGAGCGGAAGTACAGAGGCGAGGTTCCCCTCCATGACAACTATGGTCCAGAAGCAAAATACGCCGTCGAAGCTGAGGCGCTGCTGCCAACCTCAAAGCACGAAGAAGAAATAGCCAGGGGTCTTGTATTAGGCCTCCCGGCTGCGGATTCCATTAAAGATCGCCGGATTCCCACGTTCAGCCGGGGAGAACTCCCCCACTTCGCCGGGATTAACACGTTTGCCAAAGCTCCCTACATTGAAGACGTACGGAAATGCGGACAGTACGATGTGGCCATTCTCGGAGCGCCGTTCGATGGCGGCACAACCTATCGGGCCGGCACACGATTCGGCCCACAGGGGATTCGAAAAATTTCAGCACTGTATGGATCCTATAGCTTCGAGCTCGGCGTGGATCTTCGGGAATCCATTACCATGTGCGATCTCGGCGATGTGTTTACCATTCCTGGGAACATCGAAAAGACGTTTGACCAGGTCAGTAAAGGAGTTTCGCACGTGTATGCCAGCGGCGCAATGCCCGTGGTGCTGGGCGGCGACCATTCTCTTGGCTTTGCGACCGTGCGAGGAGTCGCCGAGAATCTCCATGGAGGGAAGCTTGGCATCATTCATTTCGACCGGCATGTAGACACACAAGAAACTGACCTTGATGAGCGCATGCATACCACACCCTGGTTTCATGCGACGAATATTCCCAACGTACCGGCAAAGAATCTCGTGCAGATCGGGATCGGGGGCTGGCAGGCGCCAAGACCAGGGGTGAAGTCTGGACGTGAACGTCACACCACGATTATGACGGTGACCGATTGCGTGGAGATGGGGATTGAAACTGCCGCCAAGCAAGCACTCGAGGTCGCCTGGAACGGCGTCGACGCAGTCTGGCTAAGCTTCGACGTGGATTGTTTGGATGCCGCCTTCGTACCTGGAACCGGCTGGCCTGAACCAGGTGGGTTCTTACCTCGCGAAGTGCTGAAGTTCCTTCAGGTCATCGCGGACAGTAAGCCCATTGCCGGAATTGAAATCGTGGAATGCTCTCCTCCCTATGACGCAGCCGAGATCACCGCTCTGATCTCCACTCGCGTGATCATGGATGTTCTTGCCTGCCAAGTACGCTCAGGCCATCTGCCGAACCGGAAAAAGCCCTGACGGGCATACATCGGGTAAGAGAGCCAAAGATCATCTCTCCGGCTCGCCTGAAAGGGAAGATGTCGGCCAGTCGCCGACCAATACACGTTTGGTAGTAGCACCCTACCACGTTCATGACACTACACGATCGTTCGATGTTCAGACATCCTGAACATCGAGACCACGTGTTACATTGTCAAATTCCTATTCCAATTTTCTTCCTGAGATACATTCCACCGCAAGTTTGTCCCGTGAATCCCACCTCACGATATAGTGAATGGCCTTGCTGTTACCCCGCGCAATTTCTCCAAACATGAATTTTTGGCCGCGCACTTCGAGTTGACCAGTTTTTCTGTGTCGGCGTTCAGGATCAGCACGTGGCCATCATCGCCTAACACAATCGATGTGGAATTCCAGGACGCCAGAGGGAAGCAACCTATTCCAAGGACTACGGCATGCCAGGATCTCATCGCCATGCCCTCCAATCAGGTCCGGTCAGTTTTGTTGACCATGATATATAGCGTGGTGACACCCAAGATACTGCCCAAGACCAGCGGTACAGCCCACAGCTGCCACCAGGGCGCATTGGGCGACACCGCGTAGGCGCGAGGCCATGAAATGTTGATGAATTCAAACAGCGACCAGAGGAAGGCCGTCACATTGATCACCAATCCCCAGACCCCCAGCTTTAGCTCACCCAGCGCCGGGTTCCAACGACCTGTGAGGCGAGTATAGAGACCGACCCCGGTAGTCATGGCAAACATGGCGTACAACCCGCCCGTGCCAAACGCGATCACCGTGGCCACTGCTCCATCGTTTAACCCGAACAGCAAACCGAGCCCCGCCAGCAGCACGACGCAGATCACCGCATTGCTTGGAATCTTGGAGGCTGTCACCCGGCTGAACATCAGGGGCATATTGCCCTCGCGGGCCATGGAGTACACGATGCGCGACGTGTATTGCACCATGGACGCTCCGCAAGCCAAGAACGCAACCATGACGATCGCCAGAAAGGGCGTTTCAGCCCAGGCTCCAAAGCTGCTGACTATCACAGGTGTGACAGGATCGGACGTGGCACTGGTATTCACCAGAGCCTCTCGATTGAAGCTCAAGGTCAGGGCTGCGGAATTGAAAAGCACCACCCCGCCCACCATGCTGAGAGACAAAAAGATCGCGCGTGGAACCATCCGCTTGGGGTTATGGGTTTCTTCGGCAATGGTGGAACAGGCATCGAACCCAATGAAGGCCCAACCCGCAACGGCGAGCGCTGCCAGAAATGCCGCCGTCTGGCTGGGCGCAGTTCCCGTGCCTAGATGCTGGAACAGTTCAGAAAATGAATGCTGTCTGAAAAAGAAAAACAGCAGCAGCGCCACACCGAATGAACCGACGATTTCCGCATACACACCCAAGGTAATGACCAGCTTAAATATATTCACGTGCGCCAGGTTGAGGACCGTACAGAGCAACAAAAATACGACGCCCCATATCACTAAGGTGAACCCTCCCCCACTCTCAAACCCAAAAAATAGCGCAAGCCAGACACCTCCGGTGTATGCGGTTGTGGTGAGCATCGCGATCGTGGAGCTGACGTAAATGACCCCGGCATATTTTCCGGCAGTAGCACCTCCAAGCTGGCGCGCCCACTTGTACGCACCTCCGGCAATCGGAATCTGCGAGGATAGTTCAGCATAGACGGTCGCCACAAACATCTGCATCACGAGACAGAGGGCCAGCGCGCCAAACCAACCACCCCCCGTTACCACCGTCTGCACGCCAATGATGGCATAAAGCCCCGCCACTGGTGAAACGGTTGCGAAGCCAATAGTCAGGCTATTCCAAAGACTCAGACTACGGTTGAGTGTCTCGGCGCCAGTCGTGGCGGATGTAGGAAGGTCCGTATCCAGACTTTCTTTGATTAGCATCACAGTCCTCCCTGACTTGGCTGCAGGTCAGACTGATCCGGTACGGAAAGAACTATAGAATGGAAGTGCATAACGAAGCCTCCTTGTCCAGTGGGTTAAGTTCCAAGAAGGCCATGTACCACGCGTACATGATCTCCCGGGTTTTTATCCCTCCGTGGAGCCTCGTCATGCGAGACCGGAAACTCTTGGACCAGACACTGCGAGCACAGGCAGCCGGAACCCTAGTTTCCCCTTCAGCAGAATCTTACAATCATGCGGCAGCAAAGTCACGAAAATTTCTCTCACGTTCAACAAGACACACGGCTACACGTACGATTACAAGTCCGCTCCTTCAGAAGCACGTATCACGATTCTGGTCTCAGAGACCGCTGAGTAGATTTTTGAGCATCTTGCACAGTATGCATTGGACGCTCCCGACTTGCCTATGGTCTTTGGTTCTTACGCCAACCTGTTATTGTTTTTGTCCGAGCGCGCGGTCGAGATTGAAGGCGGCGCTGATCAAGGAGAGATGGGTGAAGGCCTGTGGAAAGTTTCCGAGCGCTTCGCCGCTGCCACCGGTTTCCTCAGCGTAGAGGCCCACATGGTTGGCATACCCCAACATCCGTTCAAAGAGCAGGCGCGCTTCCACGAGTTTGGTACGATCGACACGCCCCGCTCTCGTCAATGCTTCCACGAGCCAAAACGTGCACATATTAAACGTGCCTTCTCCACCTTGAAGCCCATCGACACCGGTTGCACTATCGTACCGATAGACCAGCCCGTCAGAAACCAACCCCCCGTCTTGAGGCGACCGGTTGATCGCCTCCAGGGTGCTGATCATTCTGGGATCGTTCGGCGAGAGAAAAAAGACCAGCGGCATCAGCAGATTGGACGCGTCTAGCGAGTCGCTGTCATAGTGCTGCACGAAGGCATGACGCTTCTCACTCCATCCTTTAGCCATGACTTCTTCATAGATTTGATCCCGGACCTGCAGCCAGCGGACTTGATCGGCCGGAAAAGCCCGCTTCTGCGCCAAGCGCAGCCCACGATCCATGGCGACCCAGCACATGAGTTTGGAAGAAACAAAGTGGCGGCGGCCTCCCCGCACCTCCCAGATACCTTCGTCTGGGCGTTGCCAATTATCACAGAGCCAATTCAATCGACGACGGATGCGGGTCCACGCATCGTACCCGATCGGCATGACGTACTTATTGTAGAGGTATACGGCGTCCAAGAGTTCGCCATAGATATCCAACTGCAATTGGTTATAGGCCCCGTTGCCGATTCGCACCGGGCGGGAATCGCGATAGCCGCTCAAATGATCCAGCGTCTGTTCCGTCAGATCATGCCGGCCATCGATCCCGTAGACGATTTGCAGCGAGCCGTCCGCTTCGACCTCTCCCGCCCGCGCCTCCAGCCAACGCATGAACCCTTCCGCTTCTTCTGTGAACCCAATCCTCAGCAAGCCATAGAGCGTAAACGCCGCGTCTCGAATCCAGGTATACCGATAATCCCAATTGCGCACCCCTCCGACGGTCTCCGGCAAGCTGCACGTGGGAGCCGCGACGATGGCGCCCGTCGGCTCGAACGTCAAGAGTTTCAGCGTGAGCGCCGAACGGTAGACCATTTCACGCCACCGTCCGGTGTATGTGCATTTCGACAGCCAACGCTGCCAAAACTCCACCGTGCGCTCAAAGAGGATATTCGTCTCCTCCCTTGAGGGACAACACCCCACCTGTCCATCAGGGGGCAGGCGGCGCAACACGAAGACTACCGTCTCCCCTTCCTGCAACGCAAAGGTGGCCCGGACGCCGTGCACATCGCGGATGAGCGGAATCGTAGTGAGGAGCCCGAGGCTCAGCCCAGTCGAGTGAAAATCAGCTCCCTGGGCGGTGATCGTCGTGCGATGCGGCGCGCGCGCGTAGTCGAATGCCGGATGGCAGCGGACCGTGAACTCCATACTGCCCCGCACGACTTTTACGCGGCGGATCAGGTGATTCTGCCAAGGCGAGTCCTGCGGCAGCCCCGCCGGCATAAAATCCTCGAGTTCGCCGACGCCATTCGGGGACAGGAAGCGTGTCACCAACACATTGGTATCCGGCCAGTACAACTGTTTCGACGGGATCCCCGGCTGCGTCGGCGCGATTTCAAAGCGGCCTCCCTTCTCGTCGTCCAGGATCGCCGCAAACACGCTCGGCGAGTCGAAATGGGGAAAGCAGAACCAATCGATCGATCCGTGCATGCCTACCAGCGCAGCCGTGCGCATGTTCCCGATGAGGCCGTAGTTCTCGATGGGCTGATAGGTTGTCTGCATCATCGTTTCATTACTCGGCTGTGAAAGATTGCTGCTCCCCAATGTGATACCTCGTCACTCCGCAAACCGTCTTTCCTGGAGGATCGACATCAGCGCACAGGGTGAAAAGAGAGAAAAGGACATCTACCATCCCGTACACACTGTCAAAGGATACTGAGAAGAACAGAGACGGCTGGAGATCAGATGTTTTTCTCATCGGCTCGGCCCTCCTGGATGGAGGCATCTCTTACCATACAATCATCGAGACCGAAAGGGTTTGTCAACAGACTGGAGGAGGGTCAATACATCTATGGCGATCATCTAGAAGCACGGATCAGAGGCATTCATGGAGTAGGCAGAAAGGCTTACGCCCATCTAACACGACTCGTCAATCGTTCCATGGCATTCTCAATCGATCAGCCGCACACGCCGCCCATTTAGGCCACCCCACTTTCAATCGATGCGTGATCATTCCCATAGGCATGGGCTTCTATGATCCATTTGGGATGTGCAGGGAGAAGGTCTGGGATGATTGCTCTGATCCTGCCACATAAGTCCGGCACATCCTTCTTGATGAGAACTGCCGATGCGCCTGCTCTACGTGTCGCTGCTGCAATGTCCACCTCCTCATGCTCGGTCAACGCCATGACCTTTATGTCGGGCATCAAAGCTTCGAGTTGACGAACTGCATCAAGACCCGCCTTCGTCGGCTTGCCGGTGACAATGATATGCGGGTGCAGTGCCATTGCCGCCGCAGTCAGGGATTTCCCATCGCCCACAGTCCCCACGCTACAAAAATCGTCTGAGAAGAAATTGCTGAGAAACTGGAGGATGTGTGGGTTGTCATGTGCGATCAACATTCGAACGTTCTTCATGGCGATTCTCCTTCAACAACGAGAGTGAGGTGCACGCAGTCACGCGACGGCCTCGACAACACCTTACATAGTGAAGCCCCTCAAGGCGGTCCGGCTTATTGCATCAAGCGTTCAAGACCGAGTAGGGCTTGGGCCGTGTAATACTGATAGCGTGGTTGCGGAAATTGAATGACGATCGCATGAAACATCTCTCGTGCAAGATACAGGCGACCCATTTCTCGGGCGGTCTGACCGGCACGAAGCGCACACGCGGCAGCCATTGTAGCCGGATCAACCGACAGGCGAATCGATTCACGACTTTCACGAAGGGTCGGATCTTCAACAGAGCCGGTCGTATGTGCAGCCTGAATCAATCGTTGTGCATCCACATGCATCGCATCGAGGTCTTCGCCTTGGAAACAATGCGTATAGGTGCCCCACAGATCCATAAAGCGCCCATTGTCAGACTGTATTGATTGTGAGGATAACCTGCTCGTGTCGCATCCACTGAGCGCGAGCAGGAGAATAAGTACGGGCGCAAGCTGCTGTTGGTCACGCATGGACTGATTGCTGACTCGCATAGTCAAGGAATTCCAACAGTATCGTGGTGTCACTTCCTTTGCGAACCCACGCGAACGCTCCCCGCTCCACCGCCTCGTGTGCCATGTCGTCCTCTTCTCCAGAATAGAACACGACCGGAGTTCCAGGCCATCTCTCGCGGCAGAGGGACAATAATCCAAACCCGTTCATCTCCGGCATGTGATAGTCGGTCAGGACGACGTCAACCGAGTGCTTCTCCATCTGTTCTATGGCTTCCCATCCGTTGTCCGCCTCATAAACCGTGTATCCAACGCTGGCGAGCCGCATCGAGAGCACGTACCGTAAATCGCGATCATCATCGACGAGCAAGATGTTTTTGTTGTTCCTTTCCATCGGTTCATGTCTCCTTTCTTGCTTTCCTTTCCAGAGACGGCTGCACCACCATGCCCTGAAAAGCCACCACACCCATGACGATGTGACTCAGAAGGCTGTATTGTGTTCTCAGACGTTGATGCTACTGTAACTCTGCCGCATGAACAATTCATGAACGGCTCATGAAAAATCCTTCATCATACGTTGATTGATTTGGAGCGCTCGTTCATCATCGACAACCACACAGTTTTCTCCACACCGCTGTTTCGCGTTTCATGGAAAAGCACGCAGGCAATCCTCAGCCATCAGACGAAAGGATATAAGGAAGCCAAGTGACAAGAGAGCAAACAACGGACCCCGCGGACAGCCCTCTGTCCCAGCCGCGGAGATTCTACGAAAAATCAAATCGATAGATGATCGATATTGATCGTGTTGAGGCGTTTAGATCGAGCATTTCCAGGAACAGGTTGTCGAAGAGGCCCTGAGGAGATCAGCAAGAATGCATGGTTGTATGCGGACTTATGACTTTGTGAGACATGTTGTCTATGCAGGAACAAATTGACCATTGATCGGGGTCAGTTCACGTTGCTACTCTCAATTCCCATAGAACCGCAAGTGAAGCGAAACTTAACGCGCATGAGCGAGGACAATACCGCCGGATATGTGCACGGATTTTCGGTCTGAACCAGCATGTTTTCTCCGATGCATGTCTCGATCATGTCCCCTTACGGCAGATCATTGCGTGCATCTTCATTACCCGATGGCACGCGTTGGCATAAGTCAGCCAACCCTTGACTGGCGGCAGTGTGTCCAGAGATGCAAGATCGAGAACCGCCCTCATTGCACCTCAATTCACAATCAATATCTATTTTCCTTCGCGTGCTAGGCTCTCGTTTTCTTCAGTCTTCGGGTCCAGTTCACCAATGCTTCGAGCAGTGTCTTGATCTTCTCGGATGTCTTGAGATCTATTAGGTTACCCTGCTCATCAAATTTTTCGGCGGCGTTGGCGATCATGACCTCCGGCTGGTTCAACGAAAACATGTTCAAAAAGACGAACATTTGACGCAGATGATTTTGCGCGCGGGCGGTCCCGAACATCCCGATGGAAGCTCCCATAATCCCCACCGGTTTCCCATTCCACGCGCTGTGGCCATGGGGACGCGACGCCCAGTCGATGGCATTCTTCAGTACTCCCGGGATGGAATAGTTATATTCCGGGGTCACAATCAGAATGGCGTCCGCCGCTCTCACTTTTGCCTTGAACTCCTGCGCGCCAGGCGGGAATTCTTTTTCATGATCCTCATTGAAGAGCGGAATGCCTTCGAGATCAACGATCTCCAGTGTGCTGCCGGCAGGGACCAGTTTGACCGCGGCTCGAAGCGCAGATTTGTTATAGGACCCTGTGCGTAGGCTCCCGGCGAAGCCTAATATCTTGACTGAATCAGTCATTGTATCCCTCCTCATCTCCCTGTCTGTCTCTTCCTCCCTGTTTCACTCTCGCAGTGATCCTTCCCTCCACCCTAAAACCAGCGCGAATGTTACCGGCGGGATTTTGAGTGACACCGATGAGATTCCCAACCAGGCGTGACTTCTTTTGTGGCGCCATGAGGTGTGAGGTCGCCGATCGCGGTGTCGTGATCACCCGTCTTTCGGAAACTCTTCAGCTTATAGGTCATGGCCGGATATCTGTCGACGTCGAGACAGGCGTTGGTGCAACCCCCTCGCGCATCTCAACCAGGCAAATCCGCTTCCGATGATGACGAAGCTCATGCGCCGGCCGGACGGGTCGCCCGCTTGGCGAGGCGCACTTGCTCCTTCGCCGCAGCCACGATCTGCTCCGGCATGAACCCAAATTTCTTCGCCAATTCCTTCAGTGGCGCCGAGACGCCGAACGTGCGCATTCCGATGATCGCGGCAGGCGCGCCGGCATAACGCTCCCATCCAAACGTGGAGGCCTGTTCCACCGCGACGCGTGCCTGAATCTCCGGAGGCAAGACACTGTTCTTGTATTCCGGCGATTGCCGGTCGAACAGCTCCCACGAAGGCATGCTCACCACGCGGGCTCTGATACCTTCCTGTAAGAGTTGTTCATAGGCGTTCACGCATAGCGCCACCTCGCTGCCGGTGGCTAAGAGCAGCACGTCCGGCCGTGCATCAGCGGGGTCGGCAAGGATATAGGCGCCGCGCTGTATGCCAGCGGCCGATGCATAGCGCGTGCGATCGAGCGTTGGAAGCGGCTGGCGCGTCACCACGAGCGCGACAGGGTCATGCCGGGACTCCATAATCACCCGCCAAGCTTCCACCACTTCATTGGCATCCGCCGGCCGCAGTGTGATCAACCCTGGAATCGCGCGCAACGACGCGAGGTGTTCGACTGGTTGATGCGTTGGGCCGTCCTCGCCGACGCCGATCGAATCATGGGTGAAAATGTAGATGACCGGGAGCTCCATGAGGGCGCTCAATCGAATCGCAGGGCGGCAGTAATCGCTGAACGTCAGGAAGGTGGACCCATAGGGACGTACTTTAGACAGGGATAATCCGTTGAGGATCGAACCCATTGCATGTTCGCGAATCCCGAAATGAAAATTGCGGCCACTGTACGATCCGGCCTGGAAATCTCCGGCCCCTTCAAGTGTGAGCCGGGTTTTCGTTGAGGGCGTCAGGTCTGCTGACCCACCGATCAACCAAGGCACCTGCTTCGCAAGTACATTCAACACCTTTCCTGAAGCGTCGCGTCCGGCCATACCCTTCGGATCAGGCGGAAATATAGGCAAATATTTCTCCCAGCCTTCCGGCAGTCGGCGGTGCTGCATCCGGTACAACTGGTCGGCGAGGTCCGGATGGTCGCGCTCGTACTTGCTGAACGTTGCCATCCATGTCTCGCGCGTTTGACGGCCACGCGCGCCGATCCCGGATTGGAAATGTTCCCGGACTCCTTCCGGCACCAGAAACGTCGCTTCTTCGGGCCAGCCGTAGGCTCGCTTGGTCAACCTGACTTCCTCTTCACCCAACGGTTCGCCATGCGCGGCATGCGTATCCTGCTTGGTCGGTGCACCGTAGGCGATGTGGCTATCCACAATGATCAACGTGGGCCTATCTTGCGTGCGGTTGAACGTTGTGAAGGCGCGTTCGAGCATGTCGAGGTCGTTGGCATCGCCGACGCGTGTGACGTTCCAGCCATAGCCGATGAAGCGTGTCGCAACGTCTTCACTGAACGCCAAGTCGGTATGACCTTCAATCGTGATCTTGTTATTGTCATACATCCAGCAGAGGTTCGAGAGCTTCAGATGGCCTGCAAGCGATGCGGCTTCACCTGAGACGCCTTCCATCAGGCAGCCGTCTCCGCATAAGGCATAGACGTTATAACTGATGAGGTCGTAGCCGGGGCGATTGAAGTATTCCGCCATCCAGCAGGCCGCCATCGCCATCCCGACGCTCGTCGCGATGCCCTGGCCTAAGGGTCCGGTGGTCGTCTCAACGCCGGAGGTCCATCGATACTCGGGGTGACCGGGACACTTGCTGTTGAGTTGTCGAAACTTCTTGATATCGTCGAGCGTCACCGACAGTTCGCCGAGCGCTTCGTATTGAGGGTTGACCCCTTTCACGCCGCAGAGATGCAGCAGGGCATACAGCAACATCGAAGCATGGCCGTTAGAGAGCACGAATCGATCGCGGTTAGGCCAAATCGGATCTTCGGGATCGAACCGCAAAAACCGCTGCCATAAGCAGTAGGCCACCGGCGCGAGTGCCATTGGTGTGCCGGGATGGCCGGAGTTGGCAGCTTGCACCGCATCCATCGAAAGGGTGCGGATTGTATTGATACACATCGCGTCCATGAGACGCGATTGGTCGCTTGCTCCCCTGTGCGGGTGGATTTTGGCATCCATGACTACTCCTTTCCGATCTTAACTCGTGCCTGTTCTTCCAGTTGTTTCATCACATGCTCACCCCCATCGGCGTTCTGCCGGGGTGCGGTATCAAGACTGAGGACTGCGAGGACTCGTGCTACACTCTCGAATGATTTCTCCGCACGACACAGGCAGGCCATGCGGCCGCGCGGCTGACTACCACGCCTGGATATCCCAACGAGATGACAATATAGGACCAATCGGTAGCGAGCGGTTAGCCCTCTTTCTCGAAGGTGTTTGAACCTCTACGGCAGTGTATAAGTCATCTCAGGCCAATGGGCACTTCCGTGGATCCGTCCCGCTTTCCCTTGCTCAATATAAATACCGGCGACGAACGGTGTCGTGCCCGTAATACCCTTGAATCCTCCCTTTCCCCAGACCCATGTCATGTCGCCTTTGCATTCGCCTTTCACTCCGGCACATCGAATCTCGACATACGCGAGGTCTTTGTCATCATGGGCACTGATGAGGCAGACCCCAGTCTTCGGTCCCTCTTGTTTTTCGCTGATATGGAGAATCGCCTGGCAATTCATTTTCCCCTTATGGATCTGTGGCGGCGCCGAGCCTACGGGAAGATGCTTCACGAGCATGGTGCCGGTAATCGTGCCTCGAAAGATTCTGTCCCCATCGCCCAGATCATCGATGACGCCTTGTCCCGTCCAACTCACAGTCGCATGGCCGGCGTCGATAGTCGTGGCCTCGGCTCTGCACAAGAGTCCCAGACTCATGACGAGGAGGGCGACTGTCAGGATGGTGGATTGTCTGAATTGCATAACGACCCCTTTCATAAGAGACGGCGCCTTCAGTCCCAGGTGTGAGTGGCGCCGGTGAATAAAGAACCCTTTCCTGCCATCCAGTTCGTGCAGTCATGCGTTCAATCATGCCGACTCAATAGCCAACTGTGAAGCGCCGGCGGATATGCTTTGGCCTTTCCACTTCGTCGATCATGGCCATGGCATAATCCTCCACCGAAATGCGACTTTCCCCCTTCGCATCCTTGAGCAGCTGGTCCGTTCCCAGGCGGAACGTGCCGGTTCGCTGACCCGGGAAAAGATCGGCTGAAGGAGAGAGGAAAGACCATTCAAGGCTCGCTTCTTTACGCAGCATATTCAGGGCTTCCCTGGTTGCCAGCGCCCCCTGCTTATATTCGGCCGGAAATTCCGGCAGGTCCACGGATTGGACGCCGGGTTTGACTTCCAAACTCCCTGCCCCACCCACGAAGAGGAGCCGCTTCACGCCAGCCTTCTTCACACCGTTGATAATGGAGCCTGCACCTTTGACCTGCTGACTATAAATATCTGGATTGCTCCATCCCGGATTGAAGGCACTGATCACCGCCTCATGGCCCGCAACCAAACGAGCCACATCGTCAGCATTGTAGACATCTCCCCTCTGAGGGTGAAGCCTTGCATGCGACTGCAACTTCTCCGGATGCCGGACAATGGCTGTGACTTCATGACCGCGATCCAACGCTTCCTTCAAAATGGCTGACCCGACAAACCCAGTAGCACCGATCAATACGATCTTCATAGTGCAACCCTCTCTGAGCAGTCTCGTGACCGCCATATCCTCAAACGGTTATTGACGCGGAATATATGCCGACTCAATGGTCTGGTATGAACTCGTCGATATGATCCAATCGCCACCGAAGCGGCCGAGGCAGCGGTCCTTCTTGCCGCCGAATGGGCAGTTCAGCAGGCCGGTCATAGGAGAATCGTTCACTGCGTCAAGCCACTCTTCATGTGCAGGCGACCCTCACACATGCCGATTCAGCGGGCGACGAACTCGAATGCGTCATGGGACTCGGTCACCACTCGCATGCCGGTGATGCCTGCTGACTGGATATCCCCACTCGCCAGATAGAGACGATCGCCAACGACAGCGCCGGCCAGCCCGTGTCTGGGCATCGGCATCATTGGGAGCTCCGACCAGGTGTTGGTTACCGGGTCGTACGCTTCTAATGCGCGAAATGCAGCCATGAGATGGCTGTCCTGATGTTCGCCTCCGGCCACGTAGATGCGCCCGTTGTAGACACCCCACGCACCCCCGCTCCGCTCGGTCGGCATGCGGGCTTTCACCAGACCCCACTGGTCGGTTGCTGGGTCGTATTCTTCGACCACATTCGTGTTGCTGGCGGTGAAAATGAAGGCGCTGCCCAGCCGCCCGCCAATGACGTAGATTTTGTTATTCACAACGCCAATGGCTGCGTGATTACGGGCGGTCGGCATAGAGGAGCGCTCGGACCAGGTGTTGGTCTTCGGATCATATTCTTCTACGGTGCCCACCGACCGATGGGGACGTGTCGGGTGAAGGGCAGGTTCGCTCGAACCAGGATGCACGGTTGCCCCGCCGATCACGTAGATCTTGCCGTTTACGGTGGCGGCCACGGCTGAGCCGCGCTTCGTAGGCATAGGAGTCACTGCCATCCAGCTGTCGGTCGGCGGATCATACTGCCAGGCGTTGTTAATCGGCACCCATGCCGGCGGCCCCGATTCGGGTGCCACAAAACCGCCGAACGCGTAGAACTTTCCATTGAGTTCCGTAAATGCAACGTGGTGTGCCGACAGCGCCATCGGCTTTTTCTTCGTCCACTTGTCGGTTTCCGGATCATACTCATACGCGAGACCTTGAGGGATCCATCCGGGTCCGAGTCCGCCGAACACGTAGAACTTGCCGTCAGCCGACGCACCGACCAGCTCCTCAGAGGGCTCGGGAAATACAGCACGCTTCACCCACTTACCTGAGTCTTGCGCAGCAGCCGGAGCAACGATCATCAGCACACCCATCATTGCGATCAACACACGCGTGTGCATAAGCCCTCCTATTCTCTCCATCGATATTGCTCTAGAAGAAGAGAGTGTCTGAACATTGTGGACGTTCAGATTTCTCCTGCTGGAATACGCGCGGTGATTGCTGCATGGCCGCATCCATCACCATGCTGCGAAACAATGTGATACCGATTCCCCTCCACTCACAATACAGCAGGCCCTCGTCCAGTCTGGATGCAGCACCAGATTGCTGAACTGCTGGCTGCTTGCCTGCAAATGCGTGCCTTTGAGTCAAACAGTGTCTCAATCGTTTCATAGAAACCGGCACATCCTGAATCTCAGTGTCTTCGAAGCGGACAGAGGCATTCGTCAACCTGACGCTGACCCTTGTTACCCCAGCCTCAATCATCAGACTTGATCACAATGCTTTCCAGAGGTCGACCACAGTCCCTTTCTCATTCAGTTCCACAGTGATTGTCGATCCTTCCTTGATCGGTCGCGCTTTTACTTCCAGACGTTCGAGCGGAAACGCTCGCACGCCCTCGGGAGTCCACAGCTTGATTTCTTTCTTTGCCCTACCGACGTAGATCAACTTCCCGGTGATCAGCCTGTGCGCCTGGTCATGCCCTTTCATGTGATGATCGATGACCATGTTCTCATCATTCACCCACAATGTAATTTCATCTCCCACTTTAATGCCAGATGGCGCAGTTTTTACGGCTAGACGATATGTGGCGAATGGCGCCTTCACATGGATCAAGCCAGACTGAATTTTCTCTACCACACCATGCACCGTCATACGGTAACCGGGTTTGGTACGCGGCTGTTTATTGAAGCTCATTTCTACGGCAAACCGATGAAGATCGATCATGTTTCCCGCTTCGTTCAACTCGATGGTAACGGGTGTCCCCTCCTCGATAGAGGCCATCTTCGATCTGCCTGCCTGCACGTCGAACGTCTTCTCCCCCTCCGGCGTCCAGAGCTTGATTTCTTTGCGATCCGCGGACGTATAGGTCAGGTTACCGGATACGAACCGGTGGGCATGCGTGTCGTCTCCTTTCCGATGGACGTCGATCACCGCGTTGTTTTCATTCACCTGCATTTCCACTTCTTCCCCGACTTCAAGATGCTTGGGTGTGAAAGTCGAAGCGATCGTCATCGATCCCCATGAGGTCTTCACGGTGGTGAGGCCTGATTGCACCTTCGAGACGACACCGCTCACCTTCATATGCGTTCCTGTTCCTTGCGTCGTCTCTTCGTCGGCAAATGCGTAGGGCGCAAGGATGGACAGGCTTAATACCATCGAACCAAGCATCATCATTTTGTGCATCACTGTTCTCCTCCCTATGTCAGTTAGATTGTTTCCCTGTTGCAATAGCCCGCTCACGATCCCCTCCCCTTGGTTGATGGACGAACGATGTGCTCCGTTTCACATGAAGCTCACTCCGGCCCTGATAGTTATATGACAGCGCGGCTTCATGCTACAACCGCAAAGGAGGAGTGGGAAGAGAAGTTTCCACATTGGGGGGTGATCATTATGATTATGCGAGATGAAGGCCGGATCAACGTCCGACGTCAAGAGCGCGAATAATGCGCGCCGGATTGCCCACAACGACTTTGGCAGCCGGGACGTCATGCACCACGACGCTGCCTGCGCCAATTACGCTGCGGTCGCCGATCGTCACGCCCGGAAGAATGATCGCGCCGCCTCCGATCCACACATCGTGTCCGATGCGGATCGGGCGGGCATACTCCAGGCCCGATCGCCGCACGTCCGCTTCGAGTGGATGCGTCGCGGTATAGATCTGTACGGCCGGTCCCATTTGGAGATTGTCTCCGATCTCAATGGGCGCGCAATCGAGGAAGACGCAGTTGAAGTTGATGAAGGTATTTCTCCCAAGCCGGATATTATAGCCGTAATCGCAGGCAAAGTACGGCCTGATGATTGTGCCGTCCCCGACCGAATCGAAGAGCTGACGCAGCAATGCCGAACGAGTTTCCGTTTCCTCGCCTGAGGTTGCATTGTACTGGGCTATCAAGCGCTGCGCTCTCTTGGCGTCCGCAACGAGTTCAGGGTCAGCCGACTGATAGAGCTCTCCCGCCAGCATCTTTGTCTTTTCAGTTTTTGGGTTCATATAGATCTCATCTTTTGAATTGGCGACGCCTGTCGGCACCGTTCTTCTACAGCATGTGTTCAATCCGATGAGGATGAATCCGACATGTGCGCGACCAGGTGTCGAAGCATCCGCTCTGAACGGATAATGCCAATCAAATGTCGTGAATCTCGATTCTCCACGACTGGGAGCCAGTCCACATCATGCTTGTGCATCGATTCCGCCACCGTCAGTGGCGACTGGTCGGGCGTGACCATTATCGGGTCGGTGAGCATGAAGTCCTCAACTTTGGTCGCCGGTCCTCTCCCCTGCTCAAACACTTCGAACAACTCGTTCCGTGTCACCACCCCCAGCAAACGTTCATTCCGGTCGAGCACACAGACATACTCCACGGCCTGTAGGTCAAAGAGACCGATGGTGGTTTCATAGGTGTCATACGGTGAAAGCCGGTGGGTTGGAACCGCCTCAAGAAACGAGAAAAACGGTTGTTTCTCAATGCCTTCCCACGCTTGATGAATGCGTGGGATCAGCTTAGCGCGCTTCCATCGGCGAGCCTGGGCCAGTAGGAGACGGAAGGACGCCAGGGATCCGGACATTCTTGAAAACACGTCTTTCCCCATGACCAGAACGTCTACTGAGGTGCGCGCCTTTGCGGTAACCCCTCGCGGCTGGTTGTCGAGAAGCGCCACTTCACCGAAGAACTCGCCGGGACCTAACACATCAACAACCTGATTCGGTTGGTCTGTGTCGTCACGGCGAAGGATCTCGACCTCGCCGCGATCGATCACATAGAAATTGGCGCCTGGATCTCCCTGGAGAAAAATGCTATCGCCGGGCCGATAATGGGCTCTGGTGACCTTTTCGGTTTGATTAGTCCGCGCATGTCCGAGATCCCGCGGAAACAGGAGTTCCCAAGTCCAATCAAACGCGAGCTTGACCCGGCGAGACCAGGACGGGGACTTCAAGAGATAGACGGTCCGCCATAGCCACCAGGCAGGGAATCCAGACAGGCGGATGCCAAGAATCTCAGCCACTGCATTTCGCTCTCCAATTCCACAGAGCGTGCCCAACGATTTGTAAGAAAATGGTTTGGTCGGCTGGCCCTGTAGGACTCGGAGTATGTTCTCTGCCACCTGGCGTCCCTGGCGTTCGGCGAATTGACCGGTGGTCGGCGCCGGATGTCCATCATATGCGTTGACAATCACGGCGCAGTCGCCGACTCCCCAGACGTTCGGTATCCCCCTCAGGCGCATGTCCGGATCGGTAACCAAGCGGTCCTTCTCCTTGGGCGTATCGAGTAACTGCACCAGCAGCGCCGCTGTCGTTCCGATGGTACAGACGATCGTGCCGCCCGTGACCATCCGGCCATCTGCCAGTCCGACTCCGTCAGCCGTCGCCAGCACCACACGTGTGTTCAAGAGCATCTGAATGCCGGCCTGCTCCATCTCCTTTCGAGCAAACTCGCGTAGCGTGGGACTGACCTCTGGCAAGATCTGATCACGAGCATGCACCAAGGTCACGGTCACGTCATGGGCCGTGAAGTTGCTGTAGAACCGTATGCTGGCGCGCAACAGGTCATTGAGTTCGCCGGCCACCTCTACCCCGCTGAATCCACCTCCCACAATGACAAAGGACAGATACCAGCGCCGCCGTTCCGGATCGTCGCACACCTCGGCTTTTTCGAGCTGCTCCATGACGTGAAACCGCAACGCCATGGCATCACCCACCGACTTCAGCGGGAATGCGTGGTCGGACATGCCGGGAACGAGATTGAGGTTGACGGAGGAGCCGCAGGCAATCACAGCATGGTCAAACCCCATACGTCGTAGACGACCATCATAGCCTTCGTATTCTACCTCGGAGGCGGCATAATCGATCCGGCGCACCTCTTCGTTCCGGCAACGAACGTTGGGTAACAGCTGCCGCAGCGGGGTCGAAACCGAATCGGGGCCAATCGTGGCCCCCGCGACTTCCGCCAGCAGCGGATAGTAGACCATGGAGTTTTCCCGATCGAAGAGGATGATCTCGCAGGCTTCCGGAGTGAGTCTCTTGCGCAACGTTCTCGCGCACTTCACTCCCGCAAATCCACCGCCGATGATCACGATTCGCGTGAGTCCCATATAGTCGAGTCCTCGATCAACCAAACACTAGCAGTCTGCTGAAAAATTCGATTTATGCACAAAAGCCGTTGGAATCGTCCAAGTGGCGTCGATGGTAAAATAGGTTCAGGATGTTCAAAAAGGCCACGGTTCTCACCCGCCCATCCCCAGCGCGCAAGACGCGTCGTTCCGCAGGCAAGGCCGCAGCGACCGAAGAGGCGAGGAGGTACGCACCGCACTTTGTGAGACTGTTCGCCCGTAGAATAGATCTTGGCGAACGGAAAAGCCCCTCCAGCGCTTCCGAGCCGCTGAGCGACGCGAGAACGACGCTGGAGGACTTTTTCAGCATACTGCTAGTCTTTGCGCCCATCGGTCAGTAAGCGGGCGATCAGGCCGTCAAGCGACCACTTGCCGCCGCCGGTGATCAACAGGGCCGCGCTTATCCCGATCACAAGCAAGTGGTATTCAAAGCCTTCACCCTGCTGCTGACCGGACCAGTTCATGAAAAAGCCTTGCGGCCAATGAACCGTCGCGATCGCGCCGACCATGATCACGATGAAACTCGCCGCCGTGATGCGAGTCAGGAATCCCGCGATCAGCCCGAGACTGCCGATGGATTCGCCGATGATGACCAGAAAGGCGATCAACCAGGGAAGCCCCATCTTTTGGGTGAAAAATCCCATCGTGCCCTCAAACCCATTCCCCCCGAACCAGCCGAGCGATTTCTGCGCGCCGTGCGCGAACATCACGACTCCCAGCGTGACCCTGAGGATCAAGCTGAACCATGCATCATGTGTCTTGAACATTGCCTTCATCGTTCCCTCCTTCGCTTTGATCCTCCTTCAGTATTTTGGTCTCTTATCTGGTGCCGGACGCCTTTACTCACGCACGGCTCTTCCGCACGACGCAGGCAGCGCGTTCATCCTTCCAGGCCTCCTCCCATAAGCGAAAGCCGCCGGTAAACGCGTGGGCGTTGTCGCCGAGACGGACGTGCTTCGGCAGGCGCTTCAGCTTCGTGGCATTGCCGCCGCCGAGCACCACGTAGTCGGCTTGGAGCGCATCGCGAAGCGCCGTGACGACATCTGCGACGTACCGGCGCCATTTTTTTTCGCCGTATCGTTTGAGCCCTCGCAGGCCTACGTGGTCCTCGTAAGTCCGGCCTTTCCGGTAGAGCAGATGCGCCAACTCCATCGGCACCAACACGCCGTCGGTGATCAGTGCGGAGCCCAGGCCGGTGCCGAGGCCCAAGAACAACATGCGGCCGCCTTCGTAACTGCCGAGAGCCTGCATCGCGGCGTCATTGATCACCTTGACTGGACAACCAAACGCTTTGGCAAAATCGAAACTCACCCATCCATTGTGCAGGTTCTTGGGCTCAGCAGCAGGCCGGCCGCCGATCACCGCTCCTGGATATCCCAACGAGATGACATCATAGGACCAATCGGCGGCCAGCCGCTGGACCGCTTTCACCATGTTTCGCGCAGTCATTGTCGGACCGGAAGGAATTTTGTGTGGTGCTCGTTTCCCCGTGACAAGAATCTTCACGTTGGTTCCACCCACATCAATGACCAGCACTTTTATTGGACGACGGGATATTCTCCTATCGCTCTTGCCTCGTCGCGTCGCCATTCCAGCTCTCCATCCAGCCCTACGTGGTCAGTCCCTATTCAGAGACCATGCTGTTCGACTCGGCATAGTAGACCTCGTCTCCTACCTTAAAGAGTTTGGATTCCGACCCCACCCCGACTACTACCCCGGCCGCATTCCAGCCCATGATCCTGTAGGGCATCCCTTCCGGCGCAGCACTCGCGCGTACTTTTACATCCAAGAGATTGACGGAAATGGCTTCCACCTTAACCAGCAGATCACGCCCACTTGCCGTAGGTGATGACATCTCAATATCCATGAACGATTCGGCGCTGCCGATCGGCAGTGGCTTTTTGTATCCAACCGCTTTCATAACGTGGTTTCCCTTCAAATTTTGCGAACATCTCCATGGCATGGATTCGTATGCTTCGCATCCAATTAGTTCATTGCGCCGGTGAAAGAAGGGGTGTTTCCTTATCCTTCACAAAGAACACAATGAACTTGGCTGGCTTTGTACCGCTGGCGTTACGACCAACTGTGTGAATCTCGTCCGGCGATTCATAAAAGGTCTGTCCGGGCCCAAGCGTCACCTGTTTTCCGTCCTTCACCTGCATCACTACCGAACCTTCCAGCACGTACACGAACGTGTGCGCATTGTGTCGGTGAGCCGAATCTGAAGCGCCAGGGGCGTAATCTACCGTGATCAGGACAACCTCTTTACCGGCAATCTCCTTCAAATCCTTCGTCATGAGAGGAGTTACCTGTCCGGGTTCAGCCGCAACGGCGCTCGCCGCCATGCACAATCCAATCAATCCAATCAACACACTTTTCATCGCTTTGCTCCTTTCATGAATATGTTCGACACTAGACAGCATAGAAACCCTTTCGCTGATTGCTTGCCTGCAATGAAAATCTTCCGTGACCCTATCGTTGTCCAACAGTGTGTTATTCACATCGAAGAGAAAGACGATACCAGTAGGCGGCCTATGGACGTTTTTTGATCAAGGGTGGCCCGCGCCGACCAGTCTGGCTTTGGCTTGATCGCCTTATCGGACGGTGATTCCTCTATGACGTGTGTTATTGGGCCAGTCCAATCTGTTTCATAAACGTGTGGTTATCCCAGATCAACCACTCCTCGTCCATCACGCCGTTCTTCCAGTGCCCTATCGTCACCATGGTCAATTTGAACGGCTTGTCGGTCGGAGGGATAGTCTTGCCTTCGCCAATCGGCATCGGCTGGGTGAACGTTCCCTCCATGATGCCCATGACAGACGTCCACTCGCCCGAGGCGATTCTGATCGGATGCTCTTTGATGCGCGTGTCCGGCGCAAACACAAACTGCCCACTCAGATCCTTAATATGGGGGTCTATGCCCTTCGTCACCCGGCCATCGGGCCAGTGGACTGTAATGTCTTTGGCGTGACTCTTTCCAAGCTGCTCCCACTTCTGATTGCTGTAGACGTTGAAATCCAGGTCATCAAAGTTGGCGAGGTTGGCCTGTTCGTTTGGGTCGAGTTTCCGGTCAGCAGCATGTCCTGTCGGCAAAATGGTCAGCATTAATGCCACGAGTCCTAACATCCCGAACTGGACCAATTTTTTCGCTCGCATGATGTATTACCTCCTGGATCATGAATGGGTGGAGAGATCTCGACTTAATAGCCCACAGTAAACCGTCGGCGGACGTGTTTTGGCTTCTCTACTTCGTCGACCATCGCCATCGCATAGTCCTCGACTGAGATGCGGCTTTCTCCCTGAGCATTCGTCAATAACTGGTCCGTACCCAACGGAACTTGCCGGTCCGTTGGCCCGGCGAAAGGTCTGCTGAAGGAGAGAGGAAGGACCATTCGAGGGTCGTTTCTTTGCGCAGCATATTCAGCGCTTCCCGCGTAGCCAGCGCACCCTGTTTGTATTCAGTCGGGAAATCCGGCAGGTCCACTGACTGGACGCCCGGTTTGACCTCCAAACTGCCTGCCCCACCCACAAACAGAAGTCGCTTCATGCCGGCTTTCTTGACGCCGTTGATGATGGCTTGTGTCCCTTTGACTTGTTGTTTGTAGTTCGAGGTGCTTCACATAGAACACCACATGACCAAGATATTGTGCTTTCATCTGAATCACTCCTTGTGGACGACAGCTACCGGAGCAGCGCTCTGACCGCCGCATGCGCCAGCCCCACATCCGGCGTTCGGTGAAGCGCATCGTAATAGTGCTTGCCGAATCCGGTTCCCTCTTCCAACGGAGTCAACAGTGTTCGAACCGATGCGATGAGGCTGGTAGTATCCGCGCCGCCCGATGACTCGTCTTCATCACCGAGTTCATCGAGTTGGGCCACCAATTGAGACAGCGGACGGAGCCAGGCAAACCACGCATGGCCCAACACGAGCTGAAGAAACTCGCCGTTGGATGCAATGCGGCCATACACCCGCTCATAGGACACCCGTTCATCGTCCAGTAATGCTTTGTGCAGACGGAGCAATGCGCGACGGAGTTGGTCTACATACGAAAGTGCTGAATCCGAACCCGGCATGATCGAATCTTCCTGTTATGATCCCTTCACAGCCTTTGAACCGACTCGTGTTCCGATCGGAATGAAAGCTCCGCTGATCTGTGCGGCTTCGTCAGAGGCGAGAAAGAGCAGCGTCTCGGCGATGGATTCCGGCTTCGTCCATGTGGACGGATCGGCCTCAGGCATACTGGCGCGGTTGGCCGGGGTATCAATGGTATTGGGCAGTACCCCGTTGACGGTCACCCCGGACCCGCTCGACTCCAGCGCGAGTACCGTGATCAGTGCAAGCAGGCTCGATTTGGAGACAAGATACGCTGCCGCGCCGGGAAACGGCTCAACTGCCGCCCAGGCTGCCACGTGCACGATGCGACCATTTCTGTTTTTCCACATGTGGGGCAACACGGCTTTCGAGAGCAGGAATGCGGCGGTCACATTCATGGTCAACATCCGCTGCCAGAGTGCCGCATCTGTCTCCTCTAGGCGGCCCATGGCAAAGCCACCGACCAGATTGATGAGCGCATCAATGCGGCCGGTCTTTCAGATTACATCGTTCACGAGACGCTGCACGTCGGCTTCGTTCGTCACATCGGCTTTAATCGCGAATACTCCTGCAACCTGAGCCGACGATTGATGCCGATCTGCCGTAATAACCTGATCGCCCGATTTCACAAAGGCCGGCGTGACTGTTTGACCCAGCGCTCCAGATCCTCCGGTAATCAACACCACTTTCCCATCTAATTGCATGAGCATGCTTCCTTTATCAGGATGCTGAAAAAGCCCGCCCGCGCCAGAAAACGTAGCACGTCAAGCGCGACATGCCAACATCGTTATTCCGCAACCTGCTAGCAGTCTGCGGAAAAAACTCAATTTATACACAATGCGTCGCTGGAACCTTGCATATTGTGTTGATGTCAACAGAGCTGCAGGATGCTCAAAAAGGCCACAGTTCTCACTCTCCCAACCCCGGCGCGCCAAGACGCGCCGTTCCTCCAGCAAGGCCGCAGTGAGCGAAGAGGCGAGGAGGTACGCCCCGCACTTTGTGAGGCTGTTCGCACGTAGAATAGATCTTGGCGAACAGAAAAGCCCCTCCAGTGCTTCCGAGCCTCTGAGCGATGCGAGAACGTTGCTGGCGGACTTTTTCAGCATTCTGCTAGAGCCGCTTTTCCTCGAGATCATACACGTCGAACCACACATAGACCGGGCGATGGTTCGGCACGAACTTGGGAATGTACTCCTCCAAGTACTGCTGGGCTTGGAGACTCATGTCGCTGAGCCGGGTATCGCGCATGGTGTTATTCCACTTCAAGATCACATCCGCGTCCTTGATCTTTGAGGCGCCCGTGATCCATGTGGCAATGTCCTCGTCGGTGGCTCCGGTCGCGACGATGTCTTTCAGCTCATCGGGAGTGATGCCGGTGAACGAAAACCATTGGCTACCTAAGGAGCAGGGCCAGTAATTGTAGTCGCCGTTGATACCAAGTAAGAACGCCCGGCATTTATCGACACAACGGGCCGCGATTACATAGCCTCCTAGCTTTTCGCGAGGGCTGCGTGGATAGCCTTTCCTGAGATCCTTGGCCAGTTTTTGTACCTTCTCGATATCTGTCTTCATGATCACCCCCATCCCCTGTTGCCCGATACCTCAGAACAACATAGCTATTCAGTCAGCGTCTGTTCATCTGGCGATCGGATGCCGGCCACATGATTGCACGAGGACACAATCGTGATCTCTCTTCAAGGGTAACGTCAAGATGGTTCAGGTGAATAGGGCCGGCCCTTGTTTTCTCTAAATTCTCTACCAGAAAATCGGTGGCGGGTTTACTTGGCCGAAGGAAATTTCGGCTTTGCGTCGATACTGTCCAACCCCGCTTATACGCACGCCGCATCAAGCAGGCTGTCGAGCTGATTATCCTGCTCATTGACATCCGCACCAGCTTCGATCAGCAGTGTTGCGTTTTCGACATGGTTATGGGCGGTGCGGCTGAAAGAACGATCAAACAGACGGCCAGAGTTGTCAGGAGGGCTCTCATCATTCATATACCGGTCTGGCTCCATCTTGCGAACACACGTCACATACGGATTTCAGGGAGTAGGTGACCTCATCCCTTTCGTCCGCAGAGACGAGAATTATGGAGTCTTCGCACACCGGAATCCATAATCTTTGTGCCGGGTGCCGACCGATGGAAATACCGGAGCGTGGATCGTAGTTGCTACGGATTGCTGTCCGTGCTGTCGCCTTTGTAGGCGATCTATCGAACATGTGCGCTCAATAGGCGGCAAACTCTTCCGTCCGGATATCGTCAGTACCGACCCTCATGCTGTTAAGCAAGGTGCGCATGGCTCTCACCATCCCTGGCGGCCCGGCCAGGTAGTTGCGCTCGACCGCGGTCAGACTAGCTCATCGATCAGCTCCTTCAAGACTACCGCCTGGTTATGGTCCTCATCGGCTACACTATACACAAATGTAATCGTCCTTTTGGGTGGGAGGTGCGCCAGCTTCCTCAGCTCCCCCATCATTCCCGACCGAGTCAGTTCCGTTCGGTATCGCCTGCGAAACTCGGTCCATTTGGCTGGTTCATGTCCGAACCATTTGCGGAGCGACGTGGTCGACGCCAAGTCTTTTCGCCATTCAACAACGCGAGCCCGTTCCTTGCTGATTCCTCGTGGCTTCCGACCTTCATAGCCGAAATGACTACTTCGGCGGAGTAGGCTGCTGCGGGGAGCTTCATTCGGTCACCCACTGATCTGAACCCATTCCTTTCAGACCCGCCGCGCACGGACTAGGCCACCATCGGTCGGAGATCGCCCAATCGAGAAAGGTAAGGTCAACCGATCACCCCGCTCGATACCCCAGGAAACCTGTCTAGAGCTCCTCGACGTTTCTCGCTCTGTGGTCGAACGACAAGCACGGCGCAGCTCGCGTGTTGCACCACCCGTGTCGACACGCTCCCGAGGAGAAACCGGGCCATGGCGCCCAGCCCTTTAGCTCCCATGACGATCAGATCGGCATGCTGTTTGGCCGCCATCTTCATGATCTCTTCAGCAGGCTTCCCAAGCTGATACAGAGGCTCGGCCGTAAATCCCGCCTTGATCAGTTTCCGCACATTCTGGTCGATTAATCTGAGGTTGGCCTCCTTCAGCTCTTGGGACTTGATCCAAGGGCTGGGCGCCATTACATGGATCACGCTCACGTGAATCGGTCCGCGTCCGCCCTTGCCGGTTGAACGATCCGGCTGAAATCTAGACAATCAAATTCCAGGGCTGTCGCCGATGCGGGAGACCCATCGGTCGCGAAGATCATCCGCCGCAACGGTACCGCCTCGCCTTTGACGACGAGCACCGGGCAGGTCGCATGCTGGATGAGTTTCGTCGACACGCTGCCGAGCATGAAGCGGTCGAGGGCGTCGAGGCCCTGACTGCCCACCACTAGGAGCCCGTCCCGTTTGGGCACGCGCTTCAAGATGACCGGTGCGACCGCCCCTTGTTCTTTCCGGGCCGAGCCCTTGAGCTTCAACGCTGCCAACTGCTGCTTGGCCTTCTTGAGGGTTCGGGCCGAGCGCGCTTCCACGCGTTGAATCTCTGGTCGCGTCCGAAACGGCCCACGAAGCCAGGCGCTGTCAAGCACATGCAGCGCGGTCACCCGCGGCGGCTTGACGAAGGGCAGCGCGGCCACCCAGTTCAGCCCCCATCGTCCATATTTTGATCCATCTGTCGCCACAAGTACATTCACGTTGCGTCTCCTTTTGTTTGAGTTCCGCTCGCGAACCGCCGTGCTGAAACCGACTATAAAATGCTTCCGGCGACATTCTCACGAGAGCTGCTCAACAACCCATAGCCTCCGATTCTTGTCCATCGGACGCACAAGATAAAAATGGCTAAGGCGGAGTCTAACTCTTTGGTTCTCCGTCCTGCTCCGTGCAGATCAGTCCGATGCGAAAGGTTGAATCGGCTTCACGGCGGCTGTGATCACTCCAAGTTCACGATGGTTTCCCTCTCTAGTCTCCGACCTGATGAAAAAGTAAGCGCCATCCCACTGACATCCACCTCGTACAAAGCCTCCTGGCTTTGCGGATCGAGGTAGCCCGGTGTCCGCCCAAGCGGGACGGCCCACGCCGAAGCCACCGAATTCGTCCCTGTCTTCGATGTGTTCACAAACCTTATCCGCGAGTACCGTGAGGGCGATCCGCAACAGCTTCGGCTCGCCACGCGCAAGTTAGAATTCACACGTGGTGGCCTGCGAGTCTGCCACAGCGCTTTTCATGTGACACGTCTTTCTCGGCCTTTTGCGGGCTAGGGATCAATCCCCATTCCCAGCCCCAGCCCCAGTCCGATCCACGCCCGCAGCAAATCATGGCGACTCACCGAGTAGGCCACTATCCCATCTCTCTCGACAGGAAGGTTGAGCACACTCTGTTCCTCCATTTTCTTAGCAGCGTCTGCAATCTTTGTAGAAGCGGTCACGGCGAGGCGATCCTTCCGCATGATCGCTTCAGCAGTAAGCTTGCTGAGGTCTTTGCCTGCATCCAACGATCGCATGACGTCAAACTCATTGATGAAGCCGAGATACTTGCCCTGGCGATCCACAACCGGGGCGCCTGGCGTATGACTGGACACCAGAGCCACCGCGATCGCCAAACCATCCTGGCCTGCCTGAAAGGTCAAGGTATTCGTGGCCACGATTTGGCCCACGGTCTTCAATCCTTCAGCTGGTACGCCATCGATGCTCATGGTTGCCTCCCTCATCCTTGTGCATGTTCATTTCGCCGCACTCGAAACAGATGCAACATCCACGGCCCTTTCTCCTACAATGCCACGGCCGGTCCATATTGACGTCTTCATGATCGCCCTCGTGTTTCAAAGATTCTTCCGTAACCGTACGACTCGGCCCCAGATGCGCTGTTGTTTCGTTAAAGGAAGGTCTTCATACCGCCGGTTAAGCGGATGAAGAATAGCTTGCCCGCCGATTTCCTTGAGCTGGCGTAAGAGGGCGCTTTCCGGGAGACCGTCTTCACTCTGGACCATGACATAATGATCAGGCTCAGTGGGAAGATCGGGATTGACGAAAATGATCTCTCCTTCGCTGAAGAGAGGCTGCATGGAATTATCTCGTATTTGTAGCGCGAAGGTGCGCTTCCCCAGAACGTCTGTTTCAAGCAGCGCTTCAGCCTGGATGACGCGAGGCGGCTCGTCGTTCGTGACCATCTGGTCAAGCTGATCCCACCTCAGAAGCGGCACCTTTCTCATCTGACCGATAGGGGTGGGATGGGTGCTCTCTGTGAGTTCGAACAGCCCCTCTGAGTGCGGCGGGCCACCGGATCGCAGGAAATCCGCATGAATGCGAAAATACTGGGCAAAGGTTTCCCAGATTGCCGGGTCGTGAGGGAGCTCATCTTCCAGAATGTTCTCGATCGTCCGGACGGAGACCCCAACCGCAGAGGCCAATTCCGCTTCAGTCAGCCCCTCACCGAGCTCTCGATGCACGAGACGTTTCAGATTCACAGATAGCTCTCCTACAGTTTCCTGACACAGAGGTCAGATCAACGAATCGATGGACCATCTCGCACAATACACTCCCTGTCGATCGGCTGAGAGGCTGACCTGTTGCGAATGCTGGAATCTGCCGCTGAAACAAGATAGCCAAACCGGGTCGGACGTCGAAGGCTGACTTTCCCTTCTCGACTGAGCCGGTCTATGGTGAAGAAGACCTGGTTGAAGATGAAGTGAGGGAGGGACTGGACTAACTCCTCAATCGTACGGGATTCTAGCTTCTCTAGGTGCTGAGCAATGGCGGTCTCGACTTCAATTCGATCCGTGATCATGGTTCTATCGCCCTCCTTTTGAACCTGTCCCTACGGCGAATCATAGTCCCTCAACGTGAAAGATCTATGAACGGAGCATGAAGTATTCTTCATTTGGCGTTGAACTCTGTCTTCTGGTACAGAGCGAGATGCGTTGTCATCTCCAGCCTGTGCCCACGCCGTGGATGGTCGTGAGCAGTGAGCATGAGAAGTCCCCATCTATCTTCGCTTGCAGAGCCTGGGTGCGCACGCCCACCGCTAGCCGTTGGTTACTTCTGGCATTGAGCATTCCAGTCCGCGAGAAACTTGTTCAAGCCTAGATCGGTCAGCGGATGTTTGATGAGCTGTTGGAACACACCATAGGGCATGGTACAGCTCTGGCCACCGGCCAGAGCTGCCTCGACCACATGCTGCGGGTGACGGACACTGGCCACCAGCACAAAGGTCTTGAAGTCGTAGTTCTTGTAAATCGTCACAATCTGACGGATCAGCTCCATCCCGTTCGAGCTGATGTCGTCTAACCGGCCGATAAACGGCGAAACACACCAGGCGCCGGCTTTCGCAGCCAGCAACGCTTGTGTCGGCGAGAAACATAGGGTCACGTTGACCTTGATTCCCTCCGCCGCCATCCGTTTCGTCGCCTTGAGGCCTTCCGGAATCAGCGGCACCTTGACGACAATGTTCTTATGTATGTTGGCGAGTTGTTTTCCTTCCTTGACCATCGCCTCAGCGTCGAGGCTGACAACCTCGGCGCTGACCGGCCCATCGACAAGGTTACAGATCTCGACAAGCGCGTCGCGAATGATCCGGCCTTCTTTCCGCTACGAGCGACGGGTTCGTCGTCACACCGTCCAACAGTCCAAGACTCGCCGCCTCTAGAATCTCTTTTACGTTCGCGGTGTCCAAATATAGTTTCATCGTTGCGTCCTCTGTGTCTTCCTATTCTGGCTGACGGATGGCTGCTCTTGTCCTGTACCCTCCATGACCATGCTGAGTGTTTGAGTCAGTTCACAGGGTCTCTGTGACGCTTTGGACATATTCTGACAATCATGCGCCTGTGTCTATTTTACTCAATCGCAACTCAATCCCCAAGCTGCTCGGCGACCATCCGGTCCGCTGACCACTTGCCCCCACCGGCAATCAACAACGCCGCACTCATTCCGATCACGAGCAAGTGATACTCGAACCCTTCGCCCTGTTGCTGGCCAGACCAGTTCATGAAAAACCCATGAGGCAAGTGAGCCGTTGTAATCGCACCGAGCATAATGACGATGAAGCTGGCCGCCGTGAAACGGGTCAGGAACCCTGCCAGCAGCCCGAGGCTTCCGAAAAATTCTCCGATGATGACCAGAAATGCGATGACCCATTGGAGCCCCATCTTCTGCGTAAAGAAACCATGGTCTCGTCAAACCCGAACCCTCCATACCATCCCAAAAGCTTTTGAGCACCGTGGGGAAACATCACCAGGCCGAGCGTGAGACGGAGCACGAGGCCTGCCCAGGCGTCATCAGTCTTGAACAGGCTAATCATCGTATTCATCCCCTTCAGAAGTGAGCGGCACATTTTCTTGGAGTCGGCAGGACGGTCAAAACGGAAGGATCCTGCCGACTCTCACCTCAAGCAATAATCAATACCTGCCACACCGCATTGAGCCCTGATTCGGAAAAACCGTTACGAGACCCTTTGAGATCCTTACCTATGTTCTCCGACTCACGGCTCGTCACCCATGCGCCAGACTCCTCACACACAGGAACCATTCTGTGACCTATTTATGGAACCTGAAACGGAGTTAACGGCTCCCCCGCGAGGCCATGGGCAATATTCATGAGAACGTCTTTTTGTATTTTAGAACCTGAATCATTTGGCAAATTTGTTGCTCTCAATTTCATTTCAGCAATGAAAGCTGTGGGTGGCAATGGAAGAGACCTTTGGTGTTCCAGAGTCTGACATACTTCAATAATTGCAAGAGTAAATCCATTTACGATGGCACCTAAGACAGCTTTCTCTTGTTCAGTTACGGGCATGATGCTCTCCTTTCATTGTTGCAAATGGTTGATGTCCCGCACGTGTAGATAATTCGATGTCCCACTTATTCGAGCATTGCGCTGACTCTTGCGGCAACGGCCTCACCGCCGGTTAGCACTGTCTTCTCCGATGTCACATCCGCCTCCTTTCCGCCATTTTTACATCCTGCCGTTGAAATTTCGTCTTTCAAGGGTGGGTCGTATGCAAGCAAGAAACCTGGCTTCGTCATGTCGTGTCGTAGAGGCAGGATATATCTATCTGCTTACGAACTTGAGCTACCTGAGAAGTGAGTCAAGCTCATCAACCTCCACTGCAAGCAAGACGACCCGCAAAAGACTCCCTCGCGTGCATCATCGTCATAGCGCTTTTTCTCCCGTTTCGCCGGTGCTAATCCGCACGAGTTCGCTGATGCCACCTACGAAGATTATCCCGTCACCGGCTTTGCCGGTTTGCGAGCTACGCACAATGGTGTCGATAACGCGCTGCGCCTCGTCATCCCCGACAATTACTCGCATGTTCACCATGGTCACAAATTCTGGCGTAAACTCGGCTCCACGATAGATTTCACGCTCCGCTTTCTTGTTTCCGAATCCGTTGACATTCATCACCGTCAACCCCCGCACCCCTACTTTTACCAATGCATCTTTAACTGCGTCCACCTTGGAGGAGTTCACGATGGCTTCAATGATCTTCATAGCAATGCCCTCCCTTTCCAGAAATATCTATTAATAGTGATAGGGTTTTATTCTGTTGTTCAACCTTCCTAAAGTCTTCCGCAATGGATCGGCAGTGGACTATGTGCTCATCCACAGTCATCTTCCCGGTGAACTCTCCTTGAAACCTTTCATGGGTCTTCGCGCATTCGAGTGGGTGATACTGTGGCCTGACTCTGCTGAATGCCTTGTCTGATGCGGCGGTCTTCCGACTCATTCGGCGTCGGCCAGATACGTATATATGCGCGTACCGGTTTTAGATATTAGGGAAACCCCTAGTTCCTCCCTAATCTAAATTTAGCTACGAGGTGATGCTGCGACCCAATCCCTGTCGGAACGCCTTCTTTGAGGAGGCGTTCCTGACGGGATCCATCGCTTGAACACGGTCCGCGTCGGTGTGGTGGACATGCTCAACAACAAGATGTGCGATCTTCAACGGCGTGCCTGCGGCTACCAAGACGAGGACTATCTCACACGCAAAATCGTCGCGACCTTTCTGCCGCGTACCGGGCCTCGTCCAGAAAGTCGATTGCGGCGAGAATGGATTTCAGCTTATACACCGAGGTCTTGCTCCCTACCGGCCTTGTGGATCTGGCTCCATGCAGAGCCAAGACAGGCTGGCGGCGAGATCTGTGCCTTAAAATAATGGTCGGACTACGGGCTTCAACACACTCGGCGACAATAAAGACGAACGCTCCAACGAACAATACCCTAGATATTTTCTGGCAGTCAAACCACGATGAAATCGTGCACAAGAATGATCACAAAAATTCGCGACAAAGACATACTAAATCGAAAAGTTTTTTTACCGGTATAGTGGTTATTTTCTTTCGGTGTCACGCACCCGGGAGGATGGGTAAAAATCCGCCAGCCGAACAATTGTCCGAGGCTCCCAGTGGCTCTCACTCTGTCATCGAACGACGAGAACGGCACAGCTTGCGTGCTGCACTACCCGTGTTGACACGCTCCCGAGGAGAAACCGGTCAATGGCGTCCAATCCCTTCGCCCCCATCACGATCAGATCAGCATGTTGTTTAGAAGCCGCCTCCATGATCCGTTCAGCAGGCTTTCCAATCGGACGCAGCGGCTCGGCTGAGAATCCAGCCTGGATCAGCTTCTCCACACTCTGTTCGACCAACTTGCTCCCAACCTCCTTCAACCCTGGATACTTGATCCACGGGATCGTCGATTTGACCGTGATGGGAGCCAACGGGCTCGGTATCCTCACATGGATCACACTCACATGAATCGGCGCCCGTTTGGTATCGCCGCTGGATCGATCCGGCTGAAACGTGCTCAGGACAAACTCCAGAGCCTTGGCTGACGCAGCCGATCCATCGGTCGCCAAGGTGATTCGCCGTAACGGGACCGCCTCACCCTTGACGATGAACACGGGACAGGGTGCATGCTCGATGAGTTTCGTGGACACGCTGCCGAGCAGGAACCGGTCGAGGGCGTCGAGGCCCTGACTGCCCACCACCAAGAGCCCATCCCGTTTAGGTACGTGTTTTAAGATCGTCGGGGCGACTGCCCCGTGCTCCTTGCGGGCCTTACCTTTGAGTTTGAGCGCCGCCAACTGCTGCTTGGCCTTCTTGAGGGTTCGGGCTGAGCGCGCTTCTATGCGCTGAATCTCAGGCCGTGTTCGAAACGGCCCACGGAGCCAGGCGCTATCGAGCACATGCAGCGCCGTTACCCGTGGCGGCTTGACGAACGGCAGCTTGGCCACCCAGTTCAGCCCCCATTGCCCATACTTGGATCCATCCGTTGCCACAAGCACATTCATGGTGTCTCTCCTTTTATTTGAGTTCCCCTCACGTGCTGAAGCCGGCTTTGAAATGCTTCCGGCGAACCGCCCGGAAGGGCCGTCTCAGTAGCCCAGTGAGAATTGTCACGTTTCCACATCGCACGAAGCACGAGTGCGACAAACCTGACGACAGAACGAGGTCGCCCTCGTGCTTCAAAGATTCTTCCGCAACCGTACGACTCGGCCCCAGATGCGCTGTTGTTTCGTTAAAGGAAGGTCTTCATACCGCCGGTTGAGCGGATGAAGAATAGCTTGCCCGCCGATTTCCTTGAGCTGGCGTAAGAGGACGCTTTCTGGGCGACCGTCTTCACTCTGGATCAGGACATAATGATCAGGCTCAGTGGGAAGATCGGGATTGACAAAGATGATCTCGCCTTCACTGAAGAGAGGCTGCATGGAATCGTCTCTTATCTGTAGTGCGAAAGTGCGCTTCCCTGGTACGTCAGTTTCAATCATCGTTTCAGCATGGATGAGACGAGGCGGCTCTTGGCGAACAATCATCAGATCAATCTGATCCCATCTCAGGAGTGGCACCTTTCTCATTGGGCCGAGCGGAGAGGGATGGGCGCCCTCTGTGAGGTCGAATAGTTCTTCTGTGTACGGCGGGCCACCGGATCGCAGGACATCGGCATGAATGCGAAAATGCCGGGCAAACGTTTCCCAGATTGCCGGGTCTTGCGGGAGGTTATCGGCCAGAATATTCTCGATCGTGTGCACAGAGACCCCAACCGCAGAGGCCAACTCCTTTTCACTCATCCCCTCACCAAGCTCTCGATGGACTAGGCATTTAAGATTCACGCCGGATCGCTCCCTACAGACAACGCGTCAGATTTCATTACCCCACTTTCGCGTATTCACGAGGCAGATCTCGTTCCCATGCCGCAACTGTTTCATCGACAAATGTCTGGAAACAGCGGGGAAGATGACCGAGCACTTTCGCTTGCAGGGAAAAGTCTAGTTCACTTGCTCGAAGCCCACCGTGTTGAAAGAATTCGTACATGAGTTTCAGATCAGGGATCAACCAGCCCGGCAGCGTATGCCTCATCGTATTCCCCCAGACCTCGAGATCATTTCCGCCGTACCGAATTTCGCGCCCGAGGGAACGGGTGTAGAACTCCGCCAGGCCCTTGCCGGTCAATACTTCAACACCGATCAACGGATAACAGTGAAATTCATGTCCGGTTTGAGTAAGGGTCGCGACCACAGCATCCGCGATATCGCGCACGTCGACACGATTGAGACCGATATCTCCGATCGGCTGCGGATAGATTCCTTCCTTTAGAATCGACTCGCAATACACCAGGTCGTTCTGGAAAAAGTTATTGGCCATGATCACCGTAAACGCCATCCCCGAATCTCTGAGTGCCCTCTGAACCTCCAACTTGGACTTGAAATGGGAAATGTATGGAGCCTGTTCCACATGATAGACCGACAGATAGACGAAGTGCCGAATCCCGGCGCGACTCGCCGCCGCCACGACCGCCAACCCCTCTTCTGTTTCCGTCGGGCTGTGCGGTGTGATCAGAAAGACGCGATCGATTCCTCTCATAGCCCAGCGCAGAGTCTCCGGCTTGTGCAGATCTCCAATAATGCCGCTGGCTCCAAGTGGGAAGGCATCGGCCTTGCCAGCCGAGCGGGTAAGGACGTGTACCTGTTCTCCTTTGGCCACAAGACCCTGCACGACATGACTTCCAACCAGTCCGGTTCCGCCAATCACAAGAATGTTCATCGTGTCATGTCTCCTTCGTTCCAAAAACATACCAACAGCCCATCACCCTACATACAAGAGCGGGAGTGGATCTTGTGCACTCGCCGATCGTTTTCCAAACTTCTCAAGCCCGAGAGGATGCGCTCCGGATTGCCCCAAGTCACTCCAAAGGATATCCCGCATCTTCAACACGTTCCGTAGCTCCTTCTACACCTATCGTCATGACTCATGCGAGTTCACTCAAGATGGTGGTCCTCGTGGAGTACCTCGGCCGCACCTGCCGTATTTGATGACTTTCGACTGATGGCTGGGTTTGGTTCTGCAAGATCACCGGATCGACACGGTAACCGCATTGCACGCAACGAAAGGTCTCGATGCTGTGTTCACCGGTGTTATTCATGCCGTAGTACCACTCGCGAACAAGCAGGCCTGCGCAACGTGTGCAAGAATTTGTGGAGAACTCCTTGTTTGCAGGAAGGGGCTGAATAACATGTCCGTTATCGTTCTGCTTCATCGTTCTGTCGAACTTCGACTCTTTTGGCTCCATTATCCGTTCCATGATTCAGCCTCCCGGTTGTTGGTTCGGCCCGATGGACTCTTGGCCTCAAAAGATCACGGTGTCCTCAGCTGTTGGTCACACTATAATTCCGTCACATGATCGGCCCATGAAGGGATCATGAAGAATTCTTCATCAGTTATTGTGTCAGGTAGACAGGCCGCCAAATCAATCGGAGGCAGAAAGCTCACTGAGGGTATTCTCTTTCGCCGAATACCCCTACCGTCGAGGATCTCTCACCAACGCTGCGAACGAGTGCACTGGCTGTCCCTTGAGTAGAGGGGCTCGAAGAGGGCTGGGTTCAATGGAATTGCTGGTGAACGATGTTCAATACACTGTCCGGAAATTAAGTTGAGCACAATAGGTCCAAAGAAATTCGATGCGTGGCGAACGTAATCCTTTCTCTCGATCTGCTTCAATCGAGCCACAACGATATATCTGTAAGCACTTCCCGTGTCGAAGATTTGAAATCGCCTCACTTTTTGTCCTTATGAATATCGTTGACCTCGCCCGTATCATTCACTTCGATCGTGACCTCAGCGCCGACGGCGATGTCTCTGAACATGCGGCTCTCAGGTCTGAGGTGAAAACTTTCCTCCCCTCCCGGCGTCGACAGCGTCATCTGGGATGCACCATTGTTAATCGAGGCAAGCGTACCAGTGATGAAGCGAGGAGCCTTGCCGGGTTGTCCTTTCGGACGGGCATCCATAACCATGTTGCCTTCGTTGACCCAGAGCTTCATTTCATCACCGACTTTTGGGGCCGTATAGCCGTTGCGGAGGGCCGCTGTTTCGGCCAGCGTGAGCGTAGCGCCGGTAGACGTCTTGACGGTATAGAGACCGGACTTCTTATCAACCACCACACCCTCGACCTTTTGATGGCCAGCTTTCACATGAGCGATCTCTTCGGAGTTTGTCGGATCCGAGTGAGCGACCCGGGGGGTCATTAATAGAACGGCAGGTATGATGAAGAACGAGAAGATCGAGAATAATATGTGCAACATGGTGTTCCCTTCATGTGTTCACGTGACCTCTTTATCGCCCGTTCTACTGGGATCATCATGTCCAGATAGACTCACTTTCCTTTCCCCTCTCTTCTATCCACAAATAAAATGGCATCAATCCCGGTCTCAAGCAAAACCGCATATCGCTCCGGATTTTTCCTCGAAATCGACGCAGGCGACGTCGTCACACACCAGTCATGAAAACTTGCTCGGAAATTGCTTTACCAATGCCGTCGTGAGGGTATCCGCAATGACATAGATGTGCTGGCGCATCATCGGCCACGTGGCTCCGAGGGGCGCATAATCCTTTGCCTTATACTGGTTGATTTGGAGGACATGGTGCGCACCATGGGTTGCGACTAGGCTCCGAACGGTGTCTCTCTGTAGATATGGATTGAGTTGGCTGAGAAAATCGGCGATCTCGTCGGCATTGGCTGCCAAGTGGGCCAGCGCAGCATCCTGCTGTTGTTTGTTCCCCACGATGGTCGCCTTCGAGTATTCTTCTACTGCGCCGATATTGCCATCCAACAAGCGATAGAATTGCTCCGACGCCGCTTCCCCGTAAAAAGGGGTCATCGTCTGAGCGATCTGTTTGGTGTTGCTCACGACTTCCTTCTCGGCGGCATCCCGCTCATCAGGATCGTTCGTCGCGATGTTCGACACGACATGCCGAACCCAAAAGATGTGCCCGACCCAGAGATCGCGAAGGGTCTGCTGCATCTCTGTCACACGGGCTGGGTTCGCATCCTCGACGACTCGAGATTCATAGTTGCAGCCTGCCAAACTGACGAGCACGAGCCCCAATGCAGCTAGAGACTGATGTATTTTATTCATAGAGTCCCCTTCGGCGTACGGATGAGCATTCACTCTTTTCTCCCTAAATAAGGATGACACGTTGAGTCTGTCCCTATGTCATTCCCTGAAACTCAGGGTAGCTCATCAAGATGAATAGATCGTGAACGTTGAGTGAAGAATTCTTCATCCTCCTAAGTAGTCTTGGACACGGACAGTCTAGGGCACGCGAACACTGCTACTTCAATCGGGGATGTATTGCACTTGCGCGTGAAGTGTCGCGCATGAAGCACAGAATGGGATGGATGTGCCTGCATCGTCGCATGCAAGACACAAATACGTTTCTCGAGGAATAACCTTATGAATATTTTTCAGGCGGACTGTGATGAATGAAGAGGGGGTGGTCGACGTGTCCTTCGAAGGATGTTGCGTCTCGATTTCTGACCAATGCATTAATCAAGCGAACTACGGAGCGGTCACATTATATATTTCTCTGGATAAAGGATGGGAACGAATTTCAACGAAAGAGTAAAACAAGGGGGGCGGAGTGCCGCTGGGCACTCCGCCCCCCTCTGTGATCGGCGGGGCTCGCTGGGGTTAGAGCCAGGTCACGCGTTCGGCCGGGCGAATGTAGATCGGCTCTTCCACCTGCACGCGCGCCACTTCCTTCCCCGAC
>CBDDRW010000033.1:0-29335 GCA_965233175.1 uncultured bacterium
GAGTAGGGCTAGAGATTGCGCACAAGGGCGTGCGCAGCGACAACGACGTCGGGGTGAGAGAGGCAAAGGGGCGACCGAATCACCAATCGGATCAGGGAGGATAAATATGTCAGCACGTAGTCGTATCGGGATCGGGATAGGCATGTGTGCCATGGTCTCGCTGCTGGGCGGCAATGCCGTCTCCGCTGCAGATGCAGACTCCATCTGGAAGGACTTGGGGCTCAAGCTCTCCGGAGCGGTGGATACCACCTATACACAGAATTTCAATAACCCTGCTACAAACCTGAATCAACTCCGTATTTTCGATACGCAGGCCAATTCCTTTGTGCCGCAAGTGGCGCAGTTTATGGTGGAGCGGCCTGCCGTGGCAAGCGGTAGTGCCATGGATCGAGTGGGCTTTCGCGCACGGGTCAATTTTGGAGCCCAATCCAGATTTTCTCGGGCCCGTACGAATTACCAGCCTGGGACGGATAACACCGAGCTGGATGTCCATGAACTCTATGGTGAGTATATCGCCCCGATCGGCAACGGCCTGAAGATTCAAGCGGGGAAGATCAATACGTTGATCGGGTATGAGACGATCAACAGCTGGGAGAACCCCAGCATTTCCCGCAGCTGGACGTTCGGTTTGTCGCAAGCCTTCACGACCACCGGCATCCGGTTCACCTATCCCTTTGCGTCATGGGCGACCGTGACGATGGGACTCATCAATGGTTGGGACAACATCGAGGATAATAACAGAGGCAAAACATTCGAGTGGAAAGCTGACTTTACACCGCACGAAGTGTTCGGCATCGCCTTTTACGGTTCCTACGGCTCCGAACAGTCGAATGGCAATGCTGCCTTTGGTAATGCCGCCACTGGTGCCTGTGTGAACGGTACCCTTGGTTGCGATCCGACAGCCAAGCGAACGGTGGTGGGATCGATCATCACGATCAAGCCGACTCCCAAGGATACCCTTATCCTGGAGCCCTATTATGGGAACGAGGCCAATGCCAGTGCGACGAGTCCATCTCAAAATGCCCGGTGGAATGCCCTGCTTGCTTATTACACGCACGACTTCAACGATCAACAGCAGCCCCATGCGTTCAGCCTGAGGGTTCGTGGAGAGATCTTCGAAGATGCCGGCGGTGTCCGTACTTGCGTCGGAGGGAATAATTTCAACGGCGGGGCAAATGTGTGTGCTGGCCCGGCAGCGGCCGGTGGTTTTGTACCAGCTCCACCTTTATTTAATGCTGCAACGGGTATTGGACAACGCCAGACTCTGTGGGGAGGCACCTTTACACTCCAATACAAGCCGGCCCCGTCACTCATCACGAGAGCGGAGTTCCGGTATGACAAGTCCGATCAGAATGTGTTCCTCCGTGGGGCTGGTGAGGCTATCAACAATCAACAAACTCTGTCATTCCAAGTCGTCTACTTGTTCTGAGCGAGGTGAGACTGTAGTCGGTTGAATCGTGACATGCTGCTCCCTTCGTAGCTCATCTACGAAGGGAGCGAAAAAAGGAACCACGACTCAGCCGCGCCGGAGCGCGGCTGAGTCAGTTATGGCAGGGTTGAAGGCGATTGTGAGGGGCATATAAGCAGTGAGAGAAAGCTGAGTTTACGCACTAGACATAGGTAGGCGCGGCAGCTCGGTTCGACGAAGAAAGAGCGTGAGACAACCAAGGGGGGCCGCTCAGAAGATTCCAAGGAACGTATTGTCAACCTCGTCCTGAACCAGGGGATGAAAGGATACAAATATGTCATCGCATATGATGAGCAGTATGAAGAAGATTCTGCCGGTCCTCCTGATCTGCCTGACCGTCATGTTGGTGGGAGGGGTGGCTCCGTTCGTGCAAGATGTCGCTGCGCAAGCTCCAGCCGCGGAGGCTGCCCCAGCAGCCGCAGCTCCGCTGAAGGCCGATACGGGGGACACCGCATGGATCATCGTCGCCTCGGCGCTGGTCATGTTGATGACGCTGCCGGGGTTGGCTCTCTTCTATGGAGGACTCACCAGACAAAAGAATATCTTGAGCACGCTCTTGCATAGCTTTATCTGTCTCTGCCTGGGCAGCATGGCTTGGGTGACGTTCGGATACAGCCTGTCTTTCGGGCCCGATGTAGGAGGGGTAATCGGAAACCTCGATTGGGTAATATTGCGAGGTGTAGGAACCGATCCTCATCCGGTCTATGGCCCCACGATTCCCCACGAGCTCTTCATGGTTTTCCAACTCATGTTTGCCGCCATTACCCCGGCGCTGATCACGGGGGCCCTTGCGGAACGCATTAGATTTTCTTCAATGCTCTGGTTTCTCGGCATCTGGTCCGTGGCGGTGTACTATCCTGTGGCCCATTGGGTCTGGGGCGGTGGCTGGTTGGGGCAGATGGGCGCATTAGATTTTGCCGGGGGCACGGTCGTGCACGTCACGTGCGGTATGGCTGCGCTGGTTGCCTGCATTATGCTGGGAAAACGTCAAGGCTACCCGACCACTCCCATGCCTCCTCATAACCTTCCCCTTACGGTACTCGGGGCTGGTCTACTCTGGTTCGGGTGGTTCGGGTTCAACGCGGGCAGCTCGTTGGGCGCGAATGGGCAGGCTATCGGCGCCTTCGTGGCCACTCACATCGCCGCCTCTACTGCGACGGTCTTGTGGATGCTGATCGAATGGGCCCATCGTGGCAAGCCCACCGCGCTCGGTACGGCCACCGGAACCATCGCAGGGCTGGCCACCATTACCCCTGTCGCAGGGTTTGTCTCCCTTTTCCCAGCGTTCATAGTCGGGTGCGTGGCTGCGATTATCTGTTATATCTGTGTGGTCTTCATAAAGAGTGCTCTGGGTTACGATGACGCGCTCGATGTCGTGGGGGTTCACGGTGTCGGTGGAGCGACCGGCTGCATCCTGGGGGGGTTGTTCAACTCGAAGGCCATGGGCGCCGCGGCCGATGGAATGTTCTATGGAGGAGGCTTTACGCTTATGTGGGCTCAGATCGTGATGGTGGTCTCAGTGGGAGCGTTTACTGCGATCGGCACCTATATCATCCTCAAGATAATCGACGTGATCCTTGGTCTGCGCGTGACGCAAGATGAAGAGCAAGAAGGCTTGGATACTAGTCAGCACGGTGAGAAGGCCTATCACATGTAATAATCGGCCTATGATACAATCGACGAAACAATCGTGCCGGCAAGTCCCCGCGGACGCTGAACAAGCAGCGTCCGTAGGGGAGCCTGTAAGGGAGGTATGACTATGAAGATGATTGAGGCCATCATAAAGCCGTTTAAGTTGGATGAAGTGAAGGAAGCATTGGTGGAAATTGGTGTGCAGGGGATGACGGTGACAGAAGTCAAGGGATTCGGACGCCAGAAGGGGAGTAAGGAAACCTATCGTGGCGCCGAATACACGACCGACTATATCCCCAAGGTAAAGATCGAAATCTACGTCCCAGATAACCAGGCGGCGCGTGTGATCGAAACCATTACGCGGGCCGCAAAGACGGGCAGTGTCGGGGATGGGAAGATCTTCGTGTCGGATATTGCCAACGTGGTGCGAATCAGGACTGGTGAGATGGGGGAAAGCGCTCTGTGACCATGACACCCGACAACGGGTCGTCGGCTGAGCTCTTGCCAGGGGCGGAGACCACTCCGGTCTCCACCCTGGCTGAGCATCGACAGGCGCTCAAACAGCGGTTATTGGGTGGGGCCACAGCGGCTGAGGTGATGGCGGCCCTGACAGAATTTGTAGACGGGCTGGTGAGAGACCGTTACCGGAGTGCTATGAAGCAGGCCGGAGAAGGGGCGCAGGTTGCAGGGGCTCAGCACTGCTGTCTGATTGCACTGGGGGGGTATGGCCTGCGGGAATTGGCTCCCTATTCTGACATCGATATCATGTTCCTCTATAGCGAAGAGGCGGGAGAGGCGGCGCCGATCCTGTTTCGGGAGGTGCTGCACCATCTGTGGGATCTCGGATTTCAGGTCGGCCATAGCATGCGCACGACGCAAGATTGTATCGAGCTGGCTGGGCAGGATCTATCGATTCGTACCGCGATGATGACAGCCAGGTTTTTAGCGGGAAGTCCGAACCTGTTCCAGAAGTTCCATCGCCTCTACGCGAAGGAAGTCATTGGCCGTGGAGCCGGGCGCTTTATCGAGCAAAAAATAGAGGAGCGGCGGCGGGAATATGTGAAGTTTGGGCAGACGATCTATCTCTTAGAGCCCAATGTCAAGAAAAGCAAAGGAGGGCTGCGGGACTTCCATCTGCTCCGGTGGGCCGGTATGGCCAGGTTTCAGGCTGCGACATTACAAGATTTGGCGGATCGCAGCCTCCTCTCCAGACAGGATTTTCTCTCGGTCACGGAGGCGCGTGATTTTCTGTGGCGCGTCCGGGCGTTTCTGCACCTCGAAGCCGGGATGGCGCAGGAAATTCTGTCGTTCGATGAACAAGTCCGTCTTGCTTCTCTGTACGGATTTGAGGATCGGCCTCACCTTCTGGGGGTGGAGCAGTTCATGCAACAGTATTATCGGCATACCATGGGGCTTCATGAGACGATGCTCCGGTTTCTTGACCGATGCCAAGCCGTGTCTGCGAAGCGTCGATCGTCCAGGGTGTTGCCGGCCAACATGGTGGACGGCCATTTTCTGGTGACCGGCCGCAAATTAACTGTTCCCTCTGAATTGCGGGCTCGCGTTCTGGATAGTCCGGAGTTGCTTCTCCGGTTGTTCGAGATGGCAGGGTCCAGGCGACTGAAAATCGAGGCCGATCTGGTGGACGAGATTCACAGCCACATGGATAGTGTGTCGAGCGAGGCCTTCAGGACCCCGGAGGCCAGCCGGGTCTTTCTGAAGATCCTCTCAGGGCCTGGAGCAGTGGCTGCTACGCTTGACGCGATGCATCGCGCCCATTTGTTGGAGAAGCTCATCCCGGTCTTTGCTGCGCTCCGGGGCCTGATGCAGTTCAACCAATATCATAAGTACACGGTGGACGAACATACCCTGCTGGCTGTGGGCAAGGCCGAAGCGCTTGCCATGGAGCCGGGCATTATGGGGGAGGTGTATCAGGAGATTAGGCGGAAGGATCTCTTACATCTGGCGATTCTGTTGCATGATTTGGGGAAAGGACGGAAAGAGGATCACTGCGAAGTGGGCAAGGTGATTGCGGAGGAGACAGCGGCTCGACTTGGCTTCGACCTACAGGAGACCAGAACGCTGATGTTTCTCGTACATCGACATCTCTTGATGTCGCATACGGCGTTCCGTCGCGATCCCAATGACGAGAACGTACTCGTACCCTTTGCCCAGGAGGTGGTGACGCCCGAGGTGCTTCGTATGTTGTTGATCCTGACTGCGGCCGATATTGCGGCAGTGGGGCCTGGCGTGTTGACGAAGTGGAAAGAGTCCTTGCTCATTGAGCTCTATCTGCGCACCCTTCGAACGATATCCGGTGAGCAGGATGATAAGATGGCCGGTCCAAACAGTCTCAAGCGTCTGACCCGCGAGGTGGCACGAGAGTTTAAGAGTTCAGTGGTTGGGGGGCTCGGCTGGATCGAATCGCAACTGGACCTGTTTCCCTTGCGCTACCTGCATGGAACGCCTCCGAAGCGTATCGCAGCTCATCTGGACGCGATCGCGCGGTTGCAGGCAGGGGATGTGCTGGTCGAGGGGAACTTCAATGAGGAGCTCGGCACATGCGAATTCACAGTGGTCACCCACGATAATCTGACCCCAGGCATCTTTTCAAAGACCTCCGGTGTGATGGCGGCCCAGGGGCTTGAGATTTTCGATGCCCAGATCATCACTCGAACCGATGGGGTCGTGGTCAATACCTTCCAGGCTTCCGATCCAGATTTTGCCGGCACCCCTCCGGTTGAGCGCTTGGACAATACGGCTGAGATGATCATTCGGGTGTTGAAGGGTGTGGAGTCGGTCGAGCAGTTGAGAAGCAGGATGATCAGACTATCCTCCGCGAGCCCGGTGTCTGCCGAACGTCATACGAGCGAGGTCGTGATCGATAACAAAATCAGCGACCGGTTCACGGTCATCGATGTGTTTGCCGATGATACGCAGGGATTGTTGTACGTCATCACCCATGCCATCTTTCGGCTCGGTCTGTCGGTCCAATCAGCCAGGATCTCGACCAGACTGGATGATGACATACAACAGTCCCTCCGCACCGGTGGGAGCCATGAGGTTGTCGACGTGTTTTACGTGACGGATCGACATGGAGAGAAGATCGAGGACCAGGCTCGGTTGGAGGAAATCCGCTCGACGATCAAGCAGGATATCGATCTATTCATGAACCCACAGGTCGATGCGCCGGAACGCGTTTCTTCAGAAGCTGCAGTCTAAGTCGGATGTGAGTAAGGAGGAGGGTCGGAATGAATTCCCGTGAGGCACTCGAGTTTGCGAAGAAGAACAAGATACAGATTGTGGACTTGAAGTTCGTGGATCTGATCGGTACCTGGCAACACTTTTCCATTCCTATAGACGAATTGACTGAAGGGCTCTTCAAGGACGGGTCCGGGCTGGACGGTTCGTCGATCCGAGGTTGGAAGGCGATCAACGATAGCGATCTGCTGATGATTCCCGATCCGGCCACGGCATGTCTCGATCCGTTCTGTGCCGTTCCGACGATGAGCTTTGTCGGGAATGTCGTCGATCCGATTACACGCGAGCCATACGAGCGCGATCCACGATTTGTGGCTCAGAAGGCGGAAAAATATCTCCAGAGCACGAAGATCGGCGATGCATCCTACTGGGGGCCGGAAGCGGAGTTTTTCATCTTCGATCAGGTCCGCTACGATCAGACGGGCCACAGCGGATTTTATTTCATCGACTCTGAAGAGGGCGCGTGGAATATCGGGCAAGAGGGTCACAACTTGGGCGGGAAAATCCGCCATAAGGAAGGCTATTTCCCTGTCCCCCCGACCGATACACAACAAGACATCCGAAGCGAGATGGTATTGGAGATGCAAAAGGCCGGGATTTCTATTGAGAAGCATCACCATGAGACGGCGACGGCAGGCCAGGCGGAAATCGACATCCGCTTTGGCCCACTGGTGAAGACGGCAGACACCTTGATGATGTACAAGTACATCGTGAAAAACGTGGCCCGCCGCCACGGCAAAACGGCGACCTTCATGCCTAAGCCGATCTTTGGGGATAACGGAACTGGTATGCATACGCATCAGAGTATTTGGAAAGACGGGAAGCCACTGTTTGCAGGGAAGGAATATGCCGGTATCTCGCAACTCTGTCTCTATTATATCGGAGGCATCCTGAAACATGCCCCGGCTCTGGCGGCGTTTACGAATCCAACGACAAACTCGTATAAGCGGCTGACCCCGGGGTACGAGGCGCCGGTTCTGCTGGCCTATTCAAGCCGGAATCGGTCGGCAGGCATCAGGATTCCCATGTACTCACCGAGCCCGAAAGCTAAACGGATCGAGGTGCGGTTTCCTGACCCGACTGCGAATCCGTACCTCGCCTTTTCTGCCATGCTCATGGCAGGGTTGGACGGGATTGAGAACAAAATCAATCCTGGTGAACCGGCAGAGAAGGATCTATACGATCTTGAGCCAGAGGAAGCGGCGGCAATCCGCACAATGCCGGGCAGTCTCGACGAGGCATTGCGCAACCTTGAGTTGGACCATCAGTTTCTGCTCAAGGGCGGGGTGTTCAGTAAAGACCTGATCGAAGCCTGGATCGGCTACAAACGCAGCAGGGAAGTCGATCCTATGCGGTTGCGTCCACATCCATACGAATATGTTCTCTATTATGATGTGTAGAGCGGTTCATCTGGACGACACCTCTAAGGAGAGTCGAGGATAAGGCGATTCGTAGAGTTGTCGATACAAGCTAATGAGATGACGGCGTTCGTCTTCTGCAATTTGGAGGCGGACGCCGTTTTTTCGCCTGTGCAGCAACCGATTTGGCACCTCATCCCCCCTGCTCAAATTCGAGCAACACTTCCTTCATCATGCCTTGCCTTGGTCTAAGGAACTCGACCGAAGCTGCTGCTTCCTCTTGAACGGATAACGATTAATTTTGATCCATCTGCTAAGCGCTTGATGCTCGAGTCGCCACATGATTGACGGATTCATTCCGCAATTTAAGAAAAGAACCGGATGAAGTCCCAGGTCTGAGATGACCCAGACTGCACGCGTTCAGCCAAGGCCTTCCGATTTCCCATATCCTGATTCAATGGAGCGGCTAAGGCTGTCCTTCACTGCGCGCTTCGTTCTCACCCGCCCGACCCCCGGCGAATATTTCACCCACCCGCCCTGAGTCTGCCAAGACAGACTCAGGGCACTGAGACGCGCTCTTGCCCCAGGCGAGCACCGGTCAATCTAATGTTCCTTCCAAGCTTGCTCGTCTTTATTTCAGGGAGGGTGCCATGCTTGATCTCCCACTGCGCGCAACTTCCCAATTCTCCATTTCATTTTCAAGGGTAGCCTGTTCGATCCTCGATTGCGCGCGTCGAACGAGCACATTCCTATCGTGCGCGTTCCGCGAGCAGGAGGACGGCCAGGCTACCATCCGACCCCCTTCATAACCCTCCGAACGTCCGTTCGTAGAAGGTCTTGGTGAGCGTCATGTGTTGCTGGATATCAGACTGTAATTCTCGTGCGCCTGCCCGCCAGTCGTCTCTTGTATAGCCGATGCGGCGAGCGAGGCTGACGAACTCTTCTGAATCGGGAGGAGGGAGCACAAGATCCTTGGTGTTTCCCCTGACCATGCGTAATCCGTCGACTAACATGCGGAAAAAGATATAGGCTTTTCGAAGGCCGGCTCCATCGGTGCGTGCGACCAACCCCGCATTCACCAGGGCGGCGAGCGCCTGCAGGGTATTCGGTGTATGAAGGCCAGGGTGGTCATGGCCATGCATGACTTGGAGGTATTGGGCTGCATATTCGATATCGATGAGCCCTCCCGCACTATACTTCACATTGATTTTTCCTGAGGCAACCAGTTGCTTAAGCTGTTGTCTCCTGAGTTCCAGAGCTGTGGGAATATCCCAGGGAGCGTCTCCGTAAACGAAAGAGTCTCGGTGTCTTTCCAGTTGATGGCCGAGTACGGCGGCTCCGGCGATATGTCGTAATTTAATCAAGGCCTGTCTCTCGAATGGCGCGGCAAGTCCCGTCGGACTGTAATAGTGGCAGATTTCCTCGAAGGCATTGGCGAGTGCGCCCTTGCCTCCGTGAGGTCGAAGCCGGACATCGATGCGAAAGATGCCTTCTTGCTTGGCTTCGATCCATCCCAAAAGTTCTTGCGCTAGCCGTTCGAAGTATTCGCTGTTCTCAATCCCATTCGTTCCATTGGTGCTGCCGGATCCACCGTAGACGAACAGGACTTCGATATCCGAGGCGTAGCCGAGCTCTCGCCCTCCGAACTTTCCCAGGCCGAGGACGGCGAAGGGGCAGGGTTTTCCATTCATGAGCCGTGGGCGTCCATATGACTTTTCCAATTTGGCACCGCAATCAGCGATGCTTTGTTCCATGATGACCTCGGCCAGTTCCGTGAGCGCCAGCGAAAAGTCGGGGAAATTCTCCGAGGGCTCGACGATGTGCTTAATGTCGATTCTGAACATCTCCCGGTCTTTGAACCGGTTTAAGGCATCTTTTCGCGCTTCGTCTGTTTTGGCTCGAGCGACCAGACGTTTGAGCTCTTTCCGAAGAGTTGCCTGTGGTTTGATCAAGGGAGCATCCCGGTATTCCGTGAGCAGCGGCAGGAGGTTGTCATGCTGGCGTCGGAGAAAGTCCTCCCACAAGAAGTCACTGGCGCCGAGCAGTTGCGCGAGCAGCGGAAAGGTTTTTTTGTCGCTGACGAAGTCGAGTGCCTGGCTCTTGCTCTTCTTATGCTGGTCTCTCACGATGAGATCCAGGAACTGGTCGAAGGATGCCAGTGCCTTGGCCGGGTCAGAAGCCCAGGTCAAGGCATGCGTGAATTGTTTAATGAGCACGGCGGTCAGCCGTAGTTGCTGTTGATCAGTCGAATCGATCAGTTTCTGTCCATCCCGATTCCTGACGAAGAAACGATCGTGCAGCTTGGCGCCGTCGCATTCGATTTGGGCCTTGGTGATGTAGATGTTGCGCATGGCCAGGGCATTCGCAAGTGCATAGAGGAACGCCGGCGTATCGTCGGATTGGATGTCCATGATCGTGTCAGTCGCTGATTGGCTATTGTCGAAAGTAATCTGCACGGTATCCAGTAGCCCGGTAAAGGCGCTCCGCTGCTTGTCCAATCGTTCGACGAGCCGCCGGTTGACATATTGGCGCGCCTCTTCGAACTGACCGGTATCCAGCAGTTGAACGATCTCGCTGACTGTCTGTCGGAGGGCATCGTGTTGGGATAAGGGAAAGCCCGTGCGGTCTATGGGATGGACAAGGAAGACATCGACGATTTTCTTGCGGTTGAGCCCGGGCCTGCTTTTCGGCCGACCGGCTGTTGAGGGAGAGAGCGTGGCTTCCACAAAGGTATAGATCCGTCCTTCTTCGATATTGAGCCCAAAGGCTGAGAGCACACCGCAGATGGCGGCGAATTCAGAGAAGTAATCGTAGGCGACGATGCTGATTTCCGATCGTCCTGCTCGTTTGTCGAGCACGGATAACTCGCAAGGGTGGTCTGGTGTGAGCCGACTGGCAAGCTGAATATGGTGCGCGATGGTGTCTGGTTGGAACCGCTCGAAGTACTCGGGGTCCATCCGTGACATGAAATCCTGAACGACCTCATCATCGACATCAGGATAGAGGGAAGCTAGGGTCTTGATGATCGCCTCGTGTGATCCCAGCCCATCCATCATAGCTCGGAGTATAGCCGAACCGTCGTTCATTGTGCGAGCGCCATTGTGTGCGTATAATGCCCGCCCATGGCCACCCGTTCTAAGAAACCAGTGCCACGGTATCGTGCTGTACCTACACTCGAATGGCCAGCTCGCCTGGATCCGACGCCTGTCCTCTTAGCGCCCGGCCTGGATCAGGCTCGTCTCGAAACGATTCTTCAATCATACGGACTCCACCGCATTCAGGACGCCGACGCGAATTTGCAGTCGATGGCCGGTGACCCACATCAGCGGCGTCAGTTGGTGGATATTCTGCCCACATTACTTGAAGCGATTGAGCGGACTGCCGACCCAGACCAAGCTTTGAACCACTGGGAACGCTGGCTCGCGAGCGGAGTCAGCCGATCAGCGGTATTGGAATACCTGCGTAGTGCTCCCCGTATGTTGGACCTCGTCAGCGCGATTTTTGGGAACAGTGACTCACTTGCGTTTACCCTCGTTCGCGATCCGCTGTTGCTCTACTGGCTGGCTCAACAGAATGTGTTGTCTACTGCACCGACTAGGGCAGGGATGGAACGTACGATCCGGCAGAGTTTGGAGACGGTCACTGCCACTGAACTCAAATTGGACGCGCTCAGACGATTCCGTCGCCGGGAGATGTTACGTATCGGCGTGCGCGATCTCCTCCGCTTAGCCGATGTGGTGGAAACGACCGCCTCCCTTTCGGATCTGGCCTCGGTCCTAATCGACGCCGCGTATCGCATTGTAGACACCGATCTACGAGCTCGACACGGCATTCCTATGCATCAGAACCGTCGAGGGCGCTGGGTGGAGACCGGCTTCACCGTCATTGCGATGGGAAAGTTGGGCGGGCATGAGCTTAACTATAGTTCCGATGTCGACGTGCTGTATGTCTGTGAGTCCAATGAGGGGGAAACCAGGCCGGCTTCGTCAGGACGCATGAGGATGAAAGGGCCTGCACAGCGCGGCCTGTCGAATGAAGAATACTTTGAAATTCTCGCGCGAGAACTGACGAAGGCGCTGACCGCTCAGACTCATGAAGGATACGTCTATCGCGTGGATCTCCGCTTGCGGGCGGAAGGTTCGGTGGGGCAGCTCACTCGCTCGCTCGATGATTATGCCAAGTATTATCGAACCAGAGGACAAATATGGGAACGGTTGGCTTTGCTGAAGGCTTGGCCCATCGCGGGGTCGCAGGAGATCGGGAAGTCGTTCATCAAACTGGTGCGCCCCTTTGTGTTGGTCTCTTCATCCAAAGATCCGGATGTCAAAGAGGGACTCGATGTGGTGGAGGAGATTCGATCGGTCAAAGAACGGATTGATGCGAAGATCGCGGAGCGCAGGCATGAACAGCGCAATGTCAAGCTCGGGGTCGGCGGGATCAGAGAAATCGAATTTCTCGTTCAAACAATCCAGGTGTTGGCTGGACGTCGGTTGCCGAGAATTCTTGGCCGTGGCACTCTTGATTCGTTGGCGCGGCTCAGAAAGTCCGGCATTCTATCGAAGAAACAACAGACGGATCTGGCCGGCGCGTATCAGTTTCTCAGAGACGTGGAGCACAAACTTCAGATGGTGCACGATCTGCAGACACACGCGCTCCCGGATCAGCAAAAGGAGTTAGAGCGGTGCGCCATCCGCATGGGCTATGACAGTGCTGACAGGCCGATGGCGGTGAAAAAATTTCAAGCTGACCTTGCTGCCCATACCACCTTGGTGCATCGTCTCTTTCAGTCGGTCTTCGACACACCAAACACGTCATCGTTGCTCAAAAAGACTTTCCAGCAGATGCAGTGAGCGCCGATAGGCTGAGCGTCACAGGCAATCAGGCTCTGTTCTCTTGGTGTCACATGAAAACTCGCATCGCTCCGAAAGCCGACGCACTGTTCCCGCCTGGCAGATTCTTCCTGAAGTTGTGCAGTCGATCCTTCATGTGCTTCGTGCGCCGTAGCCGATTGGTTATCTAGCAGGCTGTTGACAAAGTCCGCCAGCATCGTTCAGAGGCTCAACGTACCACAGGGCAAGAGCTGCCAGAGCAGCTCGGGGCTGGGTGGGTAAAAAAGAATACGCCTCGCCCAAGACACTGGGCGCTCACCGACTCGCGCCCGTCCGCAGACGTGACGCTCATTATTCTTCGCGTCGCGGACCTCGCTGCGGCCTTGCTGGACGGCCTTTCTGAACAGCCTGCGGGCCATTGAGCTTCCAGTGGTGATTTCGACGCGGTGTCGTTTCCGGCGTCTTCATTCAGTTTGTCAACACACTGCTAGTGAACTACCACTGTCTTCTATGCCCCTTCCTGTTCAGGCTGGAGCGGATCCCCGCATTCTGTGCTATTCACGGTCACATGAGTCGAAGCGGTGATGGATTATGTTCATGGATTGTGGCCGTCGAAAAACGATCTCGATGCGTATTGAGAATAGGTTCGATCGCGTTCTCGCGGCACTGGCGATGGGAAACGCCGTGCAAACGGGAAGGAGTGAGGGAAAGAGAGTTGTGCTATTCTTCCGTGAGAGGTTGAGTCTCAGTGCTGGTTTCTTGATCAGGCCGGCCGATTCCCAGCGTGTCCATGCGGTATTTGAGCATCCGGCGGCTGATTCCCAAGAGGTTGGCGGCATGGGTTTGGATGTAGTTCGTCCGTTTGAGGGCGTCTAAAATGATTTCTCGCTCGAATTCCATCACGGCTTTCTCGAGCGACAGTCGCCCTGCGAGGGTGTCGTCGCGGAGTGAAGAAGATCGGGAGTCTTCCTTGAGAATGACCGGGAGATGTTCGGGGGTAATGGTGTCCGATCCTTTGGACCAGATAAACGCCTGTTCAATGATGTTTTCCATCTCTCGCACATTCCCCGGCCAAGGATAGCGAGACAACAGATCGATGGCGTCTTTGGAAAACTCCTGAGGGGGACGGTTATCCTCTTCGATTCGTTTGGCCAGAAAATGTTTGGCGAGAAGGGGCACATCTTCCCCACGCTCCCGGAGCGGGGGCAAATAGAGTGCAATGACGTTGATGCGGTAATAGAGATCTTCACGGAATTGCCCTTTGCGAACGAGCTCCTCGAGATTTTTATTTGTGGCGGTCAGGATGCGCACATCGACCTTGATGGATTGCACTCCTCCGACTCTGGTGAATTCTCGTTCTTGCAATACGCGCAGGAGTTTCGCTTGCGTCATGGCGCTGAGGTCGCCGATTTCGTCTAGAAAGAGTGTGCCGGTATTGGCGAGCTCAAATTGCCCGACTCGACGGGCTGTCGCATCTGTGAACGAGCCTTTCTCATGGCCGAACAGCTCGCTCTCAATCAGCGTTTCAGGAAGGGCGGCGCAGTTGAGGGCCACGAAAGGGCGTTCTCGCCTGCTGCTATTATAGTGGAGTGCTTTGGCGACCAGTTCCTTCCCGGTGCCGCTTTCGCCGGTGATCAGGACGGTTGTGCGGCTGTCGGCGACTTGTTCGATTTTAGTATAGATGCCTTGCATCGACGGGCTTTTGCCGATCAGATTGTGAAAGGCATAGCGTTGAACGACTTGCGCGCGAAGTTGTTTCACCTCCCGTCGGAGTTCCTGGTCCGTGAGCGCGCGTTCGACGATGAGGCGGAGTTCTTCCACGTCGAAGGGCTTTGACAGGTAGTCGGCCGCGCCGAACTTCATCGCATCGACCGCGGTTTTGACTGATTTCGTTCCCGTCAACATGATGATGGGCGCCGTACGGTTTTCAGCACGGAGAGTTTGGAGCACTGAAAGCCCGTCGGTGCCTGGCAGAATGACGTCTAGAAGGACGAGATGGGGGGCTTCCTTGCGAAAGAGGTCGAGGCCTTCCTGGGCGTCGGCGGCTTGGATTGTTTCATAGGTCGGCTCCAAAACCGTTTTCAAAGAGACCCGGACCCGGGCTTCGTCATCGATCAATAACACGCGTTTTTTCATCACATTTCCCTAGGGTGTTGGCGGTTATGCAGGTAACGCAGGCAGGCTCACGAAAAATGTGGTGCCTACACCGACCGAACTCTCAACTCGAATCTCGCCGTGATGTTCCTGAATAATTTGATGGACGATCGTCAAGCCCAATCCCGTTCCCTCGTGCTCTCCACTCGCGTGTTTCGTGGTGAAGAATGGATCGAACACATGATCGAGATTTGTTTCCTGGATTCCTTCACCGGTGTCCTTGATCTCGATGTGGACCCACACTGTGCCTCCTGGCTTCGCCAGCTTTCTGGTCTTCACGCGTAACCGCCCACCCGATTTCGCCATCGAGTCCACGGCATTCAGGAGAAGATTGAGCAGGACTTGCTTGATTTGCTGCCGGTCAAGCATGACACGAGGCAGGTCGGGCGCCAGCTCTTTTTCAATCTTGATCCCTTGGCGGTCGGCCTTGACGTCGATGAAATACAAGCATGAGGCCACAATGTCATTGAAGTCCTCGTCAGTCAACTTCGGTTCCATATATCGCGCGTAATCGAGAATTTCCTGAATCAGCCGTTCGATCCGGTACACATCGTCGAGGACCATCTTGCTGAATCCATGGATAAATTGAGGATCATCTTTTCGTTGCGGGGCCAATTGGATAAACGTCTTGATGGACGTGAGGGGGTTTCGAATTTCATGGGCAAAGCCGCCAGCGATTGTCTCAAGGGATTTGAGTCGATCCGTGCGTTTCATGAGCATATGTGAACGGTGAAGATCCTCGTGTAGCACAATGGTGTCAAGCGCGTTTGCAGCGATTTGCGCGAGCGCGGCGAGCAGGGCTGTCGTCAGTGCGTTATCCTCAGCGAGAGGTCGCGCGGTGCCGAGGAGCGAGAAGGCGATGAGGCGGCTTTTAATGAAGTGTGGCACGAGACGAGATATCTGTAATGCTCCCATCGCCGCGTGTGCGCCGATTTCGGCGTCGGTTGGTTGCAGATCTCCAGCCAAATCGTCTCGTGTAATGATCCTGTTCGTTTTCAGTAGATGGTGGAGCAGAGGATGATCCATAGCCAGCGTAGGGGGTATCAGTGGGGGGACTGCCGATCCAACCATGCTGATTTGGCGATAACACTCATGCTCACGATCCAGCAGAAACAGTGTTCCATGGGCCGCCGCACCTGCGTGACAGAGCTCCTGGATAATCCGATTCCCAGTCGCCGTGAGGTCAGTCATCGTGCCCAATTCGGCTGAAAACCATGTCACAACGTCTAATAGTTCGCGAGCGGAGGCTGGCACGGAGTCGGTATGTGATGAAGGTAATGGCATAACAAATATTGTAGGCAAAGGTGCTATGCGGCCTACTGAAGGCAATGCAAAAGGCGCATGAAATTTCTGTGTGTTCAAAGATGTACAGGGGAGTATACACGGCCAGAGTATGTTCAGCTAGCAGATTTTCTTTTCGAGGACGGCGAAACGGATAGGTCAATTGAGGGGGGGAATACTGCGGGATAGGGAGAGGTTTCCAGCGTACTTTGAGGGGAGTCTGAGCGATCCTATATGGGCCATGGTTATTGTAAGGGCAATGGCCTTGGTCATCACGCATCCCAGGGGGAAGCCCATGGAAGGAAAGGACTTCTCACCCAAGGATGTGGGCACATGTTGGATGGTGCTATGCGTTAATTGAGAGCGAGCGGTGAAGGGGACCTTGCCGGACAAGCGCCGGGGGTCATATATAACAAATAGTTTCCCATTCCATGTTGGGCGTCTATTTTCTGTAACGGATGATGGTGGACCATAACCATTTCATAGTCGTCCGCTTTCGTCACAGGAAACCCCTGGCCATCCTGATAGACTTGATGCGGCTGAAATTGCAGAAAAGTTCCGTCTTGGGAGACATCGGGAACCGTTCGCAACAGGGTTTGTTTTTTGGTCATATTATCCAGCCCGATCATGAGGAGTTCGTCATGGCCATGGGGATAGGCGAATTTCACACAGCCATCCATTGAAAATTTGAGCGGCTGCCGGTGAACCTGGACTCCGGAGTTAATTTCAATCCCTTCGTCTGTCTGGTTTGGGCCCCGCTGAGAGAACTTGCTGAAGCATACAATATTGACTCCCACTTGATACACATCCATTTCCTTGACTGCGGTGCCCTCGGGCGCCATGTACATAGTGAAGGTCGCCACGACATCTTTCGTGACCGGTGCCTTATGATAAAAGGCGACGATCGACATCAGATGGTCACTCTTAGCAAGCTTCACTCCATAGCCTTCGGGGAAACGCGTCTCAGTCATCTCCAGCCCTGCTCCCGCAAAGAACAACGGTTCACCGTCGCATGAGACGCTTGGCTTGCTGTTGTTGAGCATCAGGATATGGTGGAGATAGTTCTTGGGGAGAGGTTTTCCTTCTTTGGTGAACACGGCTGTTTTATACCCCACCATATACATATCCTTGGGAAGCTGAAAACTATGCTTGGGCATCGACGCGGCGAGGTCTCCTTCGTGAGCGGCTGGGAGATCGATGGGACCGAACGTGAGTGTGACGACATTTCCTTGGACCGAGACGGATGTCTCCGTTTGATTCTTGAGTGTTGGAACAGCATGATGATCGTGCCCGCCGTCTGCAAAAACAGGGGTTGTCAGACAGATGCCGGCGAGAAATGTGAAGAGCACTTGGCGCATAAAACCTCCCGGTATTGAGTCGGTTTAGACTAGCACGGTAGCATTATCGGCAAACAGAAAATGGTCAAAAGTGTACACATTTCAATCGAGCCCACGAACCATAGAATCTATGATGATGACGTATGCGAAGGGGCATAGCTGGATTCACACGGACCCGCTATCAACCTCCCAAGAATAAAAAGTGGTCATGTGAAAATACTGGCAGCCGGTCATATACGTTCGTGTGATACGCAGATGTCATCGTGCAGATGGTGGTGGGGTCAATCGTTTCCAGAGATACGTTCCGCCGTGTTCACGAGGAGGAATATTCTTCTGGGCGCCGACGCGAGAATACCACCATACGCCTTTGGCTTGGGTTCCATCGTCTGAGAGGAGGAGCTCAAATCCTCCCTCGCGATCGTTGCCCGGCTGCTGCCACGTGCCTTGCCAGAGATGGTCAGAGAATTTCGTGGTGACAAATTGGCCACCATGTTGTGTATAGGGCCCATTGCCGGTTTTATCGAGTGTGGCCCGATAACGTTTATCGTCCTCGACCTCAAGAATATCCCATTCCCCGCTCAAATCCACGACAGCGGATTGGGCGGTCGATGAAGCCACGGTGTGCGGGGTCGCGGCGTTCGTTCGATTATCGACAGGCATCGCATCGCTCACACTGCGGAAGGACTCATGCCATGATAGAAGGACCCACTGGCCGTTTCGGCGCTCGAGCACACCGGTTTCACGTAAGGGTAGAACGGTTCGTTGCTGGTCTGGTTCTTGGCCAAGGATGCGCCCATAGGCGAGTTCCATCGTGTACCACCCAATATCTCCCTTCGACCACACCTTGAGTTCGGAGATACGGAGATCGAGCGCAGTCGCGTTGGCAAACTCCGCTTTGATATCCCGTTCAAGTTCAGGCCAGCCCACATATTTTCGCCCTCCAATAGAGTAGCTGACAATATCGGCGTCGTGGGCCATTAGCATGGACATAGTAGGTAAATCTTTATCTGAATTAGCTCGTACGAGCGCGCGCACTGTTGCTTCAAGTTCGGTATTCTCCGTGGTCCCGCTCATTGCTACGGGAGCCCAACAAGTTCCTCCTATGAGCAGAAGTATAAGGAGACAAAATAGTACCGGCACACGCATGATGATTCTCCTGCTTGGTTCCAAGGGAAATGAGAGAACAGACCGCCTGGCTAGAACCTGAGGCTACAGGGCTGAGAGATTCTTGTCAATGATTAAACTCCTGTGCAGGCCGATGGCCTGCACGCCACGACGATGACCGTCACATTATCTTCACCCCCCCTGTTCAGCGCCTCCTCGATCAGATCGTGGCAGGCTCGGTCAGGGTCGCCGTTTACACGTGAGAGTATCGATGCGATGGCTGCGTCCTCTAACATTTTCGTGAGTCCGTCGCTGCAGAGTACGATCAAGTCTTGAGGGGTTACCGGTATCGAAGTCAGCTCCGGTTGCATATCGGCGCCCATCCCCAAGCCTTTAGTCAAGACATGACGTTCAGGATGTACGAGCGCGGTGGCCTCATTGATCAGCCCGCGCTGCACAAGCTTTTGTACGAGAGTATGATCGCACGTCAATTGTGTGAGCTGCCCTGCCCGATAGAGGTATGCTCGGCTATCGCCCAAGTGGGCAATATGCGCGACCGGCATCGGTGTCCGCGTGATGGCCAAGGCGACGAAGGTCGTACCCATCCCTCTCAATGAGGGTTTCATCTTCATAAGATCATGGATGCGCAGGTTGGCGCTCATGAGGAGGTCCGTGACGAACTCGGCGGCACCGTCGGGGTGTTCGTGGAACCAGGATGCTCGTTCTCGCACCCGCTGTGTGGCCACGGCCACAGCGGTTTGGGCCGCGACATCTCCTGCCGGGTGCCCACCCATTCCGTCTGCTACGATCCACACGCCACAGTCATTCAAAAGAGCCAGTGCATCCTGATTCGACGCGCGAACCTGCCCGGTCTCAGTTCGTCCGACACCGGTCCATCGCTGGGGTTGCCTCACGGGGAGACCTTGATGAGTGTGGTACGACAGGTCGGTGGAAATTCTACAGAAGGAGGGCCGAATCGGGCGACCATCTGGTCATAGAGCCGTGCGGCCAGCGGTTCAAGATTTTGGGTATCGGCTGCGTTGTATCTTAGCAATAGGTCGCGTGCGGTCTCGTTTCCTGCGCACCACTGGTGCCAAAGGCGGACGGCCTCCCATCCATCGAGTCCCATCACCTCGGTCTCGCGAGTAATGTGCATGTCCTGTTCAATACGTTTCAGTCCGCCCTGGAAGCCGAGTCTGCGCGCAGCAAAGCAGAGGTCGAAGTGCGGTTTTTTGAAATTCAATCGAGGGAATTTCGCCTGCAAGTAAGGAATGTCGAACCCGCTGCCGAAGAACGTGATGAAGAGGTCTGTCTGCTCCAATTCCGCGTGCAATCGATCCTCGGTTAACGTTTCTCCCCGGACCAAGCTCGTCATGTGACCGTTTCGATAGAGCCCGACCACGGTCACATGTCCCTCGCGCGCAGGCATCCCTGTCGTTTCAATGTCCAGATAGAGTGTGCGGTGGCGAAAGGTGTCGAAGAGGCGCCAGTGTTCCCGGCTTTTCAAACACACGCCGAAGAAGTGCGCGTCACCGTTCTCCAGATGGGATTGAGCGGTTGCGAGCTCTTGGTCATACCAGTCTTTTCGCGTCGATGCGATACCGGGGAGGGTTGGAGATCGGAGGAATGTCTCCCAATCGAGAATGCCATCCTGCCAGAGGCGGCGTTCGGAATGTTGGCCGATACCCTTGAGAAGCACAAAGGATGATGCGAGCATATGATCGGGAGATTGTAGCCTTGATTTCACCGAATAAACAAGCTAAAGTCCGCGTCTTAAAAGGGTTTTCACCTGATGGTCATCGGGAGGGCCGACTCGAATATAATGGCTGAACTTCCCAATAAAATTCGTATTACAGTTGGATCCGTACAGCTCGATGCGGAACTCAGGTCGACAAAGACAGCGCAAGAAGTTTATGCGGCCTTACCGGTGGAAAGCGCGGTCAACACGTGGGGTGAAGAATTCTATTGTAAGCTGGCTGGGGTGAAAGACTATCGAGAGACCGCGACAACACAGGTCAAAGTCGGCGATGTCGCGTTCTGGGGGGCAGGGCAGGTTCTGGCTATTTTCTTCGGCCGGACACCGATGAGCATGGGACAAGATCCGGTTCCAGCCGACCGTGTCAATGTCATCGGCCATATTCTTGGGGATGCCGCGATACTGCGGCGAGTGATGGATGTATCGACCATCCGAATCGAACGGATATAGCAGGATGGTGAAAAAGCCCGCCAGCGGCGTTCTCGCATCGTTCAGACCCTCAACGTACCACAAGGGTACGCCTCGGGCCTTCTCTCGCTGCGGCCTTGCCGGACGAGCTTTTTGACCATCCTGCGAGAAGGGGATACTGTTGTGCAACAGGTGCGGACCACAAAATTTCTGCCGTGGATACCCGCGGCTTGCTTGCCATGAGACTATCGAAAGAACGAATTCACCACATCTCGGAATCGATTGCCGTGAGGTTGCAGCAAGAGGGAGAGGTGGCAGTGGTTGGGGATCACAGGGCGTTTGTCGAGCAGATCGACCATGCCATTCTCGAAGAACTGTCGGTTGAAGATCGTCTGAACGCCGAAGTGCGACAACTGTTGACCGTCTACGAACAAGATATCGAGCGGGGCCATGTGGATTACCAGCGGATGTTCACACTGGTGAAGAATAAGTTGGCGCGGGAGCGGGGCATCATTCTTTAGGGCGTGAAACGTCAGACGTAAAAGGTAAAACGTTTGCTGATGGAACTTCCGGTCTCAGCACGTTTCACGTTTGACATTCCACGGTTGCCTTATGTTGAGCGAAGATAAAATCAGCCACCTCTCACACGTCATTCTTCAAGCGGTCAAGAAAAGCCCGCTGGTGACGATGCAGGCCGATGAGGGGCGAGTATTGAAAGAAATCAAACGGGTGCTCGCATCCGAGTTGGCGCAAGAAGAGGATCTCGATCGAAAAGTCAAAGCGAAGCTGGCCTCCTACTCGCGCGGAATCGTAGAGGGTAGCGCAGAGTGGGAGGTGCTGTATCGGAAGACATTCGAGGAAGAGACGCGGAAGCATTTGAAGGCCTGAAGCGCCGATGAAACGTGATGGCACAATGAAGTATCTATCTCTGATCGGAATGATGATCTTGTTATTCGGATCGACCGCCTGCTCCTTCATGAGCAAGCCGAAGCCGTTGGTTCCGCTGGCGCTCGAATCGGGAATGAAGTCGCAGGCGGTGACGCTGACCGAACAGGGGACACAGGCGTATCACGCGAAGCAGTTCGACGAGGCAAAGAATTATTTTTCTCAAGCAATGGCCGAGGTTCCTCAATCGGGGCCTGCGCGGTATAACTATGCCTTGGCTTTGTATGCCTTGGGGGACACGGAGCAAGCGCGCCAACAATTCATGGAAGCCGCTAACCTCGCTCCGGGAGATCAAGTCATCTGGGATTCGCCCGCGCTCAGACCCTATGGGAACCCGGAGTCTCCCAAAAAGAACAAACAATTTCCTGGTACGCCCACCAGACGGGGCGAAGCGCCTCGATACTAGCAGTTTGCGAAAAAACTCAGTTTTTGTGCGACACGCTGCTGTGATCATACGTCGGGCAATAGTGCCTGAGTAGTCAGCAGGATGCTCAAAAAGGCCGTCCAGCAAAACCGCAGTGAACGAAGAGGCGAGGCGTATCCTTTTTCACCCACCCAGCCCCGAGCTGCTCTGGCAGCTCTTGCCCGGTGGAACGTTGAGTCTCTGAGCGAAGCGAGAACGATGCGTGGGAATAGGCGCGGCCCAGGGCAAAGAGTCTGTCTTGGCAGACTCAGGGCGGGAGGGTGAAGTAACTGCCGGGGTTGGGCGGGTGGGAAAGCGACTTGTTCAGCATTCTGCTAGAAACCGAAGAAGGAGTCATTCGATATGGCAAAGGAACTCACAATTGGTGACATGCCTCCTGCTCTCTCGCTTCCCGATCAAACGGGAAAACCTGTCAGTCTGAAGGATTTTACGGGCAAGCAGGTGGTTCTCTATTTTTATCCCAAAGACGATACTCCTGGCTGTACGACGGAGTCGTGCGACTTTCGCGATGCCGCCATGCCCATGAAGAAAGCTGGAGCTGTGGTTCTCGGTGTGAGCTTGGATGGCAAGGAGTCGCACCAGAAGTTCATCAAGAAGTTCAATCTGCCTTTTCCTCTGCTTAGCGATGAAGGGGCTGTCGTCTCTAAAGCCTATGGCTGTTACAAAGAGAAAAATATGTACGGCAGAAAGTATTGGGGTATCGAGCGTAGTACGTTCGTCATCGATCAGACCGGCAAGTTAAAGGCGATCTTCCGCAAGGTCAAGGTGGGTGGTCATGTGGATGAAGTGTTGGCTGCTCTGAAGGCCTAACTTTCCAAGACGTTGAAAGAGGGGCGGGGTAGCTGGGACAATCCCCTTGCTCGCAGAACGCGCACGATAAGAATGTGCTCGTTCGATGCGCGCAGTTGGGATCATCCCAGCCACCCCTTAAAAAGTGGTAGTTCGCTGCGGCCTTGCTGGACGGACTTTTTGAACGTCTTGTTCGGTGTTTTACTTTTGTTCTATTAGGTGGCTGTGCGGCCTATGAGCGTCCTCTTCCGCAGAGCCGGTCTCTTCACTATTTTTCTCTTTTTGACTGCGACCACTATCCTCTTCGCTGCTGAGAAGACTTCCGTAATCTTGACGGTTCGCGATAGTCTCACCACTCCCAATCAGCCGGCGACCATTGAAGCGACGCTCACAGGGAAGAGTTCTCTGACGGAGGCTGGTCTGGGAGGAGAACCTATTGAGCTGCTCATCGCCGGCAAGGTTGTCGCAACCGCGATGACTGGCGGTGACGGGCGCGCCATCTTGTCATATACCTCAAAGACCAAAGGGGTGATCCCCTTTACCGTGCGCGTCGGATCCACTTCGAGCATCGCTGGAGCTGAAGTTGGTGCGAATCTGGCCGTGTGGGAACGCCGTAGTCCGATGATGGCGGTGGAGATGACGGCGCTTATCGAGGATGCTGTTGGACAGGGGCCAGCCGTGATTTTTCCTGGAAAGGATGTGGAAGGTAGGCGTCCTCTGCCTGATGCCGCGGCAGAACTCGGTAAGCTCACGCAGTTTTACTACAACGTGCTCTATGTGGTGATGGATGATAAAGCGATGGGCAGCAACGATCAGACGGGCGCTCTGGCCAGGCAATGGCTCAAGGATAAGAAATTCCCGGCCGGGCATATCATCGTAGTGTCGTCCAGTCCCGAAGCGTTCGGGGCAAAACTGGATGAATGGCATGCTGCAGGCTGGACGACGCTCAAAATAGGAGTGGGCCGCACCAAGGCCTTTGCCGAAGCGTTTCTGCAGCGACGCCTCGACGCTGTGATGGTCCCGGAACCAGCCAAAGGCGAGGCGCCGCGGAAAGCAAAGGTGGCGAAGACATGGAAGGACGTGCGGAAAGTATTAATGTAGCGGGCGACTGGACCATCCTTCTTGCTCGCAGAACGCGCACGATAAAGCTGTGCTCGTTCGATGCGCGCAGTGAAGGGCAGTCCAGTCACCCGCTTGTTCGGGTACCTTCCACCCTGGGTGGAGGAAGAAAACAGAAGATGAAGAGGATTGGAAGGGCACCCACATTGGTCTATGTGCTCCCGGAACGCGCGCCCTGAGAAGGGCCTCGTTCGACGGCCGCAGTCGGGATTACCCTGGCTGCGAGACCTGAGCGAGTGAAAGGATAAGGATCGAAAGTCTCAAAAAGTGTCTGGCGGACGCGCGCAATTCGATATGGCCTTAGGCAAGGCTGTCTGGAGAACTACGTCAATGAGCAAGCTGCACTATGAAACAGCAACGAAAACGGTTACCGACATCGTCAATCTGTTTGAGAAAGATCAGCTGAATTTATCCCCTGCATTCCAAAGGGATTCGGTATGGCAAGAGCGAGATCGAGCAAAGTTGATCGAGAGCATCATCCGCAACTATCCGTTACCTGCGATCTTTCTTTACTGTAGTAAGAATGATGATGGGCAAATTATTATCGAAGTTATTGATGGAAAACAGCGGATAGAGTCCATCCTAATGTTTATGGGGAAGATGAGGGGACGCTTCAAAACAAGAACTCAGCTACCTGACAAACAGGAGAGCGAATGGATCGATTGGAAGCTTCTGAAACGCAGGAGGTTTCAGCATCTAATAGAAGGATACAAGATTCCAGTAGTGGAGGTGGACGGAGATTTTTCCGATATCATCGATGTATTTGTCCGTATCAATTCAACAGGGAAAGCTTTGACGCGTGCTGAAAGGCAACATGCTAAGTATTACAATAGTCATTTTTTGAAAGAGGCCGCACGCTTAGCGAAGCGTTATGAATCCTATTTCATAGACTTGGGTATCTTGAGTCGTGGGCAGATCACACGGATGAAACATGTTGAGTTTATTTGTGAATTGATGATTTCCCTGCACCAAGGAGACGTAATTAACAAAAAGTCCGCATTGGATCGTGTGATGTCATCAGATAATTTCAGTGCCACGCAAATTAGCAAAGCGTCTGCGCGGACAGTGTATTCGCTTAACCGAGTAAGAAAAATGTTTCCCAGGCTTTACAGCACTAGGTTCAAGCAGCTTGCGGACTTTTATTCCTTGGCAGTGCTTATATCAAAATATGATACCGAAAGATTAATTCTGGCCGATAGAAAGCGTAATCGCTTGGCGTGGGATCTTCTAGTCGCTTTCTCCAACAAGGTGGATGGCCTCAGGGAACAACAAAAGAAGGCTAAGATCAATTCGGGACAAGAAGTATATCGTGAATATCTTATGACTGTTCAGCAAGCAACCGATGAGGTAAGCCAACGGCGAACTCGAGAACGAATACTTCGAGGAATTTTAGGGAGCCTGTTTGCAAGAAAAGACTCTCAACGTGGATTTACCGCGGAGCAGCGTCGCATTATTTGGAATAGAACCACCTCCAGTAAATGTAGATCATGTTCTGCGTCCCTCAATTGGAGCAATTTCACCATTGACCATATTGATCCTTACAGTAAAGGTGGCAAGTCTCGCCTCGATAATGCTGCGGTTCTATGTCGGTCTTGTAATTCATCAAAAGGAAAGAAAACCAGATAAGGATTTTTCAAGGGACTCTACGATCAGCGGGCCAATAAGGCCGGAGCCAGGTTCTTAAGAGGTCAGCACAGATTGGTTTTGCAGTCGGTCACGACTAGGTTAGTGAGTTTTTCGCCTGGATCGAGTTCGAGAGTCAGCCAGGCTAGGCCTGCTAGTTGTTCTTCTTTGTGGGGTCCCGATCCTTCTTCGATCAGGCTGACGAGGTAGTAGCGGCCGGCGGGGATTTTGTTGAACCAGAAATGTCCTGTAGGGTTGGCTCTGGTTGTGCGGAGATAGGAAGTCAGGCGTTTTTCTGCCTGGAGCCTAGTCAGCGCTTCCTGTGGGCAATCAATGCGCGCGGCAACAGTGCTTTCAGTGGAGGCAGGGGTGTCTGTTGCTGAACAGGCTGTGGTTCGGACGTTGTGGTCGAACCAATAACGTGTGTAGGGCGTAATGGGAATGAGATGGACTGGAGCGCCTGGTTGGGTGATTGCCTTGCCAGAGGGGGAGACAAGAAAGGCTTGTCCGGTCAGCATACCTCGCCCTTTTTGTTTGTAGGAGAATAAATCTTTTTCGTTGAGGATTGGAGGCTGTGCTGTCTTGGCAGGAGGCGCAGTGCCAGGTTCGGTGGCTTGTGCGTGGTTGGACCACAGGCTTCCCAGCAAGAGAGCGACGGCTGCGGCACACAGAAGTCGGTTGCGCGGTGGCATGGTCGTTACGAGGCGGGGGAGGATGGTTCAGGTGTGTCGTTTAAGGGTATCGGTGTGGAAGCGGCTTTGTGTCTAAGGGCGCGGCCTTTGTCGGGAGTTGGATCGGTGACGACGCCGTAGACTTCCCGTCCTTCGTGACCTTCCGGGAGATATTCCGTGATCGGCAGGCCGTCTTCGCGAACAAATAATAAGCAGTGACAGTATTTGTAGATCTGCATTTCATCGCAGGCGCAGATCCAGCGCCGGAGCTTGGCTTCTGCTTGTTTATCCTTATAGAAGTTGCAGGGGCAGAGAGGTTTGCCTAGTTCGTCCACATGCATCGCGAGCCCATTGACCACGGCTTCGGTGACGGCAGGCAGGGGATGCATGGTTGTTCCGCTCTTTTCTGCAAAGCCGTTCACGAACTTCCGCATTTTTTCGAGACTCTCTTGTGTCGGTTCAGCCATCGAAACTCCTTCGGCAAAAGACACGGACGAGAGGGTTATACGATCTGCGCGTTCGCCCACAGTTTACAAGCGCTAGGGCGTCCTTTACAATCTAGCCCGCATCATTCATGACCGCTTCTGTTGGAATTGCCGATCCGCTGCTACGACGGGCTTTCGGCCGGCGTGGCATTTTGACCCTCGACGTACTGCATGAGTACGCATCGGGGCCCCAGGGCTCCATGCGGGTCTCGCAAGGTGGCTCGCGATTTGCAACGAATCGTCATGATGTGGACTACACGTTTTGCAAATTTCGTTGAGTAGGATCAGGAAATAGAGATGTCGGATAGTCATCAGCAATTGATTGGCAAGTTGGCAGAGGAGCTTGGGCCTGTTATGGCCCAGCATCTGGCCTCTCGCCTCGCCGAGACTACCGGGAAACCGAATCAGGTGGAAGGTGTCTCGCTGTTGCTAGATGAATTGACTGAGATTTCGCCCAGAGTAGTTCGCACCGCCATCGAGTCGTTTCCCGAGCTGCATCAGCGAGGCCTGCTCTGCGATGCGGTCGCCTGGCTAGATCTAGGGATTGCATTGACTGAATCATCAGGTGCAATCGGACTGAAGTATTTCAAGGAAAGCCCGCTGATTTTAGGTTTGATCGAGGAATCATCGGTTCGTTCATTGGTGTTGAACACGACCCTGGACCTGGCCGAGCAGGACGCGAATGTCGCGTTGGAATTTCTCCGCGTGTCACTGGGCGTGGTGACGGTGATCCCACCTGATCAGCTCAAGGCTTGGCTGGATATCGGGTTTGAGCTGACGCAGGTCGATTTTGTCGTGGCATTAGAGTACATCCGTCAAATTCCTGCGGTCGCACGAGTATTACCGATTCAGCATGCGAGGGCCTGGGCGACATTCGGTTTGAAATTGGTTTCCCCGAATAGTCTCGGGAAGACAGACTATTTCGGAACCATCGAATTTCTCCGGACCAGTCCGCTTATCCTCGGCGATCTCGATGATCTGTCAGTGAGGGCCAAGGTCATGACCGTTGGGTCGTTGCTGGCTGAACGAGATGCTGAGGCCGGCGTTGCCTGGCTATCAGAATCGCCACGCCTGTTGCGTACTGTGCCGAATGAGGGATGGCGGATAAAAGTATTACAGTACGGAGCCTTGCTGGCGGAGCGCGACGCAGGCACGGCGCTGGCCTATTTGCGGCGCGCCCCTGAATTGGTGAGTGTGATCGGTGAGTCTGCCGAGGCCACGGCTCGCTTCGAGGCCTGGTTTACAACCGGTATGGAAGTCCTCGCCTACAGTACCGAAGGAGCCAGAGCGTACTTTGCTCTAGAGTCGCAGAAAGCGTTGACGTCGGTTGAGGTGGCGTTAAGCGGTGTGCCGCTTCGCCAGGTGGCCCGTACCCTGAAGCTCTTCGTGCAAGGGCTATGTGGAACGGATGTGACCATTCAGGCGCTCCCTGACTCGGTGAGCCAGGAGCCCTCTTCGCGGGCAACGGTAAGTCAGGATGGGCGGACCATCTCTCTGCCGTCGCTTCTCCGCCGCTATCCCACAGCTGAGGAGAATACGCGCGTATATCTGATGATGGCGGCACACGAGGCGGGGCACATAGAGTTTGGGACATACCGGCTGACCCTTGAGCCGCTCGCAGATCTGATTATGGCTGTGCGGCAGAAGTATGGTCGGGTGCAACAAAATGAACCTGACAGCCTTGAGGTGTTGTTTCACCTGTATCCGCATCCGGGGTTGATCCAAGACCTGTGGACACTTGTGGAGGATGCGCGGGTGGAATTTCTGCTACAGCGAGAGTACCCGGGCATTCAGCGGGACTTGCAGCAATTGGCGCTGGAGGCGGTCACAACACGGTCGCTGACACATGGGCTGACGGTCAAGGAACTTGTGGTCGATCAATTGCTCCAGCTCTCGACCGCCGCCTCGCAGCCTGTCGCTATTCATGAGGCAATCAAAGATGAAATCACGATCCTCTGGCCGATGTGCCAGACGATTCTTTCCCCAAACGCGACGGCGGAAGACGCTGTGCGCGTGGCCCATGCCCTCTATATGCGGCTTGAAGAGTTGTTGGCGCCGAAGGGCGCGATGATCCAAGCCGATCAAACGGATGAAGCATCAGAGGATCTGGGTGTGGGCCCATCAGCGTCCGAACAGACGGGTGAAGACTATCGCCCTGTCACGAATTGGGTCTATCGCGGTGCCATGAAACCTGAGTTTATTCGTCAGCCTGATCAGAATGAACGGGGGTCGGACGATCAGAAACAATCGGCAGACATGGAACGAATGGCGAGCGTAGCCGGCGGGGCCCAGGAGTCATCTACACAGGGTCAACGGAATCGAGAAGGAATGCACAGAGAAGCTGAGAGTGATCGGCTTGCCGGAGGCCGGCAATTGCCTTCTCATGTGGAAGAACTCTTGGCTTTGAAAGTTGAACAGCCGGCGACGATCGATCATGCCGGGATTGGCGATCATGCGGTGCGGTATCCGGAGTGGGATCAGGGGATCGAGGACTATCGCCTCAACTGGTGTTGCGTCGTTGAACGGGCCGCGGAAGAGGGGAGCGGGGATATCGTGGGCGCCACATTAAGTGCGCACGGAAGTAAAGTCTCGGCTCTTCGACGATTTTTCGAAGGGCTGAGGCCTCCAGGGTTGCGGCGTGTGTCGGGCCAAGTTGACGGTGACGACCTTGATGTGGATGCTGCGGTTCGT
>CBDDRW010000034.1:0-11401 GCA_965233175.1 uncultured bacterium
GCTTCAAATCCTCAGCACTCAGCACTTGGCAGATTTTGGATTTTCTCAGGACGAACCGTCCAAACTGCATCTCCGTGATCAGTTCAACCGACAAGGTATACGGTCGCCAGCCAACACCTTACCGAGAAGAGATGGCCCTTATGCCGTTACATCCCTACGAAGCCGCTAAGGCTTCACAAGATTACGCTGCCCAGTGTTATGGAAAGATTTTCAAATGTCCTGTGGCCGTCACACGCTGCGGGAATTTTTTTGGCGGTTACGACTTTAATTTTACTCGGTTGATTCCCGGAATTGTACGGAGCATCTTGCAGGGCGAGGTTCCCACTCTGCGATCAAACGGCAGGTTCAAGCGCGATTTTCTGTATATAGAAGATGCAGCCGATGCGCAATTGCTCTTGGCTCAGCGACTTTCGGAAAATCCTGCAATTTATGGAGAAGCGTTCAACTTTTCTTATGGCGAGCACATTGAGGTTCGAGATATCGCGAAACGAATTTGCCAACTACTCGACGCAACCGGCGATCCTGTGATGAATGAGAATAGCACCGCGGAGATCCCTGAAATTCTTCTTTCTTCCGAGAAGGCGAAGCAATACCTGGGTTGGAAACCTTCCTACGATTTTTCCACTGCCCTTGAGCGCACGATTAACTGGTATCGCGAGTACTTTTCCCAGTCATTAGGGCATGACTACGATTGGCTCAGAAGGACCGTGATCGAAACTCCTAGGACTGAGGAGGGTCTCATGATCAAACCCCTGAAGCAATGATCGTGCGTGATTCGGACGGGACGATCCGGTATTGGAGTGAAGAGGCTGAGCGCATGTATGGGTGGAAGGCGGAAGATGCACTCGGGAAATGTACGCATAAATTGTTCAACACGAAATTTCCTGCCACACTTGCTTCTATCGAAAAGGAAACGAAGGAAAAGTTGTCATGGCAGGGACAGTTGCTTCATAGGCGTTGTGACGGCTCGCTGATCACGGTCCACAGCTGTTGGAATCTCCAGCACAACCTGCAAACTCAAACCATCTCGGTCATTGAAACCAATGCGGCGCTAGGATAGCCAGTGCCACCCGACTGCCATCGAAGTGAAGATTTTTGGATTTCGATAGCATGCGCCATAACGTCTTAGGCTAGTCGAAGAGGATTCCATGTGACGGGGGTGCCTGGCGAAAGAGGGGGTGCGTCCTGTCTGGCCTGCGAATTGAAGGCGCCCATTCAGATTTTATTATGAAGATCCCTTCATCTCCCATCATTCCTTCAACCCCTACCATTCCCTTGAACACTGACTTCATCACCCTCTGTGTTCAACTACCTGACTCAGTGGTGATAAATCGCATCGTGTCTGGCAGATAGCTGACACGACGGGCCGGAAACAAGCGGGATCCGGTGCGTTTTCAATTTCAATTGAGACCAGATAAGAATAGGGGTTGAAGGCGGGAGAGGCAGAGTATCGGCGAGCGGGTAAGCGGTCATAAGGATGAGCCGGTGCCGCCGTGAGAGTGGCGGAAGAGAAGTAGGTGACATCAGGTCCCAATAAAATTCATAGGCCAAATATATATTAGTGATAAAGAAAGGCATTCCTAATTTATTTGGAGAGGTCACATGGCCGTGAGACCCAATGATGATGAGCCATGCTTGCCCACCGAAACCGAGAACAAGCTCATGGACGATATATTCTCGTATTGTTCATCAAGAATAAGCTAACTCTGCATCAGTCACATGCCTTGCTTGAACGGTTGGGCGGGATCATAGAGAAGGTGCAGGGGGTGACGAAAGGGACGAGACATTAAAGGAGGTTGTCATGATATCAAGACGTGGTAAGTGGGGTGTTCGCATAGGACTGCTTGGCCTGATATTTCTTGTCTACCTCCTCCTGACTATTTCCCTGGTTTCGGCTAGTGAAAAAGACCTCATCGATCTCAATCTGCAACAGCAGACCAACTCAAGGCCCTCCCTGGTATTGGCGATGCGTATTCAGAAAAGATCATCAAGGGCCGACCATATCAGCGGAAGGATGAGTTGGTACAGAAGCAAATTCTTCCACGAGCGACCTACGAGCAGATCAAGTACAAGATTGTGGCGAAACAAAAGTAGAAAGGAATGGTATATGTCCATCGTGAGAATGTCAGTGGGGACTAGAAGGGCCCGTGTAAATCTTCCTTTGGCAACCGTCCCACATACGCAATGGCACCCTGAATCGCTCGATCCAAATCCTCACCCGAAGTGAACGCTTTTACAAAGCAGGCATACGCCCCATTTTGCATGGCGATCGGATGGAGCCCCCGTTGCGTGGTATTGGTGAGCATCAGCACAGGAATGTTCGGTCTTCTGGCGATTGGTATTAATTCAACTAGTACTCTGAAGCCCGAGCAGTCAGGCAATTCAAGCGCAAGGATCACACAATCGATCCGCTGAAAAAACCGATAGAGCGCCAGCCCCGACTCTCCATCGGTGGCTTCCAGTACCCGATAGTCAGGAGAGCGGCGCTTCAATTCCTCAACGAAGACGGTTCGCTCGGTATCGTTTGGATCAATGAACAGGATAGTTGTGGTGGAAAGATCGGCGCGCCGAAGCATACCTGGCACTCCAAGGTGCTCACGCGGGGCTACATGGTTTTACGTACCATGGCGACATATTTAAACTATTTAATCAACCAATTCCATTCCCCATAAGTAGGGGTGGGAAAGCAGAGGGATATCGACTCAACTTGAGAGGTAACGGTTCTGCTTACTCTCCTGACCAGGCAGATTTTCCAGCTGGGCGGCCATTGAAGCAGCCATGCGGGTGATAGCAGAAACGCCGCATCCCCTAGCGAGTGCGGAAATGGCTTGCCTGGTGAATATCAATAGGCAGCGTGACAAACAAGCACACGTCCTTGAATCTTGGGTTTTTCCTAGTGGGATCAATCCGACCTAGCCAGTAGAGTGAGCTCAAGCTTTAGGCATACGCAATGCAAAAACTGTGGCTGGCACAACGGAAACGCTGTGAAAGAGCGGTGGAAGCATTGCAAGTCTGAAGCTAAAAGGCTCGACGCCGAAAGGTGCCGGGCCTTTGCTTTTAAGGCTCTGTGGCCAAGGACGGCCTAAGAAGTCCCGTTGAGTCTAGCGATGGTTACCGGCACCAGGGTTAATGTTTTTGATTTGTGTCGGGCCAAGAGCAAGAAAAAAACAGGCATGGCAATACAAAGAAATCAGACCTCTATGACATTAATTATTGCGGAGTTTCCCTGCAAGGAACCGCGTTCCCTGAGCCGTACCTGCTCACGGAAACCAAGAACAAAATCATCGATGATATTCTTGAGATTCTGAAGAAGCACAGTCTGACCTCTCAAACGGTTGGGCGGAATCATTGAGAGGCGACAACGGGTGGGGAAGGGGACGACGCATTGAAAAGGAGGCTGCTATGGGATCAACGCTCGTCAAATTGACACGTAACACAGGGTTAGGGATCCCACTCTTGCTTTTGCTCCCACTGTGTCCCTTCGCCGTGTACAACATCCCGGTAGTTCAAGCTACCGAGCAAGCCGACTCGCTCGACATCAATACTGCCACCGCTGACCAGCTCAAGAGGCCCCCTGGTATGGGCGAGGCCGTTTCAGAGAAGATTATCAAGGGGGCAGAAGCGAATAAGCGGCCATTCTGGACAAAACAATCATCCTTTGTGGAAGGAGAAGATTTTTTCGTGGTCGGCATTGCGCCTCATGCGCCCACGGTCGAGGAGGGCAGAAAGCGAGCGTTTGACAATGCCAAGATCGAATTGATGAACTTTGCTCAAGTCACCGATCTTGAAGCGAAAGGATTGGTGATTGAAACTCAAATGACGTTCGACGAAGCACCCAACCCACTCGGTATGATGACGGTCTATCAACTGTTGCGGGTTCCCGCCAAGAAACTGATTGAGATTCAGGGACACGTACAAGAACAAACACGTCTACAGGAGCAAGCATTTGATAAGTCGAAGCGAGACCTTCAACTAGCGCAACAAACGGCGGTAAGTCGCTATCAGCGTCTCGAAGAACAGAACCGACAGATTCAGAAAACCCTCGATTCCGTATCTCGACTACAAGAAAGCATAATGGAGAAAGCTCTAAGGATTGAGCAAGCGCATACGGAAGTGGAACAACTCCTCCAACAACTGTCGGCAAAGGTTACAGATACCCAGCCCACCTTAATCTCATTCGCCAGTCCAGCCATGAATAACAATTCCACCACAGACAAGAGTATCGTAGAACCACTTTTGAGGAGAATTAAAGAGGCAGAGAATAAACTTGATGCGCAAGCGGCCCAGTTAAAGGACCTATCCAAACGAGCAAAGGACAGATTGGCGAAGGAAGATGAGCGAGCCCGTGCCTTCGAGAAGAAATGTAAATATCTGGTGCGGGGAATGACAAGAGAAGAAGTTGGCCAAATCATGTCCGAGCCAGCTGAACAATATCTCCATATTCCTTCCAAGACTACATCTTCCAAGTACAGGTATATGAACAAAATGGGAACTACTGGCATAATTTCTGTCGGCTTCGCGTTTAACGAACTCGTCGATTCGCTCGATGGGTGTCCGGGGAAATCGTTTCACCATGCTACAGGTATAAGACTTGCCACGCATACCGAAAGTCACGAGGGAGCGTCAGGAACGATACGCTCTTCAGAAGCCGCGAAGCCAGGTAGAATCCTAGTTAGTGATGGAACCAGATAGGTCCACCCTTTCGCCGGGGACAATGAGCTGGTACCATGCGGCCCGATGCGCTGTCGCTTCATCGCGTTCTTTACGCTCACGCTCTATTTCACAGGGTCCGCTCTGGCCGGCATCGTCACCGGAAATGTGACCGGTGTCCTTGACGGCGACACTATCGAAGTCCTACACAATAGCCGCCCTGACCGTATCCGTCTCAGCGGAATAGACTGTCCTGAAAAAGGCCAAGCTTACGGCAAGAAGGCGAAGCAAGCCTCGTCCGCGCTGGTCTTCGGCAAGAATGTCACGTTAGAGATTCACGGCAAGGACAAGTACGGGCGGACTCTTGCTGATGTGCTCCTGACAGATGGAACCAACGTTAACCATGAGCTGGTCAGCAAGGCTGGTGTTGGTGGTGCCGGAAGTACACGCCAGTAGATAAGAGCTAAAACTTCTAGAAAATGAAGCACGACGCGCCAAGAAAGGCTTGTGGGTTGATCCGGCTCCGATTCCGCCGTGGATCTATCGCAAGGCCATGACCGGACAGACGCTTGACCCATCAGACCTTGTTCCGTTGGGTGCTGAGACTGTGGGAAGCGTGTCTACACGTAGTCCGCCACTCTTGGGATCTATCGAAAAAGAATCCGCGTCCTCCGCCTCAGCATCTCACTATGCCGTCAGAGGCAATCGCAAGAGCCGTATCTATCACCGGCCCGACTGCCCGAACTACAGCGAGATCGCGCCAAAGAATCGAATAGCGTTTAATAGCGCGGCGGAAGCGGAAGAAGCCGGGTATCGCGTGGCCAGGAATTGTCCCTAGTGGCTCTTGCGCCGTCCTTCGCCTCCCTTTCCTACAATACGCCATCGTGCTAGCAGATTAGTTTGAACCTCGTGGGCAGTTTTTACTTGCGGTTTCCCTGGCGTTTTGGTCAAACTCCACCACTATATTTTGCAGGAAGCTAAGAAGGAGAGACCATGGAACCCTCGCAGGAACAGTTTGAACCCGCCGCCTACTTGGCAGCCATCGTCAACTCCTCCGACGACGCGATCGTGAGCAAAAATCTCTCGGGCGTGATCCAAAGCTGGAACAAAGCCGCAGAGCGTATATTTGGATACAGTGCACGTGAAGCCATTGGTCAACCCATGCTTTTTATCATCCCGCCACATCTGCACGACGAGGAAGCCTACATCCTTTCTCGAGTCCGCGACGGTCATCGAATTGACCACTTTGAAACCGTTCGGCGACGCAAAGACGGGACGTTGCTCGACGTGTCCCTGACCGTGTCGCCCATTCGGAATGCGAACGGCACGATCATCGGCGTCTCGAAAATTGCCCGTGATATCACGCAGCATAAAAGGACGCTCGCCGCAACCGCCGAGGCACAAGCTCGACTCGTCGTGACCTTGCACAGTATCGGTGATGCCGTGATGGCCATGGATGCTCAGTCCATCGTGACCTTCGTGAATCCTGTGGCGGAGAAGCTGTTGGGGTACCCTCAAAAAGACATGATAGGAAGGCCACTCGCAAATGTCTTTCATATCGTCAACGAAGAAACACGTCGCCCAGTAGAAAACCCTGTGGAGCGGGTCTTAGCGGAAGGCAACATTGTAGGGCTCGGGAATCACACGGTGCTACTGCGGTCCGACGGTTCCGAGATTCCCATTGCGGATAGTGCCGCGCCTATTGTGGACTCGAAAGGTAAAGTGCTGGGAGTGGTTCTGGTATTTCGCGATGTGACGGAGGAACACCGCACGACTCGGATGGCGGCACGTCTCTCATCAATCATCACGTCGTGTGAGGATGCCATTATAAGCAAAGACTTATCAGGGACGATCACGAGTTGGAATCCTGGCGCAGAACGGATTTTTGGGTACACCAGCGAAGAGGTCGTGGGACACTCCATTCGGCTACTCATTCCCCCCGACCGACAAGATGAAGAAGCTGATATTTTGTCACGCCTGAGTCGAGGGCAACGGATAGATCATTATGAAACCATCCGGCGGAAAAAGAATGGGCAGCTGTGCGAAGTGGCCCTCACTATTTCGCCCCTTAAAGACGCTAACGGACGAATCATTGGGGCATCCAAGATTGCGCGAGACGTGACGGAATACAACCATGCCAAGCGGGCGCTCCATGACAGCCAAGAGCGGTGGCGGATCACGTTGGAAAGCATCAGCGACGCGGTGATTGTGACGGATACGAAAGGGAGCGTGACCTTTGCCAATGCAGCAGCGTGTGACTTGCTTGGGCGACCGAAAGCAGCGGTGATTGAGCGTCCATTGGGGGAAGTGTTTCACATCGTCAATGCCGAGACGCGCAAGCCCGTCCACAGCCCAGTAGACCGTGTGATTCTCGAAGGCGTGGTGGTGGGCTTGGCGAACCATACGGTCCTCTTACGTCCAGATGGGAGTGAGCTATCGATCGATGATAGTGCCGCGCCAATACGGGATGAAAAAGGCCGACTCACGGGAGTGGTGCTGGTCTTTCGTAAAATAATGAAAATGTGATGAGCGGCGCAGGAGGTAAGTACACCCTTTCTGTTGGATCCATCGATTCAGTCACTTTCTACCTAACTCTGATGGCTGAAGTTTTGCGATTTTCAAAAAAATGAGACCGCAACACGAGGCCTCATACCCCATGCCCCCCCGGCCTCTGTCGCAAGGGTATCCCCCCGCAGGTAAGCTCCATAGGTTGCGCCAGGGTTGCGTAATTGCTGCTAGATGTCCTGTCTTGTCCCTTCATGTCTCCAGTATTAGCTCGATTCTGCCATTATCCCAATGTTTCCTCTTCATCTGATACATCTTCGGATCCGAGGGTTGGGGAGTTCAAGTCCCCCGAGAGCACCAAGAAATTAATGAGCTATGATAGAAATACCTCCGGGAAGTCTATCCCATGGCATCAAGATGGAGCATTTTGAGGTCCCGCGCACCGCAGAGAGCCTGGATCAATCGACGCATGCTCGGTGCGACGAGACGAACAATTACGAGTGGATCGAGACACGTCATCGAGTCATTTTACGACTAGATCGTCCCACCAGGATATCTTTCGAGGCATACATATCTTCTTGGAAACCCTCACATGCTTCTTCGTCCGAAGATCCGCACCAGTGATGATGCCGATATTAGCAACACGTCATCATCCACCCGGCAGATCGTGAGTTGCGCAACAACGCCGGGCAAAAAGTAAGCCAGCCGGAATGAGACAAGCAACGAGTACAATCGGACAGGGCTCGTCTTCAGCTCACGGGGAGAAAGAGACTGATGGGTTCAGCGCGCTCGCGAATAATATGCTACCTTCCCACGGGAGGCGCACATGCATTACCTAACAAGGCTCTCACTCCACTGGTTCGTTGAACCGGCCCAGACGACTGACACGGCACCGATCTTAATCCTCTCGCTCCTCTTTTTGGTGCTGATGGTGGCGGGCACAATCTTGTACCTCAATCTATCTGGCGCCCTCCATGCGTTGCATATGAGGCCGTTTCGGTTAGCCTTATATGTCCTCTTGCTTGTGACCGCCATGTCTGCCGGAATCAAGCTCATCCAACATACTGCCGAAGACCACGAGGCGGTAATCGATCTCAAAAACCACATACGGCCCGTAGCCTTCAGCCGGTCTTAAGGCGTATGTCTTGAACTATTGAAGGCTTCTCTCGTAACATCCCAAAAACAAGAGAAAAGCCGCATGAACACTTTGGAGAGCATTTTAACCCATCCCCCGCTTTCCTCACTCATTTCACAACGGATTTCACAACACGTTTCCCCGCTCGCTTTGAGCCGTTGAGGTGGGCCCGTGCGTTGCACCCGTGGTCGGTATTACTGTAGTCGCTGAAATCGTGTCGCGGGGGCAGTGGTGAGGGAGTAGGTGATTTGAGCGGGAAGACCTCTGTCCGCCACAATTGACCGAGGCCACCCCAGGTGGACTGACTGAGGAGTTACGTGAACGTTTCTGGATTGAGGGAAGGCTGCGATTTCGCCATGAGCGCGCCGTCGAGATCCTGAAGAACCTTATGGTCCTCCAGACAATGTCCCCGCGTGATCGCGGAGATGCCTTTCAATCTTGCGTAAAGCGTCGAAAATTGATCGGCACCGAGAATCGTGGCACTCTCCGCCAGCTCCTTAAGTCGTTGGCTGGCGCTTTCCGAGATCGGCTCGTCTGATTCCGCTTGCTCGACCGCCATGGTCGAGAGGGTTATGCGCAGTTGCGCTCTGAACGCCTTGATCAGTTTCTCGTATTCTCGTGTCTCGATCCCCATGATCTGGAGCATCCGTTGTTGATTGTGCAAGACGGGCGGGTGCTCGTTTAACAGCGACTCCACTCGGTTCAGCAGTTGGATTTTGTCGATCGGTTTGACGAGAAACGCAGCGCATTCAAGCTCTTTCGCTCGTCCGACGGTGCCCGCACTCGCATGGCCTGTCACGATGATGACCGGAATGTCTTTCATGGCCGGTGTGCGTCTAAGGTGAGCAATCAATTCCAACCCATCCATCTCCGGCATGCTCAAGTCTGTGATAATCAGTTGCAGGTCTTTCATCTGTGGAAGACAGGCCAGGGCCTCTTGTGCATTCTTCGCCACTGCGGTGTGATAGCCCCCTTTGGCGAGAAAGTTCTCAAGCACCATGGCGTTGATGGGATTATCCTCCACGATCAAAATGGACATCGGTCGTTCCTTCCTGATAAAGCACCTCGAACGCACCCCGTCGCCCCAAAGCGCAAGGCTTCTGGACCATATCGGACGCCGAACGGCATAACTTTAAATCAAGGGGTGTGCACCTGACCGCCCGAGCACGAAGTTCAAGGAGTTTGTTTCCGTCGCCTATCATCATGCATAAGATGAAGATTGTCTGCGGTAAGTAGGCGAAGCGGCACGGATCAGAATGAGACAGAGAGAGTCAGAAGCCAAGATCGACAATCACCCGTAATAAGAGGGGATGGACCAAGCATTCAACAACTTGAGTCATCCCCTGTAACCGATTCGTGACCGTTCAGCGAGCCTGATATTGTGTGAGGTGAAGCGGCTGGCGGGTCTGACGAAACTCAGTAGGTCGCATAGTAAGCAACGGTTACATACAGGGAGGGACCTGTCAAGGCTCATAATTGCGTCCTCTAGTTTCGTAAATTGCTCATGGTCCCCGATAACGTCGGACACACGGTCACGATCACCACATAAAGAAGAGCACACCCCCCATGACTATTTCGCCTCAAAGCTGAATCCTAGCGATGTGGTACCGCTTTCCGCCACCGTCACCTCTTGCACTTTCTCTCCCAGAGTCGGATGCCATGCCTTGATCCGATGCCTCCCTGCGGGAAGACCCATGATCTCGAAGGTCCCCTCCAACCCGGTAATCGCGTAATACGGGTTTTCGACGGCAAGCCCATGCCCCTGCATGAAAGGATGCATGCCGCATTGGATGCTGACATCGCGACGATTGCTCGTAAATTTGATGATATCACTTGTCCCGGACCTCGTCAGCGTCGGTCGATGGAACATGATGAACACATGCTCTTGATCCCGTTCATACACCTGTAAATCATGCGAAACCGCCGTTCCCTCAATAGCTAGGGTACCTACCAGTGTAAGTATTTCCTATCCCTGTGTACATTACATGGTATGGATAAACAGCCGTGGGAACCCAAGCGCAGCCTTGAGGAGAGAGTCTTGATTCATCTTACGGATAAAGGCCCGAAGAAGTGGGCTGCCGTATACTTGTATTTTGATCAGGCCGCGACAGGGGAAATCGGTCAAGTGCTACGGGTATTGGAGAGTCAGAAGCAGATCGAGGTTGATGACAAAGGGTACGTAAAACTCACCCAAACGGGATTTGAGCCAGTCACCAAAGAGAAGATAGGACACCCGTCATGACTCAATGGCACGATCTTTCCGTTCAACGAGTGCTCGATACTGCGCCCTTCTCTTAAAAAGTACGACTTGCGTTGCTGGAATTTACTCTCGCTGTCGAATCGACAATGCGTTACCCTCGTCATCTATTTCCACCTCAATACGATCACCCTTTTTAAGTTCGGCCTTCATCTGTGTGGTTGGTTTGGTATGCAAATGCATTTCTTTGCCGTCAGACTTCCGAACATAAACGTGTTGTCCCTTCAGTCGGAAAACTTGCCCTTCGATGGTCTGGATCCCTTGCCTTGTGTCATCCTCGCGCTGTACGCGATCACTCGCCATTGTCGTATGCGCGTGGACAGTAAGTATGCTTCTCTCCCGAGCCAATGGCTTGTCCGCTGCTTGTGCGGCAATGCAGAAGCCTAGTGTGAGCAAGGACCAGCACGACAGGATCACCATCACTTTGGGTTTCGGAATCATGACCTCCTCCTCTCTTTGTACGCATGTTCAGTAGACACCACAAGTAGGCAAAGGATCTCCTCTTCGTCAAAGTTTTCACGCCACGTATCGAAGTACTTTGACTTTATGTAATTGAGGAGAGCATGACCATAAGGGAAAGCCCTTGGCATTCCTCTTGGCTAAGATCGGGCGGTGGATCAGGCGAGTCAGGAGAATGACTCCGACGCTTGGCCACCTGGGAACCAAGCCACGTCTCGTATTGTCCGCCTTACCCACCGAAAGTCTCGCGTCACCGGCTATTGGCATGACATCGTTGAACCATCTGGCAGTAGAGCAGATCCGCCAAGGGCTCTAGATTTACACAGTCTGCCTCGTTGTAGGCTAACAGTCTCTCCTTGGCTTCCTCATCTCGGCGATGCCGCCAGCGATTCCAG
>CBDDRW010000035.1:0-5226 GCA_965233175.1 uncultured bacterium
TTTGTACTTCGCGAATGCGATCGCGCACGCTGGCGCGTCTGCCACCATTAGTCGCGAGTGGAGTAATGTACAAACCTTCTGGCCGGTATTTGATGGAATCCATATGGTTGATGTCTTCTTTCAAGGCTGCGCTGAATAGCTTTGGAATGGCTCGATGGATAATAGCGTCCAGGGTAGAGCCAGGGAGATCTACTAACGTGGTGAGAGCGACTGCGGCGAGAATGGCTCGGAGCTGCGAGTCTTGTTTGACAAACGCTTCAAGCGTCTTTCGATCGGGCCGTTCAGTAGGAAGCCAACCATGAAAGCCGTGCTGACCTCCGGTCACAAAGTCCAACGCCCTCGAACAATATTGGCAGCGCTCGAGCCGCTGGAAGTACTTGCGCATCTTGTCGGACGACCAGGAGTCATCGTCGGTCAGTTTAGCAATGCGGTCCCAGTCACTTTCGTGCGGGTAGATGGTAATCATGGCGTTATGAGCCGTGCAGCCGCCAAGCGTCCCGGCTCTCGGATACCAAATTCCTCGGCCTTGTTTGTCTCGTTTGGAATCGTTGTTTTGGCGATTCTCATTCGCGTAATGCCGGACATAATAGTTCCACTGTAAGTCTTGATCCTCTGTAGACAACGGGTGAAATGCCGGGACTGAATAATGTGCGTTCTCCGCCTCGCCGCCTGCCTCAAGAAGGAGCACTCTATACCCTGCCTCTGCCAAGTTAGCCGCCACCGGTCCTCCTCCAGCCCCCGATCCGACTACGATGTAGTCGAACTCCGTGTCCGGAGCTAGTCCTGTTGCGACACAACGACCGGTTTCAGAGCGTGAAGGTCCCAGAAGCGAACAGCCTCCCACTGACAGGGTGACCCCTGTCACGGCAACCAGCTTCAGAAAGGATCGTCGTGAGATGGGTTTCATCGAATATCGTATGATTGGCGGGATAGACTTAGAACGTGTGGAGAAATGTAATCAGCGCTCGTTTGTCCTCGTCACTCAAGCCCGGCTCATTCTCTGCGTTCTGTAGTTGGTCGGTCCCGAAATAGTGACCTCTGTTCACAACGAAGTCTGGGCACTTGCTCAACTCGAGCAGAGATTCCACCACGTCCCTATCTCGAAACACCTTCCGTGCTTCTTCGTCGGTGGCGTCGGGGGGTACAGCTTTGAGGGCGCGTTTGGTCTTGATCAGTGACCGTATCAGTTTCTTTTTATGCAGGAACCGATCAATCACACCGGCGTCGTCGGGGTACACATTCAAATTGGTCAGGAGGTTGACTGGTGTGCCTTTCGGAATCGGTCCGATTTCAATCCCGCTTTCCGTGAACAGGCTGGGAAGCAGCTGCACATCAGGAAGGATTTTCTCTTCGAGTTCCAAGATGCCTTGAAGAAAGTCCGGCAGATAGCCTTTTGGAATCCGCAGATAGCTCTTGGTCGTCGTCCGGTCAATCATGCCCGGCACCTTGTCGCCCAGGATCGGATCTCTTTCTCGCTTCTCAGGCCACAAGAGTTGTTCGATGGAATGATGAAAGGATTGCACGCGGGCTTCCACGCTGGGGCTCGGATCGAATCGCCCAAGGCTGTTATTGACGAATAACGGCGCTGTGGACCAAAGGCTTACAAGCGAGGGCACACGTGTGTAGCCTACTCCACCGGCAGGCATTGTGTATGAGTGTGGCTCGCCTGTTACAGGGTGGTGCACCGTGATGGACCCGACCGAAGGCAGGTCCTTATAGGACTGCGAAGAGAACTCGTCCCAGATGTTGCCGGCGATGGCATTGGTTGCGAGCGGACTGCACGCGTTGGTCTCAAGCAGCGTGACGGGTACGCGCATATCAGTCGAGAGAAAGTTGTTCTCGAGGAAATCATCGGCCAACACGATCTTCCTCATGTCTCGTTTGAACTCGTCGGTCTTTGTCCACTGCCAGTATTTGTTCCAACAGGTTAAATATCCGGACCCTGCGCAGCCACGAGGATCGAGACCGATTGCCGGCGTCGGCAACTTACTTGAGTGGCAGCGTGCGCATCGTTCGGCGAAGACGATCTTACCGCGCGTCAGGTGTGCGTTGTCTTTCGGGAGGTAGGCCGCCCCTCCAGGAGCGTCTTTCAATTTGTGAGGGGCGGTTGTCTTCAGGAAGAAGAGAGCCATGTTCGGCGTCTGGGCTTCAGTTGCCTCCCAGTAGGCGGAATTTTGACGCGCGGCTGCGATCTGTATCGGTGTGATCGCTTTGCCCCCGGTCAACGGTCTGAAATGCAGCAGCCATTCTTCGCTGAACAATCCGATGTTGAGGAAGACGCGATTAAGGGCCCCTATCGCCCCGACCGAATCCGCTCCATCTTTCAGAACGTGTGGCGTCCAGACAGTAGTCGGTGGCTCAAAAAAATTCGTCAGTGGCCCGCTCTTGACATAGTCATTGAACTGCCGGTTGTCCAGAGCGCCGCCACTCAGGGTTTCGTGTCCCCAGCGCTTGGCCATTTCCAGCCGTGGGCCCAACTGATAAATCGCGTTCATGGTGCGAGGGTTGTTGATGTAGTCGCTTGAGACCAATGAGGTATCGAGTGCGCCAGGACGCGAGGTATGGAAAATCTGATATGCAAAGCTGTTCTCGTCAGCTTCCCACGAAAAGATACGATCGAGCCAAAAATACTGCGCACCGACATTAGAACTGAGATGTTTCCATTCGGGGTGCTCAGGGTCGTGCGGTGGCTGTACCGGGTTCGGCCCGACGTGGCAGAACCCGCAGGACATGCCGACACGATAGGGCTTCACGAGATCTTTGGAGAGATAATAATTCGGGTCTTCGTAATAGCGCTTCGAGTCCCATTTCTTGGCGGCCTGTTCATCAAAATCAGGATTGGGGAAAAGCCGCAATCCGACGATGCCCGTTGCATAGCCATAGAATGATCCGACCGGTACGGTTTTGCCGCGCGCTCCAATTGCGACACCGGGGTATTTGGTCTCGTTTTCAAAGGGATCTGGAGGACAGTCAGCGCGGCGCTTGTCCAACCACAACCCAAATCGGGAAGGGTCAGGGCCGGTTGCCTTTTCAAAACAGGGTTCGTTGACGAGACCGAGATAGCGCCAACGAGTATCCCGACTGAATTTCAGGCTGGGATGTGACGAGAGGGTCTTGAGAAAGTCCAGTGTGCCAAAGCTGACTTTGGAGAGATGATCCCAGAGCCGGTCATTTCCCCCCGTCCAGAGAATCCAGGTATTGCGGCCTTGTATCTCATGCGAATCCAGGCTGACCCCACCATCCATTTTCGAAAAGAAGTCCTCATCGGCAGCCGGGAAAGACGAAGCTGTACGATTGACGAGACGCGCCTCATCGACCACCTCACCTGGCTTGGGGGATTGTTTTATGAGAGATGACAGTGAGGTGCAGCTTAGAAGAAGCGTGAGACAGAGTAGCGAAAGTAGTGAAAGGCTTATGGTCTTCATTCAATATCTTCCAGTGATGTAAAGAAACGCATCGAGTCGGTAATGTGACCGCGTCCGATGTCCGAACAATATGTAGTTCGGATTGAAGTAGAGAGAAGGAAACGATTCCTCATGCGAACTCGGCCATGCTTGGTCTCTCTCTTTTACACTCTTAAACGGAACGTGTTGCGAGAGATCCACACCAGCCATTTCATCTCTCGCCGTCGCTTAGGTATTCTTTTAATGAGAAATTGTCAAGGGGTGTTCGCATCTAAGGAGTCTTCGCACACCGAAATCCGGTCCCAAGGCCTCGGAACGATGGCAAATGGATCTCTCGATTCGACACGCGCAGAGCTTCCGGACCGCTACCCCATGAACCGCCACGGATCACTTTGGACTCGCCCTTTGGTGGCCCTGCCGGATTCCTCGGCGGTCCGGTCTTGTAATAATCAGGGTCATACCAGTCGCTGACCCATTCCCAGACATTCCCGGCCATGTCATAAATGCCATAGGGGCTCTTTCCGTCTTCAAACACCCCCACCGGGGTCAACGCGTTATGGTTGTTCCAATGCTCTTGGCTCACATTCGCAAAAAACTTCGTTGGATGCTCATTCCCCCACGGATAGGTCCGGCCATCTGTCCCCCGCGCCGATTTCTCTCGTTCGGCTTCGGTCGGCAGGCGCTTGCCGGCCCATGAGCAGTATGCGTATGCATCCGCCCAATCCACATTGACGATTGGACGCTTCTGGTGCTGAGATCGATTCATGATGGTCCAATCCGGCGGTGCTTCCTGGGACGTAGCATCCAAGAACCTCGCATATTGCCCCACCGACACTTGATACTTATCCATGAAAAAGGCCTCCACATAGACCTGGTGTTCCGGTTGTTCGTCGGCATCTCCCATCGAACTTCCCATCATGAAATTCCCAGCCGGCACCGCCACCATCGAATGATCGGGAGAGTGAGCTAACACTGTCTTTTCATCGGTAACCGCGGCCATCGTCGGAGAATCCACCAGCTCTAGTAAGGCAACAAGTACGAGGATTTTTTTCATACACCACATTCACCACCTCCTCAATCGCCAGAAGAGACGAACACCTGAAAGCAGCTGTGAGTTAGTGCCGGACTACTCCGCTGCTGAGGAAACATAGAGCAATTGACATGCCAGTGACTTGTGCAGTTGGCTTTAAGAAATTCTTCATGATGGTCTTCAAAATCCGCTGGTTTGTGCGATGTCAGGGGAAAGTACGAAGGCAGAGACATGACCACCACGATTTCAGCTGACTCCATTTTGATTACATGGGTATCCAATTTGATTCAGAGGCGGATGGCCCAGCCTACGCTAGCAGGAGATGAAGGGTGAAGTGAGCCCTCTGGCTCGCAACTAAGTTTGTCGCAGAACCGGTTGCAATGAAAAGAATGGGCTTGAGACCTCTACCGAGAGCCCAAGCCCAGATTCAAAGGAAGATTCTTGTGGATTACGTCTGATGTCCATAATGATGGTGACGTCGCACCATCATTCTTCTGATGCTGCGACCAACCAGCACGATGAGACCGGTGCCGAGCAGGATGCCGATGACTTGCATCGGTCCTTCTGTCCATCCATTCATGGTTGCGACCGTCATAAAATCGACAGGCGGTTTCTCGTTGACGATTTGGAAGGCATATCCTCCATCAACACAGAACAGTGAGAGTAACAGAGCCGCGCCGAGTGTGAGCATCGCAGAATACTTATACATGGTACACCTCCTTAGGGTTGCTTACGTCGACCATTTTCTGATTGTGCCTAAAAGCAATCAACGTGCCAGAAGATCCTGCTCGA
>CBDDRW010000036.1:0-8900 GCA_965233175.1 uncultured bacterium
GTTTCTCATCACGATAGCCGGAACTGTGCTCATGCATCATTTTCTTGAGATGCCGCCGTTTCTCGGCATGATGACGGGGCTGGGTGTTCTTGCATCGTATGGATATTTTCTCCGGCGCAAGGAGGTGGAAGGGTGGACAGATCCCTCCGCGCTTGAGGGCGAAGATGCCGTGAATAGCCGCGCATCGTTCAAGCCTGCCGTCAAGCCGTTCGATGTGTTCGTCAGCATGAAGCGTGTGGAATGGGATACGCTCATGTTCTTTTACGGCATTATGCTTTGCGTCGGCGGGCTTGGCGCGCTGGGGTATCTGGTCACACTCTCTCACGCTCTCTATGGGGGGTTGGGAGCCACGACTGCGAACATCCTCGTCGGGATTCTTTCGGCGGTCATCGACAACATCCCTGTCATGTTTGCGGTGTTGAGCATGAACCCGGAGATGAACATCGGGCAATGGCTGTTGGTAACATTGACAGCCGGTGTCGGCGGGTCGCTGTTGTCCATCGGGTCAGCAGCGGGTGTGGCCCTCATGGGGCAAGCCAGGGGGATCTATACTTTCTCGGCCCACCTGAAATGGATATGGGCGATTGCCTTGGGCTATATAGCAAGTATCGCCGTCCATCTTGTGATGAATAGCGCCCTCTTTAGTCCCTAGCTCGTGTTCATCACGAAGACGGAAACGAGGGTCGCCCTTCGACGGGCTCCGGGAGTCCAGAGGAACACGTGTTCAGACGATCTCGCGACGAACCGTCGTAAATCATGTGGGTAATAGTTGTTGTTGTAACTAAGACTGCAAGAAAGGTACTATAGCGCTGGGTGTTAGAGCTGCACCACAACTGCTAAGGGGAGCTGCACACACATTTCAAGAACGTATTGACAACCTCGTCATCCTCGTATTTACTTAAAGGTGCTGTGACAACGATCCGTTCATTGTGCTCCATTTTTGTCTTCGTGCTGCTTCTCTGCACCGTCTTCCCTGCCGCGCAGATCGGGTGGGCTGGCAATATTCTGTGTGATTCTACCGGCGATACCGGGAGTGGGCATGCCTGCGATTTCACTGACGGCTGGGAGGCAGCCGATTTCGAGGACGATTCGACACAAGACACGCTCGAGGACTGCGTTGCGTATCGAGTGAATATGTCAGACTGCCAATCAAGTCGTTCGCATGCCTCGGTAGACGAGATTTCTCAGTCCACTCTGCTCATCTCCCAGCTGTTACATCCTCCGACCGCACACAGTTAGCCAACGTCGAAGGTTCTGTTCGCTTTCGATTTCGACTGGACAACCTCATCGTGATTCCGAAGGAGGCAGCATATGCTGGCTCGGTTTCTGAATTTTTCAGTACTGATGGCTGTATTAGTGGCGGGGGCAAGTGGAGCCTCGGAGCCGATTTTCGCCCAGACGAAAGAGCACGCATCCACGTTCACGCTCGACCGCATCATCGACTTGGCGCTGGAAAGGAACCCGGCGATCCTGGGGGCAAAAAGCGTGATTGAACAGAATGAGGGCATGAGGACCCAAGCCGGCGCCTATCCAAACCCCACGATCGGAGGTCAGACGGGGAGTGGCGCGCTTCGAGATCCCAGCACCGGGCCACGTGTGACCGAATACGGCATGACACTGCATCAGACGGTAGAATGGCCTGGCATGCGTGCGGCCCGTCAGGATGCGGCAGAGGCCGGTCTGGGCGGCGCGACGGTGGGTCTCGATGAAGCCAAGCTCAACCTCATTGCTGAAGTGAAGGGGATGTTTTACGAACTGCTGCTGGCGGAACGAACGGTAGACCTTCTACAGCAGAACTTGGAGATCGTTCAGGAGGTGGCGCGCATTGTCAAAGCCCGCGTCCGATCAGGCGAAGGCCCTCAATTCGAATTGGTGAAAGCGGAAGTGGAGGTGCTCAAAGCCAAGCAAGAAATGACGAAAGCCAAGAATGTCGTGCGCGTGAAACTCGTCGGATTGGACACCTTGACGTCGGGAGCCTTAGGGCCTCGCTACCAGGTGCAAGGAGATTTCCGGTCGCTCCGCGATCGTCTGGACCCGGAGCAGATGGTGACGAGGGATCCATCACAACATCCCATTCTCAGGCGCCAGGGGAAACTGATAGAGCAGGCTGAATCCACTGTCTCCAAGGAGCGGCAGGCTCGTGTGCCGAACGTGACTCTGTTTGGAGGGTACGCCAGAGAAACAGGCCGCGAGGGGATGGTGGCGGGCGTGAGCCTGCCGACGCCCCTTTGGTATCGGCAGCAAGGGCACATTGCGACGGCGCTCGGTACCCAACGAAAAGAAGAGGCTGAGCTGATTCGAGCCAGGAACGACCTCATCCGTGCCATCAACCAGCATACTCGTGAGGCAGAAACGGCGCAAGATCAGATCATCGTCTACGAGGAAGGGCTCTTAAAACAAGCGCAAGAAGCGCTGCGCATCGCCCAATTGAGTTTCCGCCAGGGCGCGTCCAGCCTGTTGGATGTCCTAGACGCCCAGCGGGTTCAACGCCAGATCACCGTGGATTACAATCTGGCGCGTTTCGAACTCTCCCTGGCGCTCACGCGGTATGAGCGCGCGGTTGGTGGTCCACTCTAATTGTAAAAAGGATAGATGAGAAGCATGGTCATTTCTTCTGGCTGTGGTACAAAACGATGCGAGCCTCATGCACGGCCACGAATCGGTTTGAGCACAACTGTTCGGATCTTCTTCGGCATGCTGCTGTTGGCCTCCTCCACGGCTTGTGATCGTGCGCCGGCTCCGGCACAGGAAAACGTACCGAAGCATGCACCGAACGAAGCACGTCTTGTTCGGTTCCCGCTGGATGAAGTCACCCGGTCTGGTGTGACGGTGGAGCCGGTTGGACGAACGGCGTTCCGCACCTACCGTACCTTCCCCGGCGTCGTGCGGCCGAACGAAAACGCGTTGGCAAATATTACGACCCTGGTGCGTGGGCGGGTGGCTGAAGTGCATGCCGATTTGGGGCAGATGGTCAAACCCAATCAGCTATTGGCTGTGCTTCACAGCGGTGATCTCGGACTCGCCCAGTCTGCCTATCTCAAGGCCAGAGCGCGGCGACACGTGGCAGAGCAGGCCTATCAGCGGGCGCAGTTTCTTTTCCAAGAGAAAGTCATCGGTCAGGCGGAAGCCCAGCGCCGTGAAGGAGAGATGATCAGTATTCGTGCCGAAGCTCAGGAGGCGCTCGAAGGGCTTAGGTTGCTAGGCATGAACGACAAAGAAATCAAAAAATTGGAGGAGACCCAAACAATCCGCTCGCAGGTTCCCATTGTGGCACCCTTTGCAGGCCGGGTGATTACGCGCGACCTCACCAAAGGCGAGCTGGTCGAAACCACCAACAAATTGTTTACTGTAGCCGATCTCTCCACGGTCTGGGTGGTGGCGAATGTATCGGAAAAAGATGTCTCTTATGTGCAACGCGCGACCACCGTTCCGAATCAGCCGGTCGAGGTCCGTGTGACGGCATATCCCGACGAAGTCTTCCAGGGGACCGTTGTGTATGTCGGCGACGTCCTAGACACCGCGACGAGGACTATGCAGGTGCGCCTTACCTTGGCGAATCCCACCGGTCGTCTGAAGCCGGAAATGTTTGCCACGATCCGTGTCTCGTCCGAGCCGGCATCGGATGTCTTGGTCGTCCCCGAAGCAGCGATTCAGCACGATCGGGATCGCAGCTTCGTATTCGTGCAGCAGGAGCCCGGCGTCTTTGAAGCGCGGACGGTCAGGTTGGGCGACAAGAATGGAACCTTCGCCGAGGTGCTCGAAGGGCTGCGAGAAGAGGAAATGGTCGTCAAAGAAGGCGCCTTTACCTTGAAATCTGAATTGTTGAAGCCCAAAGACTGAGCATGGTCGATAAACTTATTGAGATTTCTCTGCGTCGCCCCCTCCTGATCCTGACGTTTTCTGGCCTTTTCGCCCTTCTGGGGTTCTATGCCTTCCGTACGATTCCGATCGACGCGTTTCCCGATGTGACGAGCGTGCTCGTGCAAGTCGTCACCAAAGCGCCCGGCCTGTCCCCCGAAGAAGTCGAGCGGTTGGTGACCTTTCCTATCGAACAACAGGTCACCGGGGTTCCCCATATGACGGAACTCCGCTCGCTCACCAAAGTGGGATTGTCGCTGATTACGGTGGTATTCGACGATCAGATGGACATCAACCTCGCTCGCCAAGTCGTGCTCGAACGGTTGATCGAAGTGCAAGAAAATCTGCCGCCCGGGTCTGAACCGATGATGACGCCGAACAGCACCGGACTGGGAGAGGTGTATCAGTATTATCTGGAAGGCCCTCCCCATGCCGGGTTGGACAGTGCCGCAGTAGAACGCGAATTGATTGAACAACGAACGGTGCAGGACTGGGTCATTCGTCCGTTGCTCAAGGGTGTCCCTGGTGTGATCGACATCAACTCGCAAGGCGGATATGTCAAACAATATCAGGTGCTCATCGAGCCGGAACTCTTGCGCAAATACGCGCTCTCTCTGGACGAAGTATTTGCCTCCGTGGCGAAAAACAATGCGAATGCCGCAGGCAACATCCTGGAGACCTATGCTGAGAAATACATTGTCCGCGGCGCAGGACTGATTAAGAAGCTCAGTGATATCGAAGACATCGTCGTCAAGGAAGCGGGCGGCACTCCCGTGCACATCCACGACATCGCCCAGGTGCAGATTGGCCATGCCATTCGCCATGGGGCGGTTGTCTTGAACGGTGAGCGTGAGGTCGTGGCCGGAATTGCTCTCATGCTGCGAGGCGGAAATGCCCGCGACGTCGTGGAAGGTATCAAAGTCAGGATCGCCGAGATACAGGATAAAGGTCTGCTGCCGGCAGGATGGAGGATCGTCCCTTTTTACGATCGTATTGAGTTGATCTCCGCTGCGTTGAAGACTGTGTATAAGGCGTTGGGAGAAGGTATTCTTCTGGTGGTGGTCGTGCTGTTCATCTTCCTGGGCGATACCAGGAGCGCGTTGATCGTAGCGGCAACACTCACCGTGACTCCGCTTGTGACGTTTTTCGTGATGGATCGCTTCGATCTTACGGCAAATTTGATGTCCTTGGGTGGTCTGGCCATCGCCATCGGCATGATGGTCGACGCCTCCGTCGTAGTGGTGGAAAACATCCACCGGCATCTCTCGGATCCCCGTCATCAGGGCCTGCCTAAACAGGCCCTGATTCTCAATGCCGCTCGGGAAGTCGCTCGCCCCGTGGTCTTCGGTATTATTATCATCATCATTGTCTTCATGCCCATCCTTTCTTTCCAGGGCATGGAAGGAAAAATGTTCAAGCCGATGGCCTATACCATCATGATTGCTCTGATGGTGTCGCTCATTCTGTCCATTACCCTGTCGCCGGTCCTGTGTTTACTGAGTTTGCGGGCGGGACATGCCGATACCGATCCGCTCGTGCTCCGATGGGCTAAACGCACCTATCTTCCGTTGCTGCGCTGGGCGTTAGGACATCGGGGCGTGGTGCTGACCACCACCGGACTGCTGTTGGCCGGCAGTATTGCGCTCTTCCCATTTTTGGGATCGGAGTTTGTTCCTATTCTGAATGAGGGCACGATGGCCCCGCTCACGATCCGCTTGCCGAGCATTTCCTTGGAGCAATCGATCAAGATCGAACGCGAGGTGCAGAAGGCGGTGCTGGAATTTCCTGAAGTGCAAATGATGGTGTCAAAAATAGGTCGCACGGAATTGGCGAATGATCCACAAGAGCCGAACGAAAGCGATTCTGTTGCGATGTTACATCCGATTGATACATGGACGACGGCTTCCACCATGGCGGAACTGAAAGAGAAAGTCCGTGAGCGGCTGGCCAAGGTACCTGGCGCCAATTTTCTGATCAGTCAGCCGATCCAACAACGGGTGGACGAATTGATTTCAGGGGTGCGCGCAGAGGTAACCGTGAAATTGTTCGGACCAGACCTGGACGAGTTGCGTAAGACGGGGGATGCGATTGCCGGCATCCTTAGCACGATTCGTGGCGTCGAAGACCTCAAAGTGGAACAACTCTTCGGCCAGCCATATATTACGATCGATATCGATCGGAGCAAGATCGCTCGGCACGGCATCAATGTGTCGGATGTGCGTGAGGTCATTGCCACCGCGATCGGAGGAGAAGCCGCGACCAGAGTGTACGAAGAGCAGCGACGGTTCAATTTAGTCGTACGGTTTCCAGAACAGTATCGGAACAGCATTGAGACCATCGGGAACATTCGACTGACGGCCAGCGGTGGGGCCTTCATTCCACTCAGCGATCTCGGCACGATCCGGATGCACGAGGGGCCGGGGCGCATCAACCGCGATCGACTCCAGCGATATCTGCCGGTTAGTTTCAATACACACGGACGCGATATTGGGGGTATTGTGGCTGAGGCCCAGGAGCGAATGGCCCGAGAGGTCAGGCTTCCGGAAGGATACTCAGTCGTCTGGGGCGGATCGTTCGAAAATATGCAGCGGGCCATGGCCCGCATCAAGATCATTGTCCCGATCACCATTGCTGTGATCTTTTTGCTCCTGTTCTCGTCGTTTTCTTCGCTCAAGCAGGCAGCACTGATCATTTGCAATCTCCCGTTTGCGCTCATCGGAGGAATAGTCGCCTTATGGGTGACGGGGGAATACGTGAGTGTGCCGGCCTCGGTTGGATTCATCAATCTGTTCGGCGTTGCCGTGTTGAACGGCATCGTGTTGGTGTCGTATATGAATTCGCTTCGGCGGCAGGAGGGGATGGATGTTCGGCAGGCGGTGCTGTCCGGCTGCGTGATGCGTCTCCGGCCCGTTCTAATGACGGCGCTGGTCGCGCTGCTGGGATTGGTGCCGCTCGCCCTTTCCAATGGAATCGGATCGGAAGTTCAACGGCCTTTGGCCGTCGTTGTGATCGGTGGACTCGTCAGTTCGACGTTCCTCACGCTTGTCGTGCTGCCTGTGCTTTACCAGTGGATTGAAGAGCGAGCCGCCGTTCCGAGCCCGTCACGAGTCCCGCAGACGGCCGTTAAACACACGGATGGAACGGTACATACGGTTCCATCGCAGCACGTATAAGATGCGCCATGGCCGTTCGGGAATTTCTCGTCGCCGAGAGGGCATGCCGAGAGTATACTGCTAATCGATGTCATCAATGTTTTGCGCCAACAGGCATGTGTCCGCAAGCCTGCTCTTAACAGTTCCCATGCTATGGATCCTGGTCGTATTGAGAGGCGTCTCTTGCTGAAGCGCGTGGCAGCATTGGGGTTGCTGGTAGTGGTGGAGCAAGGCGTGTTTTCCCATGCCCTGGCGTGCCCCACCGATACCGGTTTAGAGGCGAAAGGCTAGCGAGTAGAGGGAGCAGCCCTGCATTCGACAGGGAGTCTTTGTTGTTGTACACGGAGGACTCGGCGGATGTCGGACCATCAGGTTGAACCTCATACGTTTGTCATCATAGGTGCGACAGGCGATCTCACGCGTCGGAAGCTCTTGCCGGCGCTGTATCATTTGAGAGATCAGGGAATCCTGGAAACTCGCAACACGCTCATTGTCGGCGCTGCCTTGCCCGATATGGGTAAAGAGGGGTTTCGACTTTGGGCCTTCGAAGGGCTAGAGCAAGCCGGTTGGCGCAGTGAAACGGAGTTGCGGGTCTGGTGCGAAGAGCATCTTCACTATCAGTCTCTGCATGAAGGGAGTACTCGAGATTATGAGAACTTGGCCTTATACATCCATCGGCTAGAGCGTACGCACACGATGCCGGAGAATCGAGTATTCTACCTCGCCCTGCCACCGGACACCGTACTCGATGCGATGGAGAAATTGGATCGGGCGGGACTGCTCAAGAGCCGCGGATGGGTCCGCGTTGTATTCGAAAAACCCTTTGGCCGCGACTTCTGCTCGGCGCGGAACCTGAACACGACCTTGCATCGCTATGTCGAGGAATCAAAAATCTATCGCATCGATCATTACCTCGGCAAAGAGACAGTGCAGAATCTCCTGGCATTCCGCTTCGCGAACCCGATTTTTGAAACGGTCTGGAAGCGGGACACCATTGAGAACGTTCAGATTACTGTTGCTGAAGATCTTGGCATTGAGCATCGAGGGGCCTACTACCAGCAGGCCGGAGCGCTCCGTGATATGGTTCAAAATCATCTGACCCAACTGATGACGGTTGTGGCGATGGAAGTGCCGGCCTCCTTCGATGCCGCTGCGATCCAGAGTGAAAAGGTAAAAGTTCTCCACTCTATTGCGCCGATCACTCCTCATGATGTTGTTTTTGGGCAGTACACGTCCTGGAGGATCGCCGACCAGACAATTCGAGGTTATCGTGAGGAGTCCGGGGTTCCAGAGGATTCGACCACCGAAACGTACATCGCCCTGAAAACGGAAATCCACAATTGGAGATGGAAGGGTGTGCCCTTCTATCTCAGAACAGGAAAACGCCTCCCTCGTAAAATGACCCAGATTGCCGTGACTTTTCGTGAGGCCCCCATTCAGGTATTTCGGTCCCTCGACCCCGGCAGTATTTCTCCCAACATGCTGCTGATCACACTTCAGCCCAGTGAAGGATTTTCACTCTGCTTTTCCGTAAAGAGTCCCGGTAGGCCGTTCCATCTGAGCGACCATGCATTGCAGTTCGACTATGAACAAGCCTTCGGTCAACTCCCGGAAGCCTATGAAACTCTTCTCCGCGATGTGATGATCGGCGATCAGACTCTCTTCGTCAGCGCAGATTTTACCGAAACGGCTTGGCGCCTCTATGACCCACTCTTGACTGGTGAGAAATCCGTCCACTTCTATACCGCCGGGAGCTGGGGGCCCAGGGAAGCGGATGCGTTGATGGAGAGGAACGGGCATCGGTGGGCGTTGGGGTGGTAGGGGGAGAGGGGAGTAGCCAGGTGCCCTCCTTGCTCGCAGAACGCGCACGATAAGAATGTGCTCGTTCGA
>CBDDRW010000037.1:0-5439 GCA_965233175.1 uncultured bacterium
ATGCGTGCCGTCTAAGTATCCTAAGATCTTTCCCACCAACGGACCTAACTGGCGCTGGTCGAACCCAATCGGAATCGCCTGCCGCTTTACAGAATGGAAGATCCGGAGCCCGCCGTTCGTGACCGTGGCAGATTTGGTGGGGTCGGTTGGAAACTCCCATTGAAACGTCCCGTCCGACTTACGTCCGCAACGAATATGTTGTTGCAAGTAGGGATGGGCGCTGACCACTTCTGCATAGGCATCTTCCAATCGCCGCCGGCGATCAGGATCGTCGAGCGGGGCCCGTTTGGAAAAGACATCGCTGATGGCTGTATCCAGCGCACTGGAGAGGACGCCATGGACTTCTTGCAGACTCGCGACCACTTCGGGCGCCACCCCTGCGATAAAGGGAAAGGGCCCGAGAGGGTCCGCACTCTCCAATTGGACCCAGGCCCAAGGTACGAGGCTGAGATACTGTCCACGCGGTAAGCTCTTCCAGATTTGACTCATAGATATGAGTGCTGAGTGCTGAGTGCTGAGACGCGGAAACTAGTGACCATGTGATTCTCGTTCTGCACGGCGACGTTGGACGGCTGATCTGAGACCACCGAGAACGAGAGAGACCTCCTGTGCAAGACTCATCAGTTCATTAAACATACTGGCATCAACATACTTGGCGTCCTGCGCAACGTACAAGTGAGAGCGAAGTTCCGCACAAGAGGATTTGGCAATGCTCAAGAACTGGTGAAATTCCGATTGCCTGGCTCGTTCAAATCCCTCGGCGATATTTGCCATGATCGAGACCGACGAACGTCTGACCTGATCTCGTAATCCAAAGTCTCTCGCAAAGTGTCCATTTCCTGTTACCTCATACACCCTCCTGGTCAACTCCCGTGCCTTTTGCCATGCAATAAGATCCTCAAATCGCCTTACTGCGGATCGTTCCGGCATTTTCGCCTTCCTAAATCTCAGCACTCAGCACTTACGTCTCAGCACTGAACCTCAGTTTACTGATCGCAGGTTCGTACAATGCTTGAATGACAGTCCCGTCCGGGTCGGAAAAGTAAAAGGAATAGCTGCCGTCGCGATGTTGCTTCGGCGCTGTCACAACCCGCCCGCCCAGATGCGGCAGACGCGGTTCGATCTCCCGATACATCCGGTCGACGGCTTCAAGGCTCTCAAGGATCACGCCGATGTGATCCAACGATTGCCCCGTTAAGGGTTGATACGAGGCGAGATCGGACGCCGGAATCTGGTGTAACGCGAAATTATCCGACCCCGAGCTGAAATACACATTGTCGGGATCTGGCTCCCACACCACCTTCATTCCTAACAACTGTTCATAGAACACGCGAGAACGCGCGAGATTTGTCACGCGCAACGCCACATGGCGTAATCCTCGATGAAGCGGAGCACTCATAGAGTTATCCCCAATCGAATCCGTATAGTAGGGAGCCACTTTGGCTCCGTCAATTGAAAATCCCGGGCCGGATGCTGAAAATTTCCGCCAGCTTTGTTCTCGCATCGCTCAGAGGTTCAACGTACCCTAAGGGTACGCCTCACCTCTTCGCTCGCTGCGGCCGCGCTGAACGGCCATTTTGAGCATCCGGCGAGAACTTCTACTCATGTGCCACATTTGCCGACCATCATACTTCTCTCGTGCCCACAGAGTTTTCCAGCAATCTGTCAGGATACAGCAGAGTCAGGTCGAACTCGCTTCATTCACGCCGACAGCGGCGCTTCCTCTCTGGCTAATTGTGGTACGATGCTCCCTCGTTCTTAATCTCGAGGCAACAGTCCACATTGCTTGTTGCCTTTTCTTCGAAAGACCTCATGGCTACCATCGATTTCAATGGGCTCACCGTCGCCGCATTCGAGAGTCGTATGGCGGTAGAGATTGCCCGACTCATCGAGCGCCACGGGGGAGAGCCACTTGTCAGTCCTGCCTTGCGCGAGGTTCCACTCGATGATAATTCAGCGGCACTGAAGTTTGGAGTTAAACTCACGACCGAGAGAGTCGATCTTCTTATTCTTCTGACCGGCGTCGGCACCACCGCGCTGTTCGACCTCCTCAAGACACGCTATCCCTGGTCATCGATTGTGGCAGCTCTCAAACAGACAGCCCTGGTTGCACGAGGACCGAAACCTGTCGCAGCCCTCAAGGCGCTCGGTCTCCAACCGACGCTAACAGTGCCCGAACCAAATACCTGGGTCGATCTGATCTCCACGCTGGATGAATACCGACCTGTGAAGGGATTGCGCGTCGCCGTGCAGGAGTATGGAGTGTCGAATCCCGATTTACTGGAAGCTTTGAAACAGCGTGGAGCTGAGGTCTTTCCGGTCCCCATCTACCAGTGGGCGCTCCCGGACGATCTGGCCCCACTACGACAAGCACTCAACAACATTATTTCCGGCAAGGTGTCCGTCCTCCTCATCACCAATGCCGCTCAAGTGGACCATGTGATGGAGGTGCTGGAGAAAGACGGAAAGGTTGAGCCCTTTCGTACAGCACTCAAGAAGATGGTCGTCGCCTCCATCGGCCCCACCGCCAGCGAACGCCTCCGCCACTACGAATGGCCGGTCGACCTCGAACCGTCACACCCGAAGATGGGTGTGCTAATCAAAGAGACCAGCGAGCAGATTCACGCCCTTCTTCACCAGAAACAATCAGCATAAGTTGACTTGTATGGGTTTGGCTTCCCGAGCTAGATCGATTACGAGACAACGAGCACCCCCGCGCCAGAATACCGCCCGGCTTTCAATTCTTGCAGCGCACGGTTGGCATCGACGAGAGGGAACGACTGGGTGTGGGGCTTGATGGGAATCGCAGCGGCTTCACGCAGGAGATCGAGCCCATCCTGCCTTGTGTTAGCTGTGACGCTTCGGATGACCCGCTCTCCGAAAACCTCGCGGTCGTAATCGAGCGAGGGAATCGGCGTCATATGAATACCGGCGAGGGCGAGCGTGCCACCTCGTTCCAACGCACGCAAGGCAGGCGGAACCAATTCCCCGGCAGGCGCAAAAATAATCGAGCCGTGAAGCTTGTCCGGCGGTCTGTCGGTCACCCCTCCCACCCAAAACGCACCCAATTCACGTGCGAGGCGTTGATGATCGGGCTTCAACGAGCTGACATAGACTTGACAGCCCCAATGATGGGCAATCTGGATGGCGATGTGAGCGGACGCGCCAAACCCATACAGTCCGAGCCGTTGGCCAGGCTGGATTCCACTTAGGCGCAACGCGCGATAGCCGATGATCCCTGCGCAGAGCAATGGCGCCGCCTCTTCATTACTGAAGACCGATGGAATCGGATAGGCAAAGGCAGCCGGGACGAGCGCATACTCCGCATACCCACCATCAACCTGGTAGCCGGTAAACCTGGCGCTCTCGCACAAGTTCTCGCGCCCGCTCGTGCAAAATTCGCAGATGCCGCACGTATGCTGTAGCCAAGCGATCCCGACGCGCTCACCGACCGTCCGCTCGCTGACGTCGGCGCCAACCTGGCTCACGACCCCGACGGCTTGGTGGCCAGGAATGAGCGGAAGAGCGGGGTCAGCCAACTCACCTTCGATGACGTGAAGATCCGTCCGGCAGATCCCGCAAACCGTGAGATGAACCAAGACTTCCCCAGGGCCTGGCTTTGGCATCGGAAGCTCGCGAAGCTGGAGTGGAGCAGTCCCCACATCCGCCGTATGCTCCAGGATCATCGCCTTCATCATTGATTCATTTAAGGAAAATTGGCTGATGGTGAGCCGCACTCAAGCGGACGAACACAACACAGGCTGCTCAAAAAGGTCATCCAACGAGGCCGCATGGGAGTCACAACCGGAGGCGTACCCTCTCGGGTACGTTGAGGATTGTGACGAACCGAGAACGAAGTTGGAGGCCTTTTTCAGCAGCCTGTTAGGGCTTCGCTTTGATACATTCAATATCCAGTCGTATCTGAACTTCGTCGCCGACGACGAGCCCGCCGCTATCCAACGTCTTGTTCCAAACCATGCCGAAATCTTTGCGGTTGAGTTTCCCATCGGCACTGAAACCGGCCCTGGTATTGCCACCGGGATCCTTAGACGCCCCGTTATAATTGCCCGTCAGGGTGACCTCTTTGGTTACTCCGCGTAGGGTGAAGTCTCCTACCATAGTAAAGTTTTCAGCAGTTTTCTTATAACTTTTCATCTTGAACGTCATGGTCGGATAGTGTTCCACATCGAGAAAGTCGGCGGTCCGTAAATGGGTATCCCTTTTTTCGTGGTTCGTATTGACCGACGCGGCCTTGATCGTGGCCTCAACGACCGTCACGGCACCGGTATCGGCATCCATGTCGATAAATCCGGCATAGTCCGTGAACCGGCCTGCGGTCTTCGACACAACCATGTGCGTGACACGAAACTCGATCGTCGAATGTTCAGGATCTAGGTTCCATCGAGCAGGTTCTGCGTAAACCTCAGCTGGAAACCAAGCCATCACTGCTAGCAATAGTAGTACAAGCCGGCTTTGCCCTTTCTCCTTCAGCATGATTGAGTTCTCCTGTGTAACGCCCATCGTGGAAAGATGCCTGATTGGAATATTGTCTACTTCCTGGAAGGTTGGCCCGACGCATCGGGCCTGCTGGTTGAGCGACTTCCGATCGACTGCACTTCGAGAGATCGTCCCCGACTACCGGTTCGCATCCGGACGTGCACGTCTACCACTTCCTCTCCCAGCTCGCTGGGAAACGGAAGAAATGGTTGTGCATTGATCACCGCGTGGATCCCGGCCTCATCGATTTCTCGCGCGCCCGAGCCTTTCTCAATCTCGATCAACTGGGCACGGCCGTTGGGAAACATCTTGAACTGGACCTTCACCGTTTCGCTGCTTGGCGCATGCCGGATTCCACGGATCTGGCGAGCCCAACTTCGGCTGATGAGATGACTGACCTGTTGCCAGTAGGCTTTCCCTTCCCCTGGCGAGGCAAACGGGACTAGATCTTCTTCGGCTAAGGCGCCCGTCGAGACCGGTTCTACGGCCGGTTTCACTTCATCCAAAATAAGATCCTCACTCTGCGATTCCTCTGGACGAGCGGGCGGAGATTCACGACTCTCATTCGCCCGTTCCGAACGATCCATGGTCAGATATACAACTCGCCGCATGAACCGTTCGAGTTTGTCCTGCCGGGATCGAGCAAACGTCACTTGGATTCGCGCTGCCCTAGGTTGCACGGAGGTCCGACTCAGTAAAATCGGCTTGAGTGTCACCGTTCCTTTCAAGACCATCGACTCACCATCTGGCTCGAGCGTGACCGTTTGGGCTTGAAACATAATCGATTCACAGATTGCTACTACCGACGTCGTACTTGCCGGCACGCCTCCAAGGGCAATCGTGAGCGTGACAGGCTTGCTGGGTTGTGGATCCCCCATCGACTCATCTTGGCTCAGGTCGAACTGCACCCACCGCTTCGTAGGACTGGACGAGGGAGTTGTC
>CBDDRW010000038.1:0-147926 GCA_965233175.1 uncultured bacterium
GTTCGTTAAGGTTGAATGGTCAGTCCGCATCCCGATGGGCCATTTCTTCAGCAAGGGATCGCTCGCCAGCGAGCAGTAGGGATTCCCTGCTACGCACCCGGAGCCACCTGACGATGTTCGTCGCGGGACTGGGCAGGACCGTGGCCCGCAGCCAGACGACCTGCTCAGTAGGGCTGGTGGCGATATAGATCATGCCGGGTGCACTGGAGGCGAGCAGCGAGGCTGTCGGCTGCTGCGCTTCCAGGCACACGCGCTGATAGAGGAGCCGTTCTCTGGCCCGTCGATAGGGACTGAGCGTAGTTGAGGGCCCTGAGGCACAGCGCCATAGCTTGGCCTGCTCGGCGGCCTGTCGCACCTCGCCCGCAACCTGCTCGAGGTGCGTGAGGACTTGGTCTCCAGCGCGTTCGTTAGCGGACGGATCTGCGCCTGGATAGAGCAACACGAACAGGGAGAGAATCGTGGGGAGCCCTAGCCACTGAAGGCGCGTTTGGGACCGTAGCAAGACCCACCCACAGGGCAGCAGCCCCATCGTGCCGATTAGCAGCCACCACCCCGCATTCGCGAGAGACCATTGGGTCGACGGAATAATATTCATAATCATGGGGAAGGAACACGTCGGTCAGGAGGTCCGCGCCTCCAACAACGATCGCTAAGAGGGGGACCGTCGCGGTCACGAAGACTAGTGTGATCCGCAGGAGCGTGTAGGAGATCGTGGACCCTGAGTGCATATAACATGACTCTAGCAGAGCGTGGGTGCCTGACAAGCAGAATGCCAGAACTCCGCCAGATCCCAAAGCTGGCTGATTAAGAGTCTCGTCGAAGACCAATCTCACATTACCCTGCAAGAGGAATCATCAGCAAAAAGCGAGGATTCTTGATAACGAGCCTCACCATAGGTCATGATGAGTCACAGTGTTATGGTACCAACTTGGCACCATAATACCGAGCGAACAGTCTGCGTTGAGGAATTGAAGCGCCGCTCGGCTGACTATTGGATACCGATGTCATTCTTCTCCTTCGACCAGGCGAGTTCGTTTTCTGCACTCTCGAGCTTTGTTGTTCCTATTCCCATATACAGTCCGCAACTATGGCTCCTCCGCGGCGTGGCATCCAGGGAATCCAAGACGACGTCTCGATCTGCTTACTATGCCGCTGCTTGTTGTTCACTGTCCGGAATCCATTTGACGAGTACGGCCCTGAGCTGCTCCAGTCGGACTGGCTTCGCAAGGTAATCGTCCATACCCGCATTCAGACATTTCTCACGGTCCCCTGTCATTGCGTTGGCGGTTAGCGCAATGATGGGGAGTCGCCCGGTTCCCTGTTCCTGCTCGCGTGCCCGGATCATCGCCGTCGCCTTCCATCCATCCATCTCCGGCATCTGACAATCCATCAAGAGCATGGCGTACCGGATCCGAGCGCTCGCCTCGATCGCTTCGAGGCCGTTGGCCACGACATCGGCTTGGTATCCAAGCTTTTCTAGCAGACACACCGCGACGTTCTGGTTCACGAGATAGTCCTCTGCCACCAGGATACGGGCGCGGGTCACCGCCGGCGTTTCCGCGACGAGGGGAGACGTGGCGACCAAGTCATGAGACTGACTCGCGCGCTCGCTCGCCATACCCTCCGCAGGTGATATTCTAGGGCGATCCATCATGGTCGACAAACAGTCGTAGACGTGGGCGCGACGGACGGGCTTGGTCAGGGTGGCCTGAAACCCTGCTCGTGTCATTTGTGTCGACTGCCCCCGAAAACCGACCCTGGTCAGTAGGACTAAGCGTGTCGCCGCCAGTAGCGGATCGGCTGTGATCGCCTGCCCCAACTCGAATGCGTCCATGCCAGGCATATGACCATCAATGATCGCCACATCGAAGGGCTCCCGCCGGTCGGCGGCAGCCCGCATGATGGCACGGGCTTCATCCCCGTCTGCAGCACTGGCACTCTGGAGTCCCCACTGGGCGGCACACTGTTCCAGGACATGCCGGGTCGTGGAGTTGTCATCGACAATGCAGACCCGTCGCCCATACAGAGGCCCTCTGGAGAGCGGTGTCGTAAGCGCCGGCGCCGGTTGTGTGGTCAGTTCCACGGTAAATCGGAACGTGCTGCCTTGACCGACCACACTCGCCACCGTGATGTGTCCTCCCATTTGTTCTACAAGCTGTTTGCAAATCGCGAGACCCAATCCGGTGCCCCCGAACTTCCGTGTTGTCGAGCTGTCGGCCTGCGTAAACGGCTGGAAGAGACGAGCCTGTGCCTCGGGGGCAATGCCGATGCCCGTATCGGTCACGGCACAGTCAATCGTCACCGTGGTGGCCGTCTCTTCACCCCGCGTGACGTGGATCTTCACCTCGCCCTGTTGGCTAAACTTGAGCGCATTGCCGATCAGATTGATGAGAATTTGACGCAATCGGCCGGGATCACCCCGGAGCGCCGTCGGGACCGCCGGGTCTAGGAGGCACCCTAATTCCAGGCCCTTCTGCTGCGCGGAGTCGGCGAAGAGCTCTAAGGTATCTTCGACGATGGATCGAAGGTCAAAATCAATCGTCTCCAATGTCAATCGACCGGCCTCCAGTTTTGAGAAGTCCAGGATGTCATCGATAAGGTGGAGGAGAGCCTCACTGCACCGGCGCACGGTCTCGGCATACTCGCGCTGCTCGGCGCTCAGCGGGGTATCAAGTAAGAGCCCGTTCATGCCCATGATCCCATTCATGGGAGTACGAATTTCATGGCTCATGGTCGCGAGGAACGCAGACTTGGCTTGCGTCGCGGCCTGTGCCTCGATTAACGCATCGTCGAGGGCGCGATTCTTCTGCTCCAGTTCCAGGGCGTGGGTGCGGACCTTCGCCTCCGCCCATTTCCGCGTGACGAACTGACCAATCTGGCTCCCGAGGGTGACAAAGACCTGCATGAGGTCATCATCAAGCACGCGAATCTCACGGCTGAAGAATTCCATGACCCCTAGGACGTGATCATTGAGCCGGACGGGAAACGCGAAGGCGGTGTGGAGCTGCGCCTGCGCGGCATATGGCGCACGCGGAAAGTTGGGATCTTCCATCACATCGCGGATCGTGGCGGGTGCTTCGCTCGCCCACACACGCCCAGGGAGGCCAATACCGCGCGTCAGGACCATGTGCATGGTCATCCGTGAGAATTCTGTCGCGTCCATTGAGGGCTGATGCCAGATCTCGGCACAACTGAGGACATCGGTGTCGTCATTCACAAACCAGAGCGTGCCCAGGTCCCACTGAGACAGCTCGCAGATGGTCCGTAGAATATTGGGCATCGCGTCCACGAGCGTGTCCGCTTCAGCGAGGACCTGGGTTGTATGGTGCTGCAGGGCCAACCGCTCCTCGGTCAGCTTCCGTGTCGAGATATCTCGCACGAAGGCGCTGAACGTAAAGATCCCTCCCCGTTGCAGGGCTGGTGAGATCGCCACTTCCACAGGAAACTCGTGTCCGTCCCGGTGGCAGAGCGTGGCTTCGATCCGTGTATTGAGAAACGTGCCTTTCCCCGTCTCGAGAAAATGACGCAATCCGCATTCATACGCTGCCCGGGATCGCAGAGGGAGAATGGTGGCGGAGAGCAGCCGTCCGATAGCCTCTGGCCTCGACCAGCCAAACATCTGTTCGGCTTGCCCGTTCCAGTCCGTAATGATTCCCTCGGAATCCATCCCGATGAAGGCATCCAGAGCGGTGGCCACGATGCGCCAGGTGTGGGCATGGCTCTCGCGAATCAACACGTCGGCCTGACGTTTCTCTTCGAGCAATCGTTTGCGATCGAGCGCCTGGGAGACCGCATGTCCAAGGCGGCCCAGACGGTCCTTGAGCAAGTAGTCGATGGCTCCTGCCCTCATACAGTCCACGGCCATCTCTTCGCCGATTAAGCCCGAAACGACAATAAACGGAATGTCGAGTCCCCGTTCTTGCAGGAGTCGCAATGCGTCGAGCGCGGTGAATTGCGGCATGGTAAAATCCGATAGGATGAGATCCGGCGGCTGCTCCAGGGCACGAAGATAGTCGGCTTTCGAATCGACATGGCGGAGGTCCAGCGTAAAGCCAGCCTCACGAAGCGACTCAATCATCAGCTCCGCATCGTTCGACGAGTCCTCAAGTAAGAGGAGATTCAGGTGTGTCGGCATCGCGTGTGGCCCTAGACGGTGGTGTTCACCCTTTGGTGGGAACGTCAACCAGGCTCAGACTGTTGGCTCAGTATAGGATACGTGCTGGCGTCGACCAATAGAATGTGAAGAATCCTACGTGAAGGCCGGGGTGGGCGGAAAGAACGCACGCGGTAGTTCCAGGTGGTCAGGCAGGGAGGCGTGTAATCGACATCGCTTTCATGATTCCGAGCGGTGCGTTGCTTTTTCTGCATAGGCACTAGGAATGCTCCCAGGTCAGAATTCTATGCGTAGGAGTACGATATGAGATCCTAGGCGCATAATTGTATATCGTTAATCGAGGAGGCCATACATGGGACCTATCCTTAAAATCATCGCGGGTCTGTCGTGCAGTTTCTTGCTGGCCGCAAGTCTCGCCAACGCCTTACAGCCACCAGAGCGCCTCTGTGCTGACGGTCAACCGAATCTCACGAAATGTGAGAGCACCACTCGAGGAGTTAACACTGTGAATGGCCATGTATTGCGTGTTGAATTTGATGATTTAGTTGTCCAACGATCTGATGGCAAGGAAGTGCGTTTACACATTGACGAAAACACAGAGATGATCGGATACGTTGGACCTGGAGAGCATATTGAGGCCAAGGTCAACGATAAGAGGCATGCCCTATCGGTGGTTCGTCTGGTTGAGTAGAACACCGTTGTGGAAGGGTTGCGGCGGGTAAACGGATTTCTCGGGCCATCTTTCTATCCGTCGTTTTGGTCTACGATATTGCAAGTGCCTTGCGACTCGTTCTATTCTTGCCTGTTTTCCTCTGTTCTCTGCTACCAGGAGTTCTTTACCATTCAGTTATCAGCTTGTGTGGAAGAGGGAAGGACCTCTTGCAATGCCGACCCCAGTTGATCCAGCGAAAATGCCTTCTGAATAAAGGCCGTGGCGCCCTGGTTTAGCATCTCTTGCTCGACCTCTTCTGGGCTGCGTCCACTAAAAACTACGACCGGTAGGGTGGGGTGTAGTATTCGCAATTGCCCTAGTGTGCTGCGACCGTCTATTCCAGGCATGTCGAGGTCCAACACGACCGCATCAGGAGTTCCCCGGTGACATAACACCAACCCTGCCCCACCATTGTCTGCCAACATAACTTCATATCCTCTTTCTTCCAAAACGGCAACGAGGAGACCCCGGTCGCGGGCGTCATCGTCTATGACTAGAATCTTCGTCATGTGAGCCTTCATCCGCTATGTGATTAACCTGCTGTCTCATCGTCGTTCTGGCGCATCCACCTGAAAGGCACACCGACCATCCCAGCTCATCCCTACAACTGGATCAACTCATCAGCGAAGATGGCGGGTCCTAATCGAGCAGCCCATCTTGTCAGTGGGGTAAGCAACGATCAATTATTTTCTGCTTTTAGCATCTGCATCTGCTATCACGCTCCTATGATAAGAGAGGACAAACCAGCCCCATCAGGCCCCCTATCAGCAGTCCCTTATTTTTGGTTCTTGCGAAACTCGGAGAGATTAGAAGGGTCCGTGTAGATCTTCTTTGGGCATCCATCCCACAAATGCCATAGCACGCTGAATGGCTCGATCCAAATCTTCGCCCGACGTGCACTGTTTGACAAAGCAGGCATACGCCCCATTTTGTATCGCGATCTGATGGAGTCCCCGTTGCGCGTTATTGGTGAGCATCAGCACCGCAATGCTCGGTCTCTTGACGATTGGTATTAAGTCAACTAACACACTGAAGCCCGAGCCATCAGGCAATTCGACTGCAAGGACGACGCAATCAACTCGCTGAGATCGGTAGAGCGCCAGCCCCGATTCTCCATCGGTGGCTTCCAGTATCCGATAGTCAGGCGAGCGGCGCTTCAGTTCCTCAACGAAGAAGGTTCGTTCGGTATCATTTGCATCAATGAAAAGGACAGTTGTGCGAGGAATCAGCATCTCTAAGCATACCTAGCGCTCCAAGGTGCTCACGCGGTGCTCCAAAAATTTGACGTACCCTAGCGACTACTTAAAACAATCTAATCAATCAGTTCCTTCCCTCGGAGAGGCTAGAAGGGGGCCCGTGGAGATCTTCCTTAGGCAACCGTCCCACATACGCCATGGCCCGCTGAATGGCTTGATCCAAATCTTCACCCGAGGTGAACGCTTTTCTAAAGCAGGCATACGCCCCATTTTGGATGGCGATCTCATGGAGTCCCCGTTGCGCGTTGTTGGTGAGCATCAGCACAGGAATGTTCGGTCCTGGCGATGGGGATTAAGTCAACTAGTACTCTGAAGCCCGAGCAGTCAGGCAATTCAAGCGCAAGGATCACACAATCGATCCGCTGAAAAAAACGGTAGAGCGCCAGCCCCGACTTTCCATCAGTGGCTTCCAGTATCCGATAGTCAGGAGAGCGGCGCTGCAATTCCTCAACGAAGACTGTTCGCTCGAAATCGTTTGGATCAATGAACAGGATCGTTGTGGTGGAAAGATCGGCGTTTCGACGCATACCTGGCACTCCAAGGTGCTCGCGCGATTACCTGGGCGACCTACCTTGAACTACTTATCAACCGATTCCATCCCCCCCCATAAGTAGGGGAGTATATGGCCGAATGGCTCTATGCAGAATTCCGACGAGTTGTCTCCTTTTGAACAGACGATGCCCGGATTTTGGAAGCAGAAAATAAACTACGGTATGAAATCGGAGGGGTGGCTTTGGCCAGATCAGAAAAATCCTGCCCCCCGGATCCAATCCGCATTCTCGTGGTCGATAGCTGAATACAGTAGAGTACTAGGCATGCTTTGTGTGCGCAGTGCAAGAAGCTGTGAAGCGCACAAGGGAAACATTGTGAACGAGCAGCGACTGCTTGCAGTCTGAAGCTAGAAGGCTCGAAGCCGAAAGGTGCCGAGCCACGCGAACAGCTGCAACTGGCCGAACTGCCGGGTTATAGCGAAAAGAAGATTCCAACTCTATGTACGAGCAGATTACTGAGATCGAGACTAAATCGGCTGGCAGAAAGAGCGGTAAGGCTTCTCAGTATTGAAAAGCTGGGACCAGCTGGTCTAAGCGCGGGAGCTCCTGAGAAGGCCCGTGGCTTAGGGAGGCGCCGAGATCATGGTGTCGGAGAGTTGGCCCGACCATGGGGTGGTCAGCATATCAAGAATTCCTGCTCGCGGTTCGACGTATTGCGTAAACCCATTCTCAGAGCTCGCAAAAAAGATGTCGTGATGTAGCACATGATCGAAACCTGCCCAGACGTTCGGATAATCGCCGAGAAATACCATTCGCTATTTCGCACAACACTAGCGGAATTTGTTAGGCAGAGAGAAGGTGAAAGCGAATGGCGAGGAGTGTCTCATTTGAAGAAAGGAAGCAGGTGCAGTACGTGCTGAGCGAATGACCGCATAGCGCCTTGCAGAGAGCCGAGAGCCCGATGATGCCATCGTGCAAAAGGAGTGGCAGCGGGCATAGGACGTGTAAGAAGTCTGAACTGCAGAGACGACCATTCGCGTTGGAATGTGCCATTGGCTAATTCAGCCTGCACGGAGTCACGGATGAGCTGATGCATCTGCTCAGGTGGCATGCGCGATTATTTACCACTGTAAAATTTTCGAGTCAATATGAAAGTAAGAGAAGATCAAATCCGCATTCCTTATCCACGGCCTCGACCCCGCTGATCATTCCGACCTCGTGACAGACCTCGCCCTCATCGCGATGGACTATTCACGAATAATCCACATCCTTCTGGACGTGTAACCCTTTCGAGTCTGAGCAGATCGGTAGGGCGATATTTAATCAATTCTTCGTCTAACCTTGTTACCTTTTACAACTATTGTCGGTCACAGAACTGACCAATCCAAAGATCAAGGAGCCCTATGATTCCCTGTTCCCGTTTCAGGAAACTCCAGTCCTAGGGGATCTACTAGTGATTGTTTTCAGGGGAAAATACTAGAATCAGCCATCTTTCTTAGTAGGTTCTCTGTAGATAAAGGAGGGCACGATGAGGACGCCCTTGTCCGTGACACTCCACGTTCCGTATGCCGCAAATGAGCAACAGTTTCTGCTACAGGCTGTTGAGGCTCCTGTGAAAGCGTTCCGAAGATTGAGCGGGAATCCGGGCAATGATTTCGGCGAAATGCCTTCGACGAGTCACGATCAAGACATCGCGGTCAGCGCTCGCTTCCTAGAAGCCATACCACCCCGATCCATAGAATTCGATTCCTGACGACACAGACGTGGGTAGGTACAGCAGAGGCGTAGCTTGTTGAATTCTTGTTTCGGTCGTCTGATGCGCCACCATGCTTTCCAGCCAAAGATGGGGCGGACCGTTCTCCTTCCCATACTAGCGGCCTTGGCTTTGCATGCCTGCGGCGACGTCAATAATGTGGATTCTACTTCTGCCCTACCCCCTGCACCATTAGGGCCACTGACGATTCTCACGAGTTCTCCACTTCCTCCGGGAACAACCGCGATACCCTATGACATTACACTCGCAGCAGGTGGGGGCGCACCCCCCTATACGTGGAGTGTAGTCCCTGGATCGCCGACATTGCCTGATGGGCTCGCATTGACTCCATCCACCGGAAACATTTCCGGGACGCCAACCGCCACTGGAACCAGACTGACCGAATTTGAATTGAAAGATTCGAAGGGAGAATCCGTCCAAAAGGTCCTTTCAATCACCGTCAATATCGCAGCTACCCCGTTGCTGATTCTCACCACCTCACTCCCATCTGGCTCAATCAATCAGCCCTACGCGGTGGCCTTGAGTCCGACTGGTGGCACCACGCCGTATACGTGGGGCCTCAAGGCCGGTACGCCGCTCCTCCCCACTGGTCTTGCTCTCAGTAGTAATGGCGTGATCAGTGGCACGCCCGGTGTAACCAATACGGCCACACATACGTTTACTCTTACCGATGCAACATCCCGGACGGTGGAAAAAGCACTGCCTTTGTCCATTCGGGCCATTCCTCTGTCCATCACGACCGCTTCGCTCCCGCCAGGGACGGCGAACCAACGCTATAGTGCGACATTGGAAGCCGCAGGCGGCACGGGTGCCTATACGTGGCGACTCACCAGTAATTCACCGACTCTGCCAATAGGCTTGATCCTCAACGCGTCAACCGGAGAGATGAGCGGCATTCCCACAGGAACAAGTAACCAGACGTACACCTTCACCGTCACGGATCAAACTCCCCCGACACCACAAACCGCGACGAAGACATTGCAGCTGATTATCGGCAGCGCAACGCCCAATCTGATCATCACCACGGCGTCCCCCCTCCCGTCAGGCACGGTGACGCAATCCTATCGCAATGTGACGTTGGCATCGGCAGGAGGTATCGGCACAAAAACCTGGGACATCAGCAGCGGGGCATTGCCGGTGGGCCTCACCCTCAACTCCTCTGGCGTGATCAGTGGAACACCGACCACCCCTGGTACATCGTCACCGACCTTCAGGGTTCGAGACTCTGGAAATCCACAGAACACTGCAACAAAATCGCTCTCTATTACGATCAATTTCCCAGCACCTCCCACTATTATGACGACGACGCTCCCTCCAGGATCGTTCAATGGGGCCTACAATCAGACCGTATCGGTAACGGGAGGCATTGGGACCCTTATCTGGGGTGTGACCAACGGCGCCTTACCACCAGGGCTCACTCTCAATCCATCGAACGGGAATATTTCCGGCACGGCAACCAGCACGGGTTCGTTCAGGTTTACGCTGCGCGTCACCGATTCGATTCCTCAATTCGATGAGCAGAACTTCACGCTCAGCATCAACGCTCCTGCGCCACCTGAAATCAATGCGTTCTCACTCCCCACCGGGACTGTGAATCAGCCCTATCCCAACACGCAACTGACCGCAACCGGCGGGACATCGCCCTATACGTGGACGGTCACTCCTGCATTAGCAGGCGGAGCCTTGACCCTGGACCCATCAAGCGGGGTCATCAGCGGCACTCCAACATCTGGCCAAGTCATGAGCCATACCTTCAGGGTGACGGATTCGACACAACCCACCCATCTGTTTGATGAAGTGACACGAACCCTTACCATTATTGCCACCGCCACGCCCGTCACCATCACCACGTCCTCACTGCCAAGCGGCATCGTCGGACAGGCTTACTCGGGGCAGCTCGCGGCAAGGGGTGGCACGCCAGGGTATACGTTTAGTATCAACAATGGTTCCGCTTTGCCTGCGGGTCTCTCATTGAGCGCCAGTGGTGCAATTACTGGCACACCACAAAGCGCAGGGACATTGTCCACGACATTTAGGGTGCAGGATTCCACGATACCTACTCAACAGTCTGGCGTCCGGGTACTCTCGATCACGATTAGCTCCGAGCATTTACCATTGACCATTACCACGCGATCGCTTTCTGATGGGAGAAGGAACCAGCCCTATGCCGACAGACTCGAGGCCTCAGGAGGCGATCTTCCCTATACGTGGTCAGTGACCCCTCCCTTACCTCTCGGGCTTACGTTGGAGTCCGCAACGGGGGAGATTAGTGGAACGCCAACGACGACGAGTAATGTGAGGCACGATTTTACCGTACGAGATTCAACGAATCAGACAGACAAGCGGGAGCTCAGGCTTCGGATCAGGAATTCTGACAACGACGACTAGATGCCTGATTCATGGGTAATGCTATGCAGTGTCCATTCACTGTGAAATTTGTGAGTCACTATGCATGCACAAGATGACAATGGTGAGGGCTAATTTCTGGATTTCCTGGCCCCTGAACAAAGTAGGCCGCCGCTCCCTAAGAAGCGAGCAGAGGCAGGCCGTCAGGAGCCGGGCCTATATCTTAATTCCGAATGGAAGGAATGCGCAGTCGACCGGAGAGGCTTGTAGGCTGTTCGAGGTTAGATGCTTCTCAGCACCACCTCAGGCCACCGTTTTGGATTAACCACAAGTTGCAGGGTAGAGGGTGCCACAAAACTTATCTTCCACCCAGAGCATGAGCCGAGGTTTCATCCACCCCACGAGCGCGGTTGCACCCTGAACAATCGGCATAGATGGCGCCAGGTTGAGACTCCACATCCGACCGAAGAACTAGATGATATTTCTCGCTTCCGCAGAAGGGGCAGGCTCTGCCATCTAGCTCCCGACGAATGGCATCGATCTTTCCGCCATGTTCGTTCATTGATTCGCCCTCCTAGGAAGAATGTTTACGGGCGTTCTTGGCCACGAGCGGATATATTTCTTCATATCGCAAGACCGGCAGCCAAGCTGCCGCTCTCCTCTGTTATTTCTACTGCACTAGTATGGACTCCGACCTTTCTCTTTGACGGCCGGTGATAGAGGTGGAGCGAATCGACACCACGTGATGCTGAGGGTCCACCTCCACTTCAATGTTATATCCTTCATGAATATCTCCTATTACTTGGGTGGCGGAGTCCGCATACACACTCACTTCCCTCCCGTCCTCCCGCTTGACGACATAGTTCGTACCCTCGATGCGCAGGACCTCTCCTTTGATCGACTCGGTCATTGGTCTAGGGTCCGATGGGTCCATTTTCATTGTGTCTGCGGGCCAACCCGCATCAATCGTGGGGCCTGCATTGAATTGACAATTAGTTAAACCCAGCCACAAGAAACAGATCCCAGCCAGAACACGAATCAATCTGAAAGCAGAAACCATGAGCAAAACCTTTCCTTAGCAAGATGGAGCCATTTGCAGCTATAGGTTACATTTGGTTAGAGAATTTTGGAGACTAGGAAATTACCGAGGGGATCTGACTGCGGAGAGATTTACCAAAGATGTTTATCAAATGAAAAAGGCCCGACGCCCTTGGGCGTCGAGCCTTTTTCTTCAGATTCCGTCAGGGTCGCACTGCATGCCCACGGAGGCGGTGCGCCTGCACAGGGCCTTCCATGACGGTTTCTTTAATCGACCCGGGCTCTTTTCTACACCGGGCCTGCACAATCAGCCCTCAGAATTCCCCTGGCGTTCACGGCTTGTTCCACGCGTTCACTGGGCCGCGTTCCCATCGCGTCTTCTGAAGTAGTTTCTTTTTACTGCATATGTAAAAATCGCATACTAGGAAGAACCCTAGCCACATTTAGGTCGCCAGACGTTGGAAGGATTCTGAAGCCCATAGCGGTGGCGTTCGTCCACAAAGAGAGGAGGACAAACTGAACCTATTGAGTACGTCACTCCACCCCCTCGATTCTGGCTAGCCATAATTGTTAGACCCTCTTGAAGCGTATCGAGATCAGAAACTTGTCAGAGCGCGAACCTATCCGCCGATTCAGTACCAGCTGCTCGGCCACCCGATAGGTATCAGTGCGAGAAGCGACTCCACATGAGCTCGATGGGTGCTAGAAGGATTGAGGAAGGAACAGGGCAAGTAAAGAAGAGGTGATAGCTGATGCACAGGCGGTGCCCTCGTGTGAGTGAGAGGGGAAGTACTTGAAAGCTTAGGCGGGGTGGTGGACCAGTTTCGACCTATTGACGTTGATCCACCCATTTCTTGGCTTTGCGAAGAGCAATTTCATTTGCCTTTTTCTCCGTGCTGCTGATCTCATGCGATTCACCTTGTAGGGTTTTCATTGGCTCTCGGCTGCCCATTGAGAGCCAGGCTAGCGCCTTGGGTGTCCATTGGTCGTCTCCAAGATGTTGGGAACATGCCTTGATCTTATGATTTTTATAAGTCACCCACTCAGTCAATGTCGGCCCTCCTCTTTATCAGCCCCCTATTGTCAGAAGCATGAGTAGTGCCTGGCATTTCGGTCAGCCGTCGGGAAGCGAGTCCCTGCTTAAGCCCAGCGTTCGCCAAGCTCAATGCTTGCTGACGGATGTCCTCCATTGAGGTCATCAATCTGCCATCAAGAGGATTCTGAAGTCCCAGAACCTCCCATCGAACTTTTGGTTTGCGAGTACCGCGAGCTCGACTTTTATTACTTCCCCACCCACCGGATAGCTTCATGTTCGCTCCTTTAATAATTATTACCCCGGCATCTCCAACGCGAGAAACACATGGGTCATCAAGGTTATTTTATAAACGCGCCGGTCACATAGAGTTAGAGCATTTCGAGCCCCAGGCGGGGCTAAAAACTGTGACAAGGATAATCATGTGTATATTTCCTGTTGTGTCGCCGTCAGCTTCTGATGCCAGACTGCTGCGTCAAGCATGTCGCTGTTCAGGTGAAGTATGGTTGGCGGAGACTGGAGAATCGGTCGCGCTCGGAAGGATTAATAAGCGCAAGAGATGGGACAGTCAGCGAGCTTTACCTCGCCCTATGACTCTGGGCGCAATGTGTACGGGAGTCAAGCGATATGATTCGAATGGACAAGATCAATGATAATGACACGTTATGCATGATGACTGAGATGAGGAACATACACCAGAGTCTCGCGTTACATCACAGCAGATCCTGCTATTCATCAACAGCCGCTCGAATCAAAGATGATAGCCACTTCCTAACTTCCTGCGGCCTGTATTTTTACCTCAACCACGTGGTCCTGGCGGTCGTCCACAAGAGAAATAGCTCTATGCTGTTGCTCGATGCCATCGACAATCACGCTCGTCTCGCCACTCCCGGCTCTGACTTGCAAGACATTAATATGGTAGAGAGTTTCCCTGTACCGATAGTGCACCGTGAACCCCTTCCAATCCGCGGGGAGGCACGGAGCAACGTGCAGCTTATCGACATCCAGCCTCAACCCGAGGAGTGATTCGACGATCAGTCGGTACATCCACCCTGCCGAGCCCGTGTACCACGTCCATCCACCGCGGCCGGTGTGCGGCGAGACCGCGTAGACATCGGCCGCCACGACGTAGGGTTCAACCTTGTAGATCGCCATCCCCTCCGGACTTCTCGCATGGTTGACCGGGTTGATCATGGCGAACAGCTCCCACGCTCGCCGTCCATCTCCCAATGCGGCGAACGCCATCGCCGCCCAAATCGCCGCATGCGTATACTGCCCTCCATTTTCTCGCACACCCGGGACGTACCCCTTGATATAGCCAGGATTCAGATTTGATTTGTCGAACGGCGGATCCAGCAGTTGGATCAGTGCATGGTCCCGGCGAACGAGGCGCCGATCGAGTGCGCTCATGGCCATGCGTGAGCGCGAGGCATCCCCCGCCCCGGAGAGCACCGACCAGCTTTGCGCAATCGAGTCGATCTGGCATTCGGGATTACTTGCCGACCCAAGGGGCGAGCCATCGTCAAAATAGGCACGACGATACCACTCTCCATCCCAGCCATGCTGCTCGATATTCTCGCGGATTTGTGCCGCTTCGTTCTGGCAGCGTTCAGCGAAAGACAGATCACCACGCAGTCGTGCAACCTTCGTGAATTGCATGAGCACGTCGTACAGGAAAAATCCCAACCAGATGCTCTCGCCTCTGCCCTGTTTTCCGACCATGTCCATGCCATCATTCCAGTCACCGGAACCGATGAGCGGCAGCCCGTGCTCCCCACGTGTGAGGCTCTTTAGAATGGCCCGCGCACAGTGCTCATACACACTAGCCCCTTTTTCAGACCGGCCCGGCAGATCGTAATACGAATCCTCCCCCTGATTGACCGGGCGGCCCTCGACGAAGGAGATGGGCTCATCCAAGATCCCGCTGTCCCCTGTGCTCAACACGTAGCGACATGTCGCCAGCGGCAGCCAAAGATAATCATCCGAACAACGCGTACGCACTCCTCGGCCTGAGGGAGGATGCCACCAGTGCTGGACATCGCCTTCCTGAAACTGTCTAGCGGCAGATATCAGTAGCTGCTTGCGGAGCAGCTGCGGCTCGCTGTGGATGAGCGCCATCGAATCTTGGAGTTGATCGCGGAAGCCGAAGGCGCCACCCGATTGATAGTATCCGCTCCGCGCCCACAGACGGCACGCCAGCGTTTGGTACACCAGCCAGCCGTTTGTCAAGACGTTAAGTGATTGGTCCGGGGTCTCCACATGCACCGCGCCAAGTGTGTGCTTCCAATACTGCCAGACCATTTCGAGCGCGCCGCGCGCCGCAGTAGGTCCCCGAAAGCGGCGCACCAAGTTCCGCGCCTCTTCGGTGTCTCGCCCAACCCCCATCCTGAAAATGATCTCGCGCTCTTGCCCAGCGGCCAGCTCGAATGGTACGTGGATGGCCCCGCAGGGATCGAGCCCGGCCCCCACTTTGCCAGACAACCGCACCCGGGTCATCGCGGCCGGACTGCGAAGCGTGCCATTGCGCCCAATAAACTCCGTCCGGTCGCCACTGATGGTCCGAGCCGTCTCGTCCACGTCAAAGAAAGCAGTCCGGGCGCCGAACTCCATATGATAGGGATTTCGTGCGAAAAGGGCGCCGCTCTTGGGGTCCAGTTCGGTCACGACATGCATCGCCGATTTTGGCCGTAGATCTCCGAGCACCCATTCCACGTAACCCGTCGCAGACAACTTGCGAGAGCGCTCCGACTCGTTCCGGACCTTAAGCACCAAAAACTTTATCGATGCATCCGTTGCAACATACACCCACAGCTCTGAGCGGATGCCCCGCTCCGTATGCTCAAAGACGCTATAGCCAAAGCCGTGCCGGCTGACGTACGGTGTCGCCCCGCGGCTGGGCAGCGGTGTGGGGGACCAGTAGTGGCCCCGCTCTTCGTCACGGAGATAGAGACCTTCTCCGCTCGCATCGCTCACCGGGTCGTTGTGCCACGGAGTGAGACGGAATTCGTGAGCGTTCTCGCTCCAGGTGTAGGCCTGGCCGTTCTCCGAGACGACGGTGCCAAAGTTCGGATTCGCCAGGACATTGACCCACGGCGCCGGCGTCACATGCCCGTGCGACGTCGTAATGACATACTCGCGGCCATCGGGCGTGAACCCTCCCAGCCCGTTGAAAAAGGTGAGATCGGTGCGCGGTATCGCAGCAGATGGTACGGGCTCGGCGCGGCGGGTTCGGGTCGGATTCAGGCGCGGCACAGCGACGTCCGCATGGCCGCGGCGGGTGATTTGGTCCGCCAGCGATCCCCGCCTGTCGGTGAGGATGGCGCGAGCGACCGATTGGAGAAGAATGCGGTCCTCGTTCGAAATCTGGTCAATAGGACGGACGAAGATGCCTCCCGGTCGATCCATGACGTGTGCTTCCAGGCCCGCGGCAATCAACCCCATGATTTGTTCATGGAGGAATTGCCGGTACCCGGCGTGATCTTCGTTCCAGATCACCAGGTCCACAGCCAATCCCTTGGAGCGCCAATACGCGTGGGCTTGTACAAGCTGGCGCACCAGATCGATATTGGCCGGATCTCCGATCTGCAGCAGCACGATCGGCAAGTCGCCTGAGATCGCGTAACCCCAGAGCCCGGATTGCCCACGGCGGTTCTTGCTTAGATCACTGGGATCAGCCCGCAGAGAGGGATTCGCATAGAGAACAGAGTTGGCCAGTCGGCCATAGAGTTGTGCATCGGCTTCGGTGGCATTCAACTGCCGCATGACCACCTGGCTATGGGTCCACGCCAAATCGAAGACACGATCGGCAAGGCGCCGATCGTGGTATTTCTCGATCAGCCCCAGGCAGATGTCGCGGGTGTCGCCGATGCCGGACACCATATCAATCGTGGCCGACTCTTCCGGATCGAGCGTGATTCGACACCTGATGGCGACAATCGGATCGAGCACAGAGCCTTCGCTGCCCGAGAGCGCCCCGGAATGACTCATGGCCTGTGGATCAGCGGGAGTGCGACCGCGGCCAATGAACTGTAGGCGGTCCGTTTCGTAGGACATCGTTCCGATGTGTGCTCCATGCACCGCCATGAGATGACACATCCACGGCGAGTGCTCGTCGAGGGAACGGGGCCGGCGCGTGCAGAGGATCGCCTGCCGGTCGCGAATGATCTCGGTCTGCACAAAGAGATTGCTGAACGCCGGATGCAACGCGTCCGCGGCAGACGAGGCGAGCACGACTTCCGCATAACTCGTGATCTCGATCGTCCGGCTGGCCCGCGAGCTGTTGGTGATGCGGATTCGGCGCAGTTCGATGTCATCTTCCGGCGACACCACGATTTCGGTATGCGTCTCGATATTCTGTTCGCGGCGGCGAAACTCAGCCCGTCCCTCAGAAAAAATAACTTCGTAATTCTTCGATTGCTTGAGCGTCGGCTGATAGGCCGTGGACCAGAACTCCCCGCTTGTCACGTCGCAGAGGTAACAGAACGTGCCCCAGTTGTCGCAAGTACTGTCTTCGCGCCAGCGTGTGACGGCCAGATCCTTCCAACGGCTGTACCCACCCCCCGCGTTTGTGATCATCACGTGATATCGACCATTCGACAACAACTGCACTTCCGGAGTCGGCGTGTGAGGGCTGTTGAACCGGCGCACCGGCGACTCCCATTCCCCGGCAGTCGTCTGGATGTCTGACAGCTCGGCACTGTGCGAGTAGAATGCCGTGGCCTTCGGGATCCGCTCCTGGAGCAACAGCATAGTCGCCTGGAATAAGGGGTCCGACTCGAATCGTTTCTGCATCGGACGGTCCAGGAGCAGATAGGCCAGAGACAATAGGCTCATGCCCTGGTGATGGGCCATATAGGACTGAACCACTGCACTCGATTGTCCGCGCGGGAGACGGGAAGGCGTATAGTCGATCGCTTCATATAAACCGAACTGTCCTTCGAGCCCCGCCGCCGCGAGCCGCTGCAAATTCAAGCACGCCTCCTCGGGCGCCACCATTAGTGCGAGCGCCGAGGCATAAGGTGCGATGACCACATCGTCGGCAAGTCCACGTTTGAGTCCCAGGCCGGGCACGCCGAACGCGCGGTATTGGTAGTTCAGATGTACATCGATCGTGTTGTAGCCGGACTCCGACACTCCCCATGGGACGCCGCGCTGTCTTCCATACTCGATCTGCCTCTCCACTGCCGCCTTGCAGGTCTGGTCGAGCAGCGTGTGGTCGTATGTCGGCATCACCAACAGCGGCATGAGGTACTCGAACATCGACCCGCTCCACGAGATGAGTACCGGCCCGCCACCGGCGGTCGTGAGAAGACGCCCAAGCGCAAACCAGCTCTCTTGCGGCAGTTGCCCCTGTGCAATCGCCACGAAACAACACAATCTCGCTTCCGAAGCCAGCAGGTCGTAGTAGCTCGAGTCGCGCCGGCGCTCGCCGACATTGAAGCCAATCGCCAACAGATGGCAGCCCTTGTCGAACAGAAAATCATATTCCATCTCGGCCAAGCGACTTGATTGACGTGCCAGTCCTTCGACAGTCTCGATTCGTTCTCTGGCGCGCTGGCTTGCCTTCACAATGAGTTCTTGAAGATCAGCAACCCACATACTCTCCCCGGGCGTCGCCTCCGTGGCCAACCGATGCTCAATGGCCGGCAGACACGTCACCTCAAGTTTTGCCAATTCACGCAACGTAAGGATCTCGTCGAGATGGTCGAACTCTTTCAGCCTATTCTGTGAGTCAGGCAACAATACCCACGGAGCGAGGAGCATGAGGTCATCGAGAACATCCCGGCATTGCCGGGCCAGTGCGCACGCCCACCAAGTCGCTGGGCCTTCGGGGGCAGCCTTCAAGCTAGCCAACACCTCCTCGGCGGATCTCGCCAGCCGGTCAAGGCAGAGCCATGCCGCCGTAAGCGTAGTAGGCCGGGACTCGTAAGCAGATTCCAGATACGTCTGAACTTGAGCGAGCTGGGTTGAAGGGGCTTCCCCTGTCGCATCTTCGAGGGCACTGAGTGTGTCGCGAAACCCATCGAAGCATTGCAGTCCCAGAATCTTCTGATCGGGAAGGGCAAGCAGACCAGGCCGCAATGTCAGCAGATGGCCCGCGAGGTTCCCGCTGTCCACCGTCGACACATAGGTCGGCGGCAGCGGTTTCAGCGACTGCGTGTCGTACCAGTTGTAGAAGTGGCCTCGATGCCGTTCCAATGTTGTCATCGTATGGAGTGCATTCGTCGTGCGTTCGATGAGTCGTCCGGCCGAAATATAGCCGAAGTCGTACGCAGACACATTTGCGAGCAGCGAGAGTCCCATATTGGTCGGCGACGTGCGATGCGCAACCCTCTCAACGGGATGCTCCTGATAGTTATCCGGTGGCAGCCAATGATCGTCCGGCCCGACGAAATGTTCGAAGAACGCCCAGGTCTTTCGGGCAAGTTTCCGGAGAAAGAGAGTCTGATAGGTCGTCAGCCTTGCGGCACGCCGAGTGAGTGGCCGACTGATCCACCACGCGATAGCGGGGGAAGCGAACCAGAGCCCCAGAATGGGCAGCGCCACGTTTAACGCGCTCGGATCAGACTGGGTCAGACACAGCGCTGCGGCAGTGGCAAAAACCGGCCCGATCCACATCGTCCGACAGTAGCCGACGAGATCTGTGCGGCGATTGCGATCCGAGTCGCTTGAGGGACTCCATTCGAGCAATCGTGTCTGCGAAATCAACATTCGCCAGATCGTGCGCACAACCGCATCCAGACTGAAGAACGCCTCGTAGGGAAGGCACACGACCGTGAACATCGCCTGAACAACGTGCCGGCCTGCCGAACGTAGCACGGCAACGACGTGCTGCCTGAGGAGAACATCCTCGGGCTTCCGAAAGAGATCCAGGATCGTGGAAAGTACAGGAGGAATGAAGATGACTCCGAGCACCGACAAGGTCCACAACCAGAATGGTGACAAGACCGTCCAGCCCAGCAACAACATAAGGGTCGAGGCCGATGGCACAAGGCTACGCCGAAGATTGTCGAAGAGCTTCCATCGAGACAGCCCGGAGAGCGGATTGTTCTGACGCTGCGCTCCCGGACCGGGAACGCGGGGCAGAAGCCATCCCGCAAGCTGCCAATCCCCACGGATCCAGCGGTGCCTCCGGCTCACATCGAGGCTGTAGCAAGAGGGATACTCCTCGTATAGGTGCACATCGCTCAACAGCCCGGCCCGCGCGTAACACCCTTCCAGCAGATCGTGGCTGAGAATCCGGTTCTCGGGAAAGCGTCCGGCGAGGGCGTGCTCGAACGCATCCACCTCGTAAATCCCCTTGCCGATAAACGAGCCTTCACTGAACAGATCCTGGTACACATCGGAAATGGCCCGTGTATACGGATCGATGCCGGGATCGCTCCCGTTGAGTCGCGCATAGCGTGACCGATTCGTGCCTGGCAAACTCACGGCGACGCGTGGTTGCAGAATGCCGTATCCGTCGCAGACCCGTTGCTTGCGTTCGTCATATCGTGCACGGTTCAACGGGTGCGCCATCGCCCCCACAAACTGCCAGGCCGAATCGCGCGGCAACTGTGTGTCCGTGTCAAGGGTGATCACGTACTGTACGGCCGACAACACATCCGTCTCACCGATGATAAGTGAGAAGTGATCGCGTGAGCCGCCTCTGAGCAACGCATTCAAATCCGCCAGCTTGCCCCGTTTCCGCTCGTATCCCATCCAAACCCGCTCCTCGGCATTCCATCGGCGCGGGCGATGAAACAGAAAGAACACATCTCGAGCCGCTTCTCTGTACTTGCCATTCAGCGCTTCGATTCTCTGCTGGGCCAGCCTCAAGAGAACCTCGTCCTCTGGTAGTGTTTCCTCGTGCGCATCTCGAAAATCGGTTAACAGGCCGAAGTAGAGGTGCTCGTCACGATTGGCCAGGAACCGAACTTCGAGCGCCTCGATGAGCGCCTCGATGTTTTCACTACTGCTCAGAATAGTTGGAATCACGACAAGCGCGCTCGATTCCCGGGGGATGCCCTCTGAGAAATCCATTCGCGGCAGCGCATGCGGCGTCACCAGCACTGTCGCAAGCCAGTTCACCAGCGCGACCGCCAGTTGACTTGTACAGAGTAGGGACAAGAGACCGACCAGCGCGAATAACCAGCCCTCTTCATCCTCGGCATAGGCCTGTGCCAGTAAACCGCCGGTGAAAACCGCCGTTATCAAGGCGATCGTGCCGACATAGAGGAGCAACGGAAACCGGCCGCTCGCTCGCTGAAACGAGTCAGACGCGGAGCGGCGCACCTCCGCTGCTCGTTCGAGCTGGGGCATTCCCTTATCGATCAGGTAGAAACCCACATGGGCCTCTCGATCGTCGCCGCCGTTCCTGCCTTTACCCTGCTGCGCCAGAAGAATCGCGTGGCGCGCGACGTCGCGTTCCGAGAGCCGGCTGCCCCTCGCCAACCTCTCTACCACATGACGGTAGCGATCACGGGTGGCAAAATCCATCTTGTCATAGGCTGCAGCGGGATCTTCCCTCAGCGTCAGCTCGACCACGCTCATCGTCTCAACAAACGTGCGCCAGTCCATCGCGCCCAGAAATCTGAGACTGCCGATGCTGTTGCTGATGGAGACCTGGTCGACCGCCTGCTGCTGGTTTTCCGATTGCACCGACTGCTCGATCGTCAGACCGGACTCGGAAAGCCGCTGCTCGATCCAGGTGAGCGGCAAAGCCAATGCGGGGCTCTGTCCCTGCAACCGGCGCGCGAGCTCCGCCACAAACGCACTCGCCATCGGTGGGCTCGAGCGCGCCATGTCTGCAATCACCAGAATCACACTCTTCGGGTCCTTCTCCGCGATCTCCATCATCTGATCGGCCCAGTAGTCGGCTCGATTGCGGTCGATTCTGTGGGCGGCGATCCGCGTCGCCGCGCGCCGGAGATTCTCGATGAGCGCCAGGCGAAGCATGATGGGGATGGCCCATAATTCCCCTAACGTGAGGCCGGTGATCGTCTGATACGCGGCGACGAAACTGCTGAGACTTCCCGGGTCGACTCGTCCATCGCCGTGCGAGATCGTTTCGAGTGCGATGTCATATACGCGCGGAAGCCCAACCGATGAGCCATCCAGCAAACGAGGCAGCTCCCGGCTGTACCCCTTGGGTAAATGTCTCTTGGCCGTGCGAATCTGCTCTTCGATGAGATAGAAATTATCGAGCAGCCATTCACCGGCCGGCGTAATCCGGCGGTTTGCCTTCACCGCCTCTGCCAACAGATCGCGCACCCCGATCAGGACGTCTTCGTTTTCCGCCAGCCTGCTCAGAAGCTGGTCTGGAGCCTGCCCCGGGCTCAACCGGTGCAGGCCGGCCAAGATCTTGCCGTGTTGCTCCATTTGATCCGCGCTGAAGAGCTCCGAACGCAACGGTGGCTCGCCACTGGCGTACTTTTCCGCCAAGTCGTTTTCAGGAAAGTTTGCCCTGAAATGGAGCAAGCCTCCGAGGTTGATCTTGCTGCTTACCTTCACGTCTGAGATCTCTTTCTTAGAGGCGAGGAATCGCGAACCAGTTTGCACCCAAAGCGGCGGCTTGGATGGCCCTCTCCGGTACTTCTTGCTGAGAGCAACGCTCGGTTCGAGACGAATGTCTCAAGGCTTACGTGTGTGTCGAAGTCCGATACGACACAGAAGCTTGAGCGTCAGCGAGTAGACGGGAATGAGCAGCGACTGCGCCGCTCCGTCGGACTGTTAGACCTGGCGAAACCTACTTATCAGTAGATTCATACAAGACCGTCAACATCCCAGAGTTTCTCGTTCGCCGTGGTCCGGCACGAGGGGGAGGCGCAACAGTATAGCTGACTTATCAGAGGTGCGATACAACGAGACACGCTATCGATCGGTCCAGCGCGCAAAATCCTCGGTCAACTCTATCCAACAAGACAGAAGGCAGTCTGGTCAAAATTGCTCAGTTTGAAGGATGCAGGGCCAGGCAACTTCACGCTTGCCCAGTCGAAATCAACGAAGCCATAGGAATGAGAATCTAGTCGTGGAGGACGATATTGAGGAGAGAGCTATGGACGTGTAGTCCGCTATCGTAGTGAATCAAGCCCATCTTTTTGAACCGATTCATGAAGAAACTGACGCGAGAGCGCGTGGTCCCGATCATCTCGGCGAGTGTTTCCTGGCTGATCTTCGGAACGACCTGTTCTGGTTTACCTTCCTTCCCGAAATGAGCCATTAACAGCAGGACCCGGGCCAGTCGTTTCTCGCTGGAATTGAAGAGTTGATCGACCAAGTCCTCTTGGATACGAACGTTCCGAGCCAGCATATAAGCAAGGAACAGCGCGGAGAAGGTGCGGTCGTCTTGAAGCAATTGGAGCATCAACTGTTTGTCGATGCGGACGATACTGGCGTCTTCGACGATAGTCGCCGTAGCCAATTGCATCAATTGCCCGGCGAGACACGCTTCCCCGAAAAAGCTGCCTGGCTCCAGTATCACAATGACGGCTTCTTTACCCTGCGGCGAAATCACAGTCAGTTTGACTTTACCCGCCTGGATATAGAACACGGCATCCGACGCATCCCCTTGCGAGAAGATAATCTCCTTCTTAGGGGACTTCAGCGTCGTTTTACCATTGCCGACTTGCTTGAGGAAGGTCTGTGGATTAAATGTCGGCATCGGTTTGACCCTCACGGCCGGCACTTTTTTCGAGAGCGTTTGCAAATTGGTCCTGATGACAAGGGTGGAGGGTGCAAAGATTTATGCAATCAGACCTGTTCGTACAGATCGCGCAAAGTATTCGGTTAAATATATCCGACTAGACTGAAGGGAATCTGGTCAAAATTGCTCAGTTTCAAGGATCCAGATGGCAGGCGGCTTCACGTTTGCCCGGTCGAAACCAACGAAACTTTAGGATGGGAAACCTAGTGATGGAAGACGATATTGTGAAGAGGACTGAACACTTGCAACCCACCGTTTTAGTAAACGCGGCCTAGTTTGCGGAACTTGCGACCCCCAACCATCTAATTTATTGCGAGAAATTACACAAACTCGCCGACGAGCGTCAATATCAATTCTGCGGCCATGAAGCGAACCTCCGATACGGTAGATTGGCTTCCACGACCGGCAATTTAGCCGTTTCCTCGACGACTACCATCTGTTTTTATAATGAACCGAACCACGGCTGTCCTTTTGCAAGCGCGTTTAGCTTTTCTTGACAGAGCACAGAAGGAGTTGGTAGAAGGGCTTGGCGCGAAGGTGCGAGCGGGCCTGGTCTGAAAGGGAGAAACCGATCCGTGTCTGATGTATCACCGCTAGAAATGGACGTGGCGAAACTCATTATACGGACACTCACTCTAAAAGTTGACCCTACACAGATTCAACCGCAGGAACCTCTCTTCGGTGATGGCCTGGGACTTGATTCGATTGACGCGCTCGAACTGTCTCTCGCGATCTCTCAATCCTATGGGCATCAGATACGTTCAGATGATCCAGACACTGTCGCCACCTTCGCCTCACTCCGTTCACTCTGTCAATCGATCGAAAAACATCGCACAAAATAGCAGCAGGTGGCTCTATGAATACCGCCGCGTTGCTCGGCCCCTACCACGCTGAGAGAGTGTTGGCTTGGGAGAGCGGCTACCCAATGACCTATGGCCGCTTTCTTTCGGATGTGGGAGCCCTCGCTGACCTGCTTCCTGAAAAGCCTACGGTCATTAACCTGGCTGAGGACCGCTATCGGTTTCTGGTCGGGTTCGCCGCAGCATTGGTCCGAGGACAGACCACACTGCTTCCTCCTAGTCGCGCGCCAGGCGCCTTGGCCCAGATCGCTCGAGAATATAGCAACAGCTATTGCCTAGTGGATGGCCCTGAACACGTTGAACAACTCCCCTCCTATCAGATCCCCAAAGGTACGCAGAACCCGACCGACAGTGCGAAGGTTCCCCAGATCCCCGTTGACCACCCGACTGTGGTCGCCTTTACGTCAGGCAGCACGGGACACCCTCATCCGCATTCCAAAACATGGGGCTCCCTAGTCGCAATCGCTCGGAGCACAGGCACCCGGCTTGGGCTCAAGACTTCCGATCAGATGACCGTGGTGGCGACAGTTCCTCACCAGCATATGTACGGGCTTGAAGCCTCCATCATGCTCCCCCTTCAACATGGAATGGCGTTCCATGTGGGACGGCCGCTGTTCCCTGAAGATGTGCGGTTAGCGTTGGCGGACGTACCGTCGCCGCGTATGCTTGTGACCACACCTCTACATATTCAGGCTTGTGTCACCGCTCGCTCGCGGCTGCCTCCCGTGGAGTGTATTCTCTCTGCGACCGCGCCGCTTTCCCGCTCCTTGGCGAAACAAGCCGAGACCTTGTTCCACACCACGGTCTATGAGGTGTACGGATTCACGGAAGCTGGAAGTGTCGCGACAAGGCGGACCGTCGACGAGAACGCCTGGCACGTGTTGGATAGTATCACGCTACTTCAAGAATCAGCCGGGTGTTCCCTGCAAGCGCCATACTTACTTGGGCCTATCCTCTTTCCCGATCTGGTGTCGTTGCAAGAGCCAAATTGGTTTGTGTTGCATGGACGTGGCGAGGATATGGTGAATATCGGGGGACATCGGGGTTCGTTAAGAGACCTGAGCCAGAAACTGAATGAGATCGAAGGAGTGCAGGATGGAGTGTTTTTCCTCCCGGATGATACGGGAGCCTCAGTCACACGGCTGATCGCCTTTGTTGTTGCGCCTGGAAAGGCTGCCGAGCACATTATGTCGGCGCTTCGAACAGTCATTGATCCTATGTTTCTCCCCCGACCGCTTCACCTCGTTCCCCACCTTCCCCGTAACGAGACGGGCAAACTCACGAGAGAAACCTTGCTCGGATTGATGCAAGACCTTCAGAAAGAGGAGCGGCATGGAATCTGAGCGGATTGTCACAATCGGTGCGGAGCATCCATCGCTGGCCGGGCATTTTCCCGGTCATCCTGTGGTCCCTGGCGTGGTGATAATGGGAGAAATCATGAAGGCCATCCGCGAGAAGGCCAAGGAGCACATCGAGTTTGTCGGCATGCCGTCGGCGAAATTCCTGTCGCCGCTGAACCCCGGGGAGCCTCTCACGATCAGGATAGACCAGCAAGGTGATGACACGATGGGGTTCACCTGCACAACCGGACCTCGACTCATTGCGAGCGGCTGCCTGCAATACCGCATCATTGCCGATGATTCCCCTGGTGATTCGTGAGTGTGGGCTGGTTGCGACGACGCGAACGCGGCAGCCGAATCGCGGGACGATTCATGATCTGGATGGCAGTATCCGTTGGTCGTCCGGCCGCGCGCGCCTTGCTCTATCCGATCTGTGTGTACTATGTATTATTTTCGCGGCACGCATGTCGTGCCATCCAGCACTACTTGAGTCGAGCGCTGGGACGCCCGATCGATCGGCGTGACTTGTATAGACACTTCCATTGTTTCGCGTCGACGCTCCTTGATCGGGTCTATCTTCTCACCGGACAAGCCAGCCACTTCGACATTGATATACGGGGACTCGACGTACTCAAGGACCGATTAGCTCGTGGCCAAGGATGTATCCTGCTCGGTTCGCATCTGGGGAGCTTCGAGATCGTGCGCGCCATCGGGCTGAATCAGCGGAATGTCGAAATCAAAGTCCTCATGCACGAGCAGCATACACCGATAATCCGAGACCTCTTCCGTGACTTGAATCCCGCGGTCGCCGACGCGGTGATAGAGGCTGGCTCGCCGAACACGATGTTGCAAGTCAAGGAATGTCTGGACCGCGGAGGGGTGGTCGGGATTCTCGCGGATCGGCTGATGAATCAGAATCAGGCGACGGACTGTAAGTTTTTCGGCAAGCTTGCACGATTCCCTGCCGGAACCATGTGGCTTGCGAACGTCTTAAAGGTGCCGGTCATTCTCTTCTTCGGGCTCTACCGCGGAGGCAACCGCTACGAGATTCATTTCGAGTTGTTCGCCGAGGAGATCACGATCGACCGGCAGCATCGAGAGCAGGAGGTTCAACAATGGACCCAACGCTACGCCGACCGCCTGGAACATCACTGCCGCTTGGCGACCGACAACTGGTTCAATTTTTATGACTTTTGGGAAGAGCAACGATAGCTGGCCGTTGAGACTGCCGGCTCTGCTTCTCATCTGGTTGTTATCGCCGGGTCTTGCGCCGATATCCCTGGCACAGCCGTCGCCCCAGTCTGAGCGAGCGGCAGAATCACCTGGCTGGAACGTCGAACAACTCATTGGGAGCCTGGCCAAGAACCGGCAGGCGGAAGTTCGGTTTGAAGAAACTGCATTTTCGAATCTTCTCACCCGACCGTTGAAGACCCGAGGCATCTTGCGTTTCACTCCTCAGGCGGGACTCGAGAAACATATCACCGATCCTCATGACGAACGCTACCTCGTTGAAGGCGATACGGTTCTCTTCGAAAACAAGACCAAGGGTACGAGCAGGACCCTTTCATTGCACGACTACCCTGCGCTGCGGGCATTTATCGAGGCCTTTCGGTCAACGCTTGCCAATGATGTCGGCACCCTGCAGCGTTTTTATAGCGTGACGCTGCAGGGTGAGCCACGACGATGGGTCTTGATACTGCGTCCCCTGGACAAAGCCGTGCAGGAGCTGGTGGAGTCCATTCGGTTCTCAGGAGAAAGAGAATACCTCAGTAACATTGAGATTCAGGCCCCGGGCGGAGATCGGTCTGTCATGGTGATCACAACGGGCGCACCGTGACTAGAAGATCCTGGGCCACACTGTTGATCTGGTGCATGGTGCTGGGGCTTGGAGCATGGTTCGTGACTACACACACACGCGTGGAGACCGAACTCTCCCGCTTATTGCCGGAGGGCGCCACACCAACAGAACGCCTGCTACTCACTGAACTGCGAACAGGTGCGGGCGGGCGGCTCATCCTTATCGCTCTTGAGGGAGAGGATGCCGATCAGCTGGCAGGAGCCAGCATACAGTTGGCGATCTGGATGCGCAAAAGTGGTTGGTTCCACTATGTCGGCAATGGGGAACAAGCCTGGACAAAGGAGGAACGGGAACGCCTCTTTCAGAATCGGTACGTGCTCAGCCCAGGCGTGCAGGAGTCCACGTTCAGTCGAGATCATCTCCGCGACTCCCTTCAGCTGAGGCTGAATGACCTCACCTCTCCACTGTCACCGATGGTCAAGGAACTCATCCCGGACGATCCCTCCGGCGAATTCATGACGATCCTTCACATCTGGATGACCTGGACGGCTCCGGCGAGACACCAAGGAGTGTGGTTCTCGTCGGACCTGCGGCGCGCATTACTCGTGGCAGAGACGCAGTCGGCCGGTTTCGATATGGAGCCCCAGGAACAGCTGCAAGCTCAAATGAAAGAGGCCCTCAAAGCGGCCGCCGTAACTTCCACTGATACAGCTCCCATTCGGTTGGTCATGACGGGACCCAGCGTCATTGCCGTTGAGATACGGCAGACCATCCAAGATGATGTGTGGTGGTTGTCCATGTGCGCGACGTTGTTGGTCACAATGTTTCTCTTCGCCAGCTATGGATCCGTCACTATTCTTGCTCTCACCCTTCTTCCCTTGGCGAGCGCAATCCTGGCCGGGATCGTGGCCGTGGGTCTTGTGTTCGGATTCATTCACGGCATGACCTTGGCGTTTGGAATTACGTTACTAGGCGTCGTGGACGATTATCCCATCCATCTGTTCAGCCATCTCACCAAAGAGAGGCGGGCGCAGGCCGTGATGAAAGAGATCTGGCCGACGATGCGCCTCGGAGTCGTCGCGACGGCTCTTGGCTTCTCTGCATTACTCCTGAGCGGGTTTCCTGGCCTGTCGCAACTGGGGCTGTTCGCGATGGTCGGCTTATTCACAGCCGCATGCGTGACCCGTTGGGTTCTTCCCCACATCGTTCCCCTAGAGTTTCACACGAGACGCGAAGGACTGTATGTCGCACAGTGGGTCGATACGCTGACTCGAGCGCGACTTGTCGTCCCCCTGGCGGTGGTCATAGCCATCGGCTCCTTCATCTGGTCAGATACGCCACTATGGGAACAGGACATTGCAAATCTGAGCCCGACCTCGGCTGAGCAGAAGGAACGGGATCAAATCCTTCGCAATGAACTAGGAGTGCCGGATGTCCGGGACCTCATCGTGGTGGTAGGCTCAAGCGAGGAAGAGGTTCTCCAACGGAGTGAGTCGCTGGCGCTGGCGTTGGATCCGCTCGTGAGAAAAGGGGAACTGGCAGGATACGATCTCGCTGCTCGCTATCTGCCCAGTCGCAAGACGCAACAGGCGCGCCAGGCGACGGTGCCTGATCGCGAAACCTTGGAGCGGAATCTCACGTCAGCCATGAAGGGTTTACCATTCAAACCCGGCCTGTTTCAACCTTTCCTGGACGCAGCAGGGAAGGCCAGGACGCAGGACCCGATCGACATCCGGATGTTCCGCGGAACGGCGCTAGGGCTCAAACTGGACTCACTGCTGTTTATGCATGAGGGACGCTGGGCTGCGGTCGTGCCTTTGCGTGGCGTCACCGACAGACAGAAGTTCCGGAAGCTTCTGACGCCGTGGGAGACACAACAGATTACCTATTTGGATCTGAAGGAAGAATCGAACCGAATGGTCAGCGTGTACCGGAATGAAACGCTACGACTCTTGGGATGGGGGGTCCTGGCCATCAGTCTCGTGCTGCTTGCCGGGCTCCGCGCTCCCGTCACCGTCCTGCGCGTGATGCTTCCGATCGGAAGCGCTCTCGTGGTGGTGGCTGCCTCGCTGCACGCGCTTGGTGAACGGTTTTCGCTGTTCCACCTCGCGTCTTTTCTGCTGGTCATCGGTCTCGGGTTGGACTATGCGTTGTTCTTCAACCGGAGAGATGCTACCCAGGCGGAGAGAGGACGCACCGTTTATGGCCTGGTCGTATGCAGCACGACCACGATCTTGGTATTCGGAGTGCTGGCCCTTTCGCAGATCCCCGTGCTCCGAGCCATCGGATTGACCACGGCCTTGGGATCGCTGGCCTGTCTGGTCTTTGCCGCGTTCCTAGCTGAATCGCCTAAGAAACTATCTATTCTCCCCACGACTTCCCCCGACTGAGCAATTTTGCACAGTCGGTTTCCCCATAACCTGATAATTTTCTCCCCGGCGTGCTTGATCGCCAGCGTGGAGGTGTGTCTGCAATGGCCCGGAGTCTTTTTGATGAGCGCACAGTGGAAAACGGATCTCAGCTCGTTGAGGATCGCCGCTCGAATCAGCCCGTCGATGATGGCCCTCACGATCCTCAAGACCACCGGCACGCAGTTCCACAATATCGACACGTTGGGGCAAGATTAATGGCCCCACTCATTCTCACCCACTATACGGTCGTCTCAGCGCTGGGGAAGGGCCTCACTGAGACCTATCAAGCATTGCGGAATCGGCGTTCCGGGTTGCGGTCCTGCGACTTCGAAGATGTGGGAATCACCACCTACATCGGCCGGGTCGATGATGTGGAAGACGTGTTCGTCGGCGGTGGTTCGACCTCAGCGGAATTGGAGCGGTTCGACTGCAGGAATAATCGGCTCGCGCTCCTCGGACTCCAACAGGATGGATTCATCCAAGCCGCCATAGAGGCCCGGGAGCGCTACGGCGCCCACCGCGTGGCGGTGATCCTCGGTTCGAGCACCTCGGGTATCCTGGAGACGGAACATGCGTATAGCCGCCGTCACCCTGCCACCGGCGCTTTGCCGTCGTCGTACCTGACTTCCCATCGATATACCCATAACATGTTTTCGTCCGCACATTTCGTGCGCACATACCTGGGACTGCAGGGACCGTCAATGGTCATCTCCACGGCCTGCTCGTCCAGTGCGAAAGCCTTTGCCTCTGCGGCACGATTCATCGAGGCCGGATTCTGCGAGGCTGCAGTGGTCGGCGGCGTGGATAGCCTCTGTCTGACGATTCTGTATGGATTCGCGTCGTTGGAGCTGATGTCGAGTAGTCCCTGCCGTCCATGCGACGAGAATCGCAACGGACTGACGTTGGGCGAATCGGCCGGCTTTGCGTTACTGGAAAAATCCGAGCATGCGGCTCGGCCTGGGGCGGTGGCGTTATTGGGCTACGGGGAAAGTTGCGACGGGTATCATATGTCGCATCCCCATCCGGAAGGGACCGGAGCGATCAAAGCGATGCAATCGGCTTTGCTACGGAGTGCGCTCACCCCCGGAGACATCGACTACGTTCATCTGCATGGCACCGCAACAAGGTCGAACGACAGCATTGAAGATACAGCCGTCCACTCGGTGTTTGGCCCCTCGACTCCCTGCAGCTCAACCAAAGGGTGGACAGGACATACATTAGGGGCAGCAGGAGTCACGGGCGCGGTGATTGCCGCGACATGCCTCACACGAAGTTTTATTCCCGGAACAGTGAATACGACTCGAGTCGATCCCAGCTTAAGCAGTTGCGTGCTGCTGGAAAATCGTGAACAGCCGGTTCGTCGTGTGTTGAGCAATAGTTTTGGGTTTGGCGGCAATAACTGCAGCCTGATTTTCGGGACAGTCTGATGACCTTGTATGTAAACGGGATCGGCACGTTGGGACCGGGGCTCGCAGGTTGGGCGGAAAGCCGGTCCGTGCTGACAGGCGAGAGCCCTTCGAGTGAAACCGTTCCGACGGAGCCGAGTGCGAGCGTGCTTCCGCCGAACGAACGGAGGCGCAGCAGCGAGAGTGTGCGCTGGGCTCTCCATGTGGCTCAGGAGGCCATGCAGCAGGCAGAGGCCGATGCACGCGAGGTCGCGACCGTCTTCGCGTCGTCCGACGGTGAGACCGGTGTCCTGGACCGTCTCTGCGCGGCGCTCGCCGCGCCGCAACGGACGATTTCGCCCACGCTATTCCACCACTCTGTCCATAATGCCGCGTCAGGCTACTGGGGCATTGCCACGGGCTCACAACAATCGTCAACCGCGTTGGCTTGTTATGATTCCTCCTTCTGTGCCGCCTTGCTGGAGGCGGCCGCCTATGCGCAGATCGAGGAGAGGTCTGTACTCCTGGTGGCCTATGATCTTCCGCCGCCCCCTCCTCTCTATGCTGCGAGACCCCTGCGAGGAGGATTCGCAGCCGCTCTGTTGTTGACGCGAACTCCTGCGCCACGCAACCTCGCTCAACTCAATCTCACTCTTTCCGATGACCTCTCTAAAGAGGCGACGAGTATGGATGATGCCAGATTGGAAGCTCTTCGGAACGGGAATCAAGCCGCGCGGTCGTTACCGCTTCTGGCTGCCATTGCGAGGCAACGCGGCACACTAGTCCGTCTTGAGTATCTAGAAGACCAACACGTGTTGATCCAGGTGACGCCATGCTGAGGATCGACAAAGCCGAACTTTGTAGATTGATCCCGCATCAAGGCACGATGTGCCTGCTGGATACGGTTGAGCGGTGGGATGAGACCAGCATTCTGTGTACGACTGCGTCGCATCGTGACGCAACGAATCCTCTTCGGCGAGACAACCAATTGGAAGCAGTCTGCGGACTGGAGTATGCGGCACAGGCGATGGCGGTGCATGTCGGACTTCTGGAACAAGGCAAGGAGCGTCGACTCACCGTGGGATACCTGGGAGCCGTAAAGAATCTGATGCTTCAGGCCATTCGTCTGGACGACGTGAAGGGAGACTTGACGGTTCAGGCGACCCGTTTAGTCGGCGAGGTGAATTGCTTCATCTATGCGTTTCGAGTGTCGTTTGAGCGACAAGAGTTTTTGGAAGGGCGCGCTTCCATATTCCTCAAGTACCTCGACCACTAATCATGAAACGAGCCTTGGTCACAGGCGGTAGCGGTCAAATCGGCGCCGCGATCAGCCGACAGCTGGCGCAGGAGCACCTGCACGTCATTGTCCATGCGCATCGCAATCGCGCTGCGGCTGAAGAGGTAACCGATCAGATTATCAAAGCAGGCGGATCGGCCAGCGTAGCCTGCTTCGATGTCAGCGATACCCAGGCCACCCAACGTGCCCTGACGCAGATTCTGGAAGGCGGCCCGATCCAGGTGCTCGTGAACAATGCAGGCATCTACGACGATGCCCCGATGGCGGGCATGCGGGCGGACCAATGGAGCCACGTCATCGCGGTCTCGCTGGGCGGATTTTTCAACGTGACTCAGCCGTTGCTCCTTCCGATGATCGGCACGCGATGGGGGCGAATCGTCACGATTTCGTCGGTCTCGGCTCTGCTTGGCAATCGAGGCCAGACGAATTACGCAGCGGCCAAAGCGGGGCTCCACGGCGCCTCGAAATCGCTTGCACGGGAAGTCGCCTCCCGTGGCGTAACTGTCAATGTAGTTGCGCTGGGTTTCATCGAATCACGTATGGTCGAGCAGAGTTGCAAACCAGAAAAGGTCGAGGCCCTTGTGCCGATGAAGCGAGCTGGCACGCCTCAAGAAGTTGCCTACCTGGTCGGATTCCTAGCCTCCGAAAAGGCCGACTATATCTCGGGCCAAGTGATCGGTCTCAATGGGGGGATGGCGTGAACGACCATACGCCTTCGAGGGTCGACGTCATGGCCCGGTACTGGGTTGTGATCCCCGCCTATAACGAAGCCGCCACGATTGGAGACGTGGCATCGCGGGCGATCCGACAGTGCACGCATGTGATCGTCGTAGACGATGGGTCTACCGATGGCACGGCAGAAGCCCTGATCGATTTGCCCGTGACATTGCTGCGAAATCCCACTAACTGTGGAAAGGCCGCCAGCCTATGGCGCGGCTTTCAGCAGGCCATGACGGCCGGAGCTGCTGGAGTCGTGACTCTGGACGCCGATGGCCAGCATGCGCCGGAAGACATACCACGATTGCTCGCTGAAGCGGTCTTCTATCCTGATTATGTGATTATTGGCTCCCGCCGCCGCGATCAGCGGCGCGCAGCCTTCTGGCGTTATATCGCGAACCGTGTGGCCGATTTCTGGGTCTCCTGGGCCGCGGGCTGTGCATTTGCAGATAGTCAGTCGGGCTTCCGTGTTTATCCCGCATCACTATTGAGTCGTGTGCAGATCGCACATGAAAAAACCAGAAGCTTCGTCTTCGAAAGCGAAATTCTGATCGAGGCCATGCGCTCAGGACATCGAAGCCTAGCTGTTCCCATTGAAGCCTTACTCCGACCTGGATCGCGACCTAGTTATTTTCGGCCGGTGCTCGATATCGCCCGCATCACCTGCATGGTGGGATGGAAACTTATTTCCAAGGGCATGTACCCGATCGGACTTTACCGCTCGCTCTTTGGGCAATCCTTTGTGTCGAGTGAGCATCGCGCGGTTGAGGAGCAGGTGTACGCCTCGATTCCGAGTGTCTCGCCTGTCTCGTTCGACTACCCTGTAGAAGGGTGCTTATCCCAGACGTGCAGGCCCCGATTTCCTGCTGTGTCGAAATAGTTTTTCGCTTCCTGCTAGGTCGCTCGAGATGTACGCCCCATCACCACGTGAATGATCAGGAGCACGACTCCAATCACGAATAGGATCCAGGAAATTTGTGTCGCGACCGCCGCGATTCCTGACAGACCCAGAGCAGCCGCCACAACGCCGAGCAGCAAGAACATCAACGCGTAGTACAACATGTGAAACTCCTTTCTCTATCCTCTGGTTTATCGAACGAGCCCTGGCGCTTCAGTCCGTGAGCACGTTCTTGTGAACGACCGCGGATGATGGCTACAGTATGTCACTCGGATCGGATTCATACTGGTCAGAATCGCTCACAATCTGCGGATGTATTGAAGATCTGGGGTGGGGATCTGTGACTATCTCACGGTGGCTGCAGGCAATATCAGTCGCGAGTAGGCATCAACATCCCCGATCACATCGGGCGGACGGCGCGCATTGGCGTATGCTTCATGCTACGAGGCAACATCCTGACTAAACGAGTCTGCAAACAAGGTAGGTGAATATCCTTCCAGCCGCATGTGTTCGACAAATCGGTCCAGGACGGAGAAATTCTCAGGTGTCATGCCCTGCATATTCCATTTGGACATATTGCGCGGGAAGGATTGCCGTTGGGCATGCACGAATTCGTGCGGGTGGCAGTAGAACACCAGCCGCGAAGCACGCCGGGAGATCCGGCGTACCATCCACTTCAAGACCGGCAAACCGAGTACCCGGAGGGTAGCCATATTGACGGGAAACAGAAGCGCTGAGGGGGCCATCTCGATGAGCGAACTGTGTCCCGGCAGGCGTAGGTGGGATGCCGAAAGGCGGTACGGCTCACTCGGCGCACAAAAGTATTTGAGGTAATGTACCCGGCCGAAGCCGCAATCAAATCGTCGCGCCGGCACAGATGAATCGTAGCGGTATCCCTCATCTTCGAGCGCGCGCAAGGTCGTTTCTCCGATCCACAAGCTCGGTGCGCGGAAGACGACGGGGCGAACGCCTGAGGCTTTCTCTACGGCCTCCGTCGCCAACCGAATCCATGCTCGCTGTTGGTCATAACTGGCTGACCTGAAATCCTCGTCTTTCTCGAGGCTACCGTGTTCCCACCCATGTGTGCCGAGTTCATGCCCTCGCCGCCGGCAATCTTTGATCAGATCCGCATAGCTCTCAGCAAATCGCCCGGCAACAAAAATCGTCGCCTTGAGCTTCCATCGATCACAGAAATCCAGCAAGCCTTCCAGCCCCACCTCGGACCCTGGAACCCAGTCCACATCAATGGTGAAATGCCACTGCGAGCGGGTTTGTGCACTCATGTAGTGGAGGCATAGCGATCCATCTGACTGCTCAGAAGGAACTTGTGCCGAAGCCCACGGCGTATTGTGCTTTTCCAGTTCCGGATTCAATGTATCAATCTTGGTTTGCATCAGCCCGCATTATTATCTATATCTCTTTCTTCTATCCCCTAGATTCCTTGGCCAGGTCGGGCGCCTCCTTGAACTCTTTCTTGACATCCTCAGCGGTGACCTCATATTTGTGGCGGCCACCACGCCGGCAGACGAGCAGAACCTCGTCCACGTTCGCAACGTCGATCAAGCCAGACGCCCAGGCGAGGCGCCTCTGCAGGAATAGCCCGAGGGGTAGAAAGAGCCTGTTGTACCAGCGCATCGCCTGTACCTGATGATGAGCGAGGCCCCACACGGCGAAGTCGAGAAGCCAGCCGCTCCGGGGCTGCATGCCGAAGCCCGCGCTCCGCTCGAGCACGAAGAAATGCTCTCCGAGGATGGCCAGGAGATCCTCGGGGTCGTAGCGTCGAACGTGCCCCACGAAGGCGTCAAAGGCGCTCCAGCGTGCTGGATGCAAGGGCACCGAGAAGATGACCGTCGCATCGTCCTTCGCAACCCGGCCGAGCTCACGGAAGGACTGTCGATCGTTCTCGATGTGCTCGACAATGTCGAAGGCGCAGACTAGGTCAAAGCTGCAGTCGGGAAATGGTAGCGCGGTAATTTCGCCGAGCATCGCGAGACCGCCGCGGGCCTTCAGGCAGGAGAGAGCCGGCCGGCTGATGTCGACGAAGGACGTACCAGTAATGGGGAGTCTCGGACGAAGGCCCGGACCGACCTCGAGTCGTGCCGAGGCCGCGAGCGCGGAGAGGAATGGCCAGGTGTTGAAGCGCTGCGGCGGAACCAAGTAACTCGTCGACCAAAGCGCGTCGTAGAAGCGTCTGTTGGCGTCAACGATCAGGCGCGTCGCGTACTCCTCGCCTCCTGCCGGCATGGTACCGGCGAAGCCGGGGACCACGATCCCTGCAATCCCGTCTCGACCGAAACTACGCTCTCCTGAAGCTATCCGGCTCATGCTGGGATACCACAGGTTGCCGGAGACGAACGCGGGTCGGCGACACGGTTTGGCTCACGTCAATGATCCGTTCTTGACCCAGGATGCCCTCGACCTCCAATAATAACTCGCTTCGGCACATCTCTCCTTGAAGATATAGAACCTGAGTATGGGATGGCAGCTGCTCCTGAAGAATGTCGCGGATCATCGCAACGTGTTCTGGGTGTCGGATATAAACTTTGAAGAGGGCCTGTCCATACCACTGTCCGCGAGTAATTCCGTGGAGCTGCTCAGTATGTGTGAGGAGGGCATTGAGGTTATGCATGATTTCCAGGGTCTGTTTATGCGGATCGCCGATGTGTACGCTCACATGACCGACCACGCTCGCCGTACCGGCGATGAGCAGGTGGGACCCGGAGATGGATGGACGAAGGGAGGCTCTCGCGAACGACGGACTGCGCGGGCCATAGATAAGAGGATACTCATACGCGCTTACCTGCCGAGGATTCTCGACGTGTGTTCCAGGCTGACGAGACGCCAGGAAATGGATCTTCAGCGGTCCGGACGTCGTCCCAACGGCAGTCCCGGCAGGCAGGGTTTGAGGGAAGCCAGCCAGGCCCTTGGCTAGAGCCTGGTGTCGACCGGCGCAAAATCGTTGGTACCGTTCCAGCCCATCGAATTCAAGATTGATATGAGGGAAGTAATTCCACATCCGCAACAGATGAGGATAGCCTAGGGCACGAGCTTGGATGAGCAGGCGTCGATAGGCGGTGTAGGTCACGGTGTCCAGCAGCGTGCCCGGGCTTTCTTCCAACTGCAACGCGCCAAAGAGCACCTCATCGTTCATTGCGCAGTGGATTCCATCGGCCTGGTGATAGGTGACCGGCAAGGTGCTCGTCCACACCTCGGCCAATGGAGGCCCGTTGAATTGCGGGATATCGAGGTAGACAACCGGATAGGCACCTAGGCCATTGGGTTGCTCGTCGCTCCGATCGTGGTAGACGATGCCCAGGACGTTGGATGGCGAAGATTTCAGAAAAGTATCTACCCGATCCGTCTCCACATATGCGACGCGGAGCGCATGGATAGTGGAGAATGAGTTGAGTTGCTCGGACCTGACCGGAGGCCAAGCCTCCGGCTCCACAATCCACTGGTTTGACATCGCTTGGCTCACGCTATCGATCTCCCTTCCGGACATTGCTACAAGTAAGCGCCGAGTTCACTATTCTTGACCTTGGTCACCGCTCAGAAGGGACTCCTCCGCGTTCCTCTCAGCGTTGGCAGAGCCGACTTTGCCGCTTCCCTATAGAGAACAACCTCCCTAGCGGGTAGTCGGCCTCATTTGCGGTATCCGCAAAACCATGGGTCGCTCGCTGTGACTCTACGCTACGGAAGCAGCGCGTCTCCCGCGACGTTCGAGGCCACCGGGGTGAAAATGAACCCCAAGACCGGCGGGAACCACCACAAGACCGTCTCGTCCGACTGCACAATTCGTACCCTTGTTGCACCGAGCTTCTTGGCCTCATTCGCAAAACTCTGTACTGTTGCGTCTAGTGAGGCGTCTCCTATGAGCGGTTTGGACATGAATAAGTTGATCGCGTAATTCCTCGTATTGATGTGCGTCAGCTTGTCGCCGTCTACCCCCTTTATGCCGTGAGTATTAGAAGCGAGGTCGGATATTGAGCATCCAGCGGCAACTCCCATCGCACATACGAGCATCGCCATAGCGGAATATCTCATGGTTTCCTCCTTTGGACACACGCCAAATCGTGTGTATATTTAGGCTATCTATCCACCTAGACAGACTGCAGTCTGTCTCAAATCGCTCACATTTGAAGAATTCTTTCGACAGACAACTTTGCACTCGCTCGGTTCAGGAACGACAATGCGTAGATTGAGACCATCAAGGACGCTCGAACCTCGGCAACGGACGTGCCATTTGATTGTCGGACATATCACGCAAGAATCGTGAGGCAGCCTGCTGGTTTCTCGTTCCCAGCTCAGCCAACCCAAGCTCATTCGCATGTGCCCTCACATGAGTGATCAGCGCGCGTGTGACCATGGCCTCATCCAAATCCTTTGCTCCCTTTACAATCGTGTAGGACAGCTCTGTCTTCCACAGGAGCGTCCCTGAGTCACTCATCAGATACAGGTATAGCCTCTGTGACGAACTCTCTTTTAGTCCCATAAGACTCTTCATCGGCTCTTGACCGGCCACATTCCCGATCAGCACACAATCCGCAAGAGACTCTATGCTCGTCCGCTGCGCCAGCCCTATTTGTCCGTGATCGAATACCCCATACTGGATCGAGTCGGACGGGCTCACGACACGAAGATCGGTCATGTCCCGAAAAACAGCGGCCCATCGCTCGGCCATCACAGGATCTCCACCGAACGGCATTACCGCGATACTCTGTACCAATCCCAAATACTGACGCTCATGCGATGCAACCACCCACGAGTTCTCGAATGCTTGGAATTCAATGTCACTGGTCCGAGTGCTATCAATCCAAGCCGCGCCTAACCATACAATGCCCAAACAGCCTTGCATGGCTAAGGCCGAGAGGAGCAAGGCCCCTAAGAGGACTATATGGTGGACTCGTACCCTACGGTTAGGCATGGAAACCTATCCCCTGGGTGTTGACGTTATGTCTATCCCACAAGCCAGGTTCGCGTCCGGTCAAAATTGCTCAGTTTGGAAGAATAGTGAGGCCGGCCGGAATAAGTTGACCCTGGCTAAGACTTGCGGAAGGTTGTACCCGACCAGTAGGAGAATCGCGCGCTCAGCAATGAGAACATATGCAACATTCCGTGAGACCGGCATTTCGAACAGGGGAAAGGATTGCTGGCGACGGCGTAGGGCCGTTAGTGTTTGACGATCCTGTAAGAGAGCACCGACGGCCCTATGAGAAGACGACGCACAAGAGGCCCCCGTCGCGCCAAGACGCGTCGTTCCGCTGGCAAGGCCGCAGGGAACGGCGACTGAGGCGTATTTTTCCACCCGCCCCACCCCAAACTGCCAAGACAGCTCTCTCACCGGGGGTACGTCGCAAGAAGATGGGCGACTGAGAACGACGCTGGGGAGAAGGCGCGTCCCTGGGCGAAGAGGCTGTCTTGGCAGACTCAGGGCGGGCGGGTGAAGTAGTCGCCAAGGTTGGGCGGGTGAGAAGAGGGCCTTTTTCAGCATCCTGCTAGTGCAGTGGAGGCAGCACCGCGACAATGCGTAGAGGGCCGCCGGTCCCTCCGGCAATTTTCATAGGCAGAGCGATCACGTCGAAACCTCGGTCTGGAAGACCGCGTAACTCACCAAGGTTTTCGAACACCGGTACGTTGTGGGTGAGTAACGCGACATGCGTCTCAAACTTGGCGGATTGCCCATAATCGATCGAGGCGGTATCGATGCCGACAGCCTTGACCTGCCGCTCATGCACAAGCCAGTCCGCCGCCTCAGGATGCAAACCCGGAAAATGGAGCGCTTGTACACCCTCCTTCCCTCTCAGCTCCGTGCCCAAATACTGTTGTCTGGACGGCCAATATCGGGCAAAGCCCGTGTCGAGTAATACGATTGATCTGTTCGGAATTCGCCCATGCGCAGTCTCCCATTGCTTGAAATCTTGGATCGTGACGAGATAATCCCGATCGCGTGCGCATTGGGATGTGACGTCAATTCGGACAGCAGCGCCGATCAGATGTTCCATTGGGACCTGATCCAGCGTCTGACCACCTTTGGAAAAGTGAATGGGCGCATCGATGTGGGTGCCCCCATGTTCGGCCATCTCCAGTCGATTTGAGGCGTAATAATACCCGCCCGGCGTCTCTCCTGCCTGCTGGAGGACGAGCCGGAAGTCTTGTTCAGTCGGCCACACAATCGTGTCCACCCCGAACGAATGCGTGAGATCGATGAGCCGTGACTGTTCCCAGGCAATACGATCACGCTGAGAATGACTGACCGCGCATCCCACGCCAGCCAATAGGCACAGCACAGCAAGCCAAGCGGATATCTGATGCCTCATCCATATCCAAAAACACGTTGTCGTTCTTTTCAGCATGGGAGGTCCTTCGTTCCACATACCCTTGGGAAATATTGTCAGTCCATCAGACAAGAAAGCAAACGGGATTTTTCGACAGTTCAATCCTTGCCCCAATTGTGATGTATTCGAGGTATGATACAGTGAGGGCGGGTACTGAGATTGTGGGTAGGTGAGGCACCTATGAGATCGACGAACTTTACCCCTCTCGACCTCTCCGAGTACGAGTTCTCTACTGAACAGGGTTTTCTTCCACAAGACCCACTCGGTCATCTGCCTGACGCACCCACTCTCAACGATCTGGGGCACGAGCTGCCAAAGCTACTGAGCGCTCGGACAGTTCGGCGGTTTATCGACGAGCGACGCCAACTGCTACCTTTCATCCCATCAACATGGCGTACGGAACACTATCGAGCGGCGATGCGAATTCTGTCGTTTTGCGGGCATGCCTATGTATGGGAAGTGCCGGACCAGCCAGCGGCGATGCTTGCACTGCAATTAGCACAGCCCTGGCACGAGTTGGCCCAGCGGCTTGGCCGGCCTCCAGTACTTTCCTACGCATCCTATGCGCTCGACAATTGGCGGCGGCTCGACAAGACCAAGTCGATTCAGCTCGACAACATTGTGCTGCTTCAAAATTTTCTCGGCGGTTTGGATGAAGAGTGGTTTGTGGTCGTGCACATTCAGATCGAGCGGGAAGCAGGGCCAGGCTTGGCAGGACTCCTACGCGCAATGAACGGTGCGGCTGTAGACAAGGAAGACGAGGTCTTGCTCGGGCTCAACTCCTTGGCGTTGGCCCAAACGGCGATGTGCGCGACGCTACTCAGAATGAAAGAACGCTGCGATCCCTATGTATACTATAACCGCGTGAGGCCCTACATCCATGGCTGGAAGAATAGCCCTAGCTTACCGAACGGGCTTGCCTACGAAGGCGTGGAATCCTATGCCGGGCAGCCACAACAATTCCGTGGCGAAACCGGCGCGCAAAGCACGATTGTGCCCTGTCTCGACGCCGGGCTCGGAATCACTCATGCTCCTGATCCCCTGACCCTCTATTTGCAAGAAATGCGCGACTATATGCCCCCACGCCACCGTGCCTTCCTCAAGGCGCTAGAAGCCGCCACCGATGACCGCAGCCATCCGTTGCTTGCCGGCTATGTTCGCGACCGGAAACTCAGCGCTCCTGAACTTTGGGCTGCCTATGGTGCCTGCGTCGATCTCCTTGCCAAGTTTCGCGAGATTCACATCGGCTACGCCGACAGTTACATCCACCGCCAGCACCAATCACACGCCAGCAACCCCACAGCAGTGGGAACAGGCGGCACACCCTTTATGCAATACCTTCAAAAGCACCTGGATGAAACCAAGCAGGCGCTCGTGCAATAGATGCTCTTGACCCGCTGACTTCACCAGCATTTACTGAACTGGCGTTGACTACACATTCTCAGCGGCGTATCGTTCCTCCTATACGATCCCAATCTGAACCATAGGAGGCCTCAATGGCGATTATGTGCTCTTTGGCAGTCTGCAAAGCACAGGCGGGAATGTGCGGGCATGAGAAGGTGATGCTCAGTGTTGCCGCAATCGCGGCAATCGGCCTTGGAGCCTACTTTCTGATCAGCTGACCGAGGGATTGTGGTTTACCAGAACTGCCCCCCGCAGGATGCTCAAAATGGCCTCCCAGCTAGGCCGCAGGGAGCTCGGCGACTGAAGCGTACCCTTGGGGTACGTTGCAGGGAGACGGGCGACTGAGAACGACGCTGGGGGTCATTTTGAGCATCCTGTTCTAGCGGCTGTGGACCATCGGAAGTTCGCGTGACCCTTCCGCTTCCTGTTGGATGCGTAACCGTTCCAACCTCGATTCTTCCATCACACTGTGGAGCATGTCATCCGTCATCTGTGTTAGCTCTGCCGCCGCATCTTTGATATTCGCATGTTCGACGGCACGGGACAACACTTCAGCCTTCGTGGCGCCTTTCTTTTGACCCAGAAACGGCTTGATGATGAGGTAGGCCACGTCCCGCGCCGGCATGAAGCGGAGAAACCGCCTGATCAACCGAAATGTCTGGATGGGATAGTGCAGGATCTTGTAGATGAACAGACGTTTGAGCCCTTGCCTACGAACCTCATTGATCACTTCCCCCGGCAAGCAGGTCGGATCGATCGTAGAGCATTTGAAATACTTGTACCAATCGGCGGTTTCACTGACTAATCCGCGTTTCACATATTCCTGCCAAAGCGGAGTTCCCCGATAGACACAGAGTCGATTGAAGCCGAATGTGTCGAGCGGCAGTTTGGAAGCTAAGTCGAACGTCGCGTTCATATCTTCGACCGTTTCGTCAGGGTTACCCACGGTGAAGAAGCCGTGCACGATCTCGATGCCGGCCTTTTTGGCATTCTTGACGGCAGTGGCCACTTCCTCCAACGTCTGCTCTTTCTTGAGGCGATCAAGAATTTTCTGGCTCCCGCTTTCAATCCCGAACATGACCGTCCGGCAATGGGCCTTGGCCATGGCGGGAAACAAATGCTGCGCGACGGAGTCCACACGCCCTTCGATCCCCCATTGGATCGAGAGTTTTTCGTCCATCACGCCTTGGCAAATCGCCTCGATCCGCTTGGGTTGCAGTAAAAAGTGATCATCGACAAAATAGACGGACCCATAGCCGCATTCTTCGAGGTACTTCAATTCACTCACGACGTGTTGAGCGCTCCGCGCGCGCCATTTGCCTTCATTGAAGATCGGAATGTCGCAGAATACGCAGGGCCATGGACAGCCGCGTGAAGTTTGCATCGTCGTAAACCGCTCCATCGAAAGCACGGCAGGCACGTCGAGCGGCATCGACTCGATAAAGTCGAGCGGAAGGCCTTCGCGATCTGGGAAGGGCCACTGATCGAGATGACGCTCCATCGGCCGACCGGAGTTCTGTATGACACGACCGTCCTTGGCCCAGGTCAGCCCAGCGACATCAGCGGGATCATCGAACCGATCAAGGAGATCGAGGAGCAATTGTTCGCCGTCTCCCTTGCAGATGAAATCCACTTCAGGACACTGCAGTTTGACCAATGCGGCGTTCAAGCTTGCAAAGACGCCTCCGAAAGCCAGCTTGACCTTCGAGTTCGCGGCGCGAATCTGACGGGCCAAAATCTTCGCATAGGGATAGCTGGTGGTACTGAGAAAGCTGAGGCCGACCAGGACCGGTTGTTGCCGATTGATTTCCTCCAGGATGACCTCGTTCGGCGTGTCGGGGTTTGCTTGATCGAACATCACACATTCGTGGCCCGCCTGCTTCAGGACAGACGAAAGAGACATAATGCCGATGGGGGGAAAGCCCATCACCCTGATACGGCCGTTCTTTGCCCGTGTCTTAGCTGGGAGGGCGTAGAACTGTGGATCGCGAACGTGAATCAGGAATACGCGCATACTAGTCTCCTAGCGAGGAACGCTTCACACTCTGTGCTCATTGCGGCCGGCTACGATGTTTCCCAACTGAAGCAATAACGGCCTCTGTTTTCCAAGTCCTCGTCTGAGGCTCTAACCTGCAGCTCGGCTGCGGGAGAGAATAGAAGGGATGGGAAGAATCCAGATGACCGTAGCAAGGTAACATGATTAGACGTGAAGAGATAGGAAATACCACCGCGCTTCTGCTCCACTTCAATCATGCCCTCTTTCCCTCATTGGAGGAATATCGAAACGAAAGGCATAAGGAAACTCCAGAGTACGAGGCATCTAAGAACGTCGATGGACTTTGACGAAATGAGCTAAGGATGCACAAAATGCACAAGATAAACTGGTCAATATTGCTCATGTTTGAAAATCGATGGACCGGGGAGTTTGAAGCGGCCCCAACGCTGAGACCGAAGAAGATGTGGATGAAGATCTAGCAAGCTGCTGTAAAACTCGGTCTGAGATCGAAGCCCACTATGATTACAGGACTGGTACTGACGCAAGAATGGTTCGCAGGATGCTCAAAATGGCCAGACTTCTCAACCCGCTCAACCCTGGCGCGCCCGAGACGCGCCTAGTCCCAAGCAAGGCCGCAGCGAGCGAAGACCGGAGACGTACCCTCTGGGGCGCACGGTGCGACGAATACGGAGCACCACGTCTGTGCGCGCCGCCGAGTGGTGAGGCGGCCGGGTCCCCGTTGAGGATCTGAGCGATGCGAGAACGAAGCTGGAGGACATGTGGGGCATCCTGCTAGTCAAGCAGGACGATGTTGAGTAGAGAACTGCGAATGCGTAATCCACCGTTGTAATCGATAAATCCAAGCTTTCTGAACTTATTCAGAAAGAAACTGACCCGTGATCGCGTGGTGCCGACCATCTCGGCCAGAGTCTCCTGGCTGATCTTCGGAATGGTCGGCTCGACAACTTGGGTATCTTTACCAAAATGGGCGAGCAGCAATAGTATCCGCGCAAGCCGTTTCTCGCTGGAATTAAAAAGCTGATCGACCAGAGCCTCTTCAATCTGAATGTTGCGGGACAGGAGATGGGACATGAACAGGTCTGCAAATGTAGGCTCTTTGTGAAGGACGCGAATCATGGCAGCCTTGTCGATGCTCATGATTGTAGATTCCTCCAGGGCAGTCGCTGTAATGGTGCGCGCCAGTTGCCCGGTGAGACAGGCCTCGCCGAAAAATTCTCCTTTTCCCAGAATCGTAATGACGGCTTCTTTGCCCTTGCGGGAGAGCACGGTGAGCTTGACGTTGCCTCCCAGGACATAGAACACCGCGTCCGCCGCATCCCCTTGCGAAAAAAGGATCTGTCTCTTCCGGCACCGCAGAATCTTTTTCCCGCCATCGACCTTCGTCAGGAATGTCTTGGGGTCGAACGGCGTGGCGCGTTTGCGTCCCATGCGAAGGTCCTCTCTCGTTGATCAGACATCAGCGGCTCAAGGCCAGCTTCACCGTGGCACCAAGTTCGGCAGGATTACGGCAGACTCGTACCCCTGCCGCTTCGAGCGCTTTCATCTTCTCCGTCGCGGTGCCTTTGCCCCCTGAAATGATGGCTCCGGCATGGCCCATCCGGCGGCCCGGAGGAGCTGTGATTCCAGCAATGAAACTGACAACCGGCTTTTTCACATTCTTCTTGATGAACTCAGCGGCTTTTTCCTCCGCATCGCCGCCGATCTCGCCAATCATCACGATCGCCTGAGTCTCAGGATCTTTTTCAAACAACGCCAGCACGTCGACGAAGCCTGTCCCATTGACTGGGTCGCCGCCGATGCCGACACACGTCGTTTCGCCCAGCCCAAGCGTCGAGAGTTGATGCACGGCTTCGTAGGTGAGGGTCCCGCTACGCGACACGACGCCCACAACCCCTTTTTTATGAATGAAGCCCGGCATGATTCCGATCTTCGCCTCATCAACGGTGATAACACCCGGACAGTTTGGGCCGATCAAACGTACTTCTTTCCCATGAAGCGCGCGTTTGACCTTCACCATGTCGTTTACCGGAATGCCTTCTGTAATGCAGATCACGAGCTTGATGCCGGCATCTGCCGCTTCCAATATCGCATCAGCGCAAAACGGTGGAGGCACAAAAATAAGCGACGTGTCACACTGAGTCTTTCTCACGGCGTCACGTACGGTGTTGAAAACTGGAATGCCCTCAACCTCTTGCCCCGCCTTGCCAGGAGTCACACCCGCAACGACTTGCGTCCCGTAAGCCTTGCACTGTGTGGCATGGAACGACCCTTCTTTGCCCGTAATCCCCTGCACCACCACCCGCGTACTCTTGTTCACCAGAATTGCCATAGAGTCATCCCTTTGCCAGCTTATGTTCGGACAGACTACCGAAAAGTTCCGTTTTCGTCCAAGAAGCCGTCATCATCGCACGGGCCGCGCGCGGCACAAGAAGAATCCTCAGGATACGTATAAAATCCGTCCTCTTCCTGCGTCGTGTGTCCCATTGCAACAACGGCATAGCATGAATCGTGCGCGAGATAGCCATCTGCTAAAAGAAGCCCTTACGATACGCTTCCTCAATGGTAGCTCGATGGATGTCGTATTGCGCCTTATCCATGATTGTATTGGGGCTCTCCACAAACGGCATCGCAAAGAGAAGGAAAAATTGAACCCATGATCCGAGTCCCTCAGTCTTGACGATAGTGCCTATGACTTTCTGTTGACGATCTTTGTATGTCGTATTCGCGATCACATCCTGCGATACGACACCGGGAATCATCGTAAGTGTGAGGGCGGAAAAGACGCCAGACCATGACAGCCCATCACTCCCCTCACCAAGGGTAATATCAGCCTTGAGATCGGCAGGTTCGCCCATGGTAACGACCGAGGAAAACAACCCCGATTCAGTGTAAGCCTTGACGGCTTGCGCACGAACATCATCGGTCGCATCCAAACTTGTTCCCTGTTTCGAGCCCATCTGTTCGCTCGTATCAAGCACTCGAAGCGCGATAGATTTCTTCACTTGCTGGTTCGAGTGTAGCGGCCATTGAGCAGGCGGCTTGACGTTACCATCCCGAGCCATCACGCATCCGGCAGCACTGACCAGCAACAAAACCAGAGCGAGCATTGCTGAACGCATATGTATTACGCCGCCTTCCTTGTTATCCCCTACACCACCATCCGCATGTTCATGTTAACGAGCATGCTCATAATTCCCTCTTCACTCCCTCATGGCTGGAAAATTTCCCCAAGGGAGCGGCAGGGTTGAGGCCCTGACTGCGGCCGTCGAGCGAGCACATTCTGATCGTGCGCGCTCCGGGAGCAAAAGGGACTTAACCCTGTCGCTCCCCATTCTTCACGCCGCTTTTCCAGTCAACTTCACAATCTTTTGTGCCGCCTCCCACAAATCGTTGGCCACTTCCAGCTTCAGTCCTGACTCGGCTAGGAGCTTTCGGCCTTCGTCTGCATTCGTCCCCTGCAACCGAACGACCAACGGTACATTGATCTTCACTTCTTTAGCCGCTTCAATGACGCCATGGGCGATTCGCTCGCAGCGAACGATGCCACCGAAGATATTGATAAAGATGCCCCTCACATTCGGATCTTTCAATAGAATCCGGAAGCCAGCCGCTACGGTTTCTTTCGTCGCGCCGCCGCCGACGTCCAGGAAATTTGCCGGCTCGCTGCCGGCCAGTTTGATGACATCCATCGTCGCCATCGCGAGGCCTGCGCCGTTCACCATGCAGCCGATGTTGCCATCGAGCTTAATGTAATTCAGATTATTTTCTCCCGCTTCGATCTCGAGCGGATCTTCTTCATTGAGGTCACGCATCTGCTGTACATCGGCGTGCCGGAACAGCGCATTATCGTCGAACGACACCTTGCCGTCCAACGCGATCAGTTTCTTGTCGCTGGTGATGACCAACGGATTGATCTCTACCATCGCTGCATTCTTCTCCATAAACAGACGATAGAGGTTCCCCAGCATCTGAATGAAGGGATTCACGACAGCCGGCTCCATGGCAGGAAGCCCAAGTGCGAAGGCGACGTTTCGCCCATTGTACGATTGAAACCCGACGGCAGGGTCGATCGCTTCCCGGATGATTTTTTCCGGCCTGTGGGCGGCGACTTCCTCAATCTCCATCCCACCTTCTGTGCTCGCGATAAAGACAGGCCATCCGCTATCCCGATCAACGAGAAGGCTCACATACAATTCCTTGGCAATCGCCGCGCCTTCTTCGATCAGCAACCGCCGCACTTCCCGCCCCTTTGGACCGGTTTGGTGGGTTATGAGGGTCTTGCCGATCAGCTCCTTGACCAGACCGGGAACGGCCGCCTTGTCTTTCGTAATTTTGACGCCGCCGGCCTTACCTCGGCCGCCTGCATGGATCTGCGCCTTGACGACAAACACGGGAGTATTCAGTTCTGCCGCCCATGCAGCACCCGCCTCAGGCAAGGTGATTTCTTTCCCGCGCGGAACTGGAACCCCGAATTGCCCGAACAGCTGCTTCGCCTGAAACTCATGAACGTTCATGTCACTCCTTCTGGTGCCTTCGTGCTGAGTCGCGAACGACAATCCACTCCTCAGCGCTAACTCTCTTTTCTTGTATACGGCGGCAGGATCATCGGGGACACAATCCCGTTCACACTGCCGCGCTTCTTGGCCTCGGCACGGAATCCCTTCAGATGCCCCACCGTCAACTTCCCTTGCGGCATGGCTGCGGCACGAGCCGCAGCCGTCAGTCCCGACCGCTTTCCAAAGACCATCAGATCAAGAAGCGAATTACCCATCAATCGGTTCCGTCCATGTAACCCGCCGGATGCCTCGCCCGCGACGAAAAGACTTGGCACATTGGTTTCTGAGTTGGTATCGATCTTCACCCCGCCGTTCTGATAATGCAGCGTCGGATAAATTAACACGGGATCTTTGCTGATATCGATGCCGAATCGATCAAACTGCAACATCATCGCAGGGAAATGCTTCTCCAACGTTCCTGGCCCATGTTCGGCATCGAGGAGCGGGGTGTCGAGCCAGACGCCGATACGCCCGGACATCGTGCGGATGCCGCGCCCCTCTTCACATTCACGGATAATCGATGAGGATACAACGTCGCGGGTATCTAATTCGTTGACGAACCGTTCACCCTTCGCATTGACCAAATGTCCGCCTTCGGATCGAATACCTTCCGTCACCAGCGCCCCGATGAGCTGCTCAGGGTAGACCGCGCCGGAAGGGTGATACTGGAATGTGTCGATGTGCATGAGTTTGGCGCCCATCCGATAGGCCAGGCAAAGCCCATCGCCGGTCGCTCCGTAGTGGTTGCTGGTCGGAAATCCCTGAATGTGGAGTCGGCCGATCCCGCCTGTCGCCAGAATGACGGACTTGGCTGCCACCACAACGTGGCGCTGGTTATCGAGGTCCTTAAATATCGCGCCGGTGCAGGCCCCATTGTCGTCGCTCATCAGCTCGATCGCGGCACAAAACTCAAGTAACTGGATATTCTGATTCAGCACCTCGTCCTTCAACACCCGCATGATTTCAAGGCCGGTGTAGTCCGAACACGTCAGGAGGCGAGGCTTCGAACTCCCGCCGCCTTTCTTCACATGGAGATTGCCATCCCCATCGCGATCGAATAGCACACCCAAACTCAACAACCATTTTGCAATCGACGGGCCTTCCTCGACCATCACCTTGAGGAGCTGATGGTCGTTCTGCATGTGGCCGCCCTTAAGCGTGTCCACAAAATGCGTGACGGGCGAGTCTTCCGGCGCGACTGAAATCTGCATACCCCCTTGCGCCATCACACTGTTGGAATCACCGAGACGGAGCTTCGTTGCCAATATGACTTTGGCGCCCGCGGCATGCGCATGGAGGGCCGCTGCGCAACCAGCCCCGCCGCCACCCACCACCAACACGTCGGTCGTGTAATCTGCCGTCAGATCGAACTCATCCGCAATGGGGCTGTCGCCTTCCAGCAATGCCGCCAGCTCCACAACCGTCTTATCCCCTTCGTTGGGACCAAAGCGGATCGGCCGATAGGCTCGCTCACGGAAATCCGGATGATATTTATGGATCAGTTGATCACGATCTGCGGGAGAGAATTTGGGGAGGGTCTGCTTGCGTCGAGCATCCCGCGTGTGGTGTACAATCTGTTGAAGAGCGTGGATGTCCATGAGTGTTCTTTTCGTTCTCAGCCTTCAGCATTCAACGTCTGCCTCATTCTCAGAAGCTGAGAGCTGACGACTGACTGCTCGTCGTGTTACTTCACGGTGGCACAGTGATTGGCCAGTTCTTTGTCGGTCATCTTGAGGATCGTGGCCCACTCGTCGTTGAAACGGCCATCTTGGATTTCCTTGATGCGCGTGTCCAGGCCCAGCGGCTTTTCGGTGAAATGAGCCCCCTGCGCCCGACTGACATAGAGCGCCACGAGATTGGGGGCGATGTCCGCAATGCAGACCGGCGTGCACATACCGCACATCACACAATCCATGAACATCTCGGACACGCTCTTGAAATCTCCGAAGACAGCTTTCCAGACTCCCTCCCGCACGTCGATCTTCTGCGGACAGGCTTCGGTGCAGGCGTTGCAGTTTCGGCACAGCGGGGCTTCTGGGTAGAGATTGAAGAGGTCCTGCTTCGGATCTTTGAGCGCCTGCATGTCGTAGATAGCCTTCCGGGCAGGGAAGGCCGGCATCATCGTGATCGACATGCCGTCTTGCACCGCCATTTGGCAAGCCAGACAGGTCCGTACTTTGGGATCGTCCTTGGTTCGATAGTAGGCCGCGCAGGCCCCGCAAAATCCACCGAGACAACCGGCTCCACGAACGACTTCTTGGCCTGAATACCACAGAGCTTTAATGATCGTGATCCCCTCCGGCACTTCGTACTTCTTGCCGGCGATCTCGACGGTGACCATTTTATGCCTGAGCACCTCAGGCTGATCGATGACGTTGTTATCTTCTTGTGCCATTGTTTCTTTCGTAGGCGTAAGGAGTTTCTCTCAACCCCTTACGCCTCACGCTTATCCCCTAACGGAATTCTAAGCAATCGCATCCACAATCGCGTTCAGTGTCGGACTGGGACGCATCGCTTTTGACGCCTTCGCATCATCAGGATGATAGTATCCTCCGACATCGACCGGCTTCCCCTGAGCCGCCAGTAATTCGCTCGAGATTTTCGCTTCATTGTCTGCCATGTCCTTGGCGATCTTGGCAAAACGTGCCGCCAGATTCTTATCCTGTGTTTGCTGGGCCAAGGCTTGCGCCCAGTACAAGGCCAGATAGAAATGGCTTCCGCGGTTATCGATCTCCCCTACCTTGCGGGCTGGCGACTTATTGCTCTCCAGGAACTTCGCGTTGGCCTGATCGAGCGCATCAGCTAAATTTTTTGCTGCTTGATTATTCGCGATCTTGGCGAGATGTTCTAATGAAGCGGCGAGGGCCAGAAATTCACCCAGCGAATCCCACCGCAGATAGCCTTCTTCCTGGAATTGCTGCACATGCTTGGGCGCCGAACCACCTGCGCCGGTTTCGAAGAGTCCGCCGCCGTTCAGCAGCGGAACGATCGAGAGCATCTTGGCACTGGTCCCGATTTCCAGAATCGGGAAGAGGTCCGTGAGGTAGTCGCGCAACACGTTCCCCGTCACCGAGATCGTGTCCTTCCCTTCTTTGATTCGCTCCAATGAGAGGCGCGTGGCCTCGGCTGGCGTCATGATCCGGATGTCGAGGCCTTGGGTATCATGTTCCTTTAAGTAGCGTTCGACCTTCGTGAGCAATTGGACATCGTGCGCTCTGGTCTTGTCCAACCAGAAAACTGCCGGGGCTCCGGTAGCCTTCGCACGATTCACCGCCAATTTGACCCAGTCCTTGATCGGCGCATCCTTCACCTGACACATGCGCCAGATATCGCCTTCTTCGACCTGGTGTTCCAACAGAGTCTTGCCTGAGGCATCCACCACGCGTATCGTGCCGTTGCCAGGCGCCTTGAAGGTCTTGTCGTGCGAACCGTACTCCTCTGCCGCCTGCGCCATGAGACCGACGTTGGGCACACTACCCATCGTCTTGGGATCTAATGCGCCATGTTTCTTACAGAAGCTCACCACCTCTTGATAGACCGGCGCGTAACTGGAATCAGGGATCACACACTTCGCGTCATACGCCTTACCGTCAGGACCCCACATCTTTCCCGAATCGCGAATGACCGGGGGCATGGAAGCGTCGATGATGATGTCGCTAGGCACATGCAGGTTGGTGATCCCCTTGTCGGAATTCACCATCGCCATGGGGGGTCGCTTCTGATAGACAGCCTGAACGTCGGCCTCGATGGCTTTGCGCTGATCCTCCGGCAAGGCTTTGATCTTCGTGTAGAGGTCGCCGATCCCGTTGTCCGGATCCACTCCGAGCTTCTTAAGCGTCTCGCCATGCTTCTCGAACACGTCTTTGTAATAGACCGTCACGGCATGGCCGAAGATCTTGGGATCCGAGACCTTCATCATGGTGGCTTTCATATGAATCGAGAACAGGACGCCCTGCTTCTTGGCGTCTTCGATCTGCTCCTCCAGGAACTGGCGCAGGGCCTTCTTGCTCATGAACGTGGCATCAATGATTTCATTGGCCTGCAGTGTCACTTTCGGCTTGAGCACGGTCGTCTTGCCGTCCTGACCGACGAACTCGATACGCACTTCGGTCGCTGCGGTAGTCGTCATGGACTTTTCGTTGGACCGGAAATCTCCACCCTTCATATGGGAGACGTGTGTCTTGGAGTCCTGACTCCAAGCGCCCATCTTATGCGGATGTTTTCTCGTGTGGGCCTTCACGGAAAGTGGCGCACGGCGATCAGAGTTCCCCTCGCGCAGCACCGGGTTGACCGCGCTGCCTTTGACTTTGTCATAGCGGTTCTTGATGTCCTTCTCTTTGTCGTCTTTCGGATTCTCAGGATAATCGGGAAGCTTATAGCCTTGACTTTGCAACTCTTTGACCGCCTCTTGGAGCTGAGGAAGCGACGCGCTGATGTTCGGAAGCTTGATGATATTGGCTTCCGGAGTCTTGGCCAGCTCGCCCAGTTCAGACAACGCGTCGGCTTGCTTCTGCTGCGGTGTCAGATAGTCGGGAAACACGGCGAGAACACGTCCGGCCAATGAAATATCCCGCAACTCAACTGACACACCGGCTGCCTTGCTGAACGCGTTGATAATCGGAAGAAACGAATAGGTCGCCAACATTGGCGCTTCATCCGTTTTGGTATAAATAATTTTCGATGCGGTCGTGGTCATGATTACACCTCTCTTAACTCCTGTTAGTTCAGCGCGTTCAACGCTGAACCGGCCTTGAACCACGCAATCTGTTGCTCGGTGATGCTGTGGTTCGCCTGAATGGTGAGTGACGTACCATCCGGCTTATGGATGGTCACTTGCACCGGTTTGCCAGGAGCCAGACTGCTTAGCCCTGTCACGCTGATGCGATCCTGCTGTTCGATCTTCTCGTAATCCTTCGGATCAGCAAAGGTCAACGCCAAGATCCCCTGTTTCTTCAAATTCGTCTCATGAATACGGGCAAAACTCTTCGTGATCACGACGCGAACGTTGAGGAACCGCGGCGACATCGCCGCATGTTCGCGGCTGCTGCCCTCCCCGTAATTCTCATCGCCGACCACGATCGAGCCGATGCCCTTCGCCTTATATCGACGGGCAATCTGCGCCATGGTGAGCCCTGATTCACCCGTCAACACATCCGTCCCCTTACCGGGCTCTGGAAAAAACGCATTGTTGGCGCCCAAAAACATATTGTCGCTGATCCTGTCCAAGTGGCCGCGGAACTTGAGCCAAGGACCGGCTGGAGAAATGTGATCGGTTGTCGTCTTGCCCTTGGTCTTGATCAACAACGGAAGTTTCTCAAAATCCTTGCCGTCCCACCTCGGAAATGGCTGAAGCAACTGTAACCGCTCACTTGTCGGCGGGACTTCGACGGTCAAGCCCTCGCCGCTGGCTGCCGGCGCAACAAATCCCTCTTCCCCTTTTGCAAAACCTTTCGCTGGAAGCTCTTCACCCACCGGCGGCAAAAACTTGAATTCCTTCCCGTCAGCTCCCTTGACGGTTTGATTCACAGGATCGAATCCAAGGTCTCCTGTAATGGCATAGGCCGTCACGACTTCCGGACTCGCGAGGAACGACAGTGTTTCATTGATGCCATCGTTGCGGCCGGGGAAATTTCGGTTGAAAGAACTGACGATCGAATCTGCCTTCCCCTTCACGCCATCGGCCCGTTTCCACTGTCCGATGCAGGGACCACAGGAATTGGACAGCACGGTGCCGCCCAATTTTTCAAATGTATCCAGGAACCCGTCGCGTTTCATCGTATGGTAAATGCGTTCGGAGCCGGGAGACACGAGGAACGAGGTTTTCGCTTTGAGCCCGGCCTTCAGCCCCTGCTGAGCGATGTGGGCCGAACGGCTGATGTCTTCATAGGACGAATTGGTGCAGCTTCCGATGAGCGCCGCCTTGAGTTCAACTGGATAACCCTTTTCCTTGGCTTCCGCTGCCAGCTTGGAAACGGGTCGGGCAAGATCCGGCGTGTGTGGCCCGACGACATGGGGTTCGAGCGTCGACAAATCGACTTCGACGATCTGATCGTAATACTTCTCAGGCGTCTGAGCGACTTCGGGGTCCGCCACAAGCAAGTGCTTGTTGGCAATCGCCAGGTTGGCCAGATCGGCCCGATCCGTGATGTTCAGATAGGCCACCATCTTCTGGTCGAAGGGAAACACCGACGTTGTCGCGCCCAGTTCCGCACCCATATTGCAGATGGTCCCCTTCCCGGTCGCGCTGATGGTTTCGGCGCCGGGCCCAAAGTATTCGACGATCTTGTTCGTCCCCCCCTTCACCGTGAGCAAGCCGCAGAGGTACAGAATCACGTCCTTCGGCGAGGCCCAGCCGCTCAACTTGCCTGTCAGATGGATGCCGATCAGTTTCGGATGGAGGACCTCCCATGGCAGGCCAGCCATCACTTCACCGGCATCTGCCCCGCCGACACCAATGGCCAATCCGCCGAGTCCACCGCCGTTCGGCGTATGTGAGTCGGTGCCAATGATCAAACTGCCGGGGAACGCATAGTTTTCCAACACCACTTGATGAATGATCCCGGCGCCGGGCTTCCAGAATCCAATGCCGTACTTTTTGGCCGCGGAGGCGAGAAAATTATAGACTTCTGCGTTCTCGTCCACTGCGCGAAGCAGATCCTTCTCAGAACCCATCTCGGCGCGAATCAAGTGGTCGCAGTGAATGGTGCTCGGCACAGCCGCTTGGGCTTTGTTGGCTTGCATGAACTGCAACATCGCCATCTGAGCCGTCGCGTCCTGCATGGCCACGCGATCTGGTCGCAGGGCCAACATCGCTTTGCCTCTCTCCCACGTCTGCGTGTCGAAATCATCCGCGTGTGAAACCAATACTTTTTCTGCCAAGGTCAGGCCACGGCCGAATTTCTTTCTGGCCTTGGCGAATATATCCGGCATCTTGAGATACAAGTTTTTGGCAAGATCCATTGACATGATGACCTCAATTCAAAGTTAACAATGTACGATTGACGTCGTTGCTACTTAAGCGGTGGCACTTCGCGCCGTTTGGGCGCCGCATAATTTACCAGGTAGTCGAACAGCCGGATCAAGCGGCTATCCTGGCGTTTCTGATCGACCCAATGCCCTATCAATCCGATCGTGCGTGATAGGATGAAGAAACCATTCAAGCTATCGACCGGGAACCCGATATCGACGAGCACCGCCGCCATCGTACCGTCCACGTTCAAAATCAAGTTGTCTTTTTTTACTGCTGTCACCTGCTCCACTTGCAAGGCAAAATCGAGGCATGGTGTCTTGATGTTCAAGCTTTTGACGTATCCAACCAGCTCTTTCACCCGCTTGTCTGGGTTGCGCAAACTCTTCACGCGATGGCCGATACCGGGAACCGGGCCGACATTCTTCTTCATGTAGGCGAGGAAGTCGTCTACAGACATCTTATTATCGACGGCATACTTGAACCAGCGTCCGGCGTCCGTCACCGCTCCACCGAACCGAGGACCGATCATGATCATACCCGCCGCCACTGACTGTGACAAACCAATGCCGGCGCACGCCGCAAGAATTGTGGCGTAGGCGCCGCTCACGCAGGGACCGTGGTCTGCGGACAGCATCATGATGCGCTTGATGATTTCAGCTTCCTGTTTTGAGATCAGGCGCTTGTCCCAGAGAAGGCCGATGACGTGAGGAATTTCATAGCCCTTGTTGATGAGCTCGGAAGCAGGATAGCCGTCGTAGCAGGGCTCTTCACCACGGTCGTCGCTGATCGTCGTACGGATCAACGGAGCCACCATGACTTCATCCGCCTTCATCGCCTCTTCAATGCTCTTCGGCAGTTTGGGCAGCATAGCCGGTTCGACCGGTTCCTTGACCTGGCCAGACCTCAACAGCTCTTGATAGGTTTCCTTGATCGCGGGACCCAAGGCACCAAACGTCGCCGGCACAACTGCACCGGACTTCTTGAGGGCATCGGACTTGGAACGGGCCGACCCTTCTCCCTTCAGCCCTTCTTTTGCACCTGCATGGCCGAACTTCATGCCCTTCGGTAAATTTTCCTGGCAGAAGCCTGAGACGACGGCCAACAACTTCACCCGACGCTTCTTCTCCCCGTACCACTCGGCTGCACGCTCTTCGAGATCGCCCCCCATTTCGCCGACGATGACGACCGCCTTCGTTTGTGGATCGTTCTCAAACATGTCGAGGTAACTGACATAGTCGGTTCCCGGATAGGTGTCGCCACCGATCCCGATGGCAGTCGTGATGCCGTCGGCGAACTGAGAACAGATCCAGATAATCTCGTTGGAGAGACCGCCCGACTTGGTGATGACCCCGAACGACCCTTCGCGGTAGAGCTTCGACAACACCAAGTTGTCGAATGCGCCGCCGATGACACCCAACCGGCAGGATCCGGCGGAGACAATGCCGATCGACGAAGGACCATTGAAGACTTTCCCGAGCTTGGTCGCATGACGGCCTAGGATCTTGGCATCCTTCTCCGGCACGCCCTCAGTGATCATGGAGACCACCTTGATGTGTGAATCGTCCAAGGCTTCCATCCCGCCCTTCATGGCTCGATCCGCACCGATGTAGACAAGACTGGTATTGATCTGTGGATGGTTTTTGGTCGCCTCCGCCACAGTCTTATAGATAGGGACAGCCACTAAACCACTGCCATAGGGAATTTCGTGTGTCTTGCCTGCGTCAGGCGGATAGACGAACGCCAGAACATTCAACGAGCGTTTGATCAGATAGCAAAACTCGGCCATCCGGCGTGCGGCGTTCACACCCGCAACGCCCCCCTGAATGACCACATAGGTATCTTTATTGGCCAGGATACTCATCGAGATCTCCCTTTTTCCTCAATACTGAGTGCGACGTGGTGAGTGCTGAGTTGAAGGGCAGGGCTTGCCGCACAGCACACAAATGTCAGCACTCGTTTTTATTTCAGAAGCGCCATGTCAACGATATCGGTCAGCGGCGTGTTGCGGTCGAAGACATTGATGTCGAACCCTTCGTCCTTGAGCGCACGCATGGCATCGAGCCCTTCCTTCTCACGAGGGCCACCGCGTCGCACCCAAATCTTCACGTCCTTGAGCTTGCCCTCGGACTTCGCCTTGCGAAACCCATTGATAATGCCGCCGAACGTCTTCTTGACATCGGTAAAATTGGCAATCGCGCCGCCGACAATGATGTTCTTGATCCCAGGCAGTGAGCAGACCTTGTCAGTCAGCACTTCCACCGCCCAGTCGGGGGGATCACCGGAGTATTCAGCGTAATTCGCCAACTTGCCGCCGCGTGCGACCACCGCATCGGAATAATAGACACTGGCCCCACCGCCTGCCGGAAGCATGGCCGTATCCCCACCTGAAATCTCAATAAATTTGACTGAGCCCTTGATCTTCGAATCCACCGCCATCACTTCCATCTCATGTTTGGAATAGGCCCGTCCGAATTCGGCGGCGAAGGCAAAGTTCCAATCGGGGTGCCTGAACTTGGCGTCGCCATCGAGTAACGTCACCGCGTCCAGTGCAATCAGTTCATGATCGTGTTCGCGTGACACCACGGGGTTCACTTCCAGATACTGTGCATCTTCGCTATCGAAGCAGGTGAACATCTTGCCGGCAAATTCGGCCATCTTCTTCAAGGTCGAACCGGTAAAGCCCGCATCCTTGGCCAACCGCTCGAGTGCATTCTCAGAAGGCTGTTGTCCGATTTCCACTGATAAGCGCTTCACCCGATCCCAATTAGATTCGACTTCAACGCCGCCGCAATTGGCGACCAGAATGTCCGTCCCTTCCCTCGTGGATTTCACCGCGCAATAATATTCTTCCTTATGTGGAATCATTTCGGACACGATCACTTGCGAAACGGTAATGCTGCCCACTTGGCGGCTAATCATCTCCTTAGTCGCTGCTTCCGCCTCTTTCAGATCCAGGCCGACCTTCACCAGCCCAAGCTTAAACCGAGAGCCGAGCGCTTCATGTGCCTTGACCACCAACTTAGATTTCTTAAGCCATTCATTGACTTGGCCGAGCTTCGTTAATTCGTCAACCGAGGTGACGACGACATAGTGGGGGACCGTAATACCCCACTTCTTCATCAGCCCCATCCCAGGACCCTCAAGAACCTTCGCCATGACATCACTCCATCAGAATGGTGAGAAATAATATATAAAGGAGGAGGATTCTAACGAAATCGGCCTAGGGACTCAAGCCGTCAGAGGAACTAATCGAAGACGGTTCAAAAGACCTAGCCACGACATCGGGTGAGGATGTATGCCTCTAACTCAGTGAAATGTCAGAAAAAGTTTCATGTTGAGTTGTGTGAAAAATGGGTTGCGCACACGATCAATTTCTTCGATAGCGTGATAAATTATGGGCAGCTCACGTTGAGAATGTCTCTGAGCGCCATGAAACGGGATCGCACTCGCCAACAGTGACTCTCCGGCAGAACGTGAAGCAATTCTTTCTCATAAAAAACTTGGGGGTGATCGCCTCCTCTGTTCGGAGTCTCAACGAAGGACACGCCAGCTCCGACAAGCCGATCATCTTCAATCGAAAGGCCCGCGCTTCGCGCGAGAACAGCCCCCCGTGTTTTGGCGGTCCTCAACACTGTCTTTTTCTTCTTCCGTGTACGACGTGTTCTAGAAGATCTTCTGCGCACCATCATGCACTCCTTCGATGACGATAAAACGACTCGTGCTCCATACGCCTACCGTCAACACCACGTTCGTAATCCACCCTCTCCTCGATGAGAATGGACCCTGCATGCGTAAGCGACAGGGCAACAGGTCCTCTCACGACATCGACTGACTCCACCCACTGCACGTTACCAGACATCCTCACAGTTTTCGTACCTTGATCGAGTACTTCCCCGTCCCGCTGTGGCGACGATAATGGCGAACCTGCACAAAATACTCCCCGGCGATCAAGTCCCCTGCGATCCTGGCATTGGTGTCGAGTCCAGAATCATCATCTTCCGCAATCAATGATGTCTCGCTGTCCGGCCCAAACAGCTTTATCACCACGTCCGTTGGGCCCAACGTGTCGATGACATATCTCCCGTCCGCCGCTGCCGTAAACCGATAGAGATCCTCTTCTCCTACCTTCCCAATCGACGCCTGCGTACGGCGCTTGGCATTCACAAGTAGCTCGACGGCGTTTGAAGTCGTGCCCCCTGTCTTCGGATACATTTTGGCCCCGGCGGCAAAGGCCTTATCCATCGCGGACAAGATCTCATTCGCTTTGGTACCGATACCATTGAGGGTCCAGGAGGCAGGGAAAAAGTACAGCATGATGGAGTTCGGATCAAATGCGGTCCCATTGATCTGAGCGGCGCTATACTTTCGAAGAATGTTATGCCGGGTGGTCGCCTCATCCCAGAAATTCGGCGATTTGGCTGTTTCGCGAATCACCACTTCTTCGTTCCATTGAACACCTCCTGCAGGGTTTTGATGTTCATGGGCCAATCCAATGGCATGACCAAACTCATGTGCCGATGTCCCTCCATCGAGAAACCCCAGGTTCATCGTCGGTTCATTCAACGGGATACCACTGCAATCGGTGCCAACATAGGACCAAGCCCCATCGTTGTGATCGAATGCAATGCGAATCTCGGCATTCAATGCATCGTTGAAATCGAATTGCAGATTTGCCACCTGAGACCACCATTCAGCCTGTTGCCGGGCGATGTTCTGCTCGGTCGGAGTGCCTCCCATAAATCGCACCCTGAGCGTCGAGCCATTCATCCAGGTCTTCCCGATGGGAGCAATCGCACGGGTCATTCCACTTCGCATCCGAGTCGTCAACTGAAACCGCATGAGATCTCTGGGTAAAATCCGGTCGATACATACTTTTTGTCTGTTGTCCATGCCTGTTCCTCCTTTTAGAATGTTCTGGGCTACGAGCAGTCGCCGCTTTCGTTGTGTCTTCGCCTCACGCCCATGGAATCTCACGCAAGCTGCTTCCCTCTGGTCGTGTGGAGCGGAAGCCCTCTTTCCTTTTTTGAATCTGTACCCTGTATCCAATCAGTCCTTTCAATGAAGACATCGCTTCGGTGCATCTGAATTCTCCAAATAGTCGGACGCACGAGAAATCTTAGGGAAAACCAAGAGGTCGCAGGAGCTGCAGTGAAGTTCGTACGCATCAAAAACGCTACCCCAGGTCTCCCATCTTATGAGCGGACTGATTCTGTGCTCAGCAGTGTATCTTATGCCGTACACCACTGAATCAAATTGGGGAGATTCACATCAGAAGGACTGGCCCTCGGCTTTTTCAAACCCCCAACTGTGTATGAACCTTAACCACCTGCATGCAGAAATCGGCGTGCCGGTGTGCACGTCTGGCAGGCGGGGCAGACAAATGAACTACGTTCACTCTGGAGACGGCGGATTATCCGCCCGCAGCGGTTGGGGCAGGGCTGACCTTCTTTGCCATAGACAAGATGACGATGTTTGTATTGGCCTTCCGTACCGTCTGGGGCAAAAAAATCTTTTACACTTGATCCGCCACAAGAAATCGCATCCCGCAGCACCGTCTGCATCACTTCGTACAGCGTCTCTATCGTCGCCCTGCGCAGCCGACTCGCCTCACGGTTCGGATGGAGTCCGGCGCGAAAGAGCATTTCGTTTGCGTAAATATTCCCAATCCCTGCGATCACTTGCTGATGCATCAAGAGCGGCTTCAACCTTCCACGCCTGGCTTCCATCAGACTAATAAATGTATCGCGCGGCACCGTGAGGGGATCGACACCGAAGCGGCGAGCACGATAGCGATCGAGTCCTGCCTGATCGAGCAAGGACAGACGTCCGAAACGGCGAGGATTCCAGTAGCGTAGTTCTGACTCACGCCCCCCTGTGAACGACATCCGAACATGCACATGCTGCGGATATTTCGTCCGAGTTGCGTGAAAGAGGAGGAGCCCTGTCATGCCCAGCTCTGCGACAACATATCTGAGTTCGCTTTCTTTTTGAAACCCAAGTGCGACGCTCTTCCCGTATCGCGCCACCACTTCAAGTTGCGCACCGCGATACCACGGAAGCGTGGGCAGCCCTTCTCGAACAATATCAGCCCGTCCCACCCAACATTCGTCGAGTTGCGTGCCGAGAAGCTTGGCCCGTATCTGCTGGGCAACAACTTCGGCTTCTGGCAATTCTGGCATGGAGAGAGGTCCTTCCTCAGTGAAGTGGTCGCATGTGTCCCACACGCCCTATCAGCTTGCGAAACAACTTGTTTTTATGCAATGTCCGTTGTGGTATTTCCCATGAGAGCAGTGTCAGAACAACCGCAGGATGCTCAAAAAGGCCAGACTTCTCACCCGCACAACCCCGACCGATACTTCACCCGCCGCCCCTGAGTCTGACAAGACAGCCTCTTCGCCCAGGGACGCGCCTTATCCCAGGCAAGGCCGGCGTAGCTATCGCTTTACGGGGTGGCTGGGATGATCCCACCTGCGCGCGTCCAACGAGGGGAGTCTGCGACCGCGCGTTGCGCGAGCAACGAGGATCGTCCCAGACACCCCGTCCTCTTTTTCAACATCCTGCGAGATTAGGCCATGGGCAAAGAACAAAAAGCAACGTGCGGGAAGGCGCTATCCTGGAAGGCGCATTCGAACGTGTGGTTACGCACCGGAGGCCGGGCGGGAAGCAGGCTTCTTCTTATCCTTCATACGTGCCTCGCGAAGAAGGCGAACCTGGGTGATGGCTTCTTCAAGATTTGGAAGGGGCGTAGCGCCAGGCCGCCGCGTCATGACCAACTTGAAGACCTGTTCATACGTCATCCCTTGGACACAACAGAGGTACGCCATGACCACTGACACGGATCGTCCCATACCGGCACGGCAGCAGACCATGATCCGGTTGCCTGAAATGTGCTCTTCGATCCAGCTCACGGCTTGGTCCAATAAGTGCGGCTCGGCTTCTGCATACTCCGAAAAAGGAATCTTGCCGGAGATCAGCCGACTAGGTGATTCCAATGGATACTCAGTGGCAACTAGGAGCAGCGCCCCGATCTTGACTGGAGGCTCTTTCGCGTCGTTGATGTTCCCGACCAACAGATTTTCCGTAATCATATGCATGACAGGCTTTGTATAGGAGGCAACCAACCAGGTCAAGGGAAAACCAAGCATTACCTATGTTACGAAATCAGGCAAATAACACGAGGGAGCCTTATCCATTGCAGTCGCCTCCGTGCGAACGCTATACTTGCCACACAATACTGCCGATCTTTACACAAGGAGTCTCCCAGGTGCCAAACCCGACTGTGAAAGAAGTAGAAGCCCGGCTTGGAACCGTTCAGTGCGCTATTTGCAAGGGATCAAGCTTTGGAATCGATGAACGCGCTATGCAAGCAGATGGTGAATGGCGCGGTATCTGTAGGAAATGCTATTACACGTTCCCCATCTACACAGATATGGAGTTTTACCTCCGCACACAACCGGATATCCCCTATCGCCTCAAAGAGATGTCCTGTCCGACCTGCAACCACAAAGGCGTGAGTCTCAATTTTCGCGCCACAATGTCCGTCAGGGAATCGATCTATTTCCTGACATGCACCGCGTGCCAGAAAACCTATCCAGAACGGTCATCCTTAGAGGCGTTTGAATAACCTCCCTTTCACCCTCTTCGTAGTGTATACTCTCCCTATGAGTGACACACCAAAAATTCCTGACACAACCCCGGAAGCTCCCGCTCCAGAGCCCGTGGCCAAGGTGAGAAAAGAAATCCCGCTCATCGCCATTCAAGACGATGGCGACATGATCGCCGAGGAAATGGCGGAGATGTTCGACGAAGACCGGGTGAGTCATCAGCACGGCAGTTCAGAACCGGAAGCCGATTAGTACTCGCCTCCTCTAACCATCCTCAGCCATTAGCCTTTCTAATCTCACGCAGGTGACCGCCTCTGCCCTGCTCAAACGCTTCGGCTCGACCGCACTAAGCCTCCATCTACTCGGCTGTGGAACTCGTTCCTTCCCAGGCTTCGCCTGAAAGGAACTTCAAACAGTCCTCGCCGTCCGCCTTCGGCGGATCGCATCTGTTCGGCAAGTGCGGTGCCCTCGTCTACGCGATTCGCGAAGCAGAAGCGGTCAGCCTGCTATGTGCTGCTGCTCTAAAAAATGAACAGGCGACGAGTCGCTCCCAGACCCATCGCCTTATCATGGTCTCTGAAAATGATGCCGACCTAGAAATCGAGCACTACTCCGGCTCAGGTTGTTGCTCAAATCGACGCTTGACCTTGAATGCAACTAAGAGCACATCCCGGTCGAGGAAGTGAACCAGACCTGACTCTGGGGTTCCTCGCAGCACCATTCCACAGAAAACTGGTGTTGGCCGCTGCATCGGCAGTTCAACTAGGGTTGCACTTCGTACCTCTTACCAAGCAACGCAAAGACTCCTGTATCGACATAGTACGCACGAAAAAGGCGAACAGGAACACCCTCCTACTCTCTGGATAAACCAACAAACTCCGGCAAGACTTGGCCCACGACTCCATTCTCCAAATATCGATCAAGCTTTTCATCAAAGTGTTCAATTGCGTTACGGAGATCCCTGGAACGTAGTGGGCTGTCTTCCGAGATACCAAACGCTTCTCGAAGTTGAGTACCGCGCCACTCATGTGTGCTACGAACAGGCCAAAAGTAGCGTGACAAACCGCCAGCTTGAACAATGATATTCTGCAGTTCGGTTAGAAGATACTGTACAGGCAGGACAGAAACAGGATCTTCAGGACTGTTCTCCATCACAACATGCATGACGGCATTAACTTGTAACACCGATCGTGCAGCCGACTCTGCATTAAATAGCATGCTCCGAATATAGAAGGCCTCGTAGGGAGGCCATATTGTTTGTACGTAGGACTCGCTCATCACCAGGCCTTGAAGCGACAGTTTTGGCTTCGTATTGCTGAGGGAATCTTGCGCGCGCCTAATCCGTTGTCAACACGCTAGTCAGAGAAACGGGACCGGTCTATGAGCGACCGGTCCTGTTTCCAAACTCTCAAGGAAGCATGCGGCATCGAGCAACTTGCGCTGGAGCGGCGGGAGCCTCACCCGGGGTCTGAAGAAGAAAAGCTGGAACTGACTGAAGCACTGCGATCGCACGATCGCAGCTGAGGGAATTCCAGAAGGCTTCCACTTCAGAGCGCGGAGGAGGGGTGCCGCGGGGGCGCTGAAGCGAGAGGGTGCATGTTTCCTTCTGGTCTGATTGCATCGAATCCAGTAACGACGCTGATCGACCGCCATTCGTTACCTGTTCGGCCTTCGACGCGCACCTCGTTCAGACGGACCGAATGATCTGCACCGCTGCATCGCTCTCAATTCTTCCAACCGGCGATACCTTCCCTTCTTTCTCCTTGCGCACAATCCGCTCGATTTGGACGATGGCGCCGCGATGCCAGCTATCAACAGCCGTATTGTGAGGAGAAGCCTTACGGTCAAGCCGACCCACTTCAGGTCGTCCGGTTTCATTGCACAACCATGCTCGCTTCTCCCCCTTTAACTCTCTTAATTCACTCACGACCCGGAAGGTCTGCGGGCTGCGTGTCACAATGGTGCGGCCGTCTGTGCGCAATAGCAGATAGGAAAACTTCAATGCGTCTTTAATAAATCCTACATCTCGATCGATCACAGCAATCATTGGTGGTGTCTGCCAGGGACGCTCTTCATGGCACCAATCGTCAGGATGGTTTAACGCTGGACAGTCTACTTCATGTAGGCAGGGACTATAGACTGTACAAAGGTTCTGTTTAAGCAGGTGATTGCGGACAAGATGCAGCGCTCTGGCAATTTGCCGCAAGGCTGGCTCGACGATCATGATCGTACCGTGCGATGCGAGCAACGGCAGGAGCTGGCCAACGACCGCAGCCCGCTCTGCAGAGGAGTCAACCGCTGTGGGAAACAATTCATTAAGACAGTTCGCCATGATAATCATGTCATAAGGCCCACCCCGTACAATTTGTTTACCGAGATCCCCTTTGAGCGGATGTTCCAGATTCCCTTCGACACAACGGAGACCTGTGCTGGATATTCCCACCTCCTGGCAATAGGCCTCCCACAATCTCTTCGCGTCCTGCAGGGATTCGTGGGAAGAATCGGCAGCCAACACCGACAAAGATCTCGCCTGCTCCGGATTGCGATGCCACAGCCAATCCAACAAGGCTAACGCCCCGGTCCCTGGGCCACAACCAAGGTCAAGCACCGCCATCGAACGATCTGGTGTTTCAGCACTAATCTCACTCGGCAGCTCGTCCAGTAAGACCTGGACTTTTGAAAGGTTCACAGGAAGAAAATACGAGAGATAGGCGGCGGCGTGTGCCGGATCATCCATATAACGCGGTGGTAACATTGGACGGGCGGTTGTGAACAAGCGTGAAAGACTTAGGACTGCCTGTGCCAGCGCGTGGCCAGTGAAGTCATTTTCTGTCACCCGCTTCGATAGTGCATGGAGAATTTCTGGTGACAGGCCAGCCGGTTTCTTCTCATTGAAGGGCTGCATAGGCATAGTGTAAGCTGATGGCGATTAGGAGGACAATTATGACAGACGCAATTTTATTGGCCTATAAAGATGTGGAGCGCTCAATGGAGCGATTTACTCAACTCCTTCAAAGCCACGTGGACACGATGGGGGCAGCTCCATCCCACAATGCTGACCAAGTCTTTCGCTTATCGCAAGGTACGAAAGCCATGAGGGATAGCGCAATGATCTATCTCTCTTATGCGAAATACGTCGCCTATGGCATGCCAGAATCTGAAGAAATGGTGCAAGACGAACTGCAAGGGTAGTTTGTTATTCATATTGATTTCACGAAGCGCATCTCGAAATCGTTCTAACGCTTTACGATTTTGGGTTAAAAATACAAGAGCCCGATCCTTTCTAGGATCGGGCTCTTTGTTTTCACCTTACGGACTCGTTAGATGCTGCGCATAAAATGGGCGACATCATCCTGGTTGACGACTCCACCCATAATAGAAGATTGGGCGACATTGCTTGATTTCTTCCCAGTCAGACCGGACTCAACTTCGTCCACGATCAACTCTACCGGCATCGATTGACCGCCATACACCCGCGGTCCTCCGATGATCTTGGCTTTGGAGTACCCATAAATCGCGGTGGCCACTTCTTTCGCCAACCATCCGACATAGTTGAACTCCGGAACGACGATGAGCTTTGCTTTGCCACAGAGTTTGCGTAACTCCTGGGTTGGAAACGGACGGATCGACCGAACCTTGATCAAGCCGATCTTAATACCCTTTTCTGCGCAAATCCGAACGGCTTCTCGTGACTGAGCCGCAGCACTACCTGAGGCAATGATCACAGCCTCGGCATCCTCCACATTCTCAGCCGTGAGCAACCCGCCCATATACTGATTGATGTACTTGCGTGACCGTTCGACTGCTGCCCACACTTCCTGTTGCCAAACTGCATGGATGTTATAAGCCATGAAGTTCGACTTCTGAACCGGAGCATCGCGGGATAAACGGGCGGGAGGATTCTCCGCATCAAGGACCGGCACCGCACCACGCCATGCTTCACGAGGAGGAAGTTTCATGCTGCGGTCCTGCATCCGGACATATCCACGGGCATGGGTCACGAAGAACCCGTCGCAGCAGACACCGACTGGAAGTGTCACATCGTTCTTTTCGCTGATCGTAAACCCTGCCATGATGAAGTCGTACATGTCCTGCTGATTCTCGGCATGAAAGACGATCATACCGGAGTTTAATAGATAGGCCACTTCTATATTGTCGGGCTGAATGGCCAGCGGGGCATTGACGACACGGCAAGTAAACATGGCGACAATGGGCAGCCGATGCCCGGGCCATGACGCAATGCCTTCAAGACCCCTCAGCGTACCGGGACCTGCGGTCGCCGTAAAGCAGCGGACACCAGCTCGAGATCCGCCCGCCATCGCCGCCATGACACCGACTTCTTCTTCGCCACGATAGTATTCTTTTACGTACCCTTCGCCGTAGAGCACCCCGATGAGCTGCATCGTTTCGCTCTGCGGAGTAATGGGGTAGGCAATCGCCAAGTCCACGTTCGACCGCCGCACGGCTTCCTTTGCTGCTTCGCTGCCCGTGATGAACTCCTTCGCCCGGGGAGCTTCGAGGAACATGTACTCGGGCGTAACCACCATCTGCCGTTTCGCTTCGGCATGAGGGTCTTTCCTTGTGCCCGTCGTCTCGGCCGGTTTCGGTGCCGCGACACTCGTGATGGGATCGCCCTGCGGATTAGTCTTCTGCTCTGCTTCGAGTGCTTCGCTCATGGTGACACCTCTTCGCTAGATCGCCCGTGCGATTCGACCTTGGTTAGCCTTCACGCTTCATCTGCTCAGCCGAATGGCCGAAGGCAGCCGCGCCGGCAACTCCCACGGCAACGGGCGCAAAGGTGAGGGGGTTGGTGTGAGTTTTCCCACCGTGAACTCTTGTTTGCGTACCAGTAAATCTCACGTTTTCGCCGTTCTCCGGTAACTTAATGCCCATTTCTTCACGCACACGCTTGAAGACCTGCGCGGTCTTTTTTAACTTTAACGTGTCCGAATCTCGAATCGTCAGCATCGCATCTTCGTGCCCCTGCTCCGCACAGATTGCCATGGTGAGACAGTTCGTCCCGGCACGAATCATTTTCAGAGTCAAGTTGGCATAATGGCAATGCACGCCGATGAAAATACAGGCCTCGATCTTGTTGCCCCAAATCGTCAGGTTCGGATGGTTTGGATTGATGACCTCTTCCGGATCAATCTTCGGATACTTCGGGCGATAGTCCGGCATCGGGATGATCATGACGTCAGGAATCTGGGCTGCGATTTCCAAGACGGCCTTGGCCTTTTCAATGGCATGCTCGTTCCAAGCCCAGAGCACCAACGGTCCTGGGAAGATCGTCGCGTTAGGGCTGGTCAACATTTTACGAGCCATCTCTTCAATGACCTTGTCTTCATTCTCCTCTAACAACCCGTAGTAGAGTCCTTGCCCTGGGTCAGGCAGCGCGACCCCCAACTGAGCCGCTGACGGCGGATGGAATCCGGCAGGACCAGGAACAATGATGCGTTCTCTTGTATCTGTCGTCGTTGCCACTCCCGTACCTCCCTAATTACCTATCACAATCATTGGATTGGACAGGACTGCAACGGTAGTTTTCTCTTCATAGCGAATGTTATCAGTAACGGCAGCCATCGGTAATTGATCGATCATAATCATCTTAATGGCATTATTTTTTGCCAGCGTGTCGCACACCCACACACAGAGCGCACAACCCTTGCATCTATCCACCGCTATGTATGCAGTACCGTACTTGAAGCCCTTATCCGTCCCCATGGTTTCGCTATACTGAATGGTATTCGCTTCAGGGCAATATTGCGTACAGAGCTTACAACTCTTCGAGGCACATATCTCAACACTGATATTGGCTACCAGATACATGGTGCTCCTTCGTGCTAAGTCCTGATCAGGCGCTTACAGTCGCGCGGGCTTCCGACCGTTTGACCGAAGTCGCAGCCCAACCGTGATCAACTGCGTAGTTCCAACCAGCCTGAATCACCGCCACATTTTTATCGATCAGCTCCTGCTTCTTCTTGAATTTCCGTTCGACGACACTGTCCAACGCCGCAGTTCCTCCTGAGACGACAAATCCCTTGCCAAGGAACCGGTCCTTTACCGACTGCTCCAATGCGTCAACCGAAGTCAATCCAGTGATGGCTCCGATACAACCCATCAGTCCCATGTTCGTCGCGAGATCCATTCCCGCAACTTCGAGAGACAGTTTGGTTGCTGGGAAGTAGTAGAGTTTTGCGCGGCGCTCTTCCAGCTCACGCTGCTGATCCCTGTGAAGGCTCATCGGGCCATCGTTGTTGATCAACGCAATCCCATCCTCTTTCAACCCAAAGTAGAACGGCATCGTATAGGACTTGCCGTGAGTAATGACCTGGGGATGGAAGATAATGATGATGTGTGGGAAGGTAATTTCCCCAATTTCATAGATCGGCTCATCCGACACACGGACGTAGCTTTCAACCGGCGCCATCCGCTTTTCCGATCCGTAAAATGGGACGATCGTGCTTTCACCGCCGGCATGAATCACTGCGGTGCTGAGAATGTGTGACCCCGTCACGACACCCTGCCCGCCGACTCCGGCCATCCGAATGTTAAAGCGCTTTGCCATGTCCGAGCCTCCCTCCGAATCGTTTACGCCTTGTTTGGAATTGCCGCGGCAGGAGCAGCCGCTTTCGGAAGATAGTCTTTATAGCCATACCGCTCGGTTAGATACTGCTTAGCCTCATCGCTCACATATTCTGTGAACTGATACCGATCATTCTCAACAGTCTTCGCGTCCTCCATCACCTTGTCGGTCGGAATCGCGTACTCGATGTTGCAGGAGGTATAGGCTTGAATGTAGGTCGACCCCACTTCTCGGGCAATCAGCACAGCCTTCTTGATGACACTCTCGACACGGCGGGGATTGTTCGGAACGACTGTCGCGACATACGCACACCCGGCTACCTTCGCCATTTGCAACATGTCCATCTTCTCGAACTTTTTCCCCAAGGGGGCCATCTTTAAGACGGCGCCACGGTTGGTCATCCCGCTCTCCTGCCCACCAGTGTTGCCGTATACTTCATTGTCCAACATGATCGTCGTGAATCGTTCCTTTCGGAACCAGGAATGGAGCACTTGCTGGAATCCAATATCTGCCGTACCACCGTCTCCTGCCATCACCACTACATCTTTCGGCTTGTCACCGAACCGGAGCCGTAACCCGCGGGATAATCCACTTGCGACACCGTTCTGATCGCCATAATTACCGTACACAAACGGGATTGCAGCCTGTGAAATTGCTAACCGTCCGCAGCCTGCCGTACCAACAGTGATGGTGTCTTCTGGGTTGGGGAAGGCAATGATGGCCAGCCGGATGAATAAAGTCATCGCACAGCCGGCACACATGGGGTGTTCTTCCAAAATTTCCTTGAAACTTCCCATTTGGGAGACAGCAATCTTCTTTCCAAACGGGCCATGCTCGACCATGTCCCGATATTCTTTCGGCATGAACTTCTCAAATCCACCGGAAAACTTCACATAATCAAGACTCATCGGAACACCTCCCTCATTCGTGGCAACGGAAACTCATTGCCTATCGGAGTGATACAGTTATATACAACTATATACAAATACAACAAGCCTGCGGGACTTCGAGGTTGAATGACCTGACGCGCTCACAGGATTGCGTATGGTAGCAAAGCTTAAAAAAGACTGTCAACGAGAAACGTCCCTGAACTTCCTCTAAACCATTATAAACGGTTCAACCAGAAAATATTATAACTTCCTGATAATCAACGCAACTTCTCAGAAGGCCCGCCATACCAGAAAGAAGGCCTAGCTCACCCTATGGCTGTAGGCCATTCGCCCTAACAATTTGCAATCTACCACATTCACCGACCGAACGTGCAACCAATTTCACGACACTGATAAAGAGTGATTGCCGAATCCACAAAACCTGTCTAGACTAGACTCCTATGTCAACACGCGTGATTATCCCTGGGGAAGATGAAGGTGCTCAGCATGCCGGTGGAGTCCATAAGCGCCCTCCGATTCCAGACGATTCGCCCAAAGCCGAGTGTCCGAAATTTATGAGCCACGGTCCCTGCGGAGGCGTGCGAAAAGGGGGACTGTGTGAAGTGTACCCCGAGATGACGTGCCCCTGGGTGACCCTCTACATTCAATTGGAAAAAATAGACCAAGTGGAGTGGATGAAACAAGTCTAGAAGGAGTGAGGGGTGAGGGGTAAAGGGATCAGCAGGAAATTGCGAGTCACGAAGCTGGGGTATAACGAGCGGCATGCACGGAGCGGTATTACCGATCCGCTTCCGGACATCGAAACATTCCCAAACCAATACAAGGGCTACGAGATCACGATTGAGATTCCGGAATATACTGCCATCTGTCCTAAAACTGGTCTGGCGGACTTTGGAACGATCACCCTTCATTACATGCCAGACAAACAATGCCTCGAACTTAAATCCCTAAAGCTGTACATCCACGCCTACCGAAATTTGGGAATTTTCTATGAGAATTCCGTCAATCGGATCTTGCAGGACACCGTCAAAGCCTGCCACCCGGTATGGGCAAAAGTCACAGGGACCTTCGCAGCACGCGGCGGGCTCAAAAGTGTGATTGAAGCACAATTCCCGTGACACACGCTCTCGAACACATTCGACTCAGCTAACTCACTCCCAACTCTATGGCCACTTATGCCATTGGCGATGTGCAAGGTTGCTTCACGCAACTGAATCAACTCGTCGATCGCATCAACTTCGATCCCTCGGCAGACCGGTTGTGGTTCGTCGGCGACCTGGTCAATCGAGGACCGAACTCGCTAAAGGTCCTCCGTTCTATCAAACAGCTTGGTCCCGCCGCACAGATCGTGATGGGAAACCATGATCTGTTTTTACTCGCTGTCGCGGAGGAGATCGTGGCACTCCGGCCAAAAGATACGATTCAAGATGTGCTGGCGGCAGAGGATCGAGCAGAACTCATGGCCTGGCTTCGTCGCCAACCACTCCATTATCGCGAGGGATCATTCCTGATGATCCATGCAGGACTACTCCCGCAGTGGACTATCGACGAGTCAGCCAGCTTTGCTCGTGAGGTCGAAGCGGTACTCGCGGGCCCGAACTATCGGGCATTCCTCTACAGCCTGTTTCACAACCCAACCCTACAGTGGGATTCATCGCTGACGGAAATGAAGAAGCTCGTGAGCATTACTCGTGTGTTGACGAGACTCCGAACCTGCACGACGACCGGTGAGATGTCGGGGTTCTCCGGTCCGCCGGAAGAGGCTCCCACTGGATATTTCCCCTGGTTCCGTATTCCAAACCGTAAAAATGTTGATGCAACCATCATCTGCGGCCACTGGGCTGCATCGGGACTCCGCATCGAGCCCAATCTCTTGGCTATTGATAGCGGATGTGTCTGGGGCAGGCAGTTGACCGCAATTCGGCTGGAGGATCGCGCTGTCTTTCAGATGGACTGCTCGACACGACTCGCTTAAATCACCAAAGCTGCGATGCTTAGATACCTATCGCTAGACGAACGAGCGGCACCTTCTCGCCGATCCCGAACGAGAGCGGCTCCTTCACCGTCTCCGGATCCACGTAGGTCCCGAATAGGCGATCCCAGATGCTAAAGGTGACACCAAAGTTGGCGTTGGACAGCATACGATTGTCACTGTGATGAACATGATGGAACCTTGGCGTGATGAACACCCACTCCAACCAATTCGATCGCCAGGTCACGTTCATGTGCATCCAATCGTTCAGCAGAATATGGGAGGTCGTTACGGCCAGGAAAATCCACCAAGGGGCCATGCCGAGCACTGAGTAGGCAAAGATCCATGGCAGACCTTGGAGCACAAGCTGGAGGAGCGATGCTCGGTAGCCGGCTAACCAATACATGGAGGTAGGAGAATGGTGCCACTTGTGGATACGCCAAATCGGGCTGAGATGCCAGAACCGATGCATCCAATAGGCGCCGAAGTCACCAACGAGGTAATACAAGAGAAAGACCACCACCGTCGGTAGAGTGAGTACCAACTCCGGAACCTTAGGTTTCACGGCGATAAAACTGTTCAAATAGCTTGCGGCTGGATACATAAAGTACAGAATAACTGCGGATCCAATGATGTCCAGAAAGAGTACCGAGCGGTAGGGAACGTTTCGTGCCGGGACAAAGCTCTCGAGCGTGGTCACAACGAGAAGCCTCACGACAAACAACAACGGGATAAAGAGGTTATTGTCGAGAAGGAACTGGCGAAATTCCCGACTGAGCAGCCATTCAATCCATTCCATGCAGAGCCTCTCCTTATCGCTGTACTATACCTCAGCGGCAAAAAACTGTCTTGTTTTTGATGAGATATTGAAGGGAGATGCAATGAGGACTGATCATCTCGGGATCGGAGACGCCGAAGAGGGCTAGTGGTAGCTCTCGTTCTCGCTAGGGAACTTCCCCCGCTCCACCTCTTCCTTGTAGCGCCGCAACGCTTGGAGCGCATCAGTCTTTAGATGGGCATAGGGTTTGACAAACTTCGGCACGAAGTCATCGAATAGTCCAAGGAGGTCATAAAGGACCAGAACTTGGCCATCACAATGCGGACCGGCTCCGATCCCGATGGTGGGAATGGCCACCTGTTCGGTAATGGTCTTGGCCAGCTCCGCGGGAATCGCCTCGAGCACGATCGCAAAAGCGCCGGCGGATTCGAGGGCTTTGGCATCATTCACCAAAGCCTGTGCATGATCTGATTCTTTGCCCTGCACTCTGTAGCCGCCAAATTGATGGACTGATTGGGGGGTCATGCCGAGATGCCCCATCACCGGAATGCCGATGCTGGTCATCGCAGTCACTCGATCGGCCATCACTGCGCCGCCTTCCAGCTTGATGGCCTGTGCCCCAGCCTGGAGAAACCGTCCGGCATTGCGCAGCGCCTCCTCCAGATCGGCTTGATAAGACATGAACGGCATATCGCCGATCACGAGCGCCTGTTGCGCAGCCCCAGCCACAAGTTTCGTATGGTACAGCATCTCGTCCATCGTCACCGACAGCGTCGTGGCTTTCCCCTGCACGACGACGCCGAGCGAATCGCCGACTAAGATGGCCTCGATACCGGCCTGTTCCACAATGCGTGCAAACAGCGCATCATAGGCTGTGACGACAATGAGCTTCTTCTTGTCGCGTTTGTAGCGCTGAAACTCGAGGGTTGTCATCATCCCACGTCCGCTTTGGTAATGATCTCAGCCAGCCGGTGCGTCGCCTTGATTGCCATAATATGGACCCCGGCGCAATGGGACCGCACGGCCTTGATCGTCCGCACTGCGATGTCCACGCCTACATCCTCAGCACGCTCGGGGCCGGCCGCCCTGAGTTCATCGATCATCTCCTGAGGAACCGACACACCGGGAATATTGGCATTCATAAACTCCGCCATCTTGGCGTTCCGGAGAACGAGGATACCCGCCAGCACCTTGGCTTTGAACGGGCGAACCGCCTTCATAAAGGATGCGAATTGTTCCGGATGGTAAATGGCCTGCGTCTGAAAAAACTGGGCGCCTGCCTTCACCTTGACTTCAAACTTGGCGAGCATAGGACCGAGCGGATCGGCTTCCGGCGTCACAGCAGCGCCGATCGTAAACGCCGTCGAACCATCCAGCTTATTGCCGACCATATCGTTCCCGTTGTTGAGCCCTTGCACGAGCTGCATGACTTGAACGGAATCCAGGTCGTAAACCGGTTTGGCCTCTTTATGATCTCCGACGGTTGGATAGTCCCCGGTGAGGCAGAGAATATTGCGGATGCCGAGCATGGACGCGCCCATAAGATCCGACTGTATCCCGATCCGATTCCGATCGCGGCAGGTCATCTGCATGACCGGATCATGGCCGAGTTCGTAGAGAAGTCGGCAGACAGATAAAGACCCGGCTCGAACCACAGCAGCTGTATTGTCCGTGACATTGACGCCATGGACACGCCCCACCAATTGTTTAGCATTCTCTAATACGCCAGAGATATTGGTACCTTTGGGAGGATTGTACTCAATCGTGACAGCAAACTGTCCCTGATCGAGCGTTTCTCGTAATCGTCGCGGCTCTCGACTCATCTTTTTTCTATCCCCTCACTCGAACAACGAGGTGGCCGCATCGTGCGCGCACGCCCGAGACGCGCCCGTATCCCAGGCGAGGAATTTCTGAAGACGTGCGTTACGCGAGCTGAGGAGACCCCATCCACATCACATCATGCCCGCCGCTCTTTTCGCTGACTCCACCGTGTTGTCCAACAACATCGCAATCGTCATTGGCCCTACACCCCCAGGCACGGGACTGATCCAACCTGCCTTCTGGCTGACCGGTTCAAAATCGACATCGCCACACAATTTCCCCTCAGGAGTTTTGTTTGTTCCCACATCGATGACGACGGCCCCCTCGCGCACCATGTCGGCCGTGACAAACTTGGCTTTCCCAATTGCGACCAGCAACAACTCGGCTTCGCGACAGACCGCAGGCAGATCCTTCGTCTTAGAGTGACAAATCGTCACGGTGGCGTGGCGTTGAAGCAGCATAAGCGCCAACGGCTTGCCGACGATGTTGCTCCGTCCCAATACGACTGCGCGCTTTCCTTCGATGCTCACGCCGGTAGATTCGATCATCTTAATGACACCCTTCGGCGTGCAGGCTTCAAATACCGGGTGCCCCTCGACAAGCCGACCGAAATTGTATGGGTGGAATCCATCTGCATCTTTGTGGGGCGATACCGCTTCGAGCACGACCTTGCTGTCGATATGCTTCGGGAGCGGCAGCTGAACCAAAATCCCGTGGATTCTAGGGTCGGCGTTCTCTTTCTCGATCAAGGCCAACAACTCTGCCTGCGTCGTGCTCGCCGGCAATTTGTGGTCGTCGATATAAATACCCGCTGCATCACAGGCTTTCTGCTTGCTCTTCACATACAGATGTGACGCGGGATCGTCGCCCACCAAAATCGTGGCCAGGCCAGGCTTCGCCCCTGTCTTCGCCAACACTGCTGCCGATTCAGTGGACAATCGCTCGCGTATTTGTAATGCCAAAGCTTTGCCGTCGATCAATCGTGCTGTCACGGATTCCTCCTCCATTGAAAGACTGCCCAGAAATTACGGCACCATAGCAGGGCATTTTTGAGCAAGTCAACGACCTCTCAGGCGTAAAACGTGAGACGTAAAAGGTGAAAGGAGAAAAGGGAAAGCTGTGCAATCAGTCGCTGGCATGGACACGCCTTCTCCCTTAGGGTCTCATGTTTCACGCCTCTTTCTTGACAGGCTCTTCGCCTGACAGCTACGATACATGCATCATCCGCGACCAACAGTCACCTATCTTGTGAGCTGAACCTCCTTCGTGATGTCCCATCTGACACACGCCATCACCCATCCAGCAGCCTGGCTCATCTGGATCATGTCCCTTGTGATCGCCGGCCCGCTCAGCGCCCAGATCACTGTGACCGAACTGCAATCTCCCTATAGCTTCGTCAACGATCCCGTTGAGAAGGGCTACTTTATCTCAAGTGTGAACGGCGAAGCGGAGACCGCAGACAATAACGGATTCATCACCAAGCTCAATCATAATGGCAAACTACTCAATCTCAAATTCATTCAAGGCGGGAAGGAGGACGTCATTCTTCATGCCCCCAAAGGCATGGCCTTAGTTGAACATGTGCTCTATGTGGCCGATCTCAATACCCTACGTGGCTTTGACACGATCACCGGCAAGCCGATCATGGCCCTCACCATCCGACCGCCTGCAACCTCTCAGTCTGAGCCCCTACAGACCTCGTTGAGCGACGTCACCTTCGATGGCAAGGGACATCTCTATTGCTCAGACCAGAAGGCAAACACCATCTACCGTGTCGACCTGGCAACCCAGACGGTGTCTGTGCTCATCACAGACCCTTCCCTCGCAGGCCCCTCCGGCCTAGCCATCCATCCGAAGTCAGGTCACATCATCGCAGTCAGTTGGGAGAAGGGTAAGATTTCAGAAATCTCTCCGGACGGCGTGGTGACAGAAATCTTCTCCAACGGATTCTTCTCTAACCGCTTTCAGAATCTCCGAGGAGTAGACTTCGACCGTTGGGGCAACATGTACGTGTCCGATTTCACAACGGGAAAAGTGTGGCGCATGAGCTGGGACAAACGGTTTCAAGTCATCGCTGAGTTCTTGCCCTCGCCGGGAGATCTCAGCATCGACCGGGCGAATAATCTCATCCTTGTGCCCTATGAACAGGCGCATGCCGCAGAGATGAACGGACTCGAAACACCCAGTGATGGAAAGCCCAAGAAAGAAAAACGGACGCTGGCGGACTACGGATTCATCCCGCCTCCACCGAAACCGGCACTAGAAGAGCCCGTGAAAAAATGAGCCAGTGCGCCTACTGCACACAACGGAAAGGTAAACGGCCTTGCCCAGCTTTGGAAGGGCTGATTTGCAGCCAGTGCTGCGGTGAACATCGAATCGTGCGGGTCTCATGCCCGGCTGACTGCATCTATCTCGAATCCGGGAGCGACTATCAGCAAAAACGGCTGGCCGTGCAGTTCATGCCGGTACGCCGGGAGTTCTATGGTGAACTGGAGGAATTAGGCGGCAAGAAGGCCGTGGCCCTCTTCAATCTCGTTGAAGTAGTCATCTTCGGTTACTTTCACAGCCGCCGTGACGGACAAGATGCGGAGGTTGTAACAGCGCTCCAAGCCTTACGGCGAACGCTCAGTCCCCTGCATGTGCCGGCAGGTCCGATGCCGGTCTTCGCAGAGCATGTCAGGAAAGAATACGACGCATTCAAGAAACAGAACCCGCAGGACATCGCCGACATATCATCCGCACCAGAAATACTGGACCGAGCCATCGCCTTCGTCTCACGTTTTTCTGGTACGGACTTTCAATCACACCGGTTTCTTGGTGGGCTCATCGGCTATGTGCGAGCCTACCATCCTGACATTGCGGAACACCTGGCTAAACAACGTGAACCAGGCCATATCATCTTGCCCGGGCAGCAATTTATGCCGCCTCCGGCTCCTGAACCACATACCCATGGACCGGGCTGTCACCATCACTGACGGGGGAACCATGCTCGCCGCATGCTAGACGTGATACCGTGAGCTCAAAGCAAGAACAAAAGATTAGAAAAGCACGCCGGGTAGAATTACGCTGCACCCTGAGATTTTATGCTGGTGAGATCGAAGGAAATGCCACGATCACAAACATCTCGGGATCAGGCTGTCGAGCTGAATCCGACATCAATATGGCGGAGGGGATCGACGTTCAGGTAATACTTCAACTTCCCAACCAGTTACCACCGATGAAAGTCGAACGAGCCTCAGTACGGTGGGTCTCTGGCAATGCCTTTGGCCTGAGCTTCATTCTGTTCTTTCCGTCCGAGCGAGCCCGTCTCTGCACGTTCCTCGAACACATAAAATAGCATCCGTTCTTCTACTTTCTACGCTCCACAAGCAGCGCGGTCTCATGGACTCCAATTGCGCACATCGAGCGAGCACATTCTTATTGTGCGCGCTCTGGGAGCAAGGGAGACCGTGAGACCGCGCTGCTACTCAACAATCGTCACCGTCATCTCAACCCGCTCGTTTGGCAAATCGCGATCGTTTCTTGGCACAATCACAATCTTATCGGCCACGCCAAGACCTTTGGTCACCTCGCCGAACGCTGTGTACTTGCCATCGAGGAAATGCGAGGGTTCGACGACAATAAAAAACTGCGACCCAGCGGTGTCGGGTTCGTTTGCGCGCGCCATCGAGACAATGCCACGCTTATGAGGGGTATCGTTAAACTCTGCCTTGAGCAAGACAGGGTTGCCCTTCTCGTCCTTGGGTCCACCCTGCCCATAGGTGTCCTTACGCAGCGAGTTTTTGGTGTTAGGATCGCCACCCTGGATCATAAAGCCCGGGATCACACGGTGGAAGATTGTTCCGTCGTAAAAACCTGATTTGGCCAACTTGATAAAGTTTTCAACATGCTTCGGGGCCACATCCTGATAAAACTTGACGTGCATATCTCCATATTTTGTCTTAATAATGGCTTTGGGACCAGCGGCTGTTTGAGGAGTGATCGGTTGTATATCGGCCTTGCCTCCACAACCAATAAGCAGACCGATCCCCAGCAGAGTTCCGCACAGGATGACGCTTCTCATGGCAGTCGTGGCACGCGTCAAAGTCCTTGGACCTCGCATGGGTTACTCGATCACCACGACCGTCATCTCGGCTCGTTCATTCGGAAGATCACGGCTGTTTTTCGGCAGATTGACAATCTTATCCGCCGCCTCCATTCCCTTCACCACTTCGCCAAAGACCGTATATTGCCCATCGAGAAAATTCGAATCCTTGACGACAATGAAGAACTGGGAACCGGCGCTATTGGGGTCGCTCGTGCGCGCCATGGAAAGAATCCCTCGTCGATGAGGAATATCGTTGAACTCGGCCTTGAGTCGCTGACTCGGGCCGCCCTGACCATACGTGTCAGGCTTATTCAGATCCTTGGTGTTGGGGTCACCGCCCTGAATCATGAACCCGGGAATCACTCGATGGAAGATCGTGCCGTTATAGAAGCCTGACTTTGCCAAGGCAAGAAAGTTTTCAACATGCTTGGGAGCTTTTTCAGGAAACAAGACGACGTCCATATCGCCGAACTTCGTTTTAATCGTGGCCTTAGGACCTTTGGCTCCTTCCGCTGAAGCTTTGTCAGGCGCGAAAAGAGCGCCCATTCCCAGCAACAGACTCCCCCCGAGCACACACATCACCGCCACCATCTTCACTATAGTCCGTATCTGCATCATCAGCCTCCCTGGATGAGTCACCAATTCCGTTATGAAATGCCCCTACCGCGCCGACCAGATCAGGTCCCTACCTGCCGGAGGGCCTGCTTCGCTGCCTGCTGCTCTGCTTCCTTTTTACTTCGCCCGGACCCTATGCCCACAACTTTCCCCTGAATGGATAGTTCTACTTCGAATACCTTCTGATGGTCGGGCCCTGTTTCTCGAACCGTTTCATAGCGTGGCAACGCATCATGTCGCTTTTGACACCACTCCTGAAACTGGGTCTTGTAGTCGCCTGCTCCAGGCAGTTCCTGCTGTGTGGCGATAGTCGCAAGTTCTTCTGAGAAAATACGGCGCGTCACCGTGCGACTGACCTCGAATCCTCCATCAAGATGGACGGCCGCCAGCACTGCTTCCAACGCATCGGCCAGCAAGGAGTCTTTCTCACGCCCTTTCGAGCGGTCCTCTCCGCGCCCGAGCTTGAGATGCTCCCCCAGTCCAAGTCGGCGGGCGACCTGCGCCAGCGAGGCCTCGCTCACCACCTGCGCCTTCAGCTTCGAGAGAGTCCCCTCAGAAGACTGCGGCAGCGTAGAAGCCAGATACTCGCTCATCACAAGCGACAGCACGGCATCGCCGAGAAATTCAAGCCTCTCATTATGCTGAGCCGATGCGGCTTTCTGCTCGTTGACGAGAGAAGAGTGAGTCAAGGCTTCATCGAGCAAAGCCGGTGTATTAAACCGATAGCCCAAGGAGGATTGGAGCGAGTCTCCAGAGGAAACCGAAGTCATAGTGGCGAATACATCCCTCGCACAGCGTATTACGCTTCGGGCTTTCTAAAGAGTAGGCAGGCATTGACCCCGCCGAATCCAAAAGAATTCGATAGCGCGACTGTCACCGCAACCGGCCTCGCCCTATGAGGAATATAGTCCAAATCGCACTCAGGATCCGGATGATCTAGGTTAATCGTCGGTGGAAGTATCCCGTGGTGAAGCGCCAGCACCGTAAACACTGCTTCAATCCCGCCGGCTGCCCCGAGTAAGTGACCGGTCATCGACTTGGTCGAACTCACCGGGATGCGGGAAGCGTGGTCCCCAAACACCTGCTTGATGGCCTTGGTCTCAATCGCATCCGCCATTGTCGACGTGCCATGCGCGTTGATGTAGCCGACCTGGCTCTTGCTGATGCCGGCGTCCTTGAGCGCCAATTCCATGCACCGGACTGCGCCTTCTCCCTCTTCGGATGGGGCAGTAATATGGTAGGCATCACTGTTCATGCCATAACCGATGAGTTCGGCATAGATCCGAACCCCGCGCCGACGCGCGTGGTCTAGTTCTTCCAACACGACAACTCCGGCGCCTTCGCCAAGCACAAACCCGTCGCGGTCCTTGTCAAACGGTCGGCTCGCTTTCGTCGGCTCATCGTTACGAAACGACAAGGCTTTCGACGCGGCAAACCCGGCAACTCCCAAGGGGGTAATGGCGGCTTCCGCTCCTCCCGCAATCATGACATCGGCATTGCCCGCCTGAATCAATCGATAGGCGTCACCGATACAGTGGTTGCCCGTCGCACAGGCCGTCACTGCGCACGAGTTCGGTCCCTTGGCGCCCAGTCTGATCGCCACTTGGCCAGAAGCCAGGTTGATGATGGTCATCGGAATGAAAAACGGAGATACGCGCCCGGGGCCCTTTTCCTGCAGAATCTTGTGGTAGTGCTCAATCGAACCAAGCCCCCCGATGCCCGATCCGATATACACACCGACTCGTGTCGCCTCTTCCGGTGCCACGGAAAATCCCGCATCATCCACTGCCAACTGGGCAGCGCCCACGGCATAATGGATGAACGTATCCATCTTTTTAACGTCTTTTTTCTCGATGAATTGAGCCGGATCGAAGTCTTTCACTTCACCGGCGATTTGGGCGTCGTAGGCTGCAGGATCGAATTTCGTGATCCGAACGATCCCAGACTCACCGGCACAGATCGCCTTCCACGTCTTTTCGACACCCGTCCCCAGCGGCGTGATCAGCCCCAAACCGGTCACGACTATCCGTCTGATCGAGCGAACACTCATCACATTCTGCGACCGCTAGGCCTTTTCCTTAATGTAGTCCAACGCTTTCCCGACCGTCAGAATCTTCTCCGCATCTTCGTCTGGAATCTCAATGCCGAATTCTTCTTCCAATGCCATCACCAGCTCTACCGTATCAAGCGAATCGGCGCCGAGATCTTCCACAAAGCTTGCCTCGGCCGTGACCTCATCCTCCTCGACACCGAGCTGTTCACCGATAATTTTTTTCACTCGTTCTTCTACAGTACCCATTGCTTTTCCTGCCTCCTTCCCCATCCTAAGCCTCCCCTTATCGCTGCAACCCTCCCGCCGCAGCCTATTGTACAATATCTCTCTGCACCCACCCCCGTCATGGCATCAACATCCCCCCATTGACGTGCAACACATGCCCGGTGATATACGCCGCCTCGTCCGACACGAGAAAACGCACGGCCGCCGCAATATCAGCCGCGGTGCCCAACCGTCCCAACGGAATTTGTTTCTGAAGCTGGTCTTTCACTTCCGTCGGCAATCCCTGTGTCATGGCGGTATCGATGAATCCAGGCGCAACAGCGTTCACCGTCACTGAGCGACTCGCATATTCTCGCGCCGCCGTTTTGGTGAGCCCGATCACGGCCGCCTTCGATGCTGCGTAATTGGCCTGCCCCACATTCCCCATCACCCCGACGATCGATGCAATGTTGACGATACGACCATAACGCTGTTTGGTCATCGGGAGCAAGACCGACTTGATGCAATTAAATGTCCCGTTCAAATTGACTTGCAATACCAGATTCCAGTCCTCCTCCTTCATCCGCAACAACAGTCCGTCGCGCGTAATCCCGGCATTGTTCACCAGAATATCGACCTTCCCCCATTCCTTGAGCGCCTGGTCGACCATCGCCTTGGTGTCAGCGGCTTCTGCTACATTCACTTTGACGTTCAGCGCCTTGCGCCCACACTGCTCCACCGCTGCTACTGTGTCTTTCGACCGGCTTGGGTCAAGATCGGCAACCACAATGTCGGCGCCGGCTTGTGCTAATGACTCGGCGATAGCCCGGCCGATCCCCTGCGCCGCTCCCGTGACAATCGCAACCTTACCATGGAGTGACATCCGCTCGCTCCTCACATCCCTTCACGCGCCAAGCGCAGCGCGAGTCGCCACAAGCGACTTGGGATCATTGACATTCATGGCCACTGCATCCGGCAGAATCCGCTTGATCAATCCGCTCAACACTGTCCCAGGTCCGACTTCGACAAACGTCGTCACACCCATCGCAGCCATGGCCTTCACTGAATCTTCCCAGAGCACCGACGAGGGCAGTTGTCGTACCAGCGACGTCTGAATGTCGCTAGCCTTCGTGATGGCCCTCGCTTCAGCATTGTTCACTAACGGTATCTTGAGATCAGACCACGTGACTGCCCTCAAATCTCCAGCAAGTCGATCGGCTGCTTTCTGCATGAGCGGTGTATGCACCGGCACACTCACGGGAAGAGGAATCGCCTTCTTACAGCCTTTGGCCTTTGCCAGCTCAATGGCCCGTTCCACTGCAGCCTTTTCACCGGCAATGACGATCTGATCAGGCGAATTGAAATTTGCCGCAGCCACAATCCCCACAGATGACGCGTCCCGGCACACCTCTTTCACCACATCTGCCGTGAGGCCGAGCAGCGCGGCAACGAGGCCGGTACCTGGTGGCACCGCTTCAGCCATATAGCGACCCCGCTTCTGCACGACCGCCACTGCCTCAGGATAAGTCATTCCCTCAGCGGCAACAAGGGCTGAATATTCACCCAAACTATGCCCGGCTACCGCGATCGGGGCAACCCCAAACGGTTGAAGCGCAAGGAGCGCGGCCAGGCTGCTCACCAACAATGCCGGCTGAGTATATTCCGTACGATTCAATTGTTCTGCCGGCCCGTCAAAACAGAGCGCAGCAACGTCATACCCCAATATCGACGAAGCCTCGTCATACAATCTCCTGACACTCGGATAGGCCTCAGCCAGCACTCTCCCCATTCCAACCGACTGCGATCCCTGGCCGGGAAAGATCAACCCTATTCCAGATGACGTTGTGGGTTGGAGCGTCGTCATACTATCGGAGTGATTCCGCGGGGCTGCTGGTAACGTTCATGAATTGTGGTGTTCACAACGGGAACGGAAGCACTAGCTGTCTCCGCGGAAGTAGATATCGTCGAATCGCCCGTGAATGTCAACGGGAAAAGTTGCTCGGAGCCGCCAACAACCAGCATTTTTTTAAACATCACGGTGATGACTGATGCTTCTTCCCCTACCACCGAATGAGAGCCGAGGCCCAGGTCAAACCAGCGCCGAAGGCCCCTAACATGACGAGGCTCCCTTCTTGGATTCGTCCCTGTTTCACCGCCTCATCCAAGGCAATGGGAATCGAGGCCGCTGACGTATTGCCATATCGATCCAGATTCAGCATCACTCTCTCCGACGGAAGACCAAGACGCTCAGCCACCGCCCTGAGAATACGCACATTTGCTTGGTGCGGCACATACAGGTCGAGATCCTCAATGCGAAGATGATTTGCAGCCAACGTTTCCCGCGCGACTTGTTCCAAGGTCCGAACAGCCACCTTGAAGGTCTCGTTCCCCTTCATCTTAATATACTGCATCCGCTCCGCCACCACCTTTTCGGAGGGCGGAAGACGTGATCCTCCCCCAGGCACCGTAATGAGATCGCAGAGCGCGCCATCGGAACGAAGATGCGTCGACAGGATTCCCCTGTCGTTCTCACTCGCGCTGATGACCGCCGCCCCAGCTCCATCGCCGAACAAAATACAGGTATTGCGATCGGTCCAGTCGATAATGGCCGACATCACTTCTGACCCCACGACCAACACATGGCGCATACCGGTTTTCACATAGGCGTCTGCCACCGATAACGCATAGACGAACCCGCAACAGGCGGCTGACAGGTCACAGGCCGCAGCACGCGTCGCGCCCAATCGATGCTGAATCAAACAGGCCGTGGCAGGAATCGGATAATCGCCAGTGCAGGTAGCCAACAGTATGAGATCGAGATCGGGGGCACTCACGCCTGCAGCCTTTAACGCTCGCTCTGCTGCCTTGACCGCCAGATCGGAACAGGCTTCCCCGGGGGAGGCCACGCGCCGTTCGCGAATCCCGGTTCGTTCGACAATCCACTCATCTGAAGTCGCGACCATCCGTTCAAGATCGGCATTGGTCAGCACCTTGGTGGGCACATACGATCCAGTCCCTGAGATATGGGCTCTCATGACGGTTCATCCTCGGTCGGCATGGCCTGTGAAAAGCTCTCTTCAATATCGCGTTGGATCAATTCATCGACACGACTTTCTGCTAACCCCTTTGCCCGTCGGATCGCATTCTTAATCGCCTTGGCAGACGAACGACCGTGGCAGATCATGGTAATACCATTGACGCCCAAGAGCGGCGCGCCGCCAAATTCCGCGTAATCGATTTTTTTCTTTAAGTTCAGCAGCGGCTTGGCAATAAGCGGATAAGCCAAGCGGCCAAAGAAGGACCCGGAGATCTCCTTGAGCAACAACTTTTTGATCGTATCGGCTACGCCTTCTGAAATTTTCAGTGCGACATTCCCGATGAAACCATCACATACCACTACATCCGCGCTCCCGTTGTACACATCGCGGCCCTCGATATTCCCTATGAAGTTGAGTGGACTGGCCTTGAGGAGCTTGAACGCCTCCTTCGTGACCTCATTCCCTTTGCTGTCTTCCTCCCCGATACTCAACAGCCCGACACGAGGGTTCGGCTTCGCAAAGAGATATTTGCCGTACTCGTTCCCCATGATGGCAAATTGGGCCAGATGCTGAGCCGAGCAATCCACATTCGCCCCCACATCCAACATGATCGCCGTCCCAGTCAGCGTGGGCAGGCTTGTCGCGATCGCTGGGCGCTCGACACCCTTCGTCAGTCCGAGCACAAAGAACGATGCGACCATACTGGCGCCGGTATTCCCGGAACTGACCACAGCGCTCGCCTCGCCACTCTTCACCAATTCGGTTGCAACCCAGATGGAGGAATCCCGCTTCTTGCGGGCAACAGTCGCCGGCGACTCGTGCATTTCGACCACTTGGGAAGCATGCCGAATAGTGAGGCGGGGATCTGTGCAACCGAGACGGCGGCATTCGGCGGTGAGAATGACTTCATCACCAACCAACAGCACTTCGATATCACATTCCTGAGCGGCCTGGAGAGCCCCCTCAATGGCTGGAGCCGGTCCATGGTCACCGCCCATGACATCAAGCGCAATCTTCATAGGGCTGCTGAGTAGTCAGCGAACGAGGTGTATCGCGTGCCGGAAAAGAAGAGCCGCCGTTACCACATGATATGCGGCAGGAGTGTAGAGTAGTGTGCTGATCGACGCAACAGGTAAACAGCCATCATTCTGCGCGATCCCTTGCGTCATCGTGCACAGCCAGACGGCCCCGTCACGGACTTGATTAGGACTCTTCGACCTGGATAACCGCCTTGCCCTTATAGGTTCCGCAATGCAAACAGGTGTAATGCGGCAACTTAATCTCATGGCATTGTGGACAGACAGACATGCCAGGAGGGGTAATGCGCAATTTTTGTGTGCGACGTTTGTCACGTCGTTCTCGTGAATGTTTATGCTTCGGATTCGGCATGGCAGCTCCTTCTCACGACGATACCAGGCGGTCACCCCTTATGAATTGGACGATCCGCTGCTCTTGCGTTTCACACTCTGAACCACCCGAAACGTCGGGGTCGGTGGTTCCGCGGCACACTGACAGGGTCCCTCGTTCAAATTTTTCCCACATAGTGCGCAGAGCCCCAAACAGTCGTCGCTGCATAGCGGCTGCATTGGGGCGGACAGGATCACATGTTCACGCAGCATAGGCGCCAGTTCCAGTTGATTGCCCTGATAGTGATATTGATCGTCCAGATCCTCTTCTGGTTCGGCCTCCACAACCTCTGCACGCGCCTTTCGAGGATCGATTCGTTTCGGATGACGAAGTGCTGATTTAGGCTCCTGGATAAAGCCTGCTCTCACAGAAAAGGCCAACGGATCCTCATACTCCTTCAGGCAACGCACACACTCACGGACAATCGTACCTTCAAGGACACCGGTTACAGCCACCAGTCCATCGATGTTAGTCAGATCCAGACTCACCGCCAAGGGACCAAAGAGCAGCACATCCTCCCCGGTGAGATCGAGCTCTTCAGCCGTCACCTCACCGATCAGCGAGAGGCCATCGGCAGTAATGTCAGCCAGCAGCGGCCTGAGCAGTTCCATCGTGGCACCTACCTGCATTCCTATCCCCAACGTGACCGTTATCGCTCTTCCGCGAAGCTGATAAGCGCGATGTGCCGAGCCCGCTTGACAGCGGCCGTCAATTCACGCTGGTGCCTCATGCAATTACCGGAGATGCGCCGCGGGACAATCCGGCCTCGCTCAGTGAGAAAATTTCTTAATAGTCCAACATCTTTGAAATCGATCGACCCTTTGTCGATACAAAATCGGCAAGGTCGGCGGCGTTGAAAAAACCGTCCACCACCGCCTTCCCGGTCTCCGCCTTGTTGTTGTTCACGTTCCATACACCGTCTCCCTCTCTATTAGACGTGCTCGTCGGACTCATACCCGGCATCATCATGCGCAGGTGCGTCAACTCCGCCACCACCATCCTGGCGTTTCGGCATAAACGTCACCGTTTGCGCCACCACCTCGTGCTTGCTGCGCTTCTGGCCGTCTTCCGTTTCCCACCGGCGCTGCTGCAGACGTCCATCGACGATGATTCCGCTTCCCTTACTGAGATACTGCCCGCAATGTTCCGCCTGCTTGCCAAAGACGACGATATCGACAAAACAGACTTCTTCTTTCAATTCGTCGCCCTGTTTGTACCGCCGGCTGACCGCCAGGCCCAAACTGGCCACCGGCGTCCCGTTCGGCGTATACCGTAGCTCAGGGTTCCGCGTGAGGTTTCCGAGGAGGATAACTTTGTTAAATCCGGCCACCGGCAAACTCCTCGGATACCGTCTCAATCGGCCGCGGCGGCACCAATTCTTTCTTGAGATGAACCGTCAAAAATTTAATGATCGTATCTTCCAATCGATAAGACCTCTCTAGTTCGCCGACTGTGATGTTGGGCGCTCTGAAATAGAAGTAGACGTAGGTGCCCTTGCGCTCCCGCTTCACCTCATAGGCGAGTTTCTTCTTCCCCCAGTTTTCAGATTTGATGAACTTTGCGCCAGTCTTTTCCGCCACTGCCTTCATCTTTTCGATCAAGGCAGTCGTCTCCTGGTCGGAGACAGACGCACGAATAATGAACAGAGACTCGTAGAGCTCCATGTAGTAATCCTCCTGGACAAAGGCCCCGGGACTAGCCCAGAGCGAGGTGTAGGCGCGTTGGATTCAGCCAGCGCGAGGAAGCGAAGCTAACACAGCCCCCGAGAAAGTGTCAATAAACATCAGCCGAGAAGCTCTCGCCCTCATCTAGTTCTTTCGCTTAAAAAATTGTGGCGGTGCATTCGCTGGAGGCGAAGGACGGAAGCTTGGTCCGCCGGGGTTAGAAAACGATCCGCCAGGGGCATAGCCAGAACGGGGATAATAATACGGGTACCCGGATCGATACCCAGGTCCATACCCAGAGAACCCTGGATAATAGCCAAAGGGGCTCCACCAGAATCCAGGGTTCGAATAGAAAGGACTGGCTTGATCATACACATCGGCGTACCCGTTCTCCTGAGCCTGATTGAGCATGGCCATTCGCTGTGTCTGATGCACCGATTCTGCGCAGGCCGTAAAACTGAAGAACAGCACTCCGGCGATCAGCAACGTCATCCTTCGCGTCAACATGGCACCCTCCCTAGAAATGGTAAGAGACGCCGGTAAATAATTGGTGCGCCCTATAAGTACTATCGAACCCTCCGATCGAACCGAAGGCGCCGTTAAAGTCAAACTTCGCATCCGTGAACTTGTATTCCGTGAATAGCGCCACGTTAGGTGTCACGAACGCGCGAATCCCTGTCATAAAGTTAAACCCGATCGAGACCTGTGTATCCTGCTCCGTTGTAGGCGATCGACTGAGGCGCGCAATCAGAATGCCGGGGCCGACGCCGATATAGGGCTGAAAGGTCGCACCGGGGTACCGCAACAGAATATTCGCACCGACATTCGTTACCGCCAGATGAATGCCGGGAATATCGTCGAGATTCTTAATGTGTGGCGTACTGTGGAAGACATCCAGCTCCAATCCTAGCGAACCGTGAAAAGGATACAAGCCAACCTTTCCGCCATACGCAAGACTGTTCTTCATATCGAAGTCTGGTGCTTCGAGCCCCCCGAGCCCCCCTGTGCCTTTGACGTTGCGCAAGGAGTCAGCAAAGCTGTGCCCCGCTTGGCCCGCCACGTACCACTCGGCCTGTGCCGGAATCGTTATCGAGGATACGGCTGCCAGTAGGAGGAAACTGAGGAAGAACTGTCGTCGAACGCACTGCGGCTGCATCATGGTGATGTACCCTATAAGCGAAGCTATTAAATTGTACTAAAAAGATTCTTGGAAATGTGAAGAAGGGAAAATAAATGTTTGTGATCTATGGGTTTGTGGTGTTCGCTCTTCCGTGGAAAGTCGACTCTGAGTCCAACATAGCTATGGAAATATCGACACGACTGTGGCAAGCGCGGTGTCTTGACATCGCCAGCCATGTTTGTAACCATTGGTTACTCAAGCATGGATCGGCATATTGCGTGTCTACATATTCCTTCCTTGGGAATCGCCCTTGCGCGAGTAGGCCATGTTTCGCTACAGAACAGACCGGTCGCGCTGGCGGTGCATACGCCACGCGCGCTGGTTCGAGAAGTCTCTCATGAGGCGTTCAATGAAGGGATCGAACCCGGTATGCCGGTGGAATTGGCACGTCGGATATGCCCGGGTTTGCGCCTTGTGCCACCCGATTCATCACGCTTGCGGACGGCGCATCGTGAGTTGCAACGCACGATCATGTCGTTGGCACCGGTCTGGGAATCGATCCACCCCGGCTCGCTATTTCTTGATCTGACCGGCACGACACGTCTCTTTGGCCCTCCCATCGATCAGGCTGCTCACATTGGACGAGAGCTCACGTCTCAATTAGGATGGAACAGTGTAATCGGACTGGCCGGAAGCAAACTGGTCTCACAATTAGCAGCGGCGACACTCGAACGGCCGCCCCAGGTGTTCTCGATCCACCCTGGCTCGGAGCAGCCGTTTCTTGCCCCCTTGCCGGTTACCTTGCTCCCTGGTCTCCATCGCGCACAGGCTTCGCAAGTTTTGCGGCGGCTTGACGATTTAAATCTGAGGACTTTGGGGTCGATTGCCGCCGTTTCACCATCACATCTCGAAGCTGCGTTCGGCACTGCAGGCGGCTTGCTGCGGAACTGGGCGTTAGGGATTGATCATTCGCCTGTCTGTCAGCCTATCGAACAATCGGCGATCGAGCGGTCAATCAGCCTCGATCCTGATGAAGTGGACGATCGACTCTTACTGGGACGCCTGTATGAATTGTTGGAGCACTTATGCATGACGCTCCGACAACAACGACGGGTCTGCCGACGCCTGACACTCGCCGTTCGGCATAGCGATCATCAAGAACACACCGCGCAGCAGGCGCTCCAAGGTGGCACCTATTGGGAGGCCGATCTCCAACCAGTGCTCGCAAGCCTGTTTACTCATTGCTTCCGGCGCCGCGTCAGATTGCAGCGCATGACACTTCAGGTCGACCATCTGGGTCCGCTGGCCGAACAACTCTCGCTCTTCGAGGAATCCTGTGCGCAGCCGGCGCATCAGCGACTTTCTTTGGCACTCGATCACATTCGCATGAAGTTCGGCCAGCGGGCCGTCTCATGGGGAAAGACCTTCCAATGACAGCGCCGCCGTTCGTACACCTGCATGTCCACTCAGATTACTCAGCGATGCGCGGCGTGTCGTCGCTTGAGGAACTCTGTACCTCGGCACACCAGCAAGGCCTACGAGCCTTGGCACTGACCGATACGAATGGATTGTATGGGGCAATCAGATTCATCGAGCAAGCCAAGCAGCAGGGCCTGCAGCCGATTCTCGGTGCGGAACTCACGACCAACGATCATCGCACTGTGTTGTTGGCAAAAACGACTGATGGCTATGCTAATCTGTGTCGCTTGCTGTCGGAACGTCATTGCAATCCGGCGTTTGATTGTATCGCTGCCGTCCACCGCTATCGCAACGGACTTATCCTACTGACCGACGATCAAACAGCCCTTGCAGCCTGGGTAAAAGATTCCGAGCAAGATCTCTACGTCGAACTGACGCCTGGTCCCACGATGCATCGTGCCCTGTTATTCAGCCGTCGCACCGGCCTGCCGCCTGTTGCCACGAACCGGGTGTATTTTGTGAGATCCAAAGGCTTTGAAACCCATCGACTGCTCCGTGCCATTGCCCTCAATACCACGCTCTCGCGACTGCCGACACAGGCCTGCTGTGCGCCTACACAATGGCTCATGGCACCTGCACATATGGCCTCGCAGTTTCCGCATGTGCCGGAAGCACTAGAAAACACGGTTCGTATCGCCTCCGCTTGCTATAGCGATTGGAGGTTCGGTGATACGATCTTCCCCGCTTTCCGCCAATTCACGAATGAAGATGCGTTTGCCGTTCTTCAAGAGAAAACCTATGCGGGCGCACGCGAGCGGTATGGCGACCTGTCACTGGAGGTTCGCGAGCGGATTGAGCAGGAACTGATCGTTATTCGAGAGAAGCGCTTCGCACATTATTTTCTCGTGGTGGATGAAATCGTCAAGGAAGCACCACGTACGTGCGGTCGTGGTTCGGTCGCAGCCTCAATCGTGTCCTATTGTTTGAAGATTACGCATGTGGACCCCCTCAAGCATCGATTGTTCTTCGAGCGATTTTTAAATCCAGGCCGGAGAGACCCGCCCGACATCGACATCGATTTTCCCTGGGACGAACGCGATCGTATTCTCGCTTGGGTGTTTTCACGATATGGCGAACGGCAAGCCGCGATGGTGGCGAATCAGAACAGCCTGGGGTTCCGTGCGGCCATCCGCGAAACTGCGAAGGTCTATGGGATGCCCGCCGATGAAATCTCTACGACCTCATCACGAGTCGCGCGGCAAAAAAATCTGTTGAGATTTGCCGAACCTCCTACAGACGACCACTGGTTGGAAGTACTCGTTCGATCATTGCAATTGAAAACCCCTTGGCCCGAGATTCTCGCGCACGCGCTTCGCGCACAGAACCATTTTCGCCACCTCTCCATGCATTGTGGCGGCGTGGTGATCGTGCCGGACGAGATTCGCCGCTACGTACCAGTCGAGTTCACAGCGAAAGGCCTGCCGGTCATTCAATGGGAAAAGGACCAGACGGAAGAGGCGGGCTTGGTGAAGATCGACCTGCTGGGGAATCGCTCGCTCGCCGTCATTCGCGATGCCCTCGTTGCTGTCGCGAGCCACACAGGCCACAAGATCGACTATGTGAGGTGGGACCCGCTCAACGATCGACCCACGCAGAATCTGATCCGGCGTGGCGACACGATCGGCTGTTTTTATGTCGAATCGCCGGCCACAAGACTCTTGCTGAAAAAGCTCTGGAGCGGCATGCCTCCAGACCGTCTCGAGGCCGCCGATGTCTTCCACTATCTTGTGATAGTCTCTTCACTCGTCCGCCCAGCAGCAATTACCTTCGTGCAAGATTTCGTCCGCCGTGCGCATGGCGAATCCCATGAACCGTTGCACTCGCTGATGAAGCCCATCCTGGAGGAGACCTTCGGTATCATGGTCTATCAAGAGGACGTCACGAAAGTAGCGATGGCACTCGCAGACTTTTCCGTGGAAGACGCAGACGAACTCCGGAAAATTATCAGCAAGAAGCACAAACAACGGCAGCTGCGGGACTATTACCATCAGTTTTGCCGCGGTGCGGCAAAACATGGCGCCTCGGAGGAGACGATCGCAAAAACTTGGGCGATGATTATGAGCTTTGCCGGTTACAGTTTCTGTAAACCTCATTCGGCCAGTTACGCGCAGGTATCGTTCAAGTCAGCCTATCTTCGTGCACATTATCCGGCAGAATTCATGGCAGCCGTCATCAGCAATCAAGGCGGCTTTTACTCGGCGTTCGCCTATCTATCCGAAGCGCGCCGGATGGGCCTTGCCATTGTGCCACCGGACGTCAATGCCAGTGACTGGGCCTATCGCGGGGAGGGAGATCGGCTATACATGGGACTCATGCAAATCAGGACGATTCCTCAACCGTTCGGCGAAAGAATCATCAAAGAGCGCATGAAACACGGCCCCTACCGGTCGTTTCATGACTTCCTCACGCGTGTTGAACCGGAACCGGAACAAACCAGAACGCTCATTCGCGGCGGCTGTTTCGATTCCATTGCCGGTGAATTGACGAGACCGGCCTTACTCTGGCGGCTCTACACACATGGATCTGGCTTAGGTCCCTCGCCCGTGCCCGATGACTATGCTCCTCAACAGAAACTGGCTCATGAGATCGAGTCTTTCGGCTTTCTGGTCAGCCGTCACCCTTTAGCGCAGTATCGACAACAGATAGAGCGGCTGAATCCTGTACCGGCCTCTCAGATGGATCGCTTCACTGGACGACGCATTACGATGGTGGGATGGCTTATCACGGAGAAATCAGTGAATACGAAGGATGGCCTGGCGATGGAATTTATCACGCTCGAAGATGTGACTGCCCTCTATGATGCCACGTTGTTTCCCGAGGTCTATCGACGCTGCCATCAACTTCTTTCACCCAATCGACCCTACGTCGTACGTGGCCTGGTGGAAGAAGAGTTCGGCGTCGTCACGCTCACGGTATCCGATCTCCATTTACTCAGCTCCATACAGGGTGACGAACCTCATCGCCACACTCTTCGTGAACCATGGTATGGTACTATATGCGACACCCTGCCCGATCCGCCGCCTCATTTATTCCCGCGACCCTGACTGTCCCGGCCTTACAAGAAGCCGCCGTTTCCTGCACAGGCTGTGACCTCTACAAACAGGCCACCCAAACCGTCTTTGGAGAAGGATCGGCGCATGCTGCCATTCTCTTCATCGGCGAACAACCGGGCGATCAAGAAGACCGAACCGGCCATCCTTTCGTCGGTCCCGCAGGTAAAATCTTAGACAAGGCTTTGGCGGAGGCCGGCATCGCACGTCACAACGCGTATGTCACCAATGCCGTCAAACACTTCAAGTGGGAACCGCAAGGCAAACGCCGCAAGCATAAAAAACCCTCAGCTGCCGAGATCGCCGCTTGTAGGCCCTGGCTGGAAACAGAAATAAGCATAGTGGAGCCCCGCGTCATCGTTTGCCTTGGGGTGACGGCAGCCCAGTCCGTGTTCCACAAGGCGATTCGCTTGAATGAGCTGAGGGGGAAATCATGGAAGACAGACGTTGCTCCGAACGTCTTTGTAACGGTTCATCCCTCGGCAATTCTCCGACACCCGGAAGCAGCACTACGTGAAGAGGAGTACCGACGATTCGTCGAAGACCTGCAACGCGTCTCGCGGTTTCTCCAAACCTAACCGCTTAAAAACGTCATGCGTCCCAAGCCGATCGTCTCAAGAGCAGCCTCCTCATCATCGATATGATTACAATTCGCGTTCGACGGCGCCGCCACATTCTTCCAAGTCAGTAAGCGAACGGCATGCGACACGTTGTCTCTCGATACTTAGTTTTCTAGGCGCGTTGCGCGTGAAAAAGCGCGGAGACCGCCTGAACCGTTTCCGCCTGATCGACTGACTTGTCGAGGCGATAGCGTTTCACGCGAGCGAAGCGAAGCGCAAGGCCAGCCGGATAACGAGGCGACTCCTGAATGTCACTGAATGCGATTTCCACAACCAATTGAGGCTGCACGAACACGGTATAGGCATCACGATAGGTCTCAAGGGACAGAAGCTTTTCGGTCTGCCAACGCAACATCTCGTCGGTCAACCCTTTGAAGGTCTTTCCGAGCATCACGAATTGTCCGCTTTCATGATCGCGCGCACCGAGGTGGAGATTGGAAAGCCAACCTTCGCGGCGGCCGTTGCCCCATTCAGCCGCGAGGACGACAAGGTCGAGAGTCGTCGCCTCTTTAAGCTTGAGCCAATGGAAGCCTCGCTGCCCCGCTATGTAAGGGGTCACCAACGACTTCGCCATCACGCCTTCATGACCCGCTGCGAGAGACTGAGCCAGGAAACGCCTGGCTTCTTCCGGTTGTGCCGTAACCAGACGCGGAACGGAGACACCAGATGCAATACTTGCCAGAACTTTCGTACGTTCCTTATAGAAACTTGTGAGGAGTACGGCGCCGTCCACATACAGAACATCGAATGCAAAGGGCGACAAAGGGATCGCCTCCCGCATCATTGTAATGTCCTTGATGCGCCCAAGACGGCGCATGGTGACCTGGAAGGGTTGCGGCCTTCCGTCCGGCCGTAATGCGATCGCTTCGCCGTCCAAGACAGCTTCACGCAACGGTAGGCTTCTCGCCCACTCAACGATCTCCGGCAACCGCTCAGTGACGTCTTGCAACTGCCGGGTGAAGATGCGGACATCTTCACCGCCCTTATGCACCTGAATACGCGCACCGTCGAGTTTGTATTCCCACGCCGCTTCACCCATCCGGCTGAACACTTCTTCCACGCCTACGGCACTGTTGGCCAACATCGGGGCAATGGGCTTGAAAAGCGCGAGCGAGAAGCGGTCGAGACCGGCGCGGCCTTCTTCCAGGGCCACGCGCGCCAGAGTGCCGATGTTCGGTGCAAACATGAACGCTTGTCGGATATCAGTCGGCGGAACACCGGATGCCTTGGCGATGGCCTCAAGGAGCAAGCCTTCTAGCGCACCTTGGCGAATCTCACCGATCAGCAGTTGCGAAAGAAAATGCCGCTCGTCGGAAATCGACCGACTGAAGAGGCGGCTCAGCTCCGTGACCCGACGTTCGGTCGAGCCGATTCCCTGCTCAGTCGCAAGTCGGTCGAACGCCGCGTCCACATCAAGCAATGTCAATCGCTCGCCGGTCGATGCACTGGCTATCGCTTTTTGAATGACGTGCCAACCGATGCCGATCTTTCCTTGCGGCAAAGATCCGCTGAGATAGAGCGCAGCCAGCTCGGATTCTCGCGTACGAGTTTCACGCAAGGTCTCAGCCAGCAAGCGGACTTTTTCAGATTTTTTCGTCGTCGCGCGGACGGAGTCCACGGTATTGACCAGTCGTGCCAGCAACATGCTTTATTATAAACGACGCTCCGACACTTGGGGGTAAATCCGTTCCGCACTGAGGTGGGTGCCGCCCGCTCGCTGAACCCTGCAACTCGCCACAGCAGCTTATATAGCACAGTTTGTGCTTGGCGCAGTAAGCAAGCGAGTGCGCCTCGGCGTCTCCGAGCCACGCGCTCACTGCCTGGTTGGACGTGTAAGGAGTTCGCTGCAAGCGCTGGCGGCCTGGGACTCTTCGCCTCCGCACCTCTCGCCTTCCTGGAGTCCCGTCGTCGTGGTCTCATGACCACGGTGCAGTGGTCAGTTCCGGCTTTCCTTCTTCAGACCCCGGGTGTAGCTCCGTGGCTCCGTTGAAGTACGCTCAAAGCTACAGGCAACCCTCACGGCTTCCCAAAGAATGAATGGCATGTTACGGTTCCGCTTCCGAATGCAGCGAGAAAGTGACACCGACCTGCTTCTGCGGATATGAAGGATTGGAGTATGGCCGAGATGGAAGCGTATTTTGATAAAAGCGGTACGCACGATAGCTCACCCTTTTTGTGCGTTGCTGGCTACTTGTTCGAGAAGGATAACGCTACCGCCTTAGATATTGCCTGGCGAAAGATGCTTGAAGAAAAGGGGTTGCCCTTCTTTCGTATGTCAGATTGTGTACACAGCACTGGGCCATTTAAGGGTTGGTCGAAAGACAATACGGCTAACTTGGAAATCAAAGCGATTGAACTTGTGAAGGCTTTCGCAGCACATGGCTTCTCAGCATCGGTTGTTATGGATGATTTTCATCTCATTCCAAATCTTGGACTTTTTGATAGTGCATATTCCTTCGCATGTTTGCAAATGTTTTTGGGCGTAAAGTGGTGGTCCGATGCCAATGATTTTCACGGTGAGGTTTCGTACTTCTTTGAAAGAGGTGCAGGACACCAGTCTGAAGCGAACGCGTTCATGAGAAAGGTCTTTACGCACCCGCAGATGAAGATTGATTTCAGATATTCGTCACACAAGTTTGTAGACAAAGTCAGTGCCGGTCAATTGCAATGCGCTGACCTTCTAGCGTGGCATTCGTTCACCTATAACCAAAGGGAACGAACAGGACAACGGGAGAAACGAAAAGATTTCCGCAGTCTTCTTGGAAAGAGAGTAAAGTTTAACCACTATGACAAGGAGGGAATCGAGAAGTGGCTCGCCCACAGAAAAAAGGGACTCTGCAAACTTTGTGGTTGAACTAGACATAGATCACTCTGGCCAGGCTGCTCAAAAAGGCCATCCAACGAGGCCGCAGGTGAGTTGAAACCGGAGGCGTACCCTCGGGGGTACGTTGAGGATTTCGACGAGCTGAGAACGAAGTTGGGGACCTTTTTCAGCAGCCGATTAGACGTTGAAGCGGAAGTAGACTACATCCGCTTCTCTAATGATGTAATCTTTGCCTTCGAGCCGAAACAATCCCTTCTCCTTCACCTTCGCCTCCAATCCACAAGCAAGCAGATCGTCGTAGTGATACACCTCGGCGCGGATGAAGCCACGCTCCATGTCGGAGTGAATCTTGCCTGCCGCTTGAGGGGCCTTCATGCCTTTAGGAATGGGCCAGGCTCGCGATTCAATCTCTCCGGCAGTGAAGAAGGTCACGATGTTCAGCAACGTGTAGGCTTCACGGGTCAACCGCACAAGGCCCGATTCCGTGAGTCCCATCTCTTTTAAGAACTCCGTTCGTTCGGATTCGGGTAACGTGGAGAGTTCGGCTTCGAGCTGCCCGCAGATCGTGACGACGCGCGCGCCGCGTGTGTCGGCGAACTCGCGAACCGCCTTCACCATCGCCTCATCCGCGCCGACCTGCTCCGATACATTGGCCACGAAGAGCACGGGCTTGGCTGCCAGCAGTTGACATTCATCGAGTACCACGCGCTCTTCGGGCGTGTAGGTCAGGTTGCCCAGCCATTCGCCCTTGTCGAGCAATCCGATCAGTTTGTCGATAAACGCCACTTCGAACGCAGCCTTCTTATCGCCAGCTCGAACTTTCTTTTCCGTCTTTTGCTTCCGCCGATCGAGAGTGTCGAGGTCGGCCAACAGCAACTCGGTTTCAATGACGCCGATGTCGCGAAGAGGATTCACTCCTCCGCTGACGTGCACGACATCCGTCCCTTGAAAACACCGAACAACATGGAGCAGCGCGTCGACTTCCCGGATGTGCCCGAGAAACTGGTTCCCGAGGCCTTCACCCTTGCTCGCCCCTTCGACGAGTCCGGCAATGTCGCGGACTTCCAGTGTGCTATAGGTCGTCTTCTTCGACTTGAAGAGATCGGTGAGGACTTGGAGTCTCGAGTCCGGTACCAAGGCGATGCCGGTATTGGGATCGACGGTTGCGAAGGGATAGTTGGCTGCCAAGGCGCCACTACCCGTGAGCGCGTTGAAGACGGTGGTCTTCCCCACGTTCGGAAGTCCGATCATACCGCAACAGAGTCCCATGCTTTAATCCAATATTGAATGAGAAATTAGGAATGGTGAATGTAGAGAACGCCGACCAGCCAACTCAAAACTCCACATTTCTCATTCCTCACTCGTGCTGGCTTGCTCCCGCACATTAAACTCGTTCATCGCCACCGCGACTCCTCGATGAATCAAACATTCCAATGCGTCGACAGCGCGATCGAGACAGGGATTCAAGACCTCGATCTCTTCTTTCGTGAACATCTGCAACACATAATCTGCCGAATCTTGACGCGGAGCCGGTCTTGCGATTCCGATCTTCACCCGCACAAATTGTGGCGTCCCGATTGCGTCGATGACCGACTGGACCCCATTATGCCCGCCATGGCCACCGGCTTGTTTGATCCGGAGACGTCCAAGATCGAGATCAAGATCGTCATGGACGAGAATCAAATCGTCGGCAGTCAGCGAATACTCACGTAGGAGGCCTTTGAGCGGAGGACCGGTGATGTTCATCCAATCGAGGGTGCCGGCGAGATCGAAGAATTCAGACCCAAGCCGTCCTGATCCACGATGAGTCGTGCCGCGCTTGGCGAGACGGATAGACCACCGAGCCGCGGCCCGCTCGATGACCCGCATGCCGACGTTGTGACGGGTTTGGGCATAGGCAACGCCAGGGTTGCCAAGCCCAACGATGAGACGCAACGTTATTTCTTCTTTTCAGGTTCTTTCTTCTCAGCCTTGGGCGCGGGAGCGCCTTTCTTGTCGCCGCCTTTCGCATCGGGCGCGGCAGCTGCGGCACCGGCTTTCGCCGCATCGCCACCCTCGGCAGCTTCGCCCGCCACTTTACCCTTCGCAACCACCTCAGGCTCTTTTGCGCCTTCCGGTGCCGCGGCACCACTCGCAAGAAGCGATTCGAGCTTGGCTTCCGTCATTGGCGCGGCCACGCTCACAACCATGTGCTCAGGATCATCGAGATAGCGGATTCCTTCGCGGACGGCCAGATCTTTCAGATGGAGACCTTGTGCAATGGCGAGCCCCGAGGCATCGACCTCGATGAAGTCCGGCAACGACGCCGGCAGACACTCAATATGCAACTCGCGCATATTGTGATGGAGAATGCCGCCTTCTTTGACGCCGGCAGGCACCCCGCCGGTCAAATGCAGAGGGACCTTCACGCGAATCGGCTTGTCCATCGAAATTTCAAACAGATCCGCATGCAGGATATGTCCTTCAACCGGATCGACCTGGAAATCGCGCAACAACGCGGTCCGGTTCGGTTTCGACTTCGCACCGGTGAGCGTGAGCGACACAAGCGCAGCTCCTCCCGCCTGTGCTTTTAAAATCTTGACGAGGCGATCTGGTTCAATTGTTAACAGCAGACATTCGCCCTGCCCGTACAACACGCCTGGGACTTTCCCTTCCCGCCGAAGTTGGCGCGCCGCACCCTTTCCAGTTTTCTCACGTACTGTGACCGCTAGATCGAACTTCATGGTAAACCTCCGTCCCTTCTCGCTGATCTCTAGTTCTCGTTTCGCTCAGAGGCTCAACGTAGCGAAGCGTACGCCTCGCCTCTTCGCTCACTGCGGCCTTGCTGGACGGCCTTTTTGAGCATCTGCTAACTACTCAGGCACTATTGGCCTACGTATTATCACCGCAGCGTGTTGCGCAAAAATTGAGTTTTCCCGCAAACTGCTAATTGCCTCTGTCTCACATTAGGCAAACAATGAACTCACCGATTCATCTTCATGGATTCGCCTGATCGCCTCACCTAACAATGGCGCGATCGATAATTGATGTAACTTCGGACAGATCAACTCTTTGCCCCGCAAGGGAATCGAATTGGTCACAACCACTTGCTTCAGACAGGATTGCTGGATCCGCTCCAATGCAGGTCCGGTCAGTACGGCGTGAGTGCAGGCCGTCCACACTTCCCGAGCCCCGCGATCCATGCAAGCCTGCGCCCCCTTTACGATCGTGCCGGCCGTGTCGATCATGTCGTCAAGCAAGAGCGCACTCTTGCCCGCCACGTCACCGATGATGTTCATAATTTGTGTTTGATTCGGTCCTTCACGCCGCTTGTCGATAATCGCCAAGCTTGCCTCCAGCCGTTTCGCAAAGGCGCGAGCCCGTTCGACTCCGCCGGCATCCGGCGAGACGACCACCAGATCGTTCACCTTTTTCTTGGTAATGTAATCCAGCAAGACAGGCAGTGCATACAGATGATCCACCGGCAGATTGAAGAACCCCTGGATCTGCCCGGCATGAAGGTCCATGGTCAACACCCGATCAGTACCCGCAGTACTGATCAAATCGGCCACAAGCTTTGCTGAAATCGGCACACGTGGCTGATCCTTGCGATCCTGGCGAGCATAGCCGAAATACGGGATCACCGCGGTGATTCGATGGGCGGAGGATCGTTTCAGCGCATCAATAATGATCAACAACTCCATGAGAGAGTCATTGACCGGCTGGCAACTTGACTGCACAACGAACACATCGCCGCCACGAACATTTTCCTCGATCTTGACGCGAATCTCGCCGTCACTGAATGATCCGACCGTCGCCTCCCCGAGCCTGGTCCCCAGGTACGCGCATATCTCATGGGCAAGGGCTGGATTCGCATTGCCAGAGAATACCTGCAGCTCTCCGCTCATCGATTCCTCAGAGGGTCTCTTGATGCGAGTACGTCACGTTCTGATTTCGTATTGGTTCGTCTCGACGGCGGGCGTCGGTTGGCGTGATCGGAACCCGCCTACCTCTATTCGCTACGCGCTGTTGAGGAAGCCAGCTAAGGGGTGTGACTTTAGCGGAATGTGCGGGGAGTTGTCAACCGAACCACCGCTTACTGTGATCGCGCGTATCGCCAGGCGAGCGGGCCGGAACAAGTGGGGATGATAAAGACGTTCATGGACTTCTCAATCGCGAACTGAGCCTGAGCACGACGTGCGCGCGCTTCGTCCGCAAATACCCCAAACACCGTCGCTCCACTTCCGGATAGCAGCGCGATCTCGGCTCCGTGATCCTGCAAGCTCTGCTTAATCTCTCGTAGCGTGCTATGCGCGGCAAAGACCGGCGCTTCGAAATCGTTCTCTGCTGCAGCACTCAATGGAACCCAACCCACCCGTGATTGTCGGTCGAGCTCCTGCTGGGCTTGCGACAGCGGCCTAACCGAAGTCCTCGTAGCGGCTAATTCTTGATAGGCCCACTTGGTATTGACGCCAAACCCCGGGTTGACAAGCACGACCCATCGCGCCCCTTCCACGACAACCGGCCGAACTGTTTCTCCCCGACCCGTAACACAAGCTGAGGGGGCAAAGATAAAGAATGGCACATCGCTCCCTAACGATTGTCCGACATCTGCCATCTGCGCCGGAGACCACTTGAGCTGCAACAAACAGTTCAACCCGATGATAGTGGCCGCCGCATCACTACTTCCACCGCCAAGCCCTGCTCCCATCGGAATGCGCTTTCGCAACTCTATATCAAGTCCAACCGATTGCTGGGCTCGCGCCAAAACCGTGGCAGCGGCGCGATACACGAGATTCGTCTGATCTGCAGCCAGATCAGTCGCATCGCATCGCAGCTGAATATCCTGTCGATCGGGCCGCAACCTGATCTGGACTTCGTCATCGAGGGCGACCGTCTGCATGACCGACCAGAGATTGTGGAAGCCGTCGGAGCGGCGGTCGAGGATGCGCAGGATCACGTTGATTTTGGCAGGAGCAAAGACGGTGACGCCGGAAGTGTTCTGCGGCGGATTAATCACGACCTCCCTTGATAGCATACTTCTCTAGTCGATAGCGAAAGGAGCGCGTGTTGAGCTTGAGAAGCCGTGCGGCCTTTTTCTTCACCCACATCGTCCGTTCGAGCGCCTTTACGAGCAACTCTTTTTCAATGCCGTTGATGAGCCCCTCCAAATCCAGCCCGTCTTCGGGCAAGTCGGTAGGCACACCCTGTTGTTGGGGGGCCACAACTCGATGGAGCCAGCCACGGATGTCGTCGTCCGAGACAGGCGTGCCGACGGAAAAGGTGACGACACGCTCCATTAAGTTTTCAAGCTCGCGCACGTTGCCCCGCCACTCATGTCCCAACAACACATGCATCGCCTCCGATGTCAAGACAGGAACCGCCTTCCCGCTCTCCTGCGAAAACTTCTCGAGGAAATGCTTCACGAGAAGCGGGATGTCTCCCGTCCGAAGACGCAATGGCGGAAGCCGAATCGGAATGACATCCAAGCGGTAGTACAAATCTTCTCGAAATGAGCCGTCTGCCACGGACTTTTCAAGATCCTTATTGGTCGCGGCGACAATGCGCACATCGACCTTGACATCCTGATTGCCGCCCACACGCCTGAACTCTCGTTCCTGAATCACGCGCAGCAGCTTGACTTGAATCGTGGGGGTCGTATCGCCGATTTCATCCAAAAAAATCGTGCCGCCGTTGGCGACTTCGAACAGCCCGGCCTTATTGGCCATCGCGCCGGTAAAGGCTCCCTTCATGTGCCCAAAGAGTTCGCTTTCGAGCAACGTTTCCGGCACGGCACTGCAATTTACCGCCACAAAGGGCATTGGGCTCCTGATACTATTATAGTGGATCGCCCGCGCCACCAACTCTTTTCCCGTTCCGCTCTCCCCACAAATCAGTACATTGCTCTTGGCGTCGGCGACTTTGCGCACCACATCGAACACCTTCTGCATGCCCTCGCTCTGACCGACAATCTGCGCGAACGACGACTGGCTCGCCATCTCACGCTTTAACAGAATGTTTTCTGTCGAGAGACGCCTCTTTTCCAACGCGTTGCGGATGATCAACTGCACTTCATCGACCTGGAACGGCTTGGTGAGGTAATCGTACGCGCCTTGTTTCATGGCATCGACTGCAGAATCCGCAGTCGCAAATGCCGTTATCACAAGGACCACGGTTTCAGGCGAAGTCGATTTCACCGCTTTTAAGACCGCCATGCCGTCGGCCTTAGGCATGCGAAGATCGGTGATGACGAGATCGAAGATTTCTTTCCCGACATGACCGATGGCTTCCTCACCATCCGACGCTTCGGTTACAGCATAGCCCGCGCGCTTGAGCATGATGCTCATGACTTCACGCAGCCCCCGCTCGTCATCGACAACTAGGATCTTTTCCACGGTGTCCGTCCCTCATGCCACAACCGCACCCCGGCCCCCCCGGAACACGGCATACATACGACAAACCGTGAGCCTTGACGCTCTCGGCTTTCCACCTTGATCCACCCCCCGTGCAGATCGACGATCCGATGCACGGCGGCGAGACCCAATCCGGACCCCTCTTTTTTCGTTGTGAAAAACGGGAGAAATATTTTGTCCAAGTTCGGAGTTGGAATACCTTCCCCTGTATCTTGAAATGCCACTTCGATCACGTCACCCTTGCGGCCGCCCACATCGACATGGCGGCAGCTCGTCGAGATCGTCAACTGTCCACCATCCGACATCGCCTCAAACGCATTCGTCGCCATATTCCAGAAGACCTGCCGGAGCTGATCTTGATCGACAAGGGCCACCAGCGCCCCAGTCGCCAACGATGTGACAATCTTGATCTTAGAACGTGTCCGCGCTTCATGTTGAACGAGAACGAGCGTCTCGGCAAGCACTTTGTTAAGATCATGCTCTGCGAGATTGAGCGCCGGAGGACGTGCATACTGAAGGAATTCCGTAATGATGCTGTCGAGCCTGGTGGCCTCCCGAATCGCAATGTCCATCAACCGGCGATTGGTTTCGTCTTCCACGGCATCTTTTCGAAGCATTTGCATCGCGCCGGCCAACGCACCCAACGGATTCCGAATCTCGTGAGCCATCCCCGCAGACATTTCACCCAGACTCGCCAGCCATTCCTTGCGCCGCATCTCCTCTTCGAGCTCCCGAATCTCCGTTAAGTCTTTGAACACACCGACCAACCCTGTTTGCTTTCCCTGCTCGTGTAATGGGGAAAGGGTCATTCCGAGGATCAAGCGATTGCCGTCTGCCCGCTTACATTCCACTTCAAATCGCGTTGTCGCCGACAAGGCGCGACTGAATTGCTCGTCGAATTGCTGATTAGGGTGCCAGTTGAATACTTCACGCCACTGACGCCCGGACACGTGAGCAATCGAGTATCCGATCGCTTCCTGCGCCGCTGGATTGAAGGACGTAATGCACCCGGTGGCATCGGCCGTAAAAACCCCACTGCTGATGCTGTGAACAATATTCTCGTGGAAGGCTTGGAGACGGGTTAGCCCCTGCTCCTTTTCTCGCAGTGATTGATCCGCCCGCTGAAGCTGCTCAGCGAGGGTTCCACCCAGGAGCCCCACGACAAGAAGGGCCAGTGCATACGCGCCGAAGGTCTGGAATGTTTCAGGCACAGTCAGTCGGCTCTGCGGCAGCCACCCCCACCCATCGATTGGGCCGTGCAATTGAATGTTGGTTAAGAGCCCGAACAGAATAATGCAGAAACAGGCAGTATACAGACCCATTCGTCGACGAGGAACAACACTCGCCACTGCCACCGTCATGACATACGAGACGGCAAAGGGACTTTCAATCCCTCCTGTCCTGGCAACTAACACCGTTTCAAGGAGAAAATCTATCCCGACCTGTACCCCAAAAAATGCTGTGAGTGCCGTCGGTGACTTAAGCACCCGGAGCAAAATGGCGGAAGGGATTGTGAGGGCATAGGTCGCAATAATCAGGACGTAGAATGTCTCGATCCACCCCCCCTTCGCAATGTGAAAGACGAGGGACAGGCCGAGCATCAGAGTCACAAGGATCATTCGAATCCCGATGATCCAATACAGCCTTGTCCGTAGATCATTCATGAGTGGAAGACCATTGGGTGAGGAGAAAATCGGCGGGTCATGAAGAGAGAGTGTCTCGCTCATTCTCCTCGGATTTGGAGCCTAAAACCCTGTCATTGCCCATGCGACGGAGCGCCGCATGGTCTGGCCTGACAGAAGGCATAGCCTCATGCTGGACACGAGGCCTCAACCCCGTGAGAGGAATCGACTGAACGTTGTCTGCTATCCAATGGCATCAGACATTTTGAAGATGGGAAGGTACATGGCGACCACAATAAACCCGATCACAATTCCCAGAAATACCATCATAATGGGTTCCAGCAACGACGTGAGTGAAGCAACCGCCTGATCAACTTCGTCTTCATAAAAATCCGCGATTTTCCCTAACATCGCATCCAACGCGCCGGTTGATTCCCCGACAGCAATCATGTGCGTCACCATCTTCGGAAAGACCCCGCTGGCAGCCAAAGGATCGGCGATAGTCTTTCCGCCGCTGATGCTGGTCCTGGCACTGATCAACGTCTCTTCAATCACCTTATTCCCCGATGTCTTCGCGCAGATCGTCATCCCATCCAGAAGAGGAACTCCGCTTGCGAGCAGGGTTCCAAGAGTACGCGTAAACTTGGCGACCGATGCCTTCCTAATGAGGTCCCCAAACACCGGCGTCTTGAGAAGGAGTTTGTCGATCGCCATCCGCCCCTGGGAGGTCGAATAGTATTTCTTAATCCCAAAGACGACTGCCCCAGTGCCTAGGAGCATCACCCACCAATACGACGTAAATATGTTGCTGATATCAATAACCAACTGTGTAGGGCCCGGCAATCCCATCTTCCCGCCGGACAATTCATTGAACATTTTCGCAAAGATGGGAATGACCCAGATCATTAAGACAGCGATCACAACCACCGCCACCCCAAGGATGGCGGCGGGATAGATCATCGCGGACTTGATCTGCCCTTTCAGTTTCATGGCTTTTTCGATGTATTTGGCCAAACGAGTTAAGATCGTATCGAGCAAGCCGCCTACCTCACCTGCATGCACCAAGTTCACATACAGATCGTCGAAAACTTTGGGGTGGCGACGTAGCGCATCCGAAAAAGTCGAACCGGCCTCTACCTGAATCTTCACTTCCCCAATAGTTTCCCGTAACACTTTGTTCTCAGACTGGGTCGAGAGGATTTCGAGACATTGCACCAAGGGCAGACCGGCATTGATCATCGTACCGAATTGTCGCGTGAATACAACCAGGTCCTTATCAGTCAGACCAGACCCAAAACTAAGATTGACATTGAATCCGCTCGCACCCCCCTTCTTTTCCTCAAGGCTCGTGACGACAACGCTTTGCTTACGAAGTTGATCCACCGCCTCATCTCGGGTTTTCGCACTCAGCTCGCCCTTCTTGACGGCACCCGATCTGGTTCGTCCGACATACGCAAAGGTAGCCATACGCAATACTCACCCTTCAATGTGGCCATCTTCCCTGGCCGGTTGTAGGCTAAGAGGAATACCTAACGGCGAGTCTACTGGCCACCCCAAAACCTGTCAAACAAATGCACAATCTCTGCGCGGTTGGCAGGCCTACAAGCTCAAACCAAGGAGAGCCTAGCTCCTGCTTGCACTCGTTTGCCGAATACCTCGGTAAAGATAATGCAACCCGGATAATAACGTGAAGGAGACCATGCCGAACAGCAGGGGTAAGATGACGGCGAGATCGATGCGACGGGAAGTGAGAAAGATGACCATCACAACATAGGCCAGCTGGAGAAACGTCGTGCCCTTGCCCAAGAAAGTGGGAGTAAGATCCACACGATAATCTGTGAAATGCGCCACCGCTGTTCCCATCAGCAATATCACATCCCGACTGGCCACAAGGATGGTGACCCATAACGGAATCAAATGAATCAGCGAAAGCGTGATGAACCCAGAGGTGAGAAGCAGCTTATCGGCTAAAGGGTCCAACACGGCGCCCAGCCGAGTATGTTGATTTTTCATACGGGCGATCAGCCCATCAAGCGCATCCGTAAGCCCTGCCACAAGAAGCACGATGAGCGCTTGATCGAATCTGCCGTAGATCAGTAACCCAATGTAGCAGGGAATTAAGAGAATACGGAGGATGGTCAAGCTGTTGGGAATATTCATATCTTCAGAGACATGGCGGCTACGGCAGCGGGGGCAGATGATAGGGGTGCGCTACACCGTTGTCAACGGCTTGCGGTCGGCGCAACCCCACCCTATAATCGATCGCAACGAGACATTATTTCAGGCGAGTGCGATGGAGGGTCATGATGAGTTCGCTGCCGCTGCTTTTCAAAAAAGAAGGTTTGATTGAAAAGCACCAGATTGAAGGGGTCGACCCGAGCGATCGGTATTTCAATCGCATGATCTTCGTCAATCGAACACCCTCTGGCTACGTCGCAAAAGTCATGTATGAAGCTCTGAATGTCGAAGGGCACCCCCATCCGACCATCACGGCTGCGGTACAAGAACTTATCGAAATCATGCAGAGATTCGGCTTCAGCAGAATGAGAACACGCGCGAATTTCAAAGGCACGAAGTATCTTGCCGAAAAAGAAACCTGGGTCGATTACCTAGATCTGGCGTAACCGCAATTTTTACACCGAGACAAATTCCCGGTAGACGAGATCGTGAATCCACGGGCGGAAAGCCTTGATCTTCTCGTTCCTACGGTGAGGATGTACTCGATTGGATAACAGTACCACCTCCAATTCGTGCAGGGGATCAATCCAGAGCGACGTGCCAGTATAGCCAAGATGACCGAACGACCGCTCGGAAAAACTAGACCCCGATGAAGACGGTGCGGACGGAGTATCCCATCCCAACGCCCAACTTGATTGAGCGGTAGAATCTTGACGGGTCGTAAACTGCCTCACAAATTCTCCCTCCAGAATCGACTTTCTTCCATGATAGCCGCAGAGCCAGGCTCCGGAGACAGCCAACACAGATTCCGCAGTCCCGAATAACCCTGCATGGCCTGCAACACCACCCATCGCTGCGGCATTCTCGTCGTGTACCTCACCGCGTAAAAGCCGATTGCGACACTCATCCTGTTCGGTCGGAGCGATGCGTGATGCATCGACCATTGGTCGCACGACGTCGAGTTGCGCTCCCTCGGCTGTTGGGCAAAACATCATGGGATACGCCGCTAGTGGTCGGACGATGGCCTCTTCGCACCAGCGGTCCAACGCCATTTCAGTGAGACGCTCCACCAATAATCCCAGCAACATGAATCCTAGGTCGCTATAGATACATCGTTCCCCCCGCGCATAGAGCAGCGGTTCATCTCGAATCAGCTTCAATACATGCTGGTTGACTGTCCGACTCACGCCAGAAGGCTCAGGGACACCATCTCCGATGCCCAGCCGATCGTAGAACGGTCGCCATCCTGGCAAACCAGAGCGATGGGTCAAGAGGTCTTTCACCGTTGCCTGACCGATTGGCGTCCCTTCAAGTTCGGATAAGATGTCCTGTATCGGATCTTCAAGCGTTACTTTGGAGCGTTGCGCCAGAAGCAAGAGAGATGTGCTCGTTGCCAGCGGCTTCGTGAGAGAAGCCAGGTCATACAGCGTGGTGGGTTGTACCGGAAGGCCCGGAGGATCTGACGACAACCGCCCAGCGACAGCCACACATTGCAACTCTCCACGAAGACGCACCGCCAACTGGGCGCCAGGAAAAACACCCTCGTCAACGGCCGATTGCAGTGCCGCCTGAATGACGCGATTCGTGCCCATAGGAGAACGACCTGTCGTTGGTGGGTGGAGACGCTGCTGGGGAGGAACCGCGCGAGACAACCTAGAGAACGTCTGAGCAGACGAGACGCAGCCACTTCGGACGAGTTACAGTCTCGGGCTCGATTCTCCTTCGAGCTTCTCCACCGATGCGGTTGCGGCGTCATGGAACGCTTCATGCTCTTCCACTTCCAGCATCCGTTCGAACATGCGCAAGGACGCCCGCAAGCGTTCAACCATCAGCAAGCGCTGTTTTTGGAGCGCCGTAAGGTCGCGCTGTGTATCGGTCAGCTCGATTCTGGCTTGATGGATCATCTCACCGGCCTTCTGTTCAGCCTCCTTGATGACAAGATCCGCCTCCCGATGAGCATTCCTCTTTACATCCTCTGCCAACGATTGAGCCGACAACAGTGTACTCGACAATGTCGCTTCCGTCCGCTTCAACTCGGCGAGCTGCTGCTCTAGAAAGACGATCTTTTCTCGCTGAACCGCATCATCTCGATTCAACAATTCGACCGTCTGCGCTATTTCTTCGAGGAAGCGATTCACCTCTTCCTTGTCATATCCGCGAAAGGCGACCTTGAACACCATTTGTTGGATATCAAGCGGCGTCATTCTCATGGCATCCCCCATGCTCATCTCAGTTCATCCTCATGGCTAATTCCTTGAGTGACTGCACAACCGCGATTTGCAGAAAATTGATGATCAGGATCACGACGATGGGCGACACATCCATGCTGATCCGCGTTCCAATCAATCGTCGAATTGGAGCGAGGACCGGTTCGGTCACGCGATTGAGAAATTGGACGATCGGATTCCATGGGTCCGGGTTGACCCACGAGATCAAGGCGCGAGCAATGATCACCCACATATACAGCCATAACACATAGTCAAGAATGGAGGCCACTGCCGAAAGAACATTCCCCGCGACAAACATCAGCGCCCCAACTCTTTCGATCGTGTGGTAGCCGCTTCAACCGCAGCCATTAATGTAGCACGAAACCCCCCTTGTTCAAGCCGATGAAGTCCGGCAATGGTTGTGCCTCCAGGAGACGCCACCCGATCTTTCAATTGAGCAGGGTGGGCGCCCGATTCAAGCACCAAGCGAGCCGCGCCAAGCACTGTCTGGGCCGCAAGGAGTTCGGCGGTCTGCCGCGGCAAGCCCATCATCACTCCGCCATCCGCCAACGCTTCAATGGCTTGAAACACATAGGCCGGACCACTCCCGCTCAGTCCGGTTACAGCATCCATCAATCGTTCCTCAACCAATACCACGCGACCAACCACTTCGAATACCATTCGAGCCACGTGACCGTCATCTTCAGAGACCGCACTGCCCAAGGTGAGAGCGGTCATACCCTCCCGGACCAATGCCGGAATATTCGGCATCGCACGCACAACCCGTGGCACCCCGGAAATCTGTTCCACGATCGTCGAAAGCTTTACCCCTGCCGCAATAGAAATCACAAGGGCATGGGCCAAGATGTGGCCAAGCTCGCCGAGCACAGTAGGGAGCGCCTGAGGTTTCACAGCCAAAATAACCACGTCGGCCCAGGCCACCGCTTCACGGTTGGCAGAACCAACCCGAATGCCGAACTGCCCTTTTAAGCGATCGCGGCGCTCGGAAACGGGATCCGTTGCCCAAATCAACTCAGCAGAACATACCTGCCCTGCAAGGAGACCACCGATCATGGCTTCGGCCATCTGGCCGCCTCCAATGAACGCGATCTTCTTCATGATCGTTGAACTAGACACACCAAGCTCCCTTAATATCGATGCCAAACCGCCCTATCGTACCCTCTTCCTCAACCATACCACGATACTCATTCGACATACCGATGAGAGCTTCTTCAAAGAAATGGGACTGTGTGCTTGACATGAGGAGTGTGGGGCTGGCTCACACGGATATCGGAAGTAGGCCTACCAACGCCCGACACACCTCCACTGAGTTGGTCGTTTCCACAACCCTTCGACGCTAAGGGATACCGACGTCGAAAATTCTGACGTATTCTACAAAACCGCCCGGGTACATGTCATCGCTCACTCTCCGGCTCACTCTTTAGTTGTGAGAAAGCAGCGTGATCCCACTGACCATCGTCCCGTTTACCCGGCCTTCCCGTCGATAGGAATAAAACAGCTGATCATGGCAGATCGTGCAGGCATTCACCGCCGAAACAGACGGTGCAGGTACGCCTTCATCTTCCACTTGCCGGCGGATTAAGGCCTTGAGGTCGAGCCGAGCCTTATGCCCGCGATAGTCATGTACGACCGACTCCCAATCCGGCAATCCCATTCGAAGCTGGTCCAGCACCGGATCGTCCACCTCATAGCAGCAGGGGCCGGCCGACGGCCCAATACTGACTCGCAGATCCGACTGACTCGACCCGAATCGACTCGCCATCAGCGTGAGAGTCTTTGAAACGATTCCAGCCACCGCGCCTCGCCAACCTGCATGAATCGCCGCAACGACACGCCGACGTGAGTCATGCACGAGCACGGGAACACAATCCGCCGTGCGTACGGCTACCGTCACACCCGGTTGATCCGTCATCAACGCATCCCACCCACCGGGAAACTGGTCCGACTCCGTGAGTGGACGATCCAGCACCAACGCATCAGTTCCATGCACTTGCTTCACGGACAGCAGCCAGCCGTGCCCCTGCGCCCCTGACTGACGAGCGGGCACTCCGACATCGAATGCCAGCGAGGTTGCGTGACGGCGCGTGCCAAAGAAATGCTGAATGCCGTCGCGGGTGGACGCGAAGGCAGGAACCGTGATGACCGCTGCATTCATGACCATCCCCTGATAGGAGGACTCCCCCCTACAAATCTCTTGGCTCAGTCAACTTGCTTGCGCAGGAATGTCGGCACATCCCACTCATCGTCAGTGACTGCCGTGGCTCGCTCCATCGCGTCTCTTCCATCTCCCATCCGTCGCAAGTAGGTCGGGCGATCGAAATCTTTGAAGGGCCGCTCCGCATACACTCGTTCTCCCATCGTCTGGCCAGTGCCGGCGGTCACCGTCTGTGGCACAGGACGGGAAGCCCGAGCCGCCGCCATAGGAATTGGAGCCGGATGATCCTCTCGTTCAAACCCCGTGGCAATTACGGTCACGACCAGATCGTCACCCATATCGGGGTTGATGACCTGTCCAACAATGATATTGGCTTCAGGATCGGCTGTCTGCTGGACAATAGTCGCCGCTTCCTCAATCTCATGCAACGTCATGTTGGGGCCACCAGTGATATTCAACAACACTCCGCGCGCGCCCTCGACACTGCCTTCTTCCAACAACGGACTGCAAATCGCCTTTTGCGCCGCTTCAATGGCCCGATTCGTTCCGCGCGCCACGCCCATGCCCATCACCGCGCGTCCCGTATGCGACATCACAGTACGAACGTCCGCAAAATCTACATTCACATGGCCGGTGGTTGTGATCACATCGGCAATTCCTTGAATGGCCTGCCGGAGGACATCATCAGCCACTTTGAACGCTTCGAGCAGCGGCGTCGCTTTGTCCACGATGCCGAGCAATCGCTGATTCGGGATCACGAGCAAGGTATCCACATGCCGACGGAGATCGCGAATCCCTTCGTCCGCATGAAGCATCCGGCGATGCCCTTCATAGGAAAACGGCTTCGTCACCACCCCGACCGTCAAGATACCGAGTTCACGCGCGATGCTCGCTACAATCGGCGCGGCGCCCGTTCCTGTTCCGCCTCCCATCCCGGCAGTTACAAACACCATGTCGGCACCCTCAAGACACTCCCGAATCTGATCTTTGCTTTCTAATGCCGAGTCTTTTCCAACTTCCGGCTTGGCTCCGGCGCCGAGCCCTCTGGTCCGTTCAGGACCCAACTGAACTTTATACGACGCCCGCGATCGCTCCAACGCCTGCAGATCCGTATTCGCCGCGATGAAATCGACTCGAGCGAGTCCGGACGTAATCATGGTATTCAACGCATTGCACCCGGCGCCACCGACACCGATCACCTTAATCCGAACGGGAGACACAACATCCTCTTCAAACGAAAACATCGGGACACCTCCCTTGATAAATCCGCAAGGCGGACATTCGCCTCACGCACCGGTTAGAACAACTCGAAAAACCATCCCCTCATACGAGTCAATACCTTATCCAACGGCCGCCCACTGCGCAGACCAGCGATAGCCATCTCCTCAAGATGGCGTCGGGCATGGAGCAGCAATCCGACACCCGTGGCATGCATGGGATTGCTGACGATGTCGCGAAGCCCACCGAGACCGCCGGGCGCGCCACGGCGAGCCGGAAGATTCAAGACCTGCTCTGCCGCATCGGGCATCCCTTCCAACAATGATGTTCCACCGGTAATCACCACTCCAGCTCCCACCATGCCCTCGTAGCCGGCACGTGTGATTTCCCGACGAACCAGCTCGAATATCTCTTCGACCCGCGGCTCAAGAATCTCAGCAAGATCGCGGCGTGAGCACGTCCGTGCTGGACGGTCGCCGACCGACGGGACTTCGACCATCTCGTGGCCCTGCACCAACCCAGTTCTGGCGATCCCATGCTGCAACTTAATTTTCTCGGCTTCGGTCTGTGAAGTCAGCAATCCGATAGCAAGATCTTTCGTCAAGTTCTGCCCGCCGATCGGCAAGACTGCAGAATGCCTGATACTCCCGTCCAGAAAGATCGCAAGATCGGTTGTCCCACCGCCGAGATCGATCATCACGACACCCAGATCGCGCTCTTCCTGGCTCAGGACGGCTTCGCTTGACGCTAAGGGTTGCAGTACCATATCCACAACATCGAGCCCCGCACGATTCACACACTTAATGATGTTTTGCGCTGATGTCACGGCGCCGGTAATGACATGGACATTGACTTCGAGACGGTTGCCTGACAAACCTAACGGCTCCCGAACCCCCTCTTGCCCATCCACCATGAATTCACGAGGGAGCACATGAAGAATTCGCCGTTCATGGGGAACAACGGCTAGAGTCCGTGCGCTCTCGATCGCCCGATGGATGTCCTCCCTCGTGACTTCTGCCTTTTTGAGTGCAACGACCCCCTTGCAGTTTTCCGCGGAGATGTGGCTGCCGGCGATGCCGGTATAGACGGAATTAATCTGAACTGCGGCCATCAGCTCGGCTTCCTCGACCGCTTTCTTGATCGATTCCACGGTACTCTCGATATCGACCACAACGCCTTTGCGAAGTCCTCGCGACGGACTAGATCCCACCCCGATGATGTTGAGCACTCCCTCATCGGTGATTTCCGACACGATGGCGCAAATCTTCGTGGTCCCGATATCCAACCCCACAAGAATCTGATCACGCTTCGGCACAGCCCTCACACCCTTTCCCGCACAATGACGCGGTTGTCATAGCGCAAATCAATCTCGTTCACTGCGCCCTTCCGATCATCGGATGGGCTTGCTTTAAATGACGGATTCACCTTTCGAAATCGCTCCCACTGATCGACCAGAGCATCACCTCCAAACTGAAATCGCACCCCATTGGCCGACGCCACCACATTCGAGACATTCGTGAGATCGACTTCAATCCTCCCGCCGAACGTATTGGCAATGAGCTTGGCCACTACGACCCCGGACTGAACCGCATGACGCACACGCGCTTCGCCGTGCTGAAGAGACTGCGCCTCCAATCCGATCAACAGCGGGAGGGTCTGATCATCCTGCCTGCCCAGCTTGGCAAGAAGATGTCCGTCTTCATCACTCAACCAATGGTCCACACCGGCCAAAATAATGGCGGCCGGCGCCCGTTCCACTACGGTGACATGCAGAATATGCGGCGGCTTGCGTTCGACCGTCGCTTCCTTGACCCAGGCATGCGCCTGTACTCGTTCAGCCAGAAACGATGTGCTGACTTGATGAAGCCCCATACCAGGCTTCAACACGAGCCGCTCCACAATCTCCGATTTCGTCACTTGGTGAATACCCTCGACTTCAACCTGGCGGATTTCCAGCCAACCCTGAACCATAGGTCCCATCTCTCGCGTGGCGATCGTCAGGCCCCATGCCAATGCCGCAAGACCGAGAAGCCATTGCCCCACACGCCACGCACGCCTATGCCGTGAAAGCAACTGCTCCCGACGCGCCTGCTGACGTTGATCCGCGATTTGACTGGCACGCGCGCCCTTCCATTGGTTCGACCGTGGACCGATTGGAGGCGCCGCTCGTTTCCGGACTAGCACCTTCATGGCATGTCCCCTGCTGTTAATGAACGGTCGAGGCGTGCGGCACGAACGAGGGCAGACGCAAGAATCCGTTCGGTCAGCTCGTCATAATCGATCTTGGCCTGAGCCGCCGCCATCGGCAGCAAACTGGTTTCGGTCATACCCGGCGCGGTATTAATCTCCAAGACGACAGGACGACCACGCGGGGTGATGCGGAAATCGACTCGGGCCGCACCTTCACAGCCCAGTATCTGATACGTGCGCAAGGCCAATCCCCGAATCCGCCTGTTCACTGCCGCAGTCAATGGCGCAGGGCAGAGATACTGAGTTTTCCCCTTTTCATACTTCGCAGCAAAATCATAGAACCCTTCCGGCGCCACAATTTCCACAGCTGGAAGCACCAACGGCGAAACATGGTGTCCTCCGATGATCGAGACCGTGACTTCATGCCCTGGAATGTACGTCTCGACCATCGCATCCGTATCATAGCGATGGGCCAAGGCCAGAGCCTCACGCCATTGCGACGGTTTGCGCACGATCGTCACGCCGATCGTGGACCCTTGCGATGCCGGCTTCACCACAAGAGGCCAGTGCATTTTTTCCGTCCGCAACAGGGTGGCACTGGAGACCTTCTCTCCGCGCTTCACGACAGTGCCGGCCGGGATAGGAATACGTGCTGAAGCCAGGAGCGTTTTCGTGGTGACTTTATGCATGCCAATCGCGCTCGCCTGGATGCCTGAGCCGGTATAGGGGATTCCCAACGTTTCCAGAAATCCTTGAATCGCTCCATCTTCCCCGCCCGGTCCATGCAAAGCGAGAAATGCCAGGTTGATCTTCTGATCGCGGAGATCCTGAGAGAGCGTCGGTCCGACGTCGATGGCCACCGCTTCGTACCCACGACGAACCAACGATCGATGGACCGCAGCGCCTGTCCGAAGCGACACCTCGCGCTCAGCCGATTGCCCACCCATCAGCACCCCGATGCGGGCACGGGTCAAAAGCGGTCGCACTGTCGAATGAGACTCATTCATACCGTTACGTCTCTCCTACGATTTTCAGTTCAAGATCTAACCGCACTCCCACCTGACGACGAATTGCGCTGCGGACCTTCCCGATCAACGCCGTCACATCTGCGGCCTTCGCCTGCCCACGATTGACCATGAAGTTGGCATGCTTCATCGAGACTTCCGCATCGCCAACACATGCACCCTTGAGGCCCACCGCCTCAATCAGCCGCCCGGCAGAATCGTTCGGCGGGTTCTTGAACACACAACCGGCGCTGGGCATCGCGAGCGGTTGTGTATCGCGTCGATAATGGAGATAGTCCTTGACCACCCGCTCAATCTCCGATCGGATTCCTGGTTTCAATTGAAGCCAGACCCCCACGACAATGCCGCGTGGCAGCAAGGCCCGTCGATACTCGAACCTCACCTGAGCTGCCTCTAGATCCACAATCTGGCCTTTCCTATTCACCATGCGAACAGCCTTGATCGATTCCTTCATTTCACCGAGCTTCGTCCCGGCGTTCATGACGACACAGCCGGCCGCTGTCCCGGGAATTCCTGCCGCCCATTCCAATCCAGCAAGAGAATGACGAATCGCATACCCGATCAATGTCGGCATCCCGACTCCCCCTTCGGCATACAACACCGCCCCTGATTCTTCCTTGATGGCCCGCAGCCGCGCCAAGCTGACCACAATGCCGCGAATTCCCCCGTCTCGGATGAGGAGGTTCGTTCCGCCCAGGACAAATAATGGGACCTTGTGCGCATGGGCTTGCTGGACCACCAGACAGACATCTTCAACGTCAGCCGGCTCAACCACGACATCCGCCGGCCCTCCAATCTTGAACGAGGTGTACTCTCGTAGCGGAGCCCGGAAAGACGCCGATCCTCGGAGGCCCGCCACCACAGCGCGCAGATCTGCCTGCGTGAACGGCGTAGGATGTTTCGTGACTGTCGTGGCACGTCGGCGCCCCTGCTTCATCGAATCATCCGGCCGGAGTCAATCGGGCCAGCAGCCCGACCCCCGTCTTCCAAATATCCCCTGCACCTAATGTCATCACGAGATCTCCTGATTTCAGATGGGGCAAGACCTGATCCACCAATTGATCTTTGTGTTCGACAAACGTCACAGACGCATGGCCGGCCGCACGAATAATGTCGGCCAACTTGGCTCCGGACACCCCGGGAATCGGCTGCTCCCCAGCCGCATAGATGTCCGCCAAGAACAAGACGTCTGCTTGGTCGAACGCCTTTGCAAAATCCTCCAGCAAGTCTCTCGTCCTGGTATAACGATGCGGCTGAAACAGAACCACCAATCGGCGGTCTCCCCACCCTTGCTTCGCCGCAGTCAGAGTGGCCCTGATCTCCGTTGGATGGTGCCCGTAATCGTCTACAACCATGATCCCATTGGCTTCCCCCCGCAGATGAAAGCGGCGCTCTACTCCGGCATAGGCCGCCAGCGCTTTTCTGATGAGATCAACCGGCACATCCAATTCGATACCGACCGCAATCGCCACGAGCGCGTTGGAGACATTGTGCCGGCCTGGCACTGCTAGACGGAACGGGCCCAAATTGCGCCCACGGAACTGCGCCCGAAACTCCGCGCCCCATTTGTTGAGGCTGATCTCCGTCGCCAAGAAATCCGGCGAAGCCCCATCGCGTTCCGTGAGTCCATAGGTTTGATAGCGTTTCACGATCTTCGGAAACAATGCCCTGAGCCGATCGTCATCAGCGCACAACACGGCTAGCCCGTAGAACGGCACCTTGTTGATGAACTCGAGGAAACATTCGTTGATGCGTTCCATACTGCCGTAATGATCGAGATGTTCCCGATCGAGATTCGTCACCGCGACAATGGTCGGTGACAGACGGAGAAACGACCCGTCGCTCTCGTCGGCTTCCGCCACGAGGAGATCGCCTCGACCGAGGCGAGCATGGCTCCCCAACGCGTTCACTTTCCCCCCGATCACCATGGTTGGATCCAATCCACCCTGGGCCAGGACATTGGCCACCATCGACGTCGTCGTCGTTTTTCCATGCGCGCCGGCAATCGCGACCCCGAATTTCAGCCGCATCAGCTCCGCAAGCATTTCGGCTCGAGGAATCACGGGAATCTGTTTCGCCTTAGCCGCCACGACCTCGGGGTTCTGCGCCGACACGGCCGAGGAAATGACCACGACTTGGGCCTCCCCTATATTCGATTCCTGATGGCCGACAAAGATGCGTCCGCCGAGTTCTTCCAATCTTCGCGTCGTATCGGAAGCCTGGAGGTCAGAACCCGTCACTTTGTACCCCAGCGTCAGCAGCACCTCGGCGATGCCGCTCATTCCTGATCCTCCAATCCCTACTAAGTGAATCTGTTGCGTCTTGCGAAACATCGGCGTACGCCTTACTCCACCAACCGGTGGATATGACTGCAATCTCTGTCCACGTTGCCCAACCTCATCAGCCTCCTGTCGCTCCAATAGATCGGTGAACATCATGATGACCCCCCATGAGCGCGTAACATTCGCGGACGATCACTTCGGCTGCATCAATTCGGCGTAGAGAGAGACTGACCTCGCTCATCGCCCGTAATCGGTCAAGGTCTCCAAGAATACCTGCCACTGTGCGGGCCCACAGAGCGCCGGTCAGCTCCGATTGCGGGAGCAACACTGCTGCCCCGGCTGCTTCCATCACCTCAGCATTTCTCGTCTGGTGGTCGTAAATGGCGGATGGCAGCGGAATGAGGATAGCCGGCTTTCCGCAGGCCGTGAGTTCCGCCACCGTCATAGCACCGGCTCTCGCCACCACGAGATCCGCCCGGCGTAATGCAGCAGGCATATCGTAGATAAACGGTACGACCTGCGACTCGATGCCGGCGCGACGATAGGCCTCGGCCACCCGCGCATGATCGGACTCACCGGTCTGGTGAGTGACTGTGAGATGTGGCAGCTGCGTCATCAGGTCTGGCAATCCTTCCATCACCGCGGTATTCATCGCCTTGGCGCCCTGACTTCCTCCGAAAATCAACAGATGTGCCGATTCTGACTTCTTCCGATCTTGCTCGATATTCTCAAGAAATGCCCTGCGAATCGGGGTTCCCACCACACGTATCTTGGACCGATCGAACGAACTGGCCGCCGATTCGAATGCGAGAAACACACGCTGAACGAACGGCCCCACCGCTTTATTTGCCATGCCTGGATGTGCATTGGGCTCCAGAATGACTCGCGTCACCCCAACCAACGCTGCAGCCAGGAGCATCATGGGACTCGTATAGCCGCCGACTCCGATCACCAGATCTGCCTGTCTTGTGCGCAGGATTCGCAGACACTGCCTCAGACTCACTGGCAGCGCGCACAACCCTGTCAGTGCCCCGAACAACCCCTTACCCATCACTGGCCTGGCACTGATCAAAGCCAGGTCGAACCCCTCATGAGCAAGCACCTTCGATTCAAGTCCCCGCGCCGTCCCCACAAAAAGAACCTTGGTTTTGGGATCGCCCCGGAGAAACTCTCGCGCCAATGCCACAGCCGGATAGAGATGGCCACCAGTTCCTCCTGCTGCAATCACGATCGTCATTCGTGATCCGACCCACCACGTGACCCACCGGTATGCCGGTCCCGGGAAATACTGAGTAAGATCCCCACCCCAACCAAACTGACTACCAACGACGACCCTCCGTAGCTGACAAACGGTAAGGTAAGTCCTTTCGTCGGCAACAGCCCCGTCACCACCGCCGCATTGACCAATGCCTGCACGCCGACTAACAAGGTAATGCCCATACCCAGATAGCGGCCAAACGGCTCGCGCGCACGCGCGGCGATCTGAACCCCTCGCCACACAAAAAATGCGAATAACAGGACGACCGTCGCGGTGCCGATAAGCCCCAGTTCTTCGCCGATCAACGCCAAGACAAAATCTGTATGCGCCTCCGGGAGGAAATAGAGCTTCTGTTTGCCTTCGCCCAACCCCACCCCAAACGGACCACCGCTGCCGAAGGCCAAGAAAGACTGTGTAATTTGGAACCCGGCATCCGAAGGATCCTTCCATGGAGCAAGAAACGTCATGAGCCGTTGACGCCGATAACTGGAGCCAAGAACCAGCGCCAATACGGCTGGAATCGCACAGAGACCTAACCCCACGAGATGAGACAGGCGTGCCCCGCCGAGAAAGCACATCCCGATTGTGACGAATCCAAGCACCACAACCGTTCCAAGATCCGGTTCGAGCAACACCAATCCGCTCAGCAGCCCAATCACGATCAGGGCCGGAAGCAGACCATTGCGAAACGATGTGATTCTGTCTGCCTTTTTGCTCAGGTACGCTGCCAGATAAATCACCGCGACAAGCTTGACCATTTCTGCTGGCTGCGCCGAGATAGGCCCCAACGGCAACCATCGCCGCGCTCCCTTGGCCGACAAGCCAAAAGACGGCACTAGCACCATGACGAGCAGCAACAGGACGCAGGCCAATATTGGAATGGAGAGTTTCTTCCAAAACATGTAATCGATACGCGATACGAGATGCATCAGCAGAACGCCGAAGGCAAGCCAGGCGACTTGCCGCTTCAGATAAAATCCCGGATCCTGAAACCGGTTGCCCGCCACAATGGCGCTCGCGCTGAACACCATCACAAGTCCCACCAACGCCAGAATCATCGTGACCGCCAAAAGCGTGTGGTCCGCCGCTACCCGTTGCTTGCCAGACCGTTGGCTGGTGGCCTGAGACCATGGAAGCGCCAGAGTCCCCGCTGATCGATGCGCCATAACTCAGAATCGCCCCTCCCATGCCTTGCATGTCACGCCGGTAAGGCATGAATCAATGCCTTGTATTGACGACCACGGTCTTGATAATCCGCAAACATATCGAAGCTCGCACAAGCCGGAGACAACAACACGACGTCACCCGGTAATGCTCCTTGCGCCGCGCACTCTACGGCTTCTTGCAGAGTGGCGGCTTCGGTCATCGTTGCGACACCCTCCCACGCCTGTCGCAACAGCGGCGCCGCTTCTCCGATCAGAATCACCCGCCTGACCCGTCGGTTGACGGCCTGGGCGAGCCGAGAAAAATCCCCTCCCTTATCCCGCCCACCGGCAATGAGCCAAATCGGTTGATCAATACTTTCCAGCGCCTTGAGCGTGGCATCGACATTGGTGCCTTTCGAATCGTTCACAAATCGGACCCCTCGACGCTCGCGAACGATTTCGAGCGCATGTTCGAGCCCGGGAAACGTCGCAAGTACACGACGAATTGCATCAAGCGAGCAGCCGCACAGCACGGCGTAGGTTGTCGCCGCCATGACGTTTTCCACGTTGTGGTTGCCGATGATACGGATTTCGCTTCGATGACAAACCTCCTGCCGCACCCCAGTCACCGTCGTCACGATTCGATCGCCGTCGAGATAGGTCCCTCCATGCATCTCGGCGCCGATTGTTGCCCTGCTTGTAAACCCCAACCTTGTCGCATGAACCCGATGCCGCAAGGCGGCCACACGCTCGTCATCAAGATTAAATAACGCAAAATCCGACTCGATCTGGTTTTCGAAGATCCGTTGTTTCGCCGCAACATATTCGTCCAGCGACTCATAACGGTCCTGGTGATCGACCGTCACGTTGAGCAACCCGGCGATCCAGGGATGGAATCGATCGATCGTCTCCAGCTGAAAACTGGACACCTCAACGACAAGATAGTCGAACGGACTCGGCTTCCCTGTCTGACCGGCGCGAAAGTCTTCCACCGCCGCTTCGCTCAAGGCAGTGCCTAAATTTCCACCGACGAACGCCCGCTTGCCGCTCTCGGCGAAAAACTTGCCGATCAGAGTCACGGTCGTACTCTTGCCGTTGGTGCCTGTGACGGCAAGGAGCGGGCTTCGGGAAAACTGTGCGGCCAGCTCCAATTCGCTGATCACTTTCACACCACGCCGACGCGCCGCTTCAAGCGAGGCTAACCGATATGGCACCCCAGGGCTGATTACCACAAGATCCGCCGTCTCAAGCGACGATTCATATCGTTCCCCGACGGTGACACCGACGTGATCGCGGTCGATGCCGTCTAGGGCAGGGATCAGTTCCGCCGATTCCTTCCGGTCAGCAACTGTGACTTGTGCCCCAGCCGCCTGTAGCAACCGGCAAGCCGCGATACCGCTTCTGGCAAGGCCTATGACCGTGACACGTGCTCCCTCGAGTTCCACAACTATCTCTCCCACCATGCCATCACCGAAGCTTTAACGTACTCAAACTCAATAAGGCCAATAGGATAGCGATAATCCACAAACGCACCACGACCTTGGGCTCCTCCCATCCCTTCATCTCAAAGTGATGGTGGATGGGAGCCATGAGAAAAATGCGTTTCCCTCGCGACTTAAACGAGAGGACCTGAAAAATGACCGAGACGGCTTCAATCACAAACACACCACCGACCATCAGGAGCAGCAACTCATGCTTACTGATCACCGCCACCGTACCCAATGCCGCTCCCAGTGGAAGCGATCCCACATCCCCCATGAATACGGAAGCTGGATAGGTGTTGAACCATAGGAATCCCAAACTCGCTCCTAGAATAGCGGCGGTGAACACCGCGAGCTCCCCGGCGCCTTCGATGTGCGGAATGAGCAGATAGTCCGACATGAGTCGATGTCCGGTGACATAGGCCACGATCGTATAGGCCATCGCCGCGATCATGACAGGTCCGATTGCGAGGCCATCGAGACCATCCGTCAGATTGACGGCGTTGGAGCTCCCGACAATCACAATCACAGCAAAGGCGACATAGAACCAGCCGAGATCCGGAACGATGTTCTTAAAGAACGGAATACTCAACTTGGTTGTATAGCCTGGGAGAAAATAGAGGACCAGCGCGATCGTCAAGGCCACCACCACTTGTGCAGTAAATTTCTGTCCCGCCGATAACCCCTTCGATTGAGCCTTGATGAACTTGAGATAGTCGTCGATAAATCCAATCGCGCCGAACCCCAGCATGGCAAGGAGCACAAGCCAGACATACGCCCTCGCAATATCCGCCCAAAGGAGCGTCGAGAGAACGACCGCGAAAATGATGAGCATCCCGCCCATGGTAGGCGTGCCACTCTTCGCCAGGTGGCGTTTGGGGCCGTCAGCACGAATCTGCTGGCCCAGCTTAATCTCTTGCAACTTCTTGATCACCCAAGGAGCCAGCACAAAGGCGATCAGGAACGCCGTCACAGCCCCGTAAATGATCCGAAAGCTCAGATACCGAAAGACGTTCAGAAACGAATATTCTGTATGAAACGGATACAGCCAGTTGTAGAGCATACGGTCTTTACCTTACCAATGAGACGGCTCATCTCACCGACTCTTGAGCCGATGGATGCCCCTTCCTTACGAGGCCTGCCTGATGACCGCTCTCATCCCTGCCAGCGTGTGCACAACCTGCTCCATTTTCATGCCGCGAGAAGCCTTGACCAACACGACATCACCCTGCCGCAGAATCTTCTTGAGGCGATCCGCTGCCGCCGCCGCATCGCGCACTTCGTCGATCTGCAAACCTCCCATCCCGCCTTGCCGAGCGCCTTCCGCAATGTCCCGGCCCAACATCCCGCAGGCGATCAGCCGCGATAGCCCTTGCGTGGCAAGAAATTGCCCAACCTCTCGATGCAATCGGCCTGTCTCAGAACCGAGTTCGAGCATGTCGCCTAACACGGCAATCCGCTCACGTGCAGGACTCCACTGGGCCAGCAGTTGAAGCGCTGCTTCCATTGAGGCAGGATTGGCGTTATAGCAATCGTTGATAAAATGAACCCCGTGAAGGGTCACCACCTGCGACCGCATTGCGGCAGGACGGAATCGGCCCAACCCTTGGGCAATCATCGAGCCGGAAAGATTCAGGGCCGCACCCACCGCTGCGGCGGCGAGCGCATTGGTGACGTTGTGGGTCCCATGCACCTTAATTCGCACGATCGTGGGACGGATTTTCCCAGGAAGGTGCAAGCGAAAGGTCGTGCCATGGCGTGCATCGGATACGACCATACTCGCGCGGACATCGGCCATCGCTGAATATCCGAACGACACCACGCGGCATTGCGCGCGCGCCGCAAGATAGTCAAAATAAGGATCGTCGGCATTCAACATGGCCGTGCCATCGGAAGGAAGCAGGTCCAGTAATTCCGCCTTGGCCTGCGCCGATCCTTCCATGCTTCCAAAAAACTCGAGATGATCGGGTCCAATATTGGTAATCACCCCGATTGTGGGCCTGACAATCTCACAGAGCCTGGTCGTCTGACCCTGTTGATCCACCCCCATCTCAATCACGGCAGCCTGATGGCGAGCCGTGAGCTGGAATAGGGTAGCGGGCACACCGATGCGATTGTTGAAATTCCCCTCGGTCTTCAGCACCGACCATCGTTGTGCCAACACCGCCGCCACCATCTCCTTCGTCGTTGTCTTGCCGTTACTCCCAGTCACCGCCACCACCGGAATAGTGAATCGACTGCGATAATGCGTCGCCAATTGCTGGTAGGCGAACAGCGGATCACGCACGCCGAAGAGAAACGGCGCAGATCCCCCCTCGACCCGGCGTACCGCGGGAACATGTGAAGGAGGGCGGTATCCATCATGAACGATGGCTCCGGCTGCGCCCCGTGCAAGCACGGCCGGCACAAACTCATGACCATCGAATCGATCGCCTCTGAGCGCGACAAACAGGTCGCCGCGGCGAATCGATCGCGAGTCTGTGCTGATCTGCCTGATCCGGCGCTTCATCGATCGCGACGCCTGCCCCGCGATCACTTTCACGCTGATCACTTCTCGCAACTCATCGACCGTAAACAGCCCCATTGATTTTTCACCTTCCACAGCCCCGGCCATGGCCTGAATACTCACGCGCAATCTCGCAATTGCTGAATCGCCTCGCGAACGACTTCACGGTCGTCAAAATGAAGCTTCTTGGTCCCAATAATTTGATAGTCCTCATGTCCCTTGCCGGCGATGAGCACCATATCGCCTTGGCGCGCCTCACGGATGGCTATACCGATCGCCTCCCGGCGATCCGGCACCAAATGATATTGCACGTGTGTCCGGTCTACGAGCGCATCACGCACACCGATTTCAACTTCATGAAGGATCGCCATCGGGTCCTCAGTTCGAGGGTTATCGGATGTCAAGATCACCACATCACTGTATTCGACGGCCGCGCGGCCCATCTTGGGCCGCTTCCCTCGATCTCGGTCACCACCACATCCAAACACGGTAATGATCCGATCCGTCTTTAATGTCTGGGCGGCTGTCAGCAGCCTGAGCAGTGCATCTTCCGTATGGGCATAATCGACAACGACCGTAAAATCTTGCCCGGACGAGATCCGCTCGAAACGGCCGGGCACATTGGCGATATGGGCGGCCGCTTCGCGGACTTGATTGATCGTCGCTCCTTCGTGCAACGCCACTCCGATTGCCCCCAGCAGATTGTAGACATTGTGCTCCCCGACTAACCGGCTCTCGACGGGAAACGATCCTGCCGGAGTGGCAGCAGTAAACGTGGTTCCAGAAAGCGAAAGACGCACACGTTCTGCCCTGAGGTCTGCCTGGTTCTGAATGGCGTACCCCCAGACCGGCACAGGACAGGCTGTCCGAATCATACTCCCCCGGGGATCGTCCAAATTGACAATCGCTCGCTTCCCGGCCTTCTGCCCGCCGGCCAATCCGGTAAAGAGTCGCAACTTTGCCTCACAGTACTCATCCATAGTGCGGTGAAAATCCAAGTGATCCTGCGTCAGGTTTGTGAAGACTGCCGTGTCAAATTCACAGCCCGCTGTCCTATCTAACGCAAGGGCGTGGGACGATACCTCCATCACGGCAGCTGTGAGTCCACTCTCGATCATCTTCGCCAAGAGCGCTTGAAGTTCGAGTGCGCCGGGTGTCGTGTGAGAAGCAGGAAATGTTTCTCGCCCGATCTGATACCCCACCGTCCCGATCAATCCGACTCGCCGACCAATCCCTTCTAGCAACGCTTTGCAGAGATAGGTCGTCGTCGTCTTCCCATTCGTACCCGTCACTCCAATCATCTTGAGATGAGCGGAGGGGTTCCCATGAAATTGGCTGCCGAGAGGGCCGAGCGCCTTGCGTGAATCATTCACCCGCACAAACGGTAATGACCCTGATGCCACCGGGGCTTGCGCAACCACTGCTACCGCTCCGGCCTTGATGGCCCGATCGACAAATTCGTGCCCATCAACGCGCTCGCCCTTCACGGCAACAAAGAGGCTGCCACCCGTCACGGCACGCGAATCGTCCGTAATCGCATGGATCGGACAATTCATGTCGCCACGCTGTTCCAAGACATCGATTCCTCCACAGAGCGCCTCAAGCAACTGCGTAAGAGTAACGGGATCACGTGCCATGGACTTTTAGTGGTCCTTCATCGCCAGTGCGATTTTCACCGTGTCGTCTCTGGATACACCAAGATAGTTCAGTGCCTGCTCTCCGACTCGCCGAAAGACCGGAGCCGCCACAACCCCGCCCCAGGATTCACCTTGAGGCTCATCGAGAACAACGATCATCGCCAGCCGTGGAGATTCCGCCGGAACATATCCGACAAACGAGCCGACAAACTGGGTCGAGGAATAGGCGCCGGTTCGCGGGTCGACTTTTTGCGCAGTCCCGGTTTTACCCGCCACACGGAATCCAGGAATAGCCGCCTTCGTTCCTGTCCCATTCGTCACGACACCTTCCAACATCGTCGTCATCACTCGGGCGGTCTCCGGCGACACGACTCGCCGCTTCACTTGCGGTCGGACTTCCTTGAGTACGTGACCTTTCTGATCGCGTACTTCGGATACTACGTATGGCTTCATCATCACGCCCCCATTGGCGAGAGTGGCGACCGCCGATACCATCTGAAGCGGCGTCACCCCAACTTCCTGACCCATCGAAATCGACGCGAGCGATCGACGCCCCCATTCTTTGGGCGCCTTCAAAAGTCCGCTCACTTCTCCCGGCAGATCAATCTCAGTACGTTGGCCGAATCCGAATGCTTGGAGATACCGATAGAGTCGCTGGTCTCCGAGGGCCATCCCGGTCTTGGCGGCACCGATGTTGCTGGATTTTTGAATCACCTCAGAGAATGTCATCCAACCCAGCTTGTCATGATCATGAATCGTCGTATTTGCAACCACCATCTGGCCATTTTCACCGAAAACCATGGACCCTGGCGTCATCACGTTTTCTTCAAGCGCCGCAGCCGCGACGATCGCTTTCATGGTCGACCCTGGCTCATAGGTGTCCGTCAGAGCACGATTGCGCCACCGATCTGGCGTCAACGCAGCCACGACGTTGGGGTCAAATCGTGGGCTGACGGCCATCGCAAGAATCGCACCCGTTTGGGGCTCCATGACAATGATCGTCCCGGACTTAGCACGAGAAAGCGTGACGGCTTCTTCAAGTTCTTTTTCTGCAATGTATTGAATCATTTCATCGACGGTCAGCTTGAGAGCATGTCCCGGCGCCGGCGTTTGCTCCGCCACATCCTTGGGAAACACCGTACGGCCTAACGCATCTCGCTGCAGCACAGTGACACGCTTTTCTCCATGCAGATGCGAATCGTAGAGGCGCTCAAGACCCTCAAGCCCTTGCCCATCCATCCCAGAAAACCCTAAGACATGAGCCAACAACGGACCCTTAGGGTAAAACCGCCTCCCCTCCATCACCACGCCGATGCCGTCCAACGACAACTGTTGCAGCCGGCGGCCTTGCTCAGGCTCAACCTTTCGCGCCAGCCACACAAAACTTTTGTCTTGCCGAAGCTTTTTCTCGAGCTCATCGCTTCGAATGTGAAGCACTGGAGAAAGATGCCGAGCAACGATGGAAGGGCTCTCAAGCGACGTCGGTACGCCGAACACCGATGGCACCTCTACATTCATCGCAAGCACTTTGCCGTGTCGATCCGATACCATGCCTCTGGCTCCTTCGAACGACACGGTCTTTTGATGTTGCCGATCGGCCTTGGCCGTGAGTTCAGCTGCTTGGAGCACTTGGAGCGTAACCAGCCGAAAGAGAATAATACAGAACCCGCACAGGAGCAGAAGCAATATCACATAGCGACGACCACGCGAAGGTCCGGCAGTCACTGGTGCACCCTCACGATCAAATCATGTTTTGCCACACGGATGAGCTCCACGGGTGGGATCGTCAAGCTCGGAGTCTTTCCCGGCACATGCACCATCAGCACTTGGCCCTGCTGTGGCGGAGTAAGCCCCAGTTTTTCAGTCGCCACTTTCGCAATCCGCTCCGGGGCCGTCAGCGCAGAAACCTTCACTTGCAATTGATCTCTCTCTCGCTCAAGCAATATTTTCTGTGTCTTCAATCGTTCGATCTGATAACCCAATCGAACAACATCCACACGTTCCCATACAAATACGAAGACCAATAGCACTCCGGCTACTATCGTTATCGCCTTCATAAACGGTCCTCCTTGAATACCCGTTGGGCAGCCCGCAATTTGGCACTGCGGGATCGAGGATTCCGGTCCGACTCTTCCTTGCTGGGAATCTGCGGCTTCTTGGTGAGAACCATCAGCGCAGGATCGTCCGTGCTGGAGAGCATCCGTAACGTGTGCTTCACAATCCGATCTTCGAGCGAATGGAACGAAATGACACAGAGGCGGCCGCCGGGAGACAGCACATCCACTGCGTCACGCAACGCTGGCTCAAGACAATCAAGTTCTTGATTCACGGCAATGCGAAGGGCTTGAAACGTGCGGGTGGCACAATGGAGTCGACCATGCCGATAATTCGCCGGAACAGCCCCTTCAATCACTGAGACGAGCTCTTTCGTCGTCGCCAACGGATAACGTTGACGCGCGCGGACAATGGCACGCGCAATTCGTCGAGAAAACCGTTCTTCGCCGAACTGAAAGATTGTGTCGGCCAATTGTGTTTCCGGCCAACGATTAACCAAGTCAGCGGCCGTCCCACTCATCGACCGATCCATACGCATGTCCAACGGACCGTCCCATTGAAAACTAAAACCACGAGCAGGTTCATCCAACTGCGGGGACGAGACCCCAAGATCAAACAGAATTCCATCAACCTGGCTGATGCCACTCAAAGTAATGTGCTCTTTCAGATCCACAAAATGACCATGAAAAAGAAGAACACGACCGCCGAACCGTGCGAGCTTTTCTCGACTGGCTGCAATAGCCCCCTCATCACGATCAAATCCTATAAGCCTACTGCTGGAATCACTTGCTTCGAGGATTTTTTCTGCATGCCCACCATGTCCCACTGTACAATCAAGATAAGTTCGACTATCGTCACGAATAAGCCATAATAGGACTTCTTCTGACATGACCGGAATATGTACAGTTGCCTCCATTAATTATTTTCTACCAAATTTACCCACTTCCTCCCACTAAAATGCGAGTATACACCCACCCAAAGACTTGTCAATCGAAAATTCATGTACTTATGAAGGCTGGAGACCTCTCTCTCATGATTATATACTTGACAAACCCATAGGTTTTTAGTACCCTATCCCCAGGTCGAAAACAGGGGGATTTATGGAAAAGAATCTACTAAACGGGAAGCATCTCCACGATGAGCAGGCAGCCTATGAACATCTGGCTAAGATCAGGTGGCCAGAAGGTCCGGTCTGCGTTCACTGTCAATCGAAGAAAATTTATACACTCAAGGTCGCAGGTCCATCAAAGCGCGTGGTGTTGAAGTGCGCCACATGCCGAAAACAATTCTCTGCAACGGTTGGAACGATCTTTGAGCGCTCGCACATTGCACTCAATAAATGGTTCATGGCGTTTCAATTAATGGCCTCATCCAAAAAAGGAATGAGCGCTCATCAACTCCATCGCATGTTGGACATTACCTACAAATCAGCATGGTTTCTTGCTCATCGCATTCGCCACGTCATGAAGCAAACCCCATTCGGTGACAAGCTCGGTGGCATTGTCGAAGCAGATGAAACCTACACTGGCGGTAAGTCTGATCGCGCTGGACGCCTCGCTAACAAAATTCCCGTATTCGCGCTCGTAGAGCGGGGTGGCAAGGTTCGTTCATTCACAATGCCTCTCGTAACTGCGGTGAATCTGAAGCGCGCCATTAATGAGCACGTCGATAAATCCTCCACGCTCATGACTGATGAGTTCGTAGGCTATAAGACAATCGGAAAGGATTTCGTTGAGCATCACACGGTCAATCACTCCAAGAAAGAATATGTGCGTGGTACAGCGAGCACGAACACGGTTGAAGGCTATTTCAGTTTGTTGAAGCGTGGATTGAATGGCACCTATCACCACGTCTCACAGCGTCACCTCCACCGCTATTTAGATGAGTTCAACTTCCGCTACAACGCTCGCAAAGAGGATGATGCCACGAGAAACTTCTTAGCGGTGAAGCGTAGCGAAGGAAAGCGCTTGCAGTATAAGTGACTAGTCAGGCGCGGGACTTCGATGAAGACTTGGACTTCAATCGTTTCTTGCTGACTGGCTTCGTTGAAGCGGGAACATTCAGAGCAGCCCGAATAATGTCATCAAGCTTGAGCGGTTTAAGGGATATTGGTTTAGCTTTTGGCATACTCGCTCCACCTTAGAGCCTAATACTAGTTGACATAAAGTCATGACCGAGGCATAATTTGGTTTATCCACTTCCTCCCACGTTTTTTGGAGGGTGGCGAGCAATTCACCCTGACTCTCTCTCTCCGCCTAACGCCTTATTGGGTAGGGTTTGCTAGGCAGAGGTGGAGGCACTCGAAGAGGTCCGCCAAATGGTGGGCCTCTCCTATTTGTATCTCTGATCCTCATTTCATCCTGTCCTCCTTCCCAGGCCTATTGTCTGCCTTGGCCTGTGCCATGGCCGCAGCAGACACGCTGGGGGAGTTAGGACCTATGAAAAGAGCATCAGGGGCGCTCGCCACCCACTCTCATCGCCATTCTATATGTTTCCAATTGGCTGTCAAGAAGCAGGGAAGGCGCAATGCTGAGTGGGATCTATTTCTGAATATTAGACTTCTGGTTGAATGCGTCAAAAGTTATATAAGCTGGGGCGATTGAAGCGTATTCGTCATCCTCAGAAGATGTATAAATTATCTTTGCATCAGATTCCGCATAGCACCTGTCGGTTTGCTCATTTATGCCTTCAAAGCTAATTTTACCAGACCATCCTATTTTCTCTGCTCTCACAGTGAACTTTATATAGATTGGTTTCCCGTTTGCCAATTGAACAGGTGGCACTATATTAATAGTCCATCCTCCGCATTGGTCATCGATATATGTGATCTGATGTTGCGGGGTGAAGAGATCCAGCGGAAGCACCTTTTCGATTGCTAGTATGTAAATATCTGATTGAATATTTTCAGGAATCCTCGGCGCTATACTCCTTTTCGACATTTCTTCCGGTGTAATAAATCTGAGACCAAATTGTGCTATTTGAATTCCGTATGAGCATGTGACTTTTACATATTTAGAAGATGTTCCGTTTTGAATCTCATAAAAGTTGAAGCTTGGGAAATCAGTTTCTCCTGGTGGCCCGTGATTTGTGAAACAGCATGAAAAACTTGATTTACGCTTAAACATCCTAGCAATTGCCGAATATGCTTTTAGCGCAATCCAGCCAATCAGGCCCGCAATGAGGGTACCTATAACTGTAGCTATGACGGTTTCCTGCATCGTCATTTGATAGCTGTATGCATATACGGTCCAAACCAACCACAAAGAGACCCAGGCTCCAAGGATGCGCCAATTCATAGCGCCCCCTTATCGTGGGGGATTGTGGCCGTTCGTGGTGGGTTTGTCAAATATACAATCATCCTCTCTCTTACTAAAAATTTGACTGAAAGAGAGGATCGTAATGCGGCATATGTGCTGCACATGGGGAGAAAGTGTTTCTGTTTTATTTTCATTTAATCCATACGGGAAGGACATGTTCGGCATTGGCTGACGATAACCGCCTCGATGATAGTCAAATAACAGATCAGAGAGCGACCAACACTCACAATTCACTCTCCTGAATCAGGCGTAGTATCACGATACCCCGACATAATCGAGCCGTCGTTTCAGGAACCATTACCATGTGGATATCTTTGTTTCGGCAAGAATAAGAAATGGACAGCCTCATAGCCTCACCACTGGATCTATTAGTCAATGAGTCGAACACACGAAGTTGATGAGTTTGATTGACAAGAATTCTAGTCGGGTTGAAAATGGTTTTATGCGTTCACTCACAAGAACCAAACCCCTCTGCCTGATCTCCTTAATAGGTGGAGCCGCCTTCGCGTTCTGCGGGATCACCAACACCACGGCGACAGCAGCATCACCGCTTTATTGGTGCCCGGATCGAAAATCCGACCAGCAATATTCTGCGCAGCAAGGACCTGGTTGCGTCCCGCTTGTTGAAAAGAAAGAGACCCAGACAGCAGAGCAAGAAGGGGAAAGACCTACCGGCAACAAACCGTCACACGATTTCAAGATCGAGAATCTTCAGGACGATGTATCGATGTTCCTGAACAAGTATCGCCACTTCCTCGATTGCTGCAAGACTGATCTGACGGAACTTCAACAGCTTGAAGAACTGGGAGACGAAGTTGGAGAGTTGCTCAAGGCCACACAGGCGAATATGTCGAATCATTCAATGGCTTCTCGCGGGATCATACTCCGCGAAATGATCCCGAGTGTGTTAAAAGCACGCGTTGACCTCAAGAAATTGCGCGTGATGCTTGAAAGCATCGGCACCTCGACCAACACCCGCGATGCTGGAGACTTTGAGGCCTCAGGCCGAGAAGCTCATGCGATTCGAGAAATAGAAGAGTCGATCGAGAGAGACATCCGAGCACCGAAGCTGTCGACAGGGCCAAAAACTGGCACCAGTATTGGGAGCGCACCAACAGCTGGACCGAGTATCGGAAAAACCCCGAAGCCTGCCAATACAATCGGGGGAGAAGGCGTCAGCGGCCAAGACATCGGGGCGTCGTCGAGAAACAGCCACCATATCGGCAGCTCAGGCCCAGTAGGGTTTGGGATCGGCGCCACAGGCCGTGCAGGCCCTTCAATCGGCGAGTCCACTTTCAATAGTGAATCATCGTCGGGAGTCGGCTCATCACTGCAACGTTCCACGGTAGAGTCCAGCCTATCGGATTCGACGGTAGGATCGAGCTTCGGCGGCTCCAGTGTGGGCTCAAGCCTCGGAGACTCGAGCGTTGGTTCGTCGTTCGGCTCGTCCGGGGTCGGTTCAACCCTCCAAGAACGAGCCACTGCTCCGCAGCAGTAATCTCCCTCACTGGCTCGAGAGCGCAGTCGGCACTGGTTCCCAGGTCTCTCCACGATTGTTACTCCTATACAAGCCACTCCCGTTTGTGCCTGCATAGAACACATCCGGATCAGTCGGACTCTGCACGAGCGATCGGATGTTGAGCGTCGTAAGACCTGTATTCAGCGTGCTCCACGTCGCTCCACCATCTTCGCTTCGATGAACGCCTTCTCGACCGCCCAAGTAAATGACGCCCTTTTTCGTACGATCCAAAATCATCGAAAACAACATCTGATCTTGGAGCGACTGCCCGATCCGCACCCAGGCCTTCCCGCCGTCCGTCGTCTTATAGAGTCCTGTGAGCGTGGAAGCGTACACGCTGTCCGGCTCAAACTGGTCGACCAGCACCGCCGTCACACTGAGCGCGCGCGACGACTTAATAATGTCGGGCGACACGAGGCCGTTGTTCACCTTCTCCCAATGGCCGGCCTCGTCGGTCGTTTTATACACCCCGCCGCTCGTGCCCGCATATATGATCACCGGCCTCGTCGGATCCATGCCCAGCGTGACCACCATCAGCACTTCCTTCATCCCTTCCATTTTCTTCACCCAATGCTCGCCGCCGTCTCTCGTCTCGGAAACCCCCATCGTCGTGGCAAGAAAGATGTGGTTGCTGTCTGTCGGATCGAATACGAATTGATTCACCACCGACGAGATCGTGGCATCGTCTAACCCCGAACGCATCGAGGTCCAGTGCTGCCCGCCATCGTGACTCTTAAAGACAGCGTCACCCTTCGTACCCGCATACACCGTGGCCGGATATGCCGGATCGATCGCCATCGAAATCACGCGCGAGTGGCTCATCCCATGCGACAGATTCGTCCAGGTCTGACCCCCATCGCGCGTCTTATAGATGTAGTCGTTCGTCGCAACGTAGATGATGTCAGGATTCTTCGGATTGAGCTGGATAACAACAATGGGATCGCCGCGATCGCAGCCCGCGAGGGAAACGACGAGAAAAAGCAGAAGGACAAGAACGTGTCTCATGCGTCGAATGTTGCAGAATCTATCCAGGATGCTCAAACAGGTCATCCAACAAGGCCGCAGGGAGAATCGAACACCGAGGCGTGCTGCCACTGCACGTTGAGGTGTTCGATCGACTGAGAACGCAGTTGGAGGCCTGTTTCAGCATCCTGGCCTAGCGGTAGTTGGTGAATTGAAGATCAATCCCAAAATCTTGCCCCCTAAGAAACGCCATGGCCGCCTGGAGATCGTCCTTGCTCTTGCTCAGTACACGCACTTGCTCACCTTGAATCTGCGCTTGCACTTTCAATTTAGATTCCTTGATCGCCTTCGTCACCTCTTTCGCCTTGTCCGCCGCAATGCCGCTTTGAATCTTCGCAACCTGGCGCACCGTCCCGCTCAGGGCCTGATCCACTGTTCCATAGGTGAAGGCCTTCAACGAGACCCCGCGCTTGACGCACTTGGTCTTGATAATATCGTTCACGGCGTTGAGCTTATACTCATCGTCGGAAACCAGAACCAGCTCTTTCTCTTTTTCCTTCAGTGTAATCTCCGACTTCGAATCTTTGAAATCAAAGCGCTGCTTGATCTCTTTCGTCGCCTGATCGACGACATTTTTCATCTCCTGCATATTCACTTCCGAGACTACATCAAACGAAAATTGCTCAGCCACGACTCCCTCCTCTTCTCACGTTATCCATTTTTTCTACACCTTTCCAAAGGGAGTGGCCGAGGCTGCCTTTACTGCGCGCAACATTCTCACCCGCCCAACCCCGAGCGCGCCGAGACGCGCTTTTGTCCCATGCGAGCACATTCTCATCGTGCGCGTTCTGCGAGCAAGAAGGGCACCTGGCCACTCCCGCCCCCCTAACAGCACCCTCCGCCGGGTAACCGCAACCGCTGCTCCTCATCATTATGACGAATGGTCGTCTGCATTCTTCCCGGGGAACTTCCTCCTGCCATCACCACTACCTCGCTGCTGGTAAACGGCCGCTTCAAAATCACATAGCCGTACCATTGCCTGATACTATCGCCCAAGACAATCACCGCGAGCAAGGCCACGAATGCCACTAGCCCCGCATCCAGATACAAGGCAAAGGCCTGCCCGCTATCTGTGAGAGACCAAGCCTTACTTACAAACATGCCGAACATCTCATAGGACCCGATCAACGTGATGGCGCCGACGAACAACATCGGCAACGCGGTGATCCACAGATATTGCGCCTTCCGCATCTTGATGAGTACCGTCGTCCCGATACAGAGTGCCAAGGTGCCGAGTAACTGATTCGCTGCGCCGAACATCGGCCAAAGCGTCGAGATGCTCCCGGTGCCTATGAGATAGCCCCAGGCCCCTACGATCAGCCCGCTACTTACCGCTACACCAGGCCACCAATTCATCCGCCTCAACGGAGGATAGAAGCGGCCACCCATCTCCTGAATGAGATAGCGCCCCACACGTGTGCCCGTATCGATCGTCGTCAGAATAAACAGTGCCTCAAACACCAGCGCGAACTGATACCAATAGGCCATCAACCCCGACATACCGGGGAGCGCGGAAAAAATGGAGGCCATGCCGACCGCGAGCGACACGGCCCCGCCTGGTCGGCCCGCCACATCCGTTTCCACGAGTTGCGAGAGTTCATGAATCCGCGAGATAGGGAAACCCATTGCAGCCAGCGCATCGGGCGAGAGCATCGTATTGATCGCCAGGTAGTCGCCAGGAATCAACACTGAAGCCGCAATGAGCGCCATCACACCGACAAAGCTTTCTAGCAACATCGCCCCATAACCGACCGTGGCCTGAGACTCCTGTTCAATCATTTTCGGCGTCGTCCCCGAAGAGACTAACGAGTGAAAGCCCGATACGGCTCCGCAGGCAATGGTGATAAAGAGAAAGGGAAAGAGCGCGCCGGGAATAATCGGTCCGCCTCCGCTTGCAAAGATCGTCACCCTTGACATCTCAATCGTCGGCGCCATGAGCACCACACCCACCCCCAGCAACACCACAACTCCGAGCTTCATGAAGGTAGAGAGATATCCGCGTGGCACGAGCAGCATCCAACCGGGCAAGACAGACGCGAGAAACCCGTAGCCAGCCAATCCCCACACTAACGTGGCTCGCTCAAGCTCAAACCAGCCTGCCACCGAAGATTGCGCGACTACCCGCCCAAGGATCACAGCCGCAACTAACAACAACACACCGAGCAAAGAGACTTCTGCCACCTGGCCAGGCCGAAACTTCTGTAGATAGAAGCCCATGATCAAGCCGATGGGAATCGTCATCGCGATCGTAAAGGTGCCCCAAGCATTAAGATAAAGCGCGTTCACAACGGCAAAACCCAACCCGGCCAATGCCACAATCACGATGAACAGCACCGCTACAGCTGTGGCCGTGCCGGTGACAAGACCCAATTCATCGCGTGCAATTTCAGGAAGAGAACGGCCATTCCGTCGCATCGACGCAACCAGAATGATGAAGTCCTGCACCGCTCCCGCCAACACTGCCCCAATCACCAGCCAGAGAAAGCCGGGCAAGAATCCAAACTGCGCCGCCAACACCGGCCCGAGTAACGGCCCCGCCCCGGCAATCGCCGCGAAGTGATGGCCGAAGAGCACATACTTATTCGTGGGATGGAAATTGATGCCATCATTCAACCGCACAGCCGGCGTCACCCGCTGGTCGTTCAGCTCAACAACCCGCCGAGAAATCCAGCGGCCATAGAAACGGAAGGCAAGCACATAGATACAGGCCGCCGCGACGACCAGCCAAAGACCATTTACCTTTTCCTGCGGATTGACGAGACCGACGACAAAGGCGAGCGCGACCGAACCCAAAACGGCAAGGAGTCCCCAAAGCACCAGCTTTAACACCGACATGCGCGGCATCCTAGCACAAACGGACGGAAGGACACCCCTGTCAGTCCGGTGCTCCCGGAGCAGCGGAGGGGATGGAGCCTGATGATCTTCTGTGCTCGCGGAACGCGCGGCCTCTGAAGGCCCTCGTTCGACGCGCGCAGTGGAAGATCAATCAGCCCCCATCCCCGAAGAGAAAACGAGCAAGCTTGGAGGGAGCATATACATTTAGTTGGACGCGCGCAGTGCACGATCGACTAGGCTGCCCCCTCGGAGAGGCAAATCGAGCGAGTTTGGAAGGATTCTTATATATGGAAACCTTCAACTGGCAGGACACCTCCTAGACCTGGGTCATATATATAAATCACTTCCAGAACCGTTGACGGACTATACTTAAGAAAATTAGCCCCGTCTCCTAGATTACTAGGATACAATTGAACGCCTCGACAACATCATCCTCGGCAAAGCCTTGAAATGAACTTCTCAGCGGATCGTCCAATAAAGAGCGTAAAGCAAGATTTGCTCGGAAGGGGCACCTTTGCCCACTCGCTTGCAACCGCAATTAATAATTGGAATGGATCGGATAGTCTTGTCGTCGCTTTATATGGTGCATGGGGTAGCGGCAAATCTTCCGTAAAGAATATGGTGATAGAGGCTCTGGAAGCCCTGCCCGATGAACGCAAACCAATTGTTATTGAGTTTGATGCATGGCAGTTTTCCGGCCAGGATGGGCTCTTACGGGCATTTTTCCAAGAGACGGCGCGAGTGCTGGGGGTGAAGGACAAATCTGAATCTGGTCAGAAGCTAGCAGCTATGTGGCTCTCGCTTGCGGCTTTCTTTGACGTTGTTAAGTCGGCTTCTATTACCACTTACATCCTTGTCAATACCATGCTGCACGTTCTTCCACCTCTGGTACTCGCCAACTTTACGTGGTCTTATTTTGGGGTGCAATTCGGACTGATGGCCCTAGCTGTTTTCGGGATATTATCTGTGACACTTTCCGATCTCATAAGTTCGATGAGTACGAAAATATCTGACTGGATGACTGCTAGGGCAGACGCTCAAAGAAGAACCCTCGAAGAAAGAAAGCAGGAATTGAGCCAACTACTAGAAAAAAAGGATCATCCCATTCTCATCGTCATAGATGATATCGACCGCCTCACTGCCATGGAGACCCAGCTAATTTTCAGAGTTGTGAAAGCCAATTTGGACCTACCCAAGGTGTCTTATCTACTTTTGTTCCAAAGAGACATTGTTGAGGGGGCATTAGCAGAAGTTTCTCCTTCGTCGGGGAGGAGTTTCTTAGATAAGATTGTTCAAGCCGGTTTCGACATGCCTGCCGTTGAGTATCATCGTCTTCAGCAGGTTTTATTTACAGAGCTCAATAAAATTGTTGAGGACAAGATCATTGCGCCTACGTTTAGCAAGAAACGCTGGGCCAATATTTTCATCCCTGGTCTTAGCCCATATTTCCAAACGCTCCGAGATGTTTATAGGTTCACATCAACACTGACTTTTCACGTTGGCGTACTGAAGGGTCAGACGAGCTTTGAAGTGAACATAGTAGATTTAATGGGGATTGAGGTTCTCAGAGTGTTTGAGCCCGATGTTTACGCTGAACTCAAGGGGGCCAAAGGAATTCTTACAGGTAAAGACCAGCAGCGGAAAACTAAAGGGTCCGAGAAAGATACGAGTGATTATGTTCGGCAACGTACAGAACACTTACTAGATCGAGCAGGTAAGACCTCCAAGCAATATGTTCAGGCAATCTTAAAGGAGCTATTCCCTCCGATAGAAGGTTCCCACTACGGCAATGATTTCAACGCCTCATGGTATAGAGATCGGCGAGTCTGTTCTTTCGATGTATTTGACCGATACTTTATTCTAGGTATACCAAAAGGAGAAATCTCTCACTCTGATCTGGAAAGGTTAATTTCAAGCACAAGTGACAGAGCTATGGTTACGAACGAATTACGAACATTTGTACAGCAAGGTCAGGCACTAACACTGTTAGCTCGATTAGATAATTACAATGAACAGATTCAATTTCCCGGTCTCGAGAATCTAATTATAGCTCTATTTGATATTGGCGACGATTTGCCCGAACGATCTATTGATTTCTTCAGCATCGCACCAGAAAGATATGCGTCGCATATAATCTACTGGGGCCTCCGACAAGAAACAGATGCGGTTAAGAGGGGGCAGTGTCTTGCTAGAGCCATTCATCTACAACCGGGGTATATCTACCTGCCTATGTCGTCTCCCAAGAGGGTTCCATAGAGGAGCACGAAAAACGACTCACGACAGACGACGATCTTGCTATGTTAAGGAACCTTTGCCTCGAAAAGATCAGATGTGCAGCACAAACGATGGCGCTTGCTAAGAACACACGACTGCTTTCACTTCTATATGACTGGTCCAGACAGGCAGGAGAAAATGAACCAAAGCAATGGGTGGAACGACTGATCGAATCAGGGGGTGTTCTGGATTTTCTGAAGGCTGTCCTTCACAAACAGCCTCTAGTGGTGCTGGAGATTACGACCCAGAGGTTATCGAACAGATTCCGACCAAGTACGTGGAGGATTTTATACCTTTAGAAACTGTCAATGCGGCAGTAGAGAGGATCGCAGGTTCTTCAATTGATGATACCTACCAAAGTGCCCTTGCCGCCTGGAAGGAAACCTGGCAACGCAAACAGTCTGGCATACCGGACAAGACACTTTTCGACCTAGAAGATGACCAAGGATAACTCCATCCTTTCATGCGATGGCTGATTCGAACAGCCAAGAGAAGATCTGGGCCAGGGCTACCAGCCAATCCACGGATACCGATTCGGTAACGTTTGGATTTGGTGATGAGTCGCGCCTGGTGACATCCCGTCTGCGAGAACAGCAGCACAAGCCCTCACATGTGTACAACAAATAGTACGCGGATGTTCCTTCCAAACTCGCTTGCTTTTCCTTTCTTAGAGGGCCACCCATGTTGGTCTAAGTGCGGCCGTCGAACGAGGCCTTTCTCAGGGCGCGCGTTTCGGGAGCATTAGACCAACATGGGTGGCCTTCCAAGAGTCCTCAATTTCCCATACCTCTCTTAAGAAGAGTGGCCAGATTACCCTTCACTGCGCGCATCGAACGAGCGCGTTCTTATCGTGTGCGTCCTGCGAGCAAGAAGGGCACCCTGGCCGCATCTTTCTCTGAGCTATCCGCTTTCCACTACTCCCAAGGGGCGGCCTGGTTGATCTTCACATGCGCGCGTCCAACGAGCACCTTCTGAGCGTGCGCGTTCCGCGAGCAGGAGGACAACCAGGTCGCCCCCTCCCCTTCCAACCCTCCATGTTCTATCCTCTCAAGGACAGTCGTGACTGTTGCTGCGGGCATCAGAGCCCTGTTGGTATTCTTGCCATAGCGGAGCGCTGCGGCCTGTTCTTACGGGTGGCGCAGTCTGTTCGACGTTCCGTTCGACGATGAGTCGGAACGGAACTAGTTGCTGCGCCAAGCAGCGCTTCGCTAGGGTGAGCAACAGGGCTCTGGCTTTAGCGGCGGCAGCATGACTGTCCTCCCACCCCTCTATTGGGGAATACCTTCCACTCTCACGACTCCGTACACTCTGCTCCTCAATGGAACAGACCAGACCCTACCAACGCAGCCTCTATCGCCTACCGGTCACCTACCCGACAATGTACTGTGTGACAGCGACGGTCGGTGAAGGGACAATTACGAATCTTTCGGCGATGGGATGCACAATCGAAGCTGATCATCCTCTGCTGGCAGACCAACCCATTGCATTGCGCCTGATGCTCCCCGATCAACACGAGTCACTGCCGATCGATGAGGCCTATGTGCGGTGGGTGCATGGCAATCTGGCTGGGATCGAGTTCATCCAAGTGGAACGCGCCGCAAATCTCCGGCTGCATGCGTTCATATGGGCTGGAATGGTCCAACGCTTCCACGCGATTCAACAAAAGCGCGCAACGTCTTAGACCTCCTCCTCAATCCTATCCGTCCCCCTCATCGCCAAGCAGAGCCATCCAACTCCATCGGAGTGCTCTTCTTCTCTTGAGAAGAAAGACAGGGCATGGACTCACGCTCAAGCCGGCAACCTACCAGACAAATACAGTTGACCTACGCATCTCTATGCGTGAGGGTTTTCGCCTTGCCTCACCCTTGCGCCTTCGCTATACTCTCTATTATGAGTATTAGAAACGCTGCTGGGGACTGGGAGCCGATGCTGCTGGGAATTGAAGCCCGCCACTGCAAGGTCTGTAAGGAAGCACTCTATCGCAATAAAACGTTCCTCAGCGGCGGCTGGTCTCGCTGTGCCCTGTGCGAAGACTTTGTCCATTATAGCTGCCTGGCCAGTGGAAAAGTCTCGTTCTTAAAAGCCCGCCCCCGTGTGTGTAAAGTCTGCCGTACGGCTCAAGAAAGCGCTCTGTCCTCTCTGCCGAAGCCAGCGATTCCTGTGGCCGTCGGATCGTGACTCCTCACACACAATCAAGCCCAATAGAAGCCCATCGAGGCTGGCGGCATGTTGTTTTCTCAGACTCAGTTCGGTTCGTCATTGCGCCGCTGATCCTTCTCTTCAGTGGATTTTTCACGACGAAGTTCATCCTGAGCGGGGCCTACACTTGGCCTCGGACAAGTCAGACGTTGGCGCTCACGCTTATTGTCTTAATCCTTTCCCGTGAATTCGTGTATAAGGAGCAACTGTCACGCCACGCGACGCCAAGCCGTGCGTGGGCCGCGCTGGCTTTTTCCTGTGTGCTCCCTTACATAATCGGCGTGGTCGTCGTGTTGACGCTTTGGGCGAAGTAGCCTGGTTCGTGCCTGTGGCGCGAGGATGGTCGATGGCAGAGATTATCCGGAGTGGAGCGTTTCTCCAACAATGTTGGTCGGTCCATCCGCTCTGTCTGACAGTGAAGCGCATCGAGCCGGATCGTATTGTGGTGGTCACGTGCAGTTCCTGCCGCATGGTACACCGGGTAACCACCCACGCAATCACGAGGCACATATCAACAGGGAACGCATCCCTACCCGCACCGGAGGTTACGCAGCCGGACGGCCTCGTGGCGCTCAAAAACTGTCTGGGAGCCCACGCTCCCGCCCTATCAGTTCGTGAGATGGATGTGTTTCACGATGCGGTGTGGGTCCGCTGTGCAACATGCCGGTCCCAGTTCGACCTGGCGGTCTCCCAGTTCGAAACGCATCAGAAATAGCCCGTCTCTTTCAAGTCAATTACCCAACCGATCAATGACCATGCCACTACAGTTTACGCATGAAGAAGCGGCATTGATGGCCGATCAGCAGTTCTTCCTCGCCAAGGCAAAAATTATGGTGAAGGTTCGCAGCTTGCTCGGGGCTACGCATGAAGTTTTGAAAAAGGAGGTCGCGGCGGCGGCCCTCGTCACTCCACCGAACTTTGATCCCGCGAACTGCCACTTCGTGAAAGGAGAGGCTCTTGAATCCTTTCCGTACCAATATCTAGACTTCCCAAAACACTTCCAGAATTCAAACGCCTTCGCCTTTCGAACGCTCTTTTGGTGGGGGCACCACGTCGTGTGCGCCTTGCTGTTGGAGGGGGAAGGGATCAAGCAGCACAAGACACGAATCGTGGACCGGTTTCACCAGCTTGCCGGGCAGGGGCTGGAACTGTCGTTGGCGCCGACGTTGTGGGAATGGAACCGCGGCGAGGGATATACATTGCCGATCACTCACGATCGCAAGGCGCAAATTGCCGCGGTGTTGGCCGAACGGTCTTTTGTGAAAATTGTCCGTTTCCTCCCCTACACCGATGCGCGCATGCAGTCGGGTCTGATTCCTGAATTCAGCCGAGAAACGTTTCAGGCCATCCTCCCAATTGTCACCCCCTAAAACTATCGCAGGAAGCGAGAACGAAGCATGGGAAAGACGCGTCTCGGCGCGCCGGGGTTGGGCGGGTGAGAAGAGCGACTTTTTCAGTTTCCTGCCAGCCTCGATATTTGTCTCTGATAGCCAACTTGGGTACACTGGACCAGCTTCAACAGTGCGGCGTCCATTCTTAGGAGGTCAATGGCGTGAAACAAGCAATGGGACAACTGGGCATGGGAATCATACTCACGGCTAGTCTGCTGATGGGAACGGGGTGCGGAGGCACCGGGAAAACGGTCAATCTTGATCTCCAACAGAAGTACGAAGCGGCGCACTTCATGGAACCGGAACCAGTCAGAATCGTCATTGAATCTTTCGAAGACCGGCGTCCGGAAAAGAATCGGCTCGGCCTGCGGACCCACTTGTGGGGTGGGGTGACCTATTTCAATGTGGCGGGAGGACGGCCAGGAGACATGATTGCCCAGATTCTCGCAGATCGCCTGAGAACGCGCGGATGGAAGAATCGAGCCTGGGACGTACAAGTGGCGCCCAACGGGCTTACAACGAATCCAAACCATGCAGACATCGTGATCAGCGGACAGTTGCTCGATTTTTCCGCCAACGCCAAGAGCAGGCTCTTCTCAACAGTCGTGACCACGAACAGCACGCTGATATTCACCGCGAAGAACATCGGCGACCAGAGTTCGACCACCCGAAGTATCGAAGGAGCACAACGTGAAACCCTGTTTTGGTTTAGCGACGATGATGCTCAACAGTTACTGGCAGCGACGTTGAAGGACGATATCGATCGGTACCTCGCTGAAACGACGATCGAGAACAAAGCGCTACGGTCGACGCGTTGATAGACCGAGGGAACAGATGACACACCATGCGTGAGCGTCGATGGGAAACGACATCTCCGTTGACCTTCGACCAGGCACTCGGCGTGGGCGAGCGACTGGCTGCGTTAGGGTTGAAGCCGGCGGCGCCGTCGAAAGATGTCATCTGTTATGTTGAAGAATGGACCGTCCAGTCTCCTGAGGATTTTGGGCAACTGGACGAATGGTCCACCGAAGATGTCACCCTCATCCACGTTCGAGAGGACTGGCGAGGCGATTTTTTTCTCCTGACCGGTGCCTACCACACGGTCTACCAGCGCTATCAGGATATAGGTACATACTGCTCGATCAGTCATCCCTGGCGCATTCGCGATCCGTTGCAACTACACGACCCCCGTAGCATGCTTTGGCTCGGATTTCGCCACGCGCATTCGTTTATCCGCATCCGGCTCCAAACAAAAGAGGTCATTACCCCAGGCGAAACGCGGGGCGATGCCGAGCGAGCACAGTGGTTGGAAGAACGCCGCACATCCTTTCTCGAAGCGATCACGTTGTTGGAGCTTCCCATCGAGACATCGGTGACGAATCAACAATTGATGTTGCGATCTGTCGATCCCTCTGTGCCATTTTTTTGTTCCTGGCCCGATGCCTTTGGACCCTGTCAGTTTGAATACAACACGGCAGACGCGTATGAGTTTCTGGTACCGGCCAGTAAATTGGCGGCGACTTCGGCTCCGGAACTAGCCGGCGTCAGAACATACCTGACTGGGTTCTCTGAAGCGGCACTCGTTGACTTTCAAGCGATTGAACCCGCCGCCCGCTCCGCCTATCGCTGTTCGGTACATTGTCCGCTCGGCGATCTACCGGAGATTCGATCGACAATCGAACCTGACGGCCGCCTCTACAGTACCCTCTGCGAGTTTCAAACACAGGAACTGCTCCCCGAATGCGATGACGCCTCGGCGATCATCGGCATGGTCGGGTCACACACGGGCTTCGGCATTGAGGCCCGCTTGAATAAGGCCCCGCTGAAAGACGAGGCAATGGCAGGATGGGTGGAGCGACTCATCGGTCACCCAGTCATTTATGCCCCCTTACCTGCATTTGTGTGATGGTTGTGATGCCTCCCTTAGCAAGTCACGAATGAAAAAAGTAGAGCGATCGACCCCCTGTTCCTAAATCCAACTTTTCATTGAACAAACCAGAGATATTTCGCACAGTGAGGGCATGAGCCCGCTGGCCAGTGTCCAATCCCTTCTCGCCCGGCCTTTCATGTCGGCGCTCTTTTTTGTCACAGGCGTCACCTACGATACGTTGACGCTGACACGCATCGATCGCCTGCAAGACAATCTGATCCTCCTTTTCTATCTCGCCGCGCTCAGCGTTCTCGTCGTGCTCACCGGCCGTCTTGGCGTAGCGGCAGTGGAGCCGGTTGCCCTCGAACCACAAGGCTCCCCTTTCGCCAGAGTCCTGGTCAAAGCCCAGCCCTACTATCCGATGGCGATGCAGTTTCTCCTCGGTGGGCTCTTCAGCGCCTATGCCGTGTTTTATTCGCGCAGTGCGACACTCACAGGCACCGGAATCTTCCTAGGCGTGCTTGTTCTTCTGCTGATGGCCAATGAATTCTTGCGCGATCGCCTCTCGAACATACGCCTCCTCGTTGCATTGTACGCGCTGGCCAGCTTCAGCTTCTTCACATTCTTTCTGCCTATCATGGTCGGTACCATCGGAACGTGGGTGTTCCTGCTCGGAGCCACGCTGACTGTGGGAATAACGGTGGGAGTGGTCCAGTTGATCTATCAATACAATCAGGAACGCTCGCGGAGAGAAACGGTATTGGTCGGAGGACCCGCGATCGCTCTCATTGGTCTCCTGATCGGGTTCTATTTCTTAAACTGGATTCCACCCGTGCCGCTCTCGATGAAGTTCGGCGGCATGTATCGCGAGGTACAAAAGCAGGACGAACGGTTTGTGCTCAGTTTCGATCGCGAGTGGTATCAAGTGTGGAAGCGCTCGCAGAATCCGTTTCCAGCCGATGAGCCTGTCTATTGTTTTACTGCCGTCTTTGCCCCAGTTGCGCTCAACACGACGGTCTACCACCATTGGTTTTTCCGTCCGAATGACCGGAAACCCTTCACCCACGCCGACAGAATTCCCATCAAGATTGCCGGTGGTCGCGAAGGCGGCTACCGCGCGTATACGTTCAAGCAACGACTCGATCCGGGAGACTGGCGTGTGGACGTGGAAACTGAAGACGGGCGAATTATCGGGCAAGTGTCTGTTGTGGTGACGAAGCAAGATGAGACAGCGGTCATACCCAGGACGGTCTTATACTAAATCGTGAAACGCTTGAGTGGGCTCACATTGCTTCAAGAGCGAGAGGGGGAGGAACGGTCAGCCCAGAAGGGCGACCGCGTCATATATACCAGCAGACTGTACTTAAACAAAGGTGATGAGGTGCCGCTGAATGCGAAACAGGTCGAACATCTTCCAAAAGACATGATACGAGTCGAAGGAGGTGTCACGTTCGTCGAACGCATAACCGTCCTTGGAAGCCGTCAGGTGATCGTTGGAATCGAACATGCGCTGCTGGGCATGAAAGTCGGCGGCTACCGGAAAGTTCGCATCAGTCCGCATTTGGCCTATCGAGACAAAGGCATACCGGACCTCATTCCCCCTAACGCAGTGTTGATTGTGGAGCTGTGGGTACAAAAGATCATCCACTGTCAAACCCTGGGCTGAGGAGCAGGGGATAATGAGTGATCACCAAAGAAATCCACGCCTCATTCGAAATTTAGCAGTTGTAGGATTGATACTTTGTCTTGCGCCGCTGGAACATGGGCCTTCATAGATTTCAATCGATTCTTGGTTCCTGACGCGTCCGCGTTGCTTGGGTATTTCGAGCTTGCCCTTTGGTGCGCTCTTTCTGTGTATTTTGGAACAGTTGCGTTGAGGGACGATGTAGCTCCTTGGATGCCATCATGATACTCTATGAGTATCCGTCTTAGACAACTACTACGGTGGGCCGGTTAACAAAGCTGCTGCTTGCTTCCCATATTCGATGAGACAACTAGCCCCTTGTCCCTCCAGTCCCAACTGCGTCTCAACGCAGGCCCAGGACGAAGGCCATGCCATCGCGCCGTTTCGCTATCGTAAGTCCCGGGCAGAGGCGAAGGAGGCCTTGAAGGAAGTTATTCGCCCACTTTCACGCGTGAAGCTCGTTGAAGAAGACGAGTCGTATCTGCATTACGAATTCACCAGCTTATTGTTCCGGTTCGTCGATGATGTCGAATTCGTCTTCGACGACGAAACGAAGACCATCCACTTCCGCTCAGCCTCCCGCACCGGCTATGGCGATCTGGGTGTCAATCGCACGCGCATGGAGCAAATGCGCTCGCTCGTTGAGCGACAGCGGTAGCGCCAACCGGCAATTTCCTTTTGAACTGTGCAGCCTCTTGCCTATGACAGTCAAATTCACAGCACCGCATTGTAGGCATAGGGTTTTAACGGGGCGACTGGATGCCTCTGCCGGAAAAGACTAGGCCAGTGAGGTTGACCGAAACAGCCGTGACGACAACAGGCCGATCCGACAAGCCGCTCGTCTATACGCTGGCAACAGCCTCCCACCGCGCCTGGATGCAGGCATACTCCTCTCAATAGTCACGGACCAGCGCCGAGGGTTACGAGAAAGGGGGCCGTGAAGCTGGGGACAGCGTATAGGGCGAGAACCCGACGGATGGATTCCTAACATGAGAGTGAGAGAATCAGCCAACCTGAACCTGCTAGTGCGCAGGACTGGAGGGGGTGGGGCCAAGCCTGGTTGTGTGCTGGAAGACGCACTTCGGGCAGGTGTAGTGAACGAACTGCTTGCCCCCGACGAGACGCTTCTTCATCGGAAGCCGGCACCAGGTGCAAAGGCGATCAGGAAGGTCGGCTGGGGACGGCGTATTCGGT